>NZ_JANJGV010000003.1:0-734165 GCF_024623595.1 Microbacterium sp. zg.Y1084
CCAGCGCACCGGCCGCAGCCCCGGCCGCGCCCAGCGCACCGGCCGCAGCCCCGGCCGCGGCATCCGCCGCCGCCCCGGTGGCCACGGCCACCCCCGCCGCCGCGGCATCCACCGCCGTCGCGGCCGGGCCGCGCCCGCCGCTCACCGTGCCCCGCACGGTGTGGCCCGGCGTCGCGGCCACCGTCCGCCCGGCGCCGAAGCCCGAGCCGCGCCGCATCGGCCCGTTCACCCGCGGCCAGTGGGCGGGTGTCGTGATCGTCGGCGGTGGCGGGCTGCTCGTCGCCGCCGCGCTGGCGGTGTTCTTCGTGCGGTGGTTCCTGAGCCTGGACTTCATGCAGGACTTCCTCGTCACCTACCCCGGCGAGTACCACCTGCCCGACACCGCGCCCGTCGGCTTCCCGGCCTGGCTGGGATGGCAGCACTTCTTCAACGCCTTCCTGATGGTGCTGATCATCCGCACCGGCCTGCAGGTGCGCACCGAGAAGCGCCCGACGGTGTTCTGGACCCCGCGCGGCGACAAGAAGGGCAAGACCAGCCTCACCATCTGGCTGCACCAGGCCCTCGACGTGCTGTGGCTGGCCAACGGTGTGATCTTCGTGGTGCTGCTGTTCGTTTCCGGTCAGTGGATGCGCATCATCCCCACCAGCTGGGAAGTCTTCCCCAACGCGCTGTCGGCGGTGCTGCAGTACATATCGCTGGACTGGCCCACCGAGAACGGCTGGGTCAACTACAACTCGATCCAGCAGCTGGCCTACTTCGCGACGGTGTTCATCGCGGCCCCGCTCGCCGCCCTCACCGGGTGGCGCATGGGCGCGCTCTGGCCGAAGAACGCCACGGCGCTGAACAAGGCCTACCCGGTCGAGTGGGCGCGCACGCTGCACTTCCCGGTGATGATCTACTTCGTCGCGTTCATCGCCGTGCACGTCGCGCTGGTGATGTCCACGGGCGCGCTGCGCAACCTCAACCACATGTATGCCGCGCAGGGCTCGGTCGACCCGAACGCCTACGCCGACAACTGGACGGGCTTCTGGCTGTTCATCGCGTCGATCGTCGTCACAGCGGGGGCGTGGATCGCCGCGCGGCCCCTCGTGGTCGCGCCGGTCGCGCGCCTGTTCGGCACGGTCAGCGGACGATAGCGGGGCGGATGCCGTGACCGAGCGCTGGACCAGGAACGTCACCCGGATCCTCGCTCCCAACGCGGGACCGATGACGCTCGACGGCACCAACACGCTCGTGGTCGCTGCACCGCAGAGTCGCACGGTCGTCGTGGTGGATCCCGGCCCCGATGACGCCGGCCACCTCGGCGCCGTGACGGCGGCGGGCGAGGTCGCGCTGATCCTCCTCACGCACCACCACATCGACCACGTCGAGGCGGCCCCGCGCCTCGCCCGGCTCACCGGTGCGCCCGTGCGGGCGCTCGACCCGGCGCTGTGCATCGACGCGCCGCCGCTCAGCGACGGCGAGCGCATCGAGGCGGCGGGCGTGGTCATCGACGTCGTGGCCACGCCGGGGCACACCGCCGATTCCGTCTCGTTCCATCTGCCCGGCGATGCGGCGCCGGCAGCGGATGCCGCTGCGAACGCGGACGCGGCATCCCCCACCGGCGTCATGCTCACCGGTGACACCATCCTGGGGCGGGGGACGACGATCATCGCCGCACCCGACGGCTCGCTGCGCGCCTACCTGGCCAGCCTCGACAGGCTGCGCGGCTTCGGCCCGATACCGGTGCTGCCCGCGCACGGCCCTATGCTCGACGACCTCGTGGCCGTGTGCGACGCGTACGCGGAGCACCGCCGTGGCCGCCTGGCCGAGGTGAGGCACGTCCTCTCGCGCCTCGGGCGCGAGCCGGCGACGAATGCCGACCTCGTCGCGGCCGTCGCCGACGCCGTGTACGCCGACGTCGACCCTGCGGTGCGGTTCGCCGCCGAAGCCTCCGTGCGCGCGCAGCTCGCGTACCTCGCCGACGCCCGCTGACTCGCAGCGGTACGCGCGCGCCCGCCGGAGCGGCACGCTCGCACCTGCCCCCGGTACCGGGCCTCCGCCCCCGCCCCCGCCCCCGCCACGGCACCGGCCACGGCACCGGCCCCGTCGCCGACGGCATCCGTCGCGCTCCACCGTGCCGTGCCGGGCCCCGGCCCCCGTCGCCCACGGCATCCCTCGTGCCGGCACCGCACCCGTGCCGCTGCGGGACGCCGGACTACACTGTTCGCACCGCTCACAACCCGCCTCGGCCACAAGCCTGAACAGGATGGAACGACGATGACGTCGACGATGACCTCGACCACGCCCGCGCTCACCGATGACGAGCGGGAGGCGATCCTCGAAGCCGTCCGCGAGTACACCGCGGCCGAGCTCGCCCCCTACGCGCTGGAGCGCGACGAGCGGGGCGAATTCCCGCGTGAGTCGCTGCGGCGCGGCGGCGAACTGGGGCTGGGCGGCATCTGCATCCGCGAGGATGTCGGCGGGGCGGGCCTGCGCCGAGCCGACGCCGCCGCGATCTACGAGGCCCTCGCCGAAGGCGACCCGGCGATCGCCGCGTACGTGTCGATCCACAACATGGTGGCCGGGATCATCGACGCCCACGGCACACCCGAGCAGCGGGCGCAGTGGCTCCCGGGACTCGTGTCGATGACCGACTTCGGCTCCTACTGCCTCACCGAGCCCGGCGTCGGCTCGGACGCGGCAGCGCTGACCACGACGGCGGTGCGCGACGGCGACGACTACGTGCTCACCGGCGTGAAGCAGTTCATCTCGGGCGCCGGCGAGGCGGGCGTGTACATCGTCATGGCTCGCACCGGTGACGCGGGCGACCCTGCGCAGGCGGGCGCCCGCGGTGTCACGGCGTTCCTGGTGCCCGCCGGGGTTCCCGGCCTGTCATTCGGCGCCGAGGAGCACAAGATGGGCTGGCGTGCGCAGCCCACCCGTCAGGTCGTGCTCGACGGGGTGCGCGTGCCGGCATCCGGCCGCATCGGCGCCGAAGGAGAGGGGTTCCGCATCGCGCTGGGCGCACTCGACGGCGGCCGCCTCGGCATCGCCGCGTGCTCCCTCGGCGGCGCGCAGTGGGCGCTCGAGCGCACCGTGGCGTACGTGCAGCAACGCGAGGCGTTCGGCGAGCAGCTGGCGCAGAAGCAGTCGATCGTGTTCACCCTCGCCGACATGGCCACCGAGCTGCACGCCGCCCGCACCCTTGTGCGCGACGCCGCGGCGGCCCTCGACGCCGGTGCGTCGGATGCCACGGCGCGGAGCGCCATGGCCAAGCGCTTCGCCACCGACGCCGGCTTCCGCGTCGCCAACGACGCCCTGCAGCTGCACGGCGGCTACGGCTACCTGCGGGAGTACGGCATCGAGAAGGTGGTGCGCGACCTGCGGGTGCACCAGATCCTCGAGGGCACGAACGAGATCATGCGCGTCATCATCGGGCGCGAGCTGCTGCGTCATCGCGGCATGGCACGATGAACCCATGACCCCCTACGAGACCCTCATCGTCGAGACCCGTGGCCGCGTCGGCTGGATCACCCTCCACCGCCCCGATGCCCTCAACGCCCTCAACTCCCGCCTGGCGGCGGAACTGGCCGAAGCGGCATCCGCCTTCGATGCCGACGACGAGATCGGCTGCATCGTGCTGACCGGCAGCGAGCGGGCATTCGCCGCGGGCGCGGACATCAAGGAGATGGCCGACAAGTCGTCGCACGAGATGGCGATGCGCAACCCCTTCGCGGGCCTCGAGGAGTTCGCTCGCCTGCGCACCCCCGTCGTCGCCGCGGTCGCCGGGTTCGCTCTCGGCGGCGGATGCGAGCTGGCGATGATGTGCGACGTCATCCTCGCCGCCGACACCGCGCGCTTCGGCCAGCCGGAGATCAACCTCGGCGTCATCCCCGGCATCGGCGGCACGCAGCGTCTGACCCGCGCGATCGGCGCGTACAAGGCCGCCGAGCTCGTGCTCACCGGGCGCATGATGGATGCCGCGGAGGCGGAGCGCTCCGGTCTGGTGTCACGTGTCGTGCCGGCATCCGACCTGCTCGACGAGGCCGCGAAGACCGCGGAGGCGATCGCCGCCAAGTCGCTGCCGGTGGTCTACGCGGCCAAGCAGACCCTGCGGGCAGCCCAGGAGACGCCGCTGGCGGAGGGGCTGCGGCTCGAGAAGGCGGTGTTCACCTCGCTGTTCGCGCTGGAGGATCAGAAAGAGGGGATGGCGGCGTTCCGTGACAAGCGCGCGCCGCGATTCCAGCACCGCTGATCCGGGAGCCGCCCTATGATGCCCCCGTGGGCCTCGGATCCGGGAGCGGCAGAGCGCAGGGCGTGATGGGTCGCGCCGCGGCGGCGGATGCCGCGCTGACGCCCATCGACTGGAGCCGGTTCCCACCGGGGGCGGAGCGCGATCGCGTGCTGGCGCCGAGCGGATCGCTCGCGCGGGTGTCGATGGGGCCGAGCGGCGGCCAGCGGGTCGTGCTCGTTCCCGGGGTCACCGGGTCGAAGGAGGACTTCGTCCGCATGATGCCGCTGCTCGCGGCGGCCGGCTATCGTGCGGAGTCCTACGACATGGCGGGGCAGTACGAGTCGTGCGCGGCCGGGCCGGAGAACCTCGAACCGCCGCAGCGCCACTACACGCTCGACCTGTTCGTCGACGACCTGGTTGCGGTGCTGCGCTCCGCCGCCACGCCGGCGCATGTGCTCGGCTACTCGTTCGCCGGCACCGTCGCCTCGATCGCCGCAGCGCGCTACCCGGAGCTGTTCGCCAGCCTGACGCTGCTTTCCTCTCCTCCGGTGGCCGGGCAGGCGCTGCGGTCCTTCCGGATCCTCGGCCCCATCACCGGCCTGGTGCCCGCTTCGGTCGAGGCGCGGCTGATGATGTGGGCGGTGCGCAACAACGTGCACCGCGCGCCGCGTGACCGCGCCGTCTTCGTGAGGGCGCGGTTCGCCCTCACCCGGCGTGCGAGCGTCGAGGACATCTTCGGGCTCATGAAGCACACGCCGGCCGTGGCCGACGCGCTGCGGGCGACCGGACTGCCCGTGCTGGTGGTCGCCGGGAGCGGCGACGTCTGGCCGGTCGAAGCCCACGACGAGTTCGCCCGGCGGCTGGGAGCGACGCTGCTCGTGATCCACACCGGGCACAGCCCGTGCGAATCGGCGCCGAATCAGGTCACCGAAGCGATGCTGGCGATGATCTCCGCGTGACGGACTGCGACGCCCGGCGCGGGTCGCGCTGCAGGCGCCGCCGTTCCCGTCGCCCCGCGGCGCACCGCCACTGACGCTCAGCGATGCTCTCCTCGGACAGGTTGACCGCGAGGCCGTGGAACGCCCAGTTGACGCGTCGGCGGAAGCCCGCCATCGAATCGAACGGGCGGGCGGAGACCCCGACTCGCAGCTCGCGGTCGAACTCCACGCCCATGTCGGGCTGCAGCGCGAAGCTGATCTCGAGGTCGTCGTGCATCCTCGGGTCGTCCATGTGCAGGTGGGGGCGCAGCGTCTGCCACGCCTCGCGCCGCAGCGCGAAGTTCGACCCGAACACCGGCACGTGCCCCATCACCAGCCGCATCGACCAGAAGTAGCCGCCCAGGTAGGCGTATCGGCCGAGCACGCGCCGCGGCCAGGTGCCGCCGTAGAACCGGCCGGTGCCCGTGATGCCGGTGAGCGTCGGGTCGTCGTCGAACCGCTGCTCCAGGCGCGCGATCCACTCGCGGGACGGGATGGAGTCGGCATCCAGTCGCCCGATGATGTCGCCCTCGGCCGCGTCGAATCCGGCGGCCGTTGCGCGCAGCACGCCGGGGCGCGGCTCGTCGACCACGCGGGCACCGGCGGCGCGGGCGACCGCCGCGGTGTCATCGCTGGAGCCGTTGTCGACGACGATGACCTCGTCGGGCTTGCGGGTCTGCACAGCGAGTGCGGCGAGGCAGTGCCGCAGCATGCGCGCATCATCGCGGGAGGGGATCACGACGCTGATGGTGCTCATGGCGCGTCAGCCTAGGGGTTCGCGGCCGCGTGGGGGAGGGGCTGGCGCCCCGACGCGCGGGTCCGGGCCGCGGGGGCGCCGGGGGTTTGGGTCGCGTGTCGGTTCCCGAACCCGGCTGCGACGGGGTTTGGGTCGCGTATCGGTTCCCGAACGGGGTGTGGCGGGGTTTGGGTCGCGTATCGGTTCCCGAACCCGGTGCCGCGCGGGCAGGCGGGGTTTGGGTCGCGTATCGGTTCCCGAACCCGGTGCCGCGGGCGCTCGCGGCGCTTCGGGTCGCGTATCGGTTCCCGAACGGGGGTGTGGCGGGGTTTGGGTCGCGTATCGGTTCCCGAACCCGGTGCCGCGCGGGCAGGCGGGGTTTGGGTCGCGTATCGGTTCCCGAACGGGGGTGCGGCGGGGTTTGGGTCGCGTATCGGCTCCCGAAACGGAGTCAGGCGGATACGGAGTCAGGCGGGTACGGAGTCAAGCGGGTTCGGCGCTCGGTGGGACAGCGGCGGGGTCGGGCTCTGGTGCTCAGCGCGCGGCGGTGCCCGCCGCGAAGCCCGCGGCGTAGCCCTGCGCGTGGGCCTCGTCGGCGCCCAGGTGGAAGAAGTCGCGCTCGGCGGGGCGCACGATCGACCGCGCTCCCGGAAGATCCAGCGCACCGACGAGGTCGGCGCGCCCCCGCACCACCGCCACGGGACGCCGTGATGCCTTGCCTTTCACGAGGTCGGCGGCCGCGGCCAGTTCGTCGGCGACGCAGGGCATCGTCACGACGAGCGGACGGCCCTCGGCATCGGTCTGCCCGCGGAGGTCCTCCATCACCGTGACGCCGGCGGCGCCGATCGCATGGTCGGTCTGCCCCTCCCGCCACGCGCGGCCGAGGGTGTCGGAGACGATGATTCCCACGTGCGCGCCCAGTCGTTCGCGGAGTCCTGCCGCGATAGCGCGGGCCGAGGCGTCGGGATCCACCGGCAGCAGCAGCACCGTGCCGTGCGGGGTGTTCGAGGCATCGACGCCGGCGGCGGCGGAGACGATGCCGAGCCGGTTCTCGACGATGCGGGTGACATGACCGGATGCCGAGGTGCGCGAGGCCACCAGCCGCACCGTCTCGGCGGTGATCGCGTCCTCTCGGTCGTCGGCGCGGATCATGCGTCCTTCTGCCTTGGACACGATCTTGGAGGTGACCACGAGGATGTCGCCGTCGGCGAGGTCGCCGGCCGCGGCATCCGCGATGAGGGAGACGAGGTCATCCCCCGCGGCGACCTCGGGGATGCCGTCGAGGGCCCAGACCTGCAGCACGGCGCTCAGCGGACGAAGCGGACTTCGGTCAGCATCTCGCCGAGGAAGGGCTCGGTGTGGCTCGCGCCGTCGAGGGTGAAGCCATTGCGCTCGTAGAAACGGTGCGCGCGCGGGTTGTCCTCGGCGACCCACAGGTAGGCCTGCTCGTCGGGGTGGATGGCTGCGTCGAACAGCCGCTGGCCCGTGCCGGTGCCGTGCCACGCGTCGAGAAGGTAGATGAAGTACAGCTCGCGGTTGCGTGGCGCGTCGCGGTCACGCGCAGGCCCGGAGCCGACGAAGCCGACGATCTCGCCGTCGGCGAGCGCGGCGTGCATGCGGAAGTCGGGGCCCTGCTCGGCCCAGTGGGTCCACAGCTCGGCGAGGCGGCGGGGAGAGACGTTCTCGAGGGCGGCCTTGCTGATGAGGTGGTCGTAGGTCTCGTGCCAGCAGGCGGCGTGCACTCGCCCGAGGGCCTCGGCGTCCACGTCGCGGACCGGACGGACGACGATGTCGGTCTGGGTCTCTGCATCCATGCGGGCACTCTACGCGGGGCGCGGGCCCCCGCGAAATCCGCGCGACGGCCGGTGTCGGGGCGTGACGGCGAGACGGGTTCGCGCGGTCGGCCGCCCCGGCAGCGCCGCGCGATCGCTGATGTCGTTGTGGGTTGCCCTGCACCGATTGCGACGTGGGCTGCCAGGCGCACTACCATCGCGCTTCGTGAACGTATGGTGGCGGACCCTTCTGACGATCCTGCGCGCGAAGCGGGCACTGCGCCGCAAGGGGCGGATCGATCCGACCGCGGTCGGACGCGTGCGGCTGCGCACCCTGCCCACCGACATCGACCTGCTCGGTCACATGAACAACGGCCGCTACGCGTCGCTGTTCGACCTCGGCCGGTTCGACCTGCTCATCCGCACCGGAGTGTGGGATCTGGTGAACAAGCAGGGCTGGTACGCCGTGGTCGCCAGCGAGACCATCTCATTCCGCAAGTCGCTCGGGCTGTGGCAGCGCTTCACGGTCGAGTCGCGCCTGCACGGTCACGATGACAAGGCGGTGTACATGGTGCACCGCGCCGTCGTCGACGGGGAGATCTATGCCGAGATGCTGGTGCGCGCCCGCTTCCTGAAGCGCGGGGGAGGGCTCGTGCCGATGGAGGAGCTGTTCGAGGCTCTGCACCGCCCCGACAATCTGCCGCCTCTCGAACCGTGGGTCGTCGACTGGGCCGCGGCATCCGCTCTGCCGTCGACGAAGAGCCCCGCCCCCAGCGTCTGGTCCTGACCGCCGCGACGCGGCTCGGCAACCGCCCCGCGACGGCAGCGCGGACCTAGGCTGGGCGCATGTCGCAGACCTACGAGGACCGGCAGCGCTCGGACATCCACCCCTTGGCCGAGGAAGCAGTGGAGCTCGCCCAGCGCTGGGTGCGCGAAGCCGCCGCCGCCGATGTCGATCCCGCCGCCGCACGACTGGCCGGTGTGCTGAAGGACCCGCAGGGGCTGCCGTTCACGATCGGCTTCGTCGACGGGGTGATGCGGCCGGAAAGCCTGTCCGCCGCGGCATCGCAGCTGGGCCGCATCGCTCCCCTGGTTCCGCAGTTCCTCCCGTGGTATCTGCGCACGGCGGTGCGGGCAGGCGGCGCGGTCGCGCCGGTGCTGCCGAGCCCCGTCGTCCCCATCGCCCGGCGCGTGCTGCGCGAGATGGTGGGGCACCTGGTCGTCGACGCGCGTCCCGACAAGCTCGGCAAAGCCATCGCCCGCATCCGCGAGAGCGGGGCGCGACTGAACCTGAACCTGCTCGGCGAGGCCGTGCTCGGCGAGGGCGAGGCGGGCCGCCGGCGCGACGGCATCCACGAGCTGATCCGCCGGGACGACGTCGACTACGTCTCGGTGAAGGTCTCGGCGATCACCCCGCGCATCTCGATGTGGGCCTTCGAGCAGACCGTCGAGACGGTCGTCGAGCGTCTGCTGCCGCTGTACCTCTCCGCGGCCGAGGACGGCACGTTCATCAACCTCGATATGGAGGAGTACCGCGACCTCGACCTGACCATCGCGGTGTTCACCCGCCTGCTCGAGGACGAGCGGCTGCAGGGGCTCGAAGCCGGCATCGTGCTGCAGGCGTACCTGCCCGATGCGCTCCCCGCGCTGCAGGAGCTCACGGCGTGGGCGCGCGAGCGGGTGGGAGCGGGTGGCGCCCGCATCAAGGTGCGCCTGGTCAAGGGGGCGAACCTCGCGATGGAGCGGGTGGATGCCACGATGCACGACTGGCCGCTCGCCACGTACGACAGCAAGCTCGACACCGACGCCAACTACCTGCGCTGCCTCGACTGGGCCCTGCACCCGGACCGCACGGCTGCGGTGCGCCTGGGAGTGGCCGGGCACAACCTCTTCGACATCGCCTATGCGTGGCTGCTCGCCGGTGAGCGGGGGGTGCGCGCCGACGTCGACGTCGAGATGCTGCTGGGCATGGCGCAGGGCCAGGTGCAGGCCGTCGCCCGCGAGGTTGGACCCGTGCTGCTCTACGTGCCGGTCGTACGGCCCGACGAGTTCGATGTGGCCATCAGCTATCTCGTGCGCCGGCTGGAGGAGAACGCCTCGAGCGAGAACTTCCTCTCCGCCGCGTTCGAGCTCGCCGACGACGCGTCGCTGTTCGACCGGGAGCGCGATCGGTTCCTGGACTCCCTCGACCGCAGCGCGGACCCCACCCTCGACATCGGGCCGCACCGGGTGCAGGACCGCACCGTGGATCCCGTGCCGCGCCTGCGCAGCATCCTGCGCGATGCCCCCGGCCGCGATGGCGCCGAAGAGGGAGGACTGACCCAAGCAGTGCTCGGCATCGCCCGCGGCGGCGGGCCGGACGACACCACGCCGATGGAGCCGATCGCCGAGGCGCTGCGGTTCGGCGGGGAGGAGTTCGTCGAGACGGCGGTGTTCGCCCCGCGCGAGACCCGCCGGGCACTCGGGGCGCCCGGCTTCCGCAACGCCGCCGACACCGACCCGGCCGTCGCGGTCAACCGCGCGTGGGCGAGCTCGGTGCTGGAGCGCATCGAGGTCAGCGCCGCGGGAGATGCCACGCTCGACGCCGCCCGCCTCACCGACGTCGGCTCGCTGGAGCGCGTGATGGCGACGGTCGCCGAGGCGGCCGGACCGTGGGGGGCGCTCGCCGCCGCCGATCGCGCCGCCGTGCTCATCGCCGCAGGACGTGCGCTCGAGGCCCGCCGTGCGGAGCTCATCGAGGTCGCCGCCTCGGAGACCGGCAAGGTGTTCGCCGAGGCCGACGTCGAGGTGAGCGAGGCCGTGGACTTCGCGCATTACTACGCGGCGACGGCCCGCGAACTCGACCGGGTGAGCGGCGCCGTGTTCGAGCCGGCTCGGGTGACCGTCGTCGCCCCGCCCTGGAACTTCCCGGTCGCCATCCCCGCCGGCGGGGTGCTGGCGGCGCTCGCCGCCGGATCCGGCGTCGTGTTCAAGCCGGCGCCGCAGGCGCGCCGCTGCGCCGCGGTGGTCGCCGAGGCGCTGTGGGCGGCGGGCGTTCCGCGAGACGTCCTCGCTCTCGTCGACGTCGAGGAGGGCGAACTCGGCCGCCAGCTCATCTCCCACCCCGCCGTGGACCGCGTCATCCTCACCGGATCATGGGAGACCGCGGCGCTGTTCCGCTCCTGGCGCCCTGCGCTTCCGCTGCTGGCCGAGACCAGCGGCAAGAACGCCATGATCATCACGCCCAGCGCCGATCTCGACCTCGCCGTCGCCGATCTGGTGCGCAGCGCGTTCGGCCACGCCGGACAGAAGTGCTCTGCGGCCTCGCTCGCGATCCTCGTCGGTCCGGTGGGGCGCTCGCAGCGGTTCGCCCGCCAACTGGTGGATGCCACGCGCTCGCTGCGTGTGGGGCCTCCCACCGATCCGCGCGCCGAGGTCGGGCCGCTCGTGCAGGCCCCCGAGGGCAAGCTCGCGTGGGCGCTGACGACCCTCGAGGAGGGGGAGAAGTGGCTCGTCGAGCCGCGCCGCCTCGACGACGTGGCGCCCGAGTACGCCGGACGGCTGTGGACGCCCGGCATCCGCGTGGGCGTGCAGCCGGGCTCGCGCACGCACCTGGAGGAGTTCTTCGGGCCGGTGCTCGGCGTGATGCACGCCTCGTCGCTGACGCAGGCCATCGAGCTGCAGAACGCGGTGGCGTACGGCCTCACCGCCGGGCTGTACACGCAGGCGCCGGGAGACCTCGCGCTGTGGCTCGACCGGGTGCAGGCGGGAAACCTCTACGTCAACCGCGGCATCACCGGCGCCATCGTGCAGCGCCAGCCGTTCGGCGGCTGGAAGCGCTCGTCCGTCGGGGCGGGCGCAAAGGCCGGT
Organism: Microbacterium sp. zg.Y1084; assembly: GCF_024623595.1. NCBI lineage: Bacteria > Bacillati > Actinomycetota > Actinomycetes > Micrococcales > Microbacteriaceae > Microbacterium > Microbacterium sp. zg.Y1084. The sequence goes on from NZ_JANJGV010000003.1 coordinate 11,551, forward strand.
GGGCCCAACTACCTCATCGGCCTCGGCAGCTGGCGGCCGTCGTCGGGCAGCGCGCAGTCGTCGACACTGCACCTGCGCGGCCTGGATTCACGCATTACGACCCTCATCGAGGCTTCCCAGCCGACGCTCGATTACGAGGGTTTCGACTGGCTGCGCCGTGCGGCGCTGTCGGATGCGATCGCGTGGGACCGCGAGTTCGGCCACGTCCGCGACGTCTCGGAACTGGGGGTGGAGCGCAATCTCTTCCGCTACCGCCCGGTCGACGGCGTCGCGGTGCGGGCGACGGCGGACGCCACCTGGCAGGCGGTGCTGCGGGTGGTGATCGCCGGCATCCGCGCGGGTACCCCGATGACGCTGAGCGCGCCGGTGGGACTGCCCGCCGCGGTGAGACGCACGCTCGGCGATCTGCGGGTGCCGGTGTTCCTCGAGACCGACGAGCAGTGGCTGCAGCGCATGACCGGAGTCGGCCAGTCGACGCCCGACGACCCGATCGAGGGTGAGATCGTCGCCCGCCCCTCGCGCGCGCGTCTGGTCGGCCCTCGCGAGTCGATCGCGACACTGCACCGCGCGCTGGGAGCGGCCGTGGACGGCGACCCCGACCTGGCCGTCTACGACAACGAGGTCACCACGGCCGGGCGGCTCGAGATGCTCCCGTTCCTGCAGGAGCAGTCGATCACCATCACGGCCCACCGGTTCGGCAACCCCGACCCCTGGAGCGAAGCGGTCATCTGACGGCGGCGGCCGAGGGCGGGGCGGTCGCCGGCGCGGATCGCCGAGCAGCGCGGCATCCGTCGTGTGACAATGGTCGCGGCGTGTCCGGATCGCCCCTCGCCCTCGCCGCACCGTCGCGGCGGAGCCTGGGCCACCGGACCAGGAGGACAGCGTCCGCCACCTTCGCGAAGGAGCACAATGTCCACGCAGCCCACCACCCTCGCCACGGATGCCGGCGCGCAGCCGGGCGCGCAGCCCGCCGCGCCGGAGCGCATCGCCCAGCACCGCCGCTACCTCATGTGCCGGCCGGAGTACTTCACCGTGAGCTACCGGATCAACCCCTGGATGGAACCGGGGCGACCCACCGACACCGCGCGCGCGCTGTCGCAGTGGCAGGACCTGTACGACACGTACGTGCGGCTCGGGCACGACGTCGAGCTGATCGACCCGGTGCCGGGCCTTCCCGACATGGTCTACACGGCCAACGGCGGCTTCGTCGTCGGAGGTCGCGCGCTGGGCGTGCGGTTCCGCGTGGCCGAACGGCGCGGCGAGGAGCGCGCGTTCATGGACTGGTTCGCCGCCAACGGGTTCGAGGTCATCGAGCCGGTCGAGGTGCAGGAGGGGGAGGGTGACTTCCTGCTCGTGGGCGACACCGTGCTCGCCGGTACGGGCTTCCGTTCCGACGGAGCCAGCCACCGCGAGGTCGCCGACGTGTTCGGTCGTGAGGTGGTGAGCCTGACACTCGTCGACCCGCGCTTTTACCACCTCGACACCGCCCTGGCAGTGCTCGACCCGGTGGAGGGCGAGGGAGGCGTTCCGCGCGCGAACATCGCCTACCTGCCGACGGCGTTCGACGACGCTTCGCGGGCCGTGCTCGCCGAGCGCTACCCCGACGCGATCCTCGTGGACGACGCCGACGGGGCGGTGTTCGGCCTCAACACCGCCAGCGACGGCCGCAACGTCATCGTCTCGCCGCGAGCCCACGGGTTCATCGCCCAGCTGCGGGAGCGCGGCTACACGCCGGTGACCGTCGACCTGTCCGAGCTGCTGCTGGGTGGCGGCGGCATCAAGTGCTGCACCCTCGAGCTGAGGAGCTGACATGACCGACGCACCCGCTTCGCCCCTCCACACCGAGCCCACCGCGGCACGGATCATCGCCGCCGAGGACGCCCACGTCGCCCACACCTACCACCCCCTCCCGGTCGTCGTGGCCGAGGGCGAGGGATCGTGGGTCACCGACACCGAGGGCAAGCGCTACCTCGACCTGCTCTCGGCCTACTCCGCGCTGAACTTCGGCCACCGGCATCCCGACCTCGTCGCTGCCGCCACCGCTCAGCTCGGCCGACTGACCCTCACCAGCCGCGCCTTCCACAACGACCAGCTCGGACCGTTCGCCGAGGCGCTCGCCGCTCTGTGCGGCAAGGATCTGGTGCTGCCGATGAACACCGGCGCCGAGGCCGTCGAGACCGGCATCAAGGTGGCCCGTGCGTGGGCGTACCGGGTCAAGGGCGTGCCGGCCGACAGCGCCACCGTCATCGTCGCCGACGGCAACTTCCACGGCCGCACGACCACGATCGTCGGATTCAGCGACGACCCCGTCGCCCACGACGACTTCGGGCCCTACGCCCCCGGTTTCGTCTCGGTGCCCTACGGGGATGCCGCGGCGATCGAAGCGGCGATCGACGACACCACGGCGGCGGTTCTGCTGGAGCCGATCCAGGGCGAAGCCGGGGTCATCGTGCCGCCGGCGGGCTACCTGGCGGCGGTGCGGGAGATCTGCACCCGGCGCGGCGTGCTGTTCATCGCCGATGAGATCCAGTCCGGCCTCGGCCGCGCCGGCACCACGTTCGCCTGCGACCGCGAAGACGTCGTGCCCGACCTGTACCTGCTGGGCAAGGCGCTCGGCGGCGGCATCGTGCCGGTGTCTGCCGTCGTGGGAGACCGCGGCGTGCTGGGAGTGCTGCGCCCCGGCGAGCACGGGTCGACCTTCGGGGGCAACCCGCTGGCGGCGGCGGTCGGCCGCCGGGTGGTGGAGCTTCTCGCGACCGGCAGGCTGCAGCAGCGGGCAGCGGCGCTCGGCGAGCACCTGGAGGCCGCGCTCACGCCGTTGATCGGCCACGGGGTGACCGCCGTGCGCGTCGCCGGGCTCTGGGCGGGTGTCGACATCGACCCCGCGCACGGCACCGGCAGGGAGGTCGCCGAGCGGTTGCTCCTGCGCGGCGTGCTGGCCAAGGACACGCACGGGCAGACCATCCGCCTGGCGCCGCCACTGGTGATCCGCGCGACCGAGCTGGACTGGGCGGTCGAGCAGCTCAAGGTCGCCCTGGGCTGACTCGCGGCGCACCGGCATCCGGCCGGAGAAACGGGCCCGAGTGGTCGGATGCCGCCTGCGTGTCAAGGTCGGCAACCCGGAAACATGGCGGCAACCCGGCGCGGATAGGGTGAATCCCATGGGTGATCTGTTCGACGGCTACGGCTCCATCTTGGCGCCACGCAAGACGCCGTCGGGCGTCCCGGCGTTCGACGAGATGTTCGGCCACCCAGACGGATCCGGTGCCCCGGTCGCCTCGCGGCGCGCCTATCGCGAGCTCTATCAGGCGCTGGCGCAGATGACCCAGGAAGAGCTGCGCGGACGCACCGATTCGCTCGCCAGCTCGTACCTCGCCCAGGGTGTCACGTTCGACTTCGCCGGCGAGGAGCGGCCGTTCCCGCTCGACGCGGTGCCGCGCATCATCGACTACGACGAGTGGTCGCGCATCGAGGCGGGCGTCAAGCAGCGTGTGCTCGCACTCGAGGCGTTCCTCGACGACACCTACGGGCACCAGCACTGCGTGCGCGACGGCGTGCTGCCGGCGGGCCTCATCGCCTCGTCGCAGTACTTCTACCGCCAGGCCGCCGGCATCCACGCCGCCAACGGTGTGCGCATCCACGTGTCGGGCATCGACCTCATCCGCGACGAGCACGGCGAGATGCGCGTGCTCGAGGACAACGTGCGTGTGCCCTCCGGTGTCAGCTACGTCATCTCCAACCGCCGGGTCATGGCCCAGACGCTGCCCGAGCTGTTCGTCTCGATGCGCGTGCGGCCCGTCGGCGACTACCCGAACAAGCTGCTCGCGGCACTGCGCGCGTCGGCCCCGCCCGGTGTCGAAGACCCCAACGTCGTGGTGCTCACTCCCGGCGTCTACAACTCGGCGTACTTCGAGCACACCCTGCTCGCCCGCCTCATGGGCGTGGAGCTCGTGGAGGGACGGGACCTCGTGTGCACCGGCGGCAAGGTGTTCATGCGCACCACCCGCGGACCGCAGCGCGTGGACGTCATCTACCGCCGCGTGGACGACGACTACCTCGACCCGCTGCAGTTCCGTGCCGATTCGATGCTCGGGGCCCCCGGCCTGATGCTCGCCGCGCGCCTGGGCAACGTGACGATCGCGAACGCCGTGGGCAACGGCGTCGCCGACGACAAGCTGCTCTACACGTACGTCCCCGACCTCATCCGCTACTACCTCGCCGAAGAGCCGATCCTCAAGAACGTCGACACCTGGCGCCTCGAGGATCCCGGCGCCCTCGAGGAGGTGCTGGACCGCCTCGACGAGCTGGTGGTCAAGCCCGTCGACGGCTCCGGCGGCAAGGGGCTCGTGGTGGGCCCGGATGCCTCACCGGCAGAGCTGGACAAACTGCGCGCCCGGCTCCGTGCCGACCCCCGCGGGTGGATCGCCCAGCCCGTCGTGATGCTCTCGACCATCCCGACCCTCGTCGAGGACGGCATGCGACCGCGCCACGCGGATCTGCGGCCCTTCGCCGTCCACGACGGCGACGACGTGTGGGTGCTCCCCGGGGGGCTCACACGCGTGGCGCTCCCGGAGGGACAGCTCGTGGTCAACTCCAGCCAGGGCGGCGGTTCCAAGGACACCTGGATCGTGGGAGGGGCGGCGCCCCGCGACGTCGAGTACGGACACGGCCGCGGTGGCGGCATGGCCGACCTCGTCGCCGATCAGGCCACGACCGAGGCGATCCCGGTGGTCTACGACGAGCAGGCCGCGCCCGTGCACTCGCCGCAGGACGCGCCGCGTGCGCGCGCCGAGCAGCAGGAACAGCAGCAGCAGCAGCAGACCGCGGTGCCGACGACCGGGGGGTGCGAGTCATGCTGAGCCGCATCGCAGAGAGCCTGTTCTGGATCGGGCGCTACATCGAGCGGGCGGACGGCACCGCCCGCATCCTCGACGTGCATCTGCAGCTGCTGCTGGAGGACCCCTGGATCGACGAGGACACCGCGTGCCGGTCGTTGCTCAGCGTCATGGGATCGATGCCGCCGGACGACGCCCTCGAGAAGGTCGAGCGGCAGGACGTCCTGGCGCGCCTGGCGGTGGACCGCGGCAACTCCTCGAGCATCGCGTACTCGCTGCACGCCGCACGCGAGAACGCCCGGCGGGCGCGCGAGATCGTCTCCACGGAGCTCTGGGAGACCCTCAACACGACCAATTCGCGGATGCCGCGTCGGCTGCAGTCCGAGAAGGTGCACGAGTTCTTCCAGTGGGTGCGCGAGCGCTCCGCGCTGGCCGTCGGCATCGTCGACTCGTCGACCAGTCGCGACGAGGCGTGGCAGTTCTTCACGCTCGGTCGCAGCATCGAACGCGCCGACATGACGGCACGCATGCTGGCGACACGGTCGCTGACAGAGGCATCCGGCCCGTCGTGGACGACCATCCTGCGGTCGTGCGGCGCCTACGAGGCGTATGTGCGCACCTACCGGGGCATGCCGAGCTCGCGCAACGCCGCCGAGTTCCTGCTGCTGGACCGGCTGTTCCCGCGGTCGATCATCTACTCGATCCAGCGCGCCGAGGAGTGCATGAGCGCCATCGATCCGCGCGCCGACCGGGTCGGGCACTCCAACGCCGTGCTCCGCGCCCTCGGTCGCATCCGCAACGATCTCGAGTACAGCCCCATCACCGACATCCTCGGGGAGCTGCCCGAGCATATGGAACGGGTGCAGACGGTGACGCGCGAAGCGTCGGAGGCGATCCGGCAGCGCTTCTTCCCCACCCAGGCCGAGCCCAGCTGGATCGGAGAGATCTCATGATGCGGCTGCGCGTCGAGCACACCACCGGCTTCGTCTACCCCGGGGAGGTGTCCGCGTCGTACAACGAGGCACGCATGCTGCCGGTGTCGACCGAGAACCAGTTCGTGCTGAGCTCCTCGCTGGACATCGAGCCGTCGACGAGCGTCAACCAGTACGTCGACTACTTCGGCACCCGGGTGGCGTCGTTCGACGTGCTGTCGGCGCACACCGCCCTGAACATCACGGCGCGCTCGCTCGTGGAGGTGCGGCCGCGTCCGCTGGAGCATCCCGAGATCTCGTGGGAGGACCTGGCCCGCGAGGCGCAGGGCGCGATCAGCACGGTCGAGATGCTCGCGCAGACGCCGCACACCGCCCCGCACGAGGAGGTGGCCCGCCTGGCGCGTTCGATCGCCGCCGAGCACGACGGCCCCGGCCACGCCGCGCACGCGATCGCCGTCGCCGTGGGCGACGCCGTCGAGTACGTCTACGGCAGCACCGGCGTGCACTCCACCGCCGCGGAGGCGTGGGAGAAGCGGTCGGGAGTCTGCCAGGACATGGCCCACATCACCCTCGGCGCCCTGCGCGAGGTGGGCATCCCCGCCCGGTACGTCTCGGGATACCTGCACCCCGACCCCGATGCCGAGGTGGGCGTGGCCGTCGTGGGCGAGTCGCACGCCTGGGTGGAGTGGTTCGCGGGCGACTGGCACGGCTTCGACCCGACGAACAACGTCGAGATCGGCGAGCGGCACGTGCTGGTCGGGCGCGGGCGGGATTACAGCGACGTGCCGCCGCTGCGCGGCGTGTACGGCGGCGCCACCAAGAGCGACCTGCACGTGCAGGTGACGATCACCCGCGAGGCCTGACCGCGCCGACGGCGATTCCGGCCGCCTCAGGCGGGCGGGCTGTCGGGGTCGAGCGTCTTGAGCGTCTCCTCCTCAGCCGGGTTGTCGGCTTCGAGCTGGTCCTGTGTGCCCTCGTCACCACCGAGCGGGGCTTCCTCGTCGTCGGCGGCTGGAGCGTTGTCGCGGTCCTGGTCCATGACGACACGGTAGGGGTCACCGCGCTCGGCCGCACCGGGCTTGCGCTGACCCCCGGCGAGGTGCCACGGCGGATACCGCTCGGCGCTGCTCCGGTGTCGCAAAGGAGCGTGGAACGAGCGCCGCACTGTGCGGACGCGACACTCGAGCGGCTCTTCGCGACACCGGCGATCGCGGCGGGCGCCCGTAGGATCGGCCGGGAGCGGGGCCCGAGGCGCGGAGCGCCGACGATCGTCGGCTGCGCCTCTCGGCTCCGTCCTGATCTTCTCCGCTCGAAAGGCGACTCGTATGACCCGCACCCTCGGCACCACCGGCATTCCCGTCGGTGACATCACCCTCGGCACCTCGTCGCTCGGTGACGGCACCGCTCCCGGTTCGGCGGAAGAGGCCGCAGCCGTCGCGGCGGCGGTGGACCTGCTCACCGGTCCCTTCCCGCTCGTCGACACCTCGAACAACTACGGCGACGGCCGGTCCGAGGAGGTGCTCGGCCTCGCCCTCGCGCAGCTGGGGGGCCGCGCCGCCGCCCGCATCGCCACCAAGGTCGACCGTGACCCGGAGGCCGGCGCGTTCGACCGCGACCGGGTGCTGCGCTCCTACGAGGAGAGCCTCGCGCGGCTCGGCGTCGACCGCGTCGGCATCCTCCACTTCCACGACCCCTTCAGCGTCACCTTCGAGGAAGCCACCGCGCCCGGCGGGGGACTGGAGGGGATGCGTGAGCTGCGGGACTCGGGCGCCGTCGACGCGATCGGCATCGCGGCGGGGCCGATCCCGCTGATGACCCGGTACGTCGAGACCGGTCTGTTCGATCTGGTGCTGTCGCACAATCGCTTCACGCTCGTCGATCGCAGCGCCGAGGCGCTGTTCGCGGACGCGCGCCGCCGCGGCATGGGGGTCTTCAACGCGGCGCCGTTCGGTGCCGGCATCCTCGCGAAGGGGTCGGCGTCGCGGGCATCGTACGGCTACACCGAGGCCTCGCCCGGACTCGTCACCTGGATCCAGCGCGCCGAGGCGGTGTGCGCCGACCACGGTGTGCCGCTGGCCGCGGCGGCGCTGCACTTCTCGCTGCGCTCGGACCTCGTCGACTCCACGATCGTCGGCATCTCCTCGACGCGGCGGCTGCAGCAGCTGATTGCGCTGCGCGACACCTCGGTGCCCGACGCGCTCTGGGGAGACCTCGACGCGCTCGGGCCGGCGCCGACCCCGCTGGCGGCGCAGGACGCGGCGGCCGCGCTGTGAGCCGCCCCGCGATCGGCGTCATGCTGCCCCGCGACCTCGACGCGCACCAGGTGCAGACGTTCGTCCGCCGCGCCGAGGAGCTCGGGTTCGATGAGCTGTGGATCGTCGAGGACCTCGGATTCCGCGGCGGCATCGCGCAGGCCGGTGCCGTGCTGGCGTGGACCGAGCGGATGCGCGTCGGGATCGGCATCCTCCCCGCCGGCGCCCGCAACGCCGCGTTCGCCGCGATGGAGCTGGCCACGCTCGCGCAGCTGTTCCCCGGGCGGATCGACGCCGGGATCGGGCACGGGATGCCGGACTGGATGCGCGCGGTCGGGGCATGGCCGTCCCGCCCGCTGGGGGCGCTCGAGGCCCACGTGACGGCGGTGCGGACCCTGCTCGCCGGGGGTGCGCTCGACAGCGACGTGCACCTGGACTCGACAGCGGTGCCGAGCGAGCGGCCCCCGCTGCTGCTGGGCGTGCGCGGCCCGAAGTCCCTCGCGCTGTCGGGGCGCATCGCCGACGGCACCGTGCTGGCCGAGCCGGTGACCCCGGAGTACGCGCGGGCGGCGGTGGCGCGGATCGACGCGGCATCCCCGCATCGGCTCGTCGCCTACAACGTCGGCGTCGTCGACGCGGATGCCGCGGCGGCCCTGGCGACGGCGCGCCCCGGGCTGGCCGCGATCGGCGAACCGGACTGGGCTCCGCACATCGAGCCGCTGCCGTTCGCGGCCGAGTTCGCAGCCCTGCGCGCACGGTGCGCCGACGGGGCGGAGTTCGCGCGCACGATGCCGGACGAGTGGGTGCGGCAGCTGGCGCTCGTCGGGACAGCCGCGCAGGTGCGTGCGCGCATCGACGAGCTCGCCGGCGCCGGTGTGCACAGTTCGGTGTTCATCCCCGTCGGCGACAGCCTCGCCGCCCTGGAGTCCCTGGCCGCCGTCCTCGACTGAGGATTCGTCCCGTCGAACCAGCGCGAGGCAGCACGTGGCAGCAGGTGGCAGCACGTGGGCGCGGATACTCGCCCAGACGACCACGGCTCACCCGGCTCGGGTTATGTTGTGGGGAACGCGAAAAGGCGAGGGGGCGGCATGCCGCAGCAGAACTGGGCAGGGAACTACACCTACCGGGCGCCGCGCATCGCGGTGGCCGAGACGATCGACGACGTCCGCCGGGTCGTCGCGGCGGGCGGCCCGGTGCGCGCGCTCGGCACCCGGCACTCCTTCACCGACCTCCCCGACACCGACGGCACGCTCATCGACGTCACCGGCATCGAGCCCGCCTTTGCGCTCGACGAGGCGGCGCAGACCATCACCGTCGGTGCGGGCACCCGCTACGGCGACCTCGCCCTCTGGCTCGAGGAGCGCGGCTGGGCCCTGGGCAACCTCGGCTCGCTGCCCCACATCAACGTCGGCGGCGCGATCGCGACCGGCACCCACGGATCCGGCAACGGCAACCGCGTGCTCTCGGCTGCCGTGCGGTCGCTGCGCTATGTCGGCGCCGACGGTGACGTGCACGAGGTGCGCCGCGGCGACCCCGACTTCCCCGCGCTCGCGGTGGGGCTCGGCGCCGCCGGCATCACCGTCACGGTCACCCTCGACGTGCAGCCCACCTTCCGCGTGCGGCAGGACATCTACACCGGCGTCACCTGGGATGCCGCGCTCGCCCGCTACGACGAGCTCACCTCCGCCGGCTACAGCGTTTCGGTGTTCTCCCGCTGGGAGGGTGACACCCTCGGCCATGTGTGGGTGAAGACCCGGCTGGATGCCGACGACGACCCGATCGGCGACACCCTGCTCGACGGCGAGCGCGAGCTCACCGGGCTGTCCCCCCTCGAGGGCATGACGAACGTCACGGAGCTCGCCGGCGTGCCCGGTCCCTGGCTGCTGCGGCTGCCGCACTTCCGCCTGGACATGCAGCCGTCGTTCGGCAACGAGATCCAGACGGAGTACTTCGTCGACCGCGCCGACGCCCCCGGCGCGCTCGCTGCCGTGAGGGGCCTCGGCGACGGCATCCGCCCGCATCTCATCGTGACCGAGCTGCGCACCGCCGCCGCCGACGACCTCTGGCTGAGCCCCGCCTACGAGCGGGATGCCGCGATCATCCACTTCACGTGGGAGAACCACCCCGATGAGGTCGCCGCGCTGCTGCCCGGCATCGAGGACGCGCTGGCCCCCTTCGCGGCGCGCCCGCACTGGGGCAAGGCGCACGCGTTCGACCGCGCCGCGATCGAGCGGGTGCACCCGCGCCTCGCCGACGCCCGCGGCGTGTTCGAGCGACTCGACCCGGACGGTCGCTTCGTCAACGCGCACCTGGTGCGCGTGGGCGTGCGCGACCCGCGCTGACGCCCGCCTGCGACGGTGTCAGCGCTGTTCGCAGAGACCGGTCAGCCCGCGAAGCGCTCCCGAGCCTCGCGCGCGGCCCGGGCGTCCCGCTCGCGGTCGTCCGGTAGCCGGATCGGTGTGGTGCCCGCGATCTCGTCGGAGAACGCCTCAGGCGGCACGATGGCCACAGGACGGGTCTCGCCGAGCGTGACGCCGAACCGCCGTGTCTCAGAGCGGCGGACACGGCCGGACACGAGCATCCAGGTGGCGCCGATCGCGAACGCCACGAACGCCGCGACGGCACCGAGGAGGATCGCCGCGCGCGGGCCGAACTCCGCTGCCACCCAGCCGACGATGGGGGCCCCGAGGGGAGTGCCGCCCATGAGGATCGCCATGTACAGCGCCAGCACGCGGCCGCGCAGGGCGGGGTCGGTCGTGGTCTGCACGTAGCCGTTCGCGGTGGTGAGGGTCGTCACGACGGCGAAGCCGGTGAGCATGAGGGTCAGCGCGTACAGCCAGTAGTTGGGCATGAACGCCGAGACGGTGATGGCGACGGCGAACATCAGCGTGCCGAGGATGACCACGCGGATGCGGGCACGGTCGCGGCGGGCGGCCAAGAGCGCGCCGATGAGCGACCCGACGGCCAGGATCGAGCTGAGCAGGCCGTAGCCGTCGGCCTCCTGGCCGAACTCCAGGGCCATCGTCGAGGCGAAGATGGGGAAGTTCATGCCGAAGGCGCCGAGCAGGAACACCATCGCGAAGGCGACCATCAGATCGGGGCGCTTGCCGACGTAGCGGAACCCGTCGGCGAGCCGCGAGGCGCCCGGCGCCTTCACGCGCGGGATGAGCTCGTCCGTCCGGATCAGCATGAGGGCGCCGATCATCGCGAGGAAGGTCACCGCGTTGACGAAGAACACCCAGCCGGTTCCCACCGCGACGATGACGACGCCGGCGACGGCGGGGCCGATCATGCGGGCGCCGTTGAAGGATGCCGCGTTGAGCGCGACGGCGTTGGAGGCGTTCTCACGGGAGACGAGGTCCGAGACGAACGCCTGGCGCGACGGGTTGTCGAACGCCGAGATGACGCCCAGCAGCAGCGCGAACCCGTACATCAGGCCGAGCGTCATGACGTCGGCCAGCAGCAGCGCGCCGATGACGAGCCCGACCAGCAGCAGCAGGCTCTGGGTGAGCATGAGCAGCTTGCGCCGGTCGAAGCGGTCTGCCACCCATCCGGTGACGCCCACCAGCAGCAGCGGCGGGGCGAACTGCAGCGCCATCGTGATGCCCATGGCGCCGGCGTCGTTGTCGGTGAGGGCGGTGAGCACGACCCAGCTGAGCGCGGTCGCCTGCATCCACGCGCCGATGTTCGACACGAGCGCGCCGATGAACCAGACGCGGTAGTTGAAGATGGAGAAGGAGCGGAACATCGCACTCATCGCGAGGCCACCTCCCGCATGATGTCGGCGGCCTGCGCGAGCACGTCGCGGTCGGCGTCGCTCAGCGACGCCAGGGCGGCCTCGAGCCACGAGTCCCGCCGGCGCGTGGTCTCCTCGACCACGGCGCGGCCGGCGTCGGTGAGCGAGATCGTGACCTTGCGGCGGTCCTGCTCGTCGGGGGTGCGCGCGACGTAGCCGGACTCCTCGAGGCAGTTGACGGTGCGGTTCATCGACGGCGCCGACACGCGCTCGCGGTCGGCCAGTTCACCGAGGGCATGCGGGCCGTGCACGGTGAGAGCGGCGAGCACCGCGAACTGGCCGTCGCTCATCTCGTCGACCGCGCGCTGGGCGCGCAGGCGTCGTGCGAGACGGAAGGTCGCCATGCGCAGGTCGGATGCCGCGGCGGCGAGATCGGCGGTGGGGGAGGGCGGAGCGGAGGCGTCTGTCGTTGTCATGCGGTTCATTAGCATAGCTCATTAGTGTTGCTAAGTAAACCGGGGAGGCGGCCGTGCAGCGCCCGCGGGGCTTGTCAATCCGGTGTGGGGCGCCCTCTCATCGGCGCCGTGGAAGCGCGAACCACCAGGTGAGGCTGCACCGTGAGCTCTCCGGGCGGATCGTCGCGCCCTTCGAGTTGCGCGGTGACGTAACCCACGGCTGCGCGAGCCAGCTCTGCGAACGGCTGCGCGACGGTGGTCAGCGCAGGAGAGCAGAAGGCCGCGAGTCGGATGTTATCGACGCCGACAACGGAGACGTCCGCGGGAACGCGACGGCCGGCTTCGTTGAGCCCGCGGATGAGCCCGAATGCCATTTCATCGTTCGCCACGAACACTGCCGTGACGTCGGTACGGGCACCCAGGGAGCGCCCCGCCGCGTACCCCGATTCCGGGCTCCAGTCGCCATGGATGATGTCCGGTACCGGTCGCGCCGCCTCGTCCAGCGACGCGCGCCACCCGGCAGATCGCTCCGCGGCATCCACCCAGTCCTCCGGTCCGGACACGTGCCACACCGTTTCGTGCCCCAGCGACAGCAGATGGTCGGTGGCCAGTTGTGCCAGCTCTCGCTGGTCAACGGCGAGCGAGCGCGCCCTGCGCACGGGAGACCCGCCGATCGTCGCCGTGGGCAGTCGGTCAGTGATCTCCTCGATCCGATTGTCGTGAGTGCGCAGAGGTACGGCGAGGATGATCGCTTCGGAACCGAGTCGCTCCAGTCGGCGCAGCGCCGCGCTGATCGCGCTCGCATCGAGCGAGGAGATTTGAGTGCCCACGACGCTGTATCCGAGTTCGTCGGCGGCACGCTCCAGACTCGCTTGAGTCATCGACCCGGCATACGACTCGGTTGCCATGGCAACGACGCCGATCGTCCGTGTGCGTCCGGAAGACAGTGCCTGGGCGGCGGTGTTCATCCGGTAACCCAGCCGTTCCACGGCAGCCAGCACTCGCCTGCGCTTGTCCGCGGTCACGTAGGGGTGGTCGCGCATGACGCGTGACACGGTCTGAGCAGAGACGCCGGCCTCGCGCGCGACATCGATCATGGCGGGAGGCTTGCTCTCGCGCCCCTCGCTCGGAGCCTTCCCCACTCGCGCCTCGCTTCGTCGTCCGGCAGGGCTGATGGCGCCCCGTTCCACCGTTGACAGAGCATAGCAACGTCCCATATGTTATCGATGCCATAGGTCGCACAGCATGGTGCGACCGGACAATGACCGTCCGAGAAAGTAGGTCTCAGTGAAGTCACCGACCGAGCGCCGCAGTCGAAGGCTGCCCACCGTGCTCACGGCAACCATGACCGCCGTTGCATTCGCGTTGAGCTCGCTCGTCGCGACCGCCCCCGCTGTCGCTTCCGCCCTGGACCCCGGACCCGTGGAGCTTCCCTCCGTGATCCCGTCGATCGAGCAGTGGCAGCAATCGGGCGGCTCCTTCGGCGCCGCCGACGACCTCGCGGTCGTTGTCGCCACCGAGAGCGAGCGCCTCGAGTCGATCGCAGGCATCCTGCGCGAAGAACTCGCCGTGGATTACGCCGGGGTGAGCGTGACGGCCGGGCCGGGTGCAGCGGGTGACATCGTGCTTCGGCTGGATGAGGGCCGCACGGACCTCGAGACCGAGGGGTACGAACTCAAGGTCGGCGATCGCATCGAGATCGTCGCGGCGGACCCGGCCGGCGTCTTCTACGGCACCCGCACCGTCGTGCAGATGCTCATGCAGCAGGACACCCTGCCGCAGGGCTCTCTCATCGACGTGCCGGAATACGAGGAGCGCGGCGTCACCGTCTGCGCCTGCGTGATCAACATCTCCACGGAATTCATGGACCGTCTCATCGAGGAGATGGCCTTCCTCAAGCTCAACACGATGCTCGTGGAGTTGAAGGTCAAGGTCGACGCCTATCCAGAGACCAACACCTGGTCGTACTACACCAAGGACGACATCACCGCCCTCGTGGCGAAGGCCGGCGCCTACGGCATCGACGTCATCCCGGAGATCAACTCTCCCGGTCATATGGAAATCTGGCTGGAGAACAAGCCGGAATTGCAGTTGACCAATGAGCGGACCGGGGCCAAGGACGAGGTCCGCATGGACATCACCAAGCCCGAGTCGTTCGAGTTCTACGCCGACTTGATCGATGAGTACTTCGACGTCTTCACGACCGAGTACTGGCACATGGGCGTCGACGAGTACATGCTCGGCAGCGGCTACGCCAACTTCCCCCAGGTCAAACGCTTCGCGGAGGCGGAGTTCGGTGCCGGTGCTACGGAGAACGACGTCGTCGCGTGGTACGTCAACAAGGTCAACGACTACGTCAAGTCCAAAGACAAGAAGCTGCGCATCTGGAATGACGGTGTCATCACCGACAACCAGTTCGTCGACTTCGACACCGACATCATCGTCGAGCATTGGAACCCGGCGGCATCCACCGTCAAGCCTCAGCAGTTCATCGATTGGGGGCACCAGGTCGCCAACATCTCCAACTCGCTCTACATGGTGCGTGGCGGCTACGGGGTCAACTCGCAGCGTCTCTACGAGCAGGGCTGGACCCCGGAGGTCTTCTACGACCAGACCGTCACCCGTGGTACCGATCAGATCCTGGGCGCGCGGATGAGTATCTGGCCCGACGGTGGTACGCCGAGCGAGGCGGAGAACACCACCGAGGCACGCATGTTCGAACCGTTGCGTTTCGTCGCGCAGGCGACCTGGTCCGCCTCGCGGCCTTGGGCGACCTTCGCGGAATTCCGTGCCGACATGGACACCATCGGCCGTGCGCCGCTCTGGGACGAGGTGCAGCGCCAGCCGCTGCCGGACGGCACGTTCACGCTGACGGGTGCAGCCGGTGAGGGTGCTCTTGCAGCGGGTGAGGACGGAGGGCTCGTTCTGTCGGATGCCGGTGCGCCGTTGGCCTTCACTCGCACCGCCGACGGTTACTACACCATCCGCTCCACCGACGGTCTCTGCCTCGATCTGGCGCGCGACGGCACCATGCGCCTGGATGTGCCGGTCGAGATCGGTGCCGACATCCGCTTGAGCACCTGTGCGACCACGACTCTGCAGAAGTGGCAGCTGCGCAAGGTCGACGGTGGCTACACGATCGTCAACGCCGCGAGCCAGCAGTTCGTGTCCGTTTCCCGCAGCCTGGTCGACGTGCCGGTGGCCCGCGAGGGGTTCAAGACCGTCGCCGACGGTCGTGTCGTGCAGACGCCCGGCGACTGGGGTAAGACGGTGTGGAAGGTGGTGGGTGACGTCGCGATGACGGCGACGCCGACTGCGCTGTCCGCCGTTCCCGGCACCAGCGGTGACGTCGCCGTCACTGTGACGAACATGGCCGGCTCCGTGCTGGAAGGCGCGACGGTGCGCGTCGCCTCGGCAGCCGCCGGATGGACAGCGCTGCCGGCATCGGTGCCGCTGGAGCCGCTGGCGCCCGGGGAGATGGGGGAAGCGGCCTTTGTCCTGCACAACGTCAACTCGGCCTCCGGAACGGGCACGTTCGTGTTCGAGCTGGTGGGGGCCGATGGGACCGTCCTCACGCAGACCGCGGTCTCGACCGTCGGGGTGTGCTCGGCGGAAACGGTACGCCCCTCGGCCGCTGTGGCATCCTCCGAGCAGAGCAGCGGGGAACCGAGGCCGAGTGGTCCCGCCAGCGCGGTGATCGACGGTGACCCGGCGACCTACTGGCACTCCCAGTACTCACCGGTCGAGCCGCGACATCCGCACTCGGTCGTCATCGACCTGGGCGCCGATGAGTCCGTGTGCGGTCTGTGGTACACGGCGCGGTCCGGCGGAGCCGGCACCGGTGCGGCGAACGGGCGCATCGACGAGTACGACGTGTATGTGTCGAGCACTGTGGCAACGGTGAACGGTGACTGGGGGGAGCCTGTCGTCAGCGGTGCCTTCCAGAACACCGCAGACGCACAGCTGGCGGCCTTCCCTGCCCAGGAGGCGCGCTACATCAAGCTCGTCTCCCGGAGCGCGATCAACGGCCAGCCGTGGGCGACCATCGGCGAGTTGGCGGCCGCGGGTCCTGCCGCGGCGATCCCGGTGTTCGATGAGGCGGAGATCGATCTGAGCGCGGCGAGCGTTCAGGCCGGCGGTGAGGTCGCCGTCTCGGGCACCGGGTTCGCCCCCGGTGAAGCGGTGAGCTTCACGCTGGGGCAGCCGGTGGCCACGATGAGCCGTGCGGCCGCGGCGGCCAGCCTGCTGGAGTTGTCTGCGGATGCCGGTGGTGCCTTCAGCGGCGTGGTGGTCATCCCGCCGGCCACGGCAGCGGGCACGTACGTGCTCGCGGCGGTCGGAGCGGTGTCAGCCGCCCAGGCAAGCGGGACCCTGGCGGTCACCGCGGCGCCAGCCCGACCTGGCGACGTCCCCGCGGCGCCGGTGCAGCCCGGCGACCTCCCGGCGGTGCCGGGTGCCGGGGGAGGTGGGGGTGCGGAAGCCACCGACCCCGAGTCGGCTGGCTCGCTGGCCAACACCGGTGGTGAGCTGGCGGTTGCCGGCGGTATCGCCACGGGCGTGCTGCTGCTGATCATCGGCATCGGGCTGGCGCTCCTGAGGCGCCGCAGGGCGGTTCAGGCGTCCTGACCCGCCGCGCGCAGAGGGCTCCGCCTGTGGGCGGGGTCCTCTGCGCACGGGTCACCCTAGACTCATCGGCATGCCCGAGTTCATCGATGCGCACGGCATCGCGATCGTCTACGACGTCCACCCCGCCCGTACCGAGCCGCGCGGCATCGTGCAGGTGCTGCACGGCGTCGGCGAGCACGCCGGGCGCTATAACGCGCTCATCGAGACCCTCACTGACGCCGGGTACACCGTGTACGCCGACGACCACCGGGGCCACGGCCGCACCGGCATGCGCCAGCACGGCGGCGATGCGTCAAAGCTCGGCCGGCTCGGAAAAGGCGGGCTGCGGGCGGCGAAGGAAGCCATCTGGCAGCTGACCCGGATCATCCACGACGACGAGGACCCCGGCCTGCCCCTCATCCTCTTCGGGCACTCGTGGGGGTCGTTCCTCGCGCAGATGCTGGTGGACGAGCATCCCTTCGCCTACGACGCGCTCGTGCTGTCGGGTTCGGCGCTGCGGTGGCCGGGGTCACTCAACCCCGGCGACCTCAACGCCCCCTGGAAGACCGAGGAGGCGACGGGCGCTGAGTGGCTGTCGTCCGACGCCGCGATCGGTCAGGCCTTCCTCGACGACCCGCTCACCACGAGCGTGCCCCTGCTGAAGCTCTTCGGCCCGCTCGACGCCCTGCGCCTGTACGGGCGCCCGCGGCGCAACCCCGGCGTGGATCTGCCGGTGCTGCTGCAAGTGGGCCGTGACGACACGGTGGGCGGACCGCGCAGCGTGCATCGGCTGGCCGACGCGTACCGGCGCCGCAGCGGGTTCAGCGACGTCACGACGCTCGTCTATCCCGACGCGCGCCACGAGATCTACAACGAGGTGGAGCAGGCGCAGGTGCGCGCCGATCTCATCGCGTGGCTCGACGCGCGCTTCCCGCCGCGCCCCCACGTGACCGACCCCGAGGCCGTTCCCGCCCCGTGAGCCCGCCCGCCGGTCACCCCGGCCGGTGAAACGACAACTGACGGCCGAGACCATGGGTATCACCCACTGTCTCGGCCGTCAGATGCAGTCTCAGCGCCGGTTGGCGTCAGCGCCGCGGGTCAGCGGCACCGCGGGTCAGCCGTGTGCGCGACGCGAGCCGCGACCGCGGCCGGTGCCGGCGTTGGCGCGGATGTCGGCGACGGTGGCGCCGGTGGTCGGGCGGGCCGGGCGTGACGACCGGCTGGATGCCGCGGCGGGCGCGCTCGCGGTGCGTGCGGCACCCGA
This sequence comes from Microbacterium sp. zg.Y1084, assembly GCF_024623595.1. Taxonomy (NCBI): domain Bacteria; kingdom Bacillati; phylum Actinomycetota; class Actinomycetes; order Micrococcales; family Microbacteriaceae; genus Microbacterium; species Microbacterium sp. zg.Y1084. The sequence goes on from NZ_JANJGV010000003.1 coordinate 29,630, forward strand.
GCCCTGACCGTCGCGTCCGCGACCGGTACCGGCACCGCGGCCGGAGCCACCGGAGCGACCACCCGAGGCGGAACCGCCCGAACGTCCACCGCCGTTGCCGGCGCCGCGGCCGGAGCCGCCGTTGCGGCCGCCGCCACCCGAGCGCTGCGGCGCTGCGGTGACGGGGGCGGGCGTGACGTGCGCGGCGGGCTCGCCGACCAGCACCGAAACGGCGGAGGCACCTGCGGCCACGGGCTCGAGAGCCGCGGAGACCTTCGCCTTGCGCAGCAGATCCTTGACCTCGCCGCGCTGCGCGTCGAGCGCAACGGTCACGACGACGCCCTCGGCGCCGGCACGGGCGGTGCGGCCCGAGCGGTGCAGGTATGCCTTGTGCTCGACGGGCGGGTCGACGTGGACGACGAGCTCGACGTCGTCGACGTGAACGCCGCGCGCGGCGACGTCGGTCGCCACGAGCACGCGCACGCCGCCCTTGGCGGTGTCGGCGCCGAACGAGGCGAGGTTGCGGTCACGGGCGCCCTGCGACAGGTTGCCGTGCAGATCGACGGCCGGGATGCCGGAAGCGGTCAGCTGCTTCGCAAGCTTCTTGGCCTGGTGCTTGGTGCGGGTGAAGAGGATGCGGCGCCCCTGGCCCGACGCGAGCTGGCGCACGAGCGCGGTCTTCTCATCGGCGCCGGGCACCACGAAGACGCGGTGGGTCATGACGCCCTGCGGGACGCTGGACTCGTCGACCTCGTGACGCACCTCGTCGCGCAGGAACTTGCGCACGAGGGTGTCGACGCCGCGGTCGAGCGTGGCGCTGAACAGCATGCGCTGGCCGCCCGCGGGGGTGGCGGAGAGGATGCGGGTGACGCCCGGCAGGAAGCCGAGGTCGGCCATGTGGTCGGCCTCGTCGAGCACGACGATCTCGACGAAGCTGAGGTCGACGACCTTCTGCTTCATCAGGTCCTCGAGGCGACCGGGGCACGCCACGACGATGTCCACGCCGCGGGCGAACGCCTGCTCCTGCCCGCGCTGGCTCACGCCGCCGAAGACGGTGGTGACGTTGAGCCCGACGGCAGCAGCCAGAGGGGAGATGGTCGCAGCGATCTGCGTCGCGAGCTCGCGGGTCGGGGCGAGCACCAGGCCGCGGGGGCGGCCGGGACGCCGCGCGGCGGCTCCGGCGCCGGACAGACGCGCCACGAGCGGCAGCGAGAAGGCGATGGTCTTGCCGCTGCCGGTGCGGCCGCGGCCGAGCACGTCACGGCCGGCGAGGGAGTCGGGGAGCGTGTCGCGCTGAATGGCGAACGCGTCGGTCTTGCCCTCGGCGGCGAGGACGGCAGCGAGCTTCTCGGGCACGCCGAGGGAAAGGAAGGAAGAAGACATGTGTGCTTTCGGGCAGGCACACGCAGATCATGGGAGGATCGCGGTGCGGAGGAGGCGACGGCGCGGATTCGCGCATCGGTTCGCCGTTCGAAAAGATGCCGCGATCGGGATCGGGGAGTCGTGACGACGACGTAGTGGCACTGAGGCCACACGACCACCCTACCAGCGCAGCGCCGTAGGCTTGACCCATGCACGGTGAGTACAAGGTCCCTGGCGGCAAACTGGTCGTCGTCGACCTCGAGGTGGACGAGGGACTGATCACCGATTTCCACCTGGCCGGCGACTTCTTCCTGGAACCCGATGACGCCCTCGCGGACATCGACGCAGCGGTGACGGGGCTTCCCGTCGAGTCCGACGTCGCCACCATCGCCGCCGCCGTCCGCGCCGCGCTGCCGGAGGGCGCGCAGCTGCTGGGCTTCACCCCCGAGGCGGTCGGCACCGCGGTGCGCCGCGCGCTGGTGACCGCTCCCGGATGGCGCGACTTCGAGTGGGAGATCGTGCACGACCGGCCGCTCTCGCCGAACATGAACCTGGCCCTCGACGAGGTGCTGACCACCCGCGTCGGAGATGGCCGCCGCAAGCCCACCATGCGCATCTGGACGTGGGACGCCTCAGCCGTCGTCATCGGCTCGTTCCAGTCGTATCGCAACGAGGTCGATCCGGAAGGGGCCGCGCGGCACGGCTTCGAGGTGGTCCGGCGCATCTCCGGCGGCGGCGCCATGCTCATCTCCGCGGAATGGATCATCACGTACTCCCTGTACGTGCCGGCATCCCTCGTCGCCGGCATGACGTTCGCCGATTCGTATGCGTTCCTCGACGACTGGGCGCTGCAGGCGCTGCGCTCCCTCGGCATCGACGCCACCTACAAGCCCCTCAACGACATCTCCTCCCCGGAGGGCAAGATCGGCGGGGCTGCGCAGAAGCGCCTGGCCAACGGCGGCGTGCTGCACCACGCCAGCCTGAGCTACGACATGGACGGGCAGGTGCTCACCGAGGTGCTGCGCATCGGCCGCGAGAAGCTCAGCGACAAGGGCACGGCGTCGGCCGCCAAACGGGTGGATCCGCTGCGCAGCCAGACCGGGTTGCCGCGCGAGGAGATCATCGAGCGCTTCAAGACCACCTTCGCGACCCTCTACGGCGCGACGGAGGGGTCGATCAGCGACGAGGAGTACGCCGAGGCCGAGGCGCTCGTACAGTCGAAGTTCGCCACCGACGCGTGGCTGCACCGCGTTCCGTGACCGGCGAACCCGGCGACCCCGGCGACCCCGGCGACGCACCCGGTCGCGTCGACATCCATGCCGGGGACAACCTGGCCGTCGCGCGCACCCTGCCCGACGGGGCATTCACCCTCATCTACCTCGATCCGCCGTTCAACACCGGCCGTCGCCGAGAACGCGCCGTCGAGTCCGTCGTCGACGTGACCGCCGCACCCGACGATGCGGTCGGACTCGGGCCGGCGTCGAAGACCACGGTGTCCGGCCCCGTGAAGGCCGGGTTCCGCGGGCGGGAGTACGCCCGGCTGCGCGGCGACCTCAGCCGATACGACGACCGGTTCGAGGACTACTGGGACTTCCTCGAGCCGCGCCTGGCCGAGGCATGGCGCCTGCTCGCCGACGACGGCACCCTCTACCTGCACCTGGACTACCGCGAGGCGCACTACGCCAAGGTGCTGCTGGACGCCCTCGTCGGCCGTGAGCGCTTCCTCAACGAACTGATCTGGGCGTACGACTACGGCGCGAAGAGCCGTCGCCGCTGGCCCACCAAGCACGACACGATCCTGGTCTATGTGAAGGACCCGGCCGCGTACCACTTCGACTCCACGGCCGTGGACCGCGAGCCCTACATGGCACCGGGCCTGGTCACCCCCGACAAGGCGGCGCGCGGAAAGCTCCCCACCGACGTCTGGTGGCACACGATCGTGCCGACGTCGGGGCGGGAGAAGACCGGCTACCCGACGCAGAAGCCCGAGGGGATCCTGCGCCGCATCGTGCAGGCGTCCAGCCGTCCCGGCGACCGCGTGCTCGACCTCTTCGCTGGCAGCGGCACGACGGGCGCCGTCGCCTCGGCCCTGGGCCGGCACGCCGTGCTCGTCGATGCCAATCCCGAGGCCGTCGCGATCATGCATCAGCGGATGCCGCACGCCACCGTGCACGGCGAAATCGAGGGGTGCCCCGGCGGCGCGGCATCCGTAGGCTGAGCGCATGCGCTTCGGAACCTTCATCCCCCAGGGCTGGCGACACGATCTCGTCGACATCGCCCCCGCCGACCAGTGGACCCTCATGCGCGACCTCGCGCAGCGTGCCGACGCCGGCCCGTGGGAGTCGCTGTGGGTCTACGACCACTTCCACACCGTGCCCGTTCCGAGCCAGGAGGCCACGCACGAGGCGTGGACGCTGATGTCGGCGTTCGCCGCGTCGACGAGCCGCATCCGGCTCGGCCAGATGTGCACCTGCATGGGATACCGCAACCCCGCCTACCTGGCGAAGGTCGCCGCGACCGTCGACCACGTCTCGGCGGGCCGGGTCGAGATGGGGATCGGCGCCGGCTGGTACGAGCACGAGTGGCGGGCCTACGGCTACGGCTTCCCCCGCATCGGCGACCGTCTCGCGATGCTCGCCGAGGGCGTCGAGATCATGCGGCAGGCCTGGGAGACCGGCCAGGCGACGCTCGACGGCGCGCACTACCAGGTGGACGGCGCCATCGTGCAGCCCCAGCCGGTGCAGCAGGGCGGCATCCCGATGTGGATCGCCGGCGGCGGCGAGAAGAAGACGCTGCGCATCGCCGCGCAGTACGCCTCGTACACCAACTGGTCGAGCGACCCCGAGGAGTTCAGCCACAAGAAGCAGGTCTTCGAGGCGCACTGCGCCGACCTCGGCCGCGACCCGGGCGAGGTCGTGCTGTCGACGAACTTCAACACCGTGGTGGGCGCGACCGAGGCAGAGGTGGCCGACCGTCTCGACGCCATCGAGGCGCGCGTGCGCCCCCACCTGGGTGACGCGACCGACGGCTTCATGGCCGAGTACCGCGGCGGCCGCGGTCTGGTCGGAACACCGGCCCAGGTGATCGAGCGCCTGCAGGCCATGCGCGAGCGGGGCCTGGGGTACGCCATCCACTACTTCCCCGAGCTGGCCTACGACCGCTCCGGCGTCGAGCTGTTCGAGTCCGAGGTGATCCCCGCGCTCAGCTGAGCAGAGGGCGGGCGTCGTCGTAGCCGTTGCCGATGACGTCCGGGGTGGCCGTCGTGCCGCCGAAGACGCGGGTCGTGCCGGGCCGGGCCGACCACGGCCGCCACCCCGGGTCGCCGTCGCGCACGAACGCCGTGGCCGCACCGTGCATCGCGGCGGCGAGCGAGCGCGGCGGGTCGTCGCCGGCGATCGAGGCCACCGCCGGAGCGTCCAGGCAGTCGAACCAGAACGGCACGTCCAGGCAGTGCAGCGCCCAGCGTCGCACGGGGGACTGCCACGCGAAGCGGTAGACCCACGTGGGGGCCGCCGCGTCGGTGCCCACCACGCCTGCCGCACGGGTGCGCGCCTCGGCGACCCTCACGACCAGCGTGCGGAACACCTGGTCGGTGGCGTAGCGGCCGAGGACGGCCGCCGTGCCGAGGCGTCGCTGGCGGCGGTTCGCGGCGAGCCAGCCGCGGATCGTCGCCCGCCGGCCGGGCATGACCACGCGCAGGGCGAGCGATGCCGGCAGCAGCCGGAGAGCCGCGGCCAGCTTGTCGGTGACCATCGTGAACTCGTCGTCGGTCGCCCCGAGCAGCAGCGGCTTGTCGGCGCCGACGCCGGCGGCGATCGCGGCGACAGTCGGCTGCGGCACCAGGTCGCCGTCGACCACCGGCCCCCAGGGTGGTCCTTCGCCGAGCAGTTCCCGCAGCGGCTCCAGCCGGTCGCGGCTGCGGGGCAGCCCGGCGGTGTCCTGCAGGGCGATGATGCGCTCCTCCGGGACGGTGCTGAACCCCTCGAGCGTCGGCGGGACGCCGAGGAGGACGCCCAGCCGCTGCGACGTCGCGGCGGCGCGTTCGGGGCGCACCGCGGCGATCGCGCTGGAGAACGCCATCGCACGATGGAAGAGGTGCTGGGCCGCGGGCATGCCGAGCAGCGTCAGCACGGCGCCCCCGCCGGCGGACTGCCCCGCGATGGTGACGCGGCCCGGATCGCCGCCGAACGCCGCGATGTTCTCCTGCACCCATTCGAGGGCCGCCAGCCAGTCGTGCACGCCCCGGTTGGGCGGCACCCCTTCGATGAGACCGAAGCCGTCGAAGCCCAGCCGGTACGACACCGTGACCGTGACGACCCCGTCCCGGTTGAAGGCGCGGCCGTCGTACCACGGGCTGGCCGGAGAGCCCGTCGTGAAGCCGCCGCCGTGGATGTACACCAGCACCGGCAGCAGGTCGGAGCCGCCGGGGGACGGGGTGAAGACGTTGACGTTGAGGATGTCCTCGCCCGGGATCGATGGCTCGGGGATGAGGGTCATGCCTTCGTCGGAGCGGTGCGGCGTCGCGCCGTGGGCGGTGGCGTCCCGCACCCCCTCCCACGGGGTCGCGGGCACCGGCTCGGCGAAGCGCAGCGCGCCCACCGGCGGGGCGGCGAAGGGGATGCCGAGGAAAGCCGCCGACCGCGCCCCGTCGCTCTCGCGCCAGAACCCCCGCACCCGGCCGGCGGAGGTGGTGACGAGCGGATCTTCGGTCATGGATGAAGCGTAATCCGCGGGTGTCCGACGCGGGGGTCCGCGGATATCGTGAGGCCATGACAGCGCAGCGCGTGCCGGCCGTGTCCGACCTCACCCTCGACGAGAAGACCGGCATCACCAGCGGCGCGGACTTCTGGACAACCAAGGCGGTGCCGCGTGTCGGGTTGCCGGCGATCATGCTCACCGACGGTCCGCACGGCCTGCGCAAGCAGACCGGAGCCGCCGACCATCTGGGGCTCGCCGCCAGCGTGCCGGCCACCTGCTTTCCGCCTGCTGCCGGGCTCGGCACGTCGTGGGACGCCGAGCTCGTCCAGCGGGTGGGCGCGGCGATCGGGCGTGAGGCGGCGATCGAGGACGTGGCCGTGGTGCTGGGGCCCGGCGTCAACATCAAGCGCTCGCCGCTGTGCGGACGCAACTTCGAGTACTACTCGGAGGACCCGCTGCTCTCCGGGGTGCTGGGGGCGGCGGCGGTGCGCGGCATCCAGTCGCAGGGGGTCGGTGCGTCGCTGAAGCACTTCGCGGCGAACAACCAGGAGACCGACCGGCTGCGGGTCAGCGCCGATGTCGACCCGCGGCCCCTGCGGGAGATCTACCTGCGGGCGTTCCAGCGGGTCGTGACCGAGGCGCGACCGTGGACGGTGATGTGCGCGTACAACCGCATCAACGGCGTCTACGCCTCGCAGGACCCGTGGCTGCTCACCCGTGTGCTGCGCGAGGAGTGGGGGTTCGAAGGCCTCGTCGTGTCGGACTGGGGCGCCGTCGACGACCGTGTCGCCGCGCTCGCGGCGGGCCTCGACCTCGAGATGCCCTCCAGCGGCGGCCGCACCGATGCGCAACTGGTGGCGGCGGTCGAGGCCGGGACGCTCGGCGAAGGTGTCGTGGACACCGCCGCGCAGCGCGTCATCGACCTGGTGCGCCGGGCGGGGGACCGGCCCGCGGCATCCGCGCCCCTCGACGTCGAGGCCCATCACGCGCTGGCGCGCGAGGCGGCGGGCCGCTCGATCGTGCTGCTGAAGAACGACGGCGCCCTGCTGCCGCTGCCCCGCGGGGCGCGGATCGCGGTGATCGGCGCGTTCGCGGCCGAGCCGCGCTACCAGGGCGCCGGGTCGTCGCTGATCAACCCCACCCGGCTCGACACCGCGCTGGCCGAGATGCGGGCGCTCTGCGAGGGCGGCGTGGTCTCCGCGGTCGGATTCGACCTGGCGGGGGACGGCGGCCAGGGTGGGGAGCCGGATGCCGAGGCGCTCGTGGCAGAAGCGGTCGCCGCCGCGCGCGACGCCGAGACGGCCGTGGTGTTCCTCGGACTGCCGGCGGCAGCCGAATCCGAGGGCTTCGACCGCGAGCACATCGACCTTCCGGCCGACCAGCTCGTGCTGCTCGACGCGGTGATCGCCGCCAATCCCCGCACGGTCGTCGTGCTGTCGCACGGCGGCGTCGTGGCGCTGCCCTTCCGCGACCGCGTCCCCGCGATCGTCGACGGGTCACTGCTCGGGCAGGCCGGCGGCGGCGCCACCGCCGACGTGCTGTTCGGCGTGGTGAACCCGTCGGCGAAGCTCACCGAGACCGTGCCGCTGCGCCTGGCCGACACCCCCTCGTTCGGGAACTTCCCCGGGGAGGCCGGGCACGTCCGCTACGGCGAGGGCGTGCTCGTGGGCTACCGCGGCTACGACGCCCGCGCGCTGGATGTGGCCTACCCGTTCGGCCACGGGCTGTCGTACACGACGTTCGCCTACGGCGAGCCGTCGGCATCCGTCACCGCGGACGGCGACCTGCGGGTGCACGTCCGCATCGCCAACACCGGTTCCCGCGCCGGTCGTGAGGTCGTACAGGTCTACGCGGCGCCGACGTCGTCCGCCGTTGCCCGCCCGCCACGGGAGCTGAAGGGGTTCGCGGGAGTGACGCTGGATGCCGGGGAGGAGCGGACCGTCGAGATCGTCGTGCCGCGGGCGGAGCTGGCCTACTGGGACGTGCGGGTCGACCGGTGGGTCGTCGAGGGCGGGGCGTACCGGCTGGAGGTCGGCGCGTCCAGCCGTGACGTCCGCGGTGCGGCGACGGTCGATGTCGCCGGTGACGACGTGGCGCTGCCGCTGACCATGTCGTCGTCGGTGGGGGAGCTGCTGGCGCATCCCGTGGCCGGGCCGCTCGTGCAGCAGGCGATGGCGGCGATGCTCGGGGGCGCAGCGCCGGACGAAGGGATGCAGAAGATGATGGCATCCTTCCCGCTCGGGCGCCTGGCCGGGTTCCCGGGGGTGCCGGTGAGCTACGAGCAGGTGGAGCAGCTCGTGGCGATGGCCAACGCGACCGCCCCCGTGCGGGGCTGAGTCGCACGGATATGACAGAGGCCCCGGGGCGCGATGCGCTCCCGGGGTCTTCTGCCCGCAGCCCGTTCGGGTCAGGCTGCCGACCAGCCTCCGTCGCTGGCGAGGGTGACACCGTTGATGTTCACGCCGTCGTCGCTGAGGAGGAAGGTGATGGATGCCGCCAGGGCGTCGGCCTCGACGGGGTCGGGGAGAATCGCCATCGCGCCGCGCACGCGCTCGGCGCCCAGCGGCGAGGCGAACTTCGCCTCGATGTTGGTGATCGTGGCGCCCGGCGCGACGGCGTTGCAGCGGATCCCGCTCGGGCCGTACATGAACGCCGTCGACTTCGTCAGGCCCACGACCGCGTGCTTCGACGCGGTGTAGGCCGCACCCGCGGCCGATCCGCGCAGCGCCGCCTCGGAGGCGGTGTTGACGATGGAGCCCCCGCCCTGGGCGAGCATGGCGGGGATCACCGCCCGGGTGAGCTTCATGGTGCCGGTGACGTTGATGGCCATGACACGGTCCCAGACGGCGTCGGTCACCTCGCCGATCGGCGTCATGTCGTCCATGATCCCGGCCACGTTGGCCAAGGCGTCGATGGTGTCGCCGGCGGCTGCGACGATGCGGGCGATGCCGGCGTCGTCGGTGATGTCGGCGACGATCGTGACGATGTCCGACTGGGGGTGCTCCGCGGCGAATTCGGCCAGGCGCTCCTCGCTGACGTCGACGGCCACGACACGGCCGCCTTCACGGGCGACGCGCGACGCCGTGGCGCGTCCGATGCCGGAGCCCGCCCCCGTCACGATGACGGTCTTGCCGGTGAACCGGCCCTGGTCGATGCGCTCGGTCCATTCGCGCAACGGCACTGCCGGGGCCCCCGCGTCTTCGGCTTCGGGAGCCTGCGCGGGCGCGGCGGGGGCGCCGGCGGGCACCTCTCCCGCAGCGGCGCGGCGCACGAGGTCATCGAGCATGTCCTGGGTGAAAGAGCCGCGGCTCAATTTGACGAGTCGTTTGATGGCGAGGCGACGCACGGGCTTGAAGACCTCGGGGGTCTGTCCGCCGGCGGCCAGCATCTCGGTGAGGATGGCGTTGCCGGCCGGGTCGGCCAGCCAGTCGGCGATGGCGGAGTCGCCGGAGAGAGCGGTGGTGCCCATGGTGTGATCCCTTCTACCGGACACGATTGTCCGGTACTAGGTTATACCCGTGGGATCTGACGTGGAAGACCGGCGAAAGGCCAACCGGGGACCGGCAGCCGGCCCGGGCAACAGGCAGGCGCTGCTGCGTGCCGCGCGCGAGGTGTTCGCCGAGTCGGGCGTCGCCGCGCCCTTCTCCGCGGTGGCCAGGCGCGCCGGGGTCGGGCAGGGCAGTCTCTACCGCCACTTCCCCGATCGCACCGCGCTCGCCGCGGCCCTGTTCGAGGAGAACGTCGAGCGTATCGAGGAGCACACCGCCGGCGACGACCGCACGCTCGACGACCTGTTCGACATCGTGATCAGCCAGGCCGTCGTCTCCACGGCCCTGATCGACCTCACGTCCGGCCACCGCGACGACCCGCACGTGCAGGCGCTGGGGCAGCGCTTCCGCAGTGTGGTCGACCGGGTGCTCTCACGCGAGCGCGCGGCCGGGCACGTGGGTGCGCACGTCGACACCGATGATGTGGCGCTGGCCGCCGGCATGCTCGCGGGAGAACTCGCCCGTACCGCCGACGCCGACCGTGCCGCCGCCGCCGACCGTGCACGGCGGATGCTGCATCGGGCGTTCGCGCCCTGACCCGGGTGCGATTCAGTGCGTGCCGACGAAGGCCAGCAGCGCGTCGTTGACCTCGTCGGCATGCGTCCACAGCAGCCCGTGCGGGGCTCCGTCGATCTCGATGTAGGTCGCCGACGGCAGCAGTTCGCGGAAGCGTCGCGCCGTGGCGTCGATCGGCAGGATGTTGTCGGCGGTGCCGTGCACGATGAGCGCGGGAACCGAGATCTGCGGGATGTCCTCGCGGAAATCGGTGGGCCAGGTCAGCGGCGCCGCGGTGATGGCGGCGTTGCCGGCGAGGTTCGCCACGGCGATGCTCGCATCGACCGCCTCCTGGGAGATCCGGTCCCCCAGCAGGTCGTCGAGGCTGTAGAAGTCGTGGAAGAACCCGGTGAGGAAGGCGAAGCGGTCGGCGCGCACGGCATCCGCCGTCTGCTGGAAGAACTCCGCGGGCGCGGCGCCGTCGGGGTTGTCACCCGTGATCGCGAGATACGGCTCGAGGGAGCCGAGGAACGCCGCCTGCGCCACCCGCCCCGAGCCGTACCGGGAGAGGTAGCGGGCGACTTCGCCGGTGCCCATCGAGAAGCCCACCAGAGTGGCGTCCTCGAGTTCCAGCTCCTCCATGAGCGCGTGGAGGTCGGCGGCGAAGGTGTCGTAGTCGAAGCCGGTCGCCGTCTTGCTCGACGCGCCGAAGCCGCGGCGGTCGTAGGCGATGACGCGATAGCCGGCATCGAGCAGCGCCGCCTGCTGCTTGCCCCAGGACTCGCCGTTGAGCGGGAACCCGTGGATCAGCACGACCGGCCGGCCGCTGCCCTGATCTGTGTAGTAGAGGTCGACATCGGCCGAGTTCTCGGTCGCCACGGTGATGAACGCCACGATTGCTCCTCACGTCGAGGGGGACGGATGCCTCGACATCGTCTCGACGCTAGGGCCTTCGCGGCGGTCGCCGCCAGGGGTTGCCGGGGGTCAGGCGTCGCGCTCGGCGCCCGCCGAGGGCACGACGGTGAACACGTGCGGTGCGGTGAAGCCGCGCTCGGCGAAGGCGGCCGTCACGGCATCCGTCACCGCGCCGACCTTGTCGTGGTCGACCAGCGCGATGGCCGCGCCGCCGAACCCGCCGCCGGTCATGCGGGCGCCGATCGCTCCGGCGGCCACAGCGGTCTCGACCGCCGTGTCGAGCTCGGGGACAGAGATCTCGAAGTCGTCGCGCATCGAGGCGTGCGAGGCGTCGAGCAGGCCGCCGATCGCGCGCGGGCCCTCGCTGTCGAGCGTCGCGACGGTGTCGAGCACCCGCTGGTTCTCGGTGACGACGTGGCGCACGCGGCGGAACGTCACATCGTCCATCAGCGCCTGGGCCCGGTCGAGGTCGGCGACCGCGACGTCGCGCAGCGACGGCACGCCCATGATCTCGGCGCCGCGCTCGCACGCCGCACGCCGCTCGCCGTAGCCGCCGGTGGAGTGGGCGTGCTTCACGCGGGTGTCGATGACGACGAGTTCGAGGCCGGCCGCGGCGAAGCCGAGATCGACGATGCGGGTCTCGAGCGTACGGCAGTCGAGGAAGGTGGCGGCATCTGTCTGTCCGAGCATGGACGCCATCTGGTCCATGATCCCGGTGGGGGCGCCGACGGCCTCGTTCTCGGCGCGGCGGCCGATCTGGGCCAGGGTCACCCGATCGAGCGGCGTGCCCCAGGTGTCGGCGAGCGCCGTGGCGGTGGCCCCCTCGATGGCGGCGGACGATGAGAGACCGGCGCCCACGGGGACGTCGGAGGCGAACGCGAGGTCGACGCCGGTGACGTCGCCGGCGCTCAGGCCCGCCGCGTGCAGCAGCGCCCACGCCACCCCGAGGGGATACGCCGACCACTCCGGCACGCGCAGGGCGCCTTCGCTCGGGAAGAGGGCGTCGAGGTCGGCCAGCGGAACCTCGACGGGGACCGGGTCGAACGTCGAGACCACGCGGATGCGGCCGTCGTCGCGCGTGCCCAGCGCCACATGGGTGCGGTGGGGCGTGGCGAAGGGCAGCACGAAGCCGTCGTTGTAGTCGGTGTGCTCGCCGATGAGGTTCACGCGACCGGGTGCCGACCAGGTGCCGATCGGCTCGTGGCCGGTGAGCGTGGCGAACAGGTCGCGCGCGGCGGCGGCGGTCGCGGCGGAGCCGGGAGCGGCGGGGGTGGTCACAGGGTCACTCCTTCGACGGCGGCGCGCAGCCGTTCGGCGGCGGCCTCGGGGGTCACATCGCCGATCCAGGCGCCCATGGCGGCCTCGCTGCCGGCGAGGAACTTGAGCTTGTCGGCGGCGCGGCGGGGGCTGGTGAGCTGCAGGTTCAGGCGCACGGTGTCGCGCCCGTGGCGCACCGGAGCCTGGTGCCAGGCGGCGATGTAGGGGGTGGGCGAGTCGTAGAGCGCGTCGACGCCGCGCAGCAGGCGCAGGTAGAGGGGTGCGAGCTCGTCGCGCTCGGCATCGGTCGTCTCGGCGAAGTCGGCGACCTGGCGGTGGGGGAGCAGGTGCACCTCGATCGGCCAGCGCGCCGCGAAGGGCACGAAGGCCGTCCAGTGCTCGCCGGAGAGGATGACGCGCGGGCCGGAGCGCTCGAAGTCGAGGATGCGCTCGAACAGGTCGGGGGCGGTGCGATCGATCGAGTCCAGCAGGCGGGTCGTGCGGGGTGTGATGTACGGGTAGGCGTAGATCTGGCCGTGCGGATGCGGCAGGGTGACGCCGATGGCCTCGCCCCGGTTCTCGAACGGGAAGACCTGCTCCACGCCCGGCAGCGCCGAGAGAGCGGCGGTGCGGTCGGCCCACGCCTCGATGACGGTGCGGGCGCGGGTGACGCTCAGCGTGCCGAACGACCCGGCGTGCTCGGGGCTGAAGCAGACCACCTCGCAGCGGCCGACCGAGGTGCGTGTGCGGCCGAGGCCCAGGTGCTCGAGGTCTTCGACGCCGCGGGGCGGGTCGCCGGCGGCAGGCGCATCACCGAAGGCCTCGGCGAGGGCGGGACCGAACGAGGGCGACTTGTTCTCGAAGACCGCGACGTCGTAGCGCGACGGGATCTCCGACGGGTTGGTGGGCGTCTGCGGCGCGAGCGGGTCGAGCTCCGCCGGCGGCAGGAAGGCGCGGTTCTGCCGCGCTGCCGCGATGGAGATCCAGTCGCCGGTCAGCACGTCCTGCCGCATCGTGGCCGTCGCGGGGCGAGGGTCGAGCGTGCGCGCGTCGACGGCGCGCTCCGCGCCGAGCGTCGTGTCGGGGTCGTCGAAGTAGAACAGCTCGCGGCCGTCGGCCAGGCGTGTGGAGCGCTTCACGACGCCGGCGCCGAGGGTGACGGGTTCGGGGGTTTCGGGTGTACCGAACTCAGCAATGTTCACGTCAACATGGTACGGCCGTGCTGTGTTATCGTCAACACGGCCGCCGGGATGAGGAGGAAGCGGATGGCTCGCGACCCCATGAACCACCTCGACCGGCTCGAGCGCGGCGGCGCCTCCGACTCCCCCGCCGAGGCGGACGCTCGCGCTGCCCCGGCCCCTGCCCCTGCCCCTGCCCCGGCCCCTGCCCCTGGGGCGAAGCGTGTGTCGATGCTCGACGTCGCCGCCCGCGCCGGGGTCTCCGGGCAGACGGTGTCGCGCGTGGTCAACGGCAGCCCGCGGGTCGACCCGGTCACGCGCGCACGGGTCGAAGAGGCGATGGCGCAGCTCGGCTATCGCCCCCACCGCGCGGCCCGCGCGTTGCGCACCGGACGCACCCACACGATCGGACTCGTCGCCACGACGCTGGCCACCATCGGCAACTCCCGCATGCTGCAGGCCGTCGTCGATGCGGCCACCGTCCGCGGCTACGCCGTGGTGGTGGTGACGCTGGATGCGGCATCCGGCATCGCCGACGCCTTCGCCCGGCTGCGCGACCAGGGGGTGGACGGCGCCATCGTGCTGAACGAGGCGACGGCGGTGGTGCGTGACGCCGTCGCGCCGGCCGGTCTCGCGCTCGTCGTGGTGGACTCGCCCCCCGACGAGCGCTTCGCCGTCGTGCAGACCGACCACGCCGCGGGTGCCCGCGCGGCGACCGAGCACCTGCTGGGCCTCGGTCACGCCGCCGTCTGGCACCTCGCCGGTCCCGAGGGCTCGTTCGCCGCCGCAGAGCGTGAGCGTGGGTGGCGCGCCGCGCTGGTCGAGGCGGGGCAGCAGGTGCCGGCACCCGTGCGCGGCGACTGGACCGCGGCATCCGGTCACGCGCTCGCCGGTGCCCTGCCGAGCGAGGCGACGGCCGTGTTCGCCGCGAACGACCAGATGGCCCTGGGCGCTCTGCGCGCCCTCGCCGACGCCGGTCGGCGGGTGCCCGAGGACGTCAGCGTGGTCGGCTTCGACGACGTGACGGATGCCGCCGACTACCGGCCTCCGCTGACCACCGTGCGGCAGGACTTCGATGCGCTGGGAGCCGCGGCCCTCGCCGCGCTCGTCGCCGCGATCGAGGGTGATGACCAGCGGCCCGTGCTGCTGCCGGCGCCGCTGGTCATGCGCGCCAGCACCGGGCCTGCCCCGCGCGCGTAGCCCGACGGCGGAGCACCCCCGCCGTCCGTTGCGCGCTGCCCGTTGCGTGCTGCCCTTGCCCGCTGCGCGGGTCAGCCCGCGGCGCGGCGGGCCTCCCACCCGGTGCGCACCATCTCGTCGACGCTGTAGCGGTTCTCCCACTGCAGGTCGCGGGCGGCGAGTTCGCCGGTCGCCACGATGCGGTCGGGGTCGCCGGCGCGGCGCGGTCCGATCTCGGGCGTGAAGTCGACGCCGGTGACGCGGGCCATGGCATCCATGATCTGCCGCACCGACAGGCCGTTCTGGGAACCGAGGTTGTATGCCGGCTCCACGGGCTCGCCGGCGGTCAGCCGCTGCGCGGCCACGACGTGGGCCGCGGCGATGTCCGCCACGTGCACGTAGTCGCGCACGTTGGTGCCGTCGGGGGTGGCGTAGTCGTCGCCGTTGATGCGGGGCGTCCGGCCCTCGATGAGCGCCTCGAACACCAGCGGGAACAGGTTGTGCGGGCTGCTGTCGTACACGGCGAGGTCGCCCGACCCCACGACGTTGAAGTACCGCAGCGACGTGTGGCGCAGCGGCGCCGCGGCGTCGGCCGTCGCGACCGCCTGGTCGCGGATCAGCCACTCGCCGATCAGCTTGGACTCGCCATAGGGCGACGCCGGGCGCTTGGGGAGATCCTCGGTGACGAGCTCGACGTCGGGGGTGCCGTACACGGCGGCCGACGAGGAGAAGACCAGCTTGTCCACACCGGCATCCGCCATCGCCTGCAGCACCACGCGGGTGCCCTCGACGTTCTGCTCGTACGTGTGCAGGGGCCGCGTCACCGACACCCCGGCGTACTTGAAGCCGGCGACGTGGATGACGCCCTCCACGGCGTGCTCGCGCAGCGTCTGCTCCACCAGTGCGCGGTCCAGGATCGTCCCCTGCACGAAGGGCACCCCCTCGGGCACGAACGACGCATGGCCGCTGGAGAGGTCGTCGATCACGACGGGGCTGAGCCCCGCGGAGCCGAGTGCGCGGACGATGTGGGCGCCGATGTAGCCGGCGCCGCCGGTGACAAGCCAGGACATGTCTCCATCCTGCCTGATGCGCGATGGTGAGCCGACGGGGGCAGGCCTCGTGCCCGCATCCTCAGGGCAGGCGGTCGCCTGACGGAGCGGTCAGGCGCGACGGGGCGCCGCCGTGCGCCGCGGCGGCAGCGGCACGAGCATGGACGTGCGCCGCTGGTAGTCGGCGTAGGCGGGATACTTCGACGAGCTGATCGACTCGGTGAAGATCGTGGAGCCGATGAACAGCACCGTCAGCAGCACGGCGCCCACGATCGTCGGGTTGATCAGGCCGCCCCAGAAGCCGAGACCCGCCGAGACCGCGGCGACGGCGCCGATGAAGTAGAACACCCACCACTGGGCTTGCTCGAAGAAGAAGTTCGGATGCCGGCTGAGGCGGAACAGCCCCGTCATGGCGAAGCCCGGCTCGAGCGTGCCGCCGGCACGCTTCTTGGCCTGGTGGAAGTCCCACTGCTCCTGGTCGGCGACGGTCTCCCCGACGAGGAACGCCAGGAACAGGGCGGCCAGAGCGATGTCCCAGCCGGTGAGCGGTGTGGGGTGCTCCCACGCCATGAGGGCAGGCAGGCTGATGAGCACGAGCAGGGCGTTCTGGTACAGCACGATGAAGAACAGGTTGAATAGCTGGAACTGCACGGGACTCATCCGCCTGCGCAGGATCGCCCAGCGGTAGTCCTCCATGCCCGAGTAGCCGCCCTTGCGGGCGAAGTTGAAGGTCAGACGCGCGCCCCAGAGCGTGACGAGCGCCGCCATCAGTACGGAGCGCGCGGCGTCACCGCCGGAGGTGATCACGGCGATCGCGAAGATCCAGGTGTAGGCGATGGGCACGATCGACCAGATCCGGTCGACCCACGAGGTGTCCTTCGTGACGAGCGAGAGGATCCAGCAGGCCGCGGATGTCACGGCCGCCAGCGGCAGGACGAGCAGCACGGGGTCCATGGGGCTCAGGTTAGCGAGGTGACAGCCGCTGTCCAGGGGGTGATCGGCGTGCCCGGCGCCGACGGCGGGTCGAACGGCCGGCCCGCCTAGACTCTGGATCGTGACCGGAGCCAACGAAGGCCGGCTGTCCCTCGCGGGTGCACCCGCGAGTGCGCACGCCGCCGGCGACATGACCGTCGTCGTCGCGCTCGACAGCTTCAAAGGCTCGATCGGCGCCGCCGACGCCGCACGGGCGCTCGCCGCGGGGTGGCGCGACGCCGACCCGGGGGCTGCGGTCGAGCTTCGCCCCATGGCCGATGGCGGGGAAGGCACCCTCGAGGCGTTCGCCGCCGCGGTCGCGGGAGCCGCGAGGATGCCGGTGCAGGTGACCGGGCCCGACGGCGCCGCGGTCGATGCGTCGTGGCTGCTGCTGCCGCCGACCTCCGACGCGCCCGACGGCACGGGGGTGGTCGAGCTGGCCTCCACCTCGGGGATCGAGCTGCTCGGCGACCGCCGGCTGCCGTGGGACGCCGACACCACGGGGTTCGGCCAGGCCATCGCCGCGGCGCTCGATCACGGCGTCTCGCGCCTCGTGCTCGGCATCGGATCCAGCGCCTCCACCGACGGCGGGGTGGGGATGCTCCGCGCGCTCGGCGCGGTGGTCACCGATATCGCCGGGCTGCCGATCGCCGCGGGGGCCCGGGGGCTGGCCGCGGCCGTTGGTATCGACCTCTCGCGGCTTCGGCCGCCGCCGCCGGCGGGCGCCCTCGTGCTGACCGATGTCACGAATCCGCTTCTCGGCCCCACCGGGGCCGCAGCCGTCTTCGGCCCGCAGAAGGGGTTGGATGCCGCCGGCGTCGTGAGCGCCGATGCCGGACTTGCGTGCCTGGCCGCGCTGGTCGACGCCGATCCCACCACGTCGGGCACGGGGGCTGCGGGCGGCACCGGCTTCGGTCTCGTCGTCTGGGGCGCGCACCTCGTGCCCGGGGCGCCGGAGGTGGCCGAGCTGATCGGGCTGCGCGAAGCGATCGCCGCCGCCGATCTCGTCGTGACCGGGGAGGGCTCGTTCGACGGGCAGTCCGCCGCCGGCAAGGTGCCCACGTTCGTCTCGGCGGTCGCCGCGGAGGCGGGCGTGCCGGTGGCGCTGGTCGCCGGCCGGATCGCTGCCGACGCCGACGCCGGCGCGTTCGCGGCATCCGTCTCGCTCACCGATCTCGCGGGGAGCCCGGAGGCCTCCTTTGCCGAGCCTGCCCGCTGGCTGCGTGCTGCCGGCGCTGCGCTCGCCCGCCGCAGCGCGCCCTAGGGGCGCGCGGTGGTCACATCCAGCGCCGGGATTTGAAGACGAGGTACAGCACGCCGGAGGTCGCCGCCATCGCGAGCAGTGCGAGCGGGTAGCCCCACTGCCATTCCAGTTCCGGCATATAGCGGAAGTTCATTCCATAGATGGTGCCGACCAGGGTCGGCCCGAACAGGATCGCCGCCCAGCCGGAGATCTTCTTGACCTGCTCGCTCTGCTCGAGCGCGGCGTCGGTCTGGCGGTGGGTGACGAGGGTGGCGTTGACGGTGAGTGCGTTCTCGAGGATGGCGCGCAGCGCCGCGATCTTCTCCGTCATGCGGATGACGTGGTCCTGCACATTGCGCAGCTCGCGCTGCAGCTCGATGTCCACGCCGTACTTCCCGGCGCCCCGCAGCACGGCGTCGAGCATCTCGGTCAACGGCTCCGTGGCCCGCTGGAAGAGGATGACCTCGCGGGAAAGCTCGTAGATGCGGCGGGACAGTTCAGAGCCGCTCTCGCTGAACAGCGCGTCCTCGATCTCGTCCACGTCGTTCTGCAGGCCGGCGGTGACGGGCGCGTAGTCGTCCACGACCTCATCGAGGATGGCGGCGAGCACGACGTGGGGACCCTTCGCCAGCGTGGCCGGCTGCTGCTCGAGGCGGCGACGGACCACCGCGAGGTCGGGGACGTCGGCGTGGCGGATCGTGACGACGAAGTCGGGTCCGACGAACACGTGCAGTTCGCCGAACTCCACCGTCTCGGTCCCGTCGTTGTAGCGGGCCGGGCGCAGCACGGTGAACAGGATCTCGCCGTAGCGTTCGATCTTCGGCCGCTGGTGCCCGGTGAAGGCGTCTTCGACGGCCAGCGGATGCAGCGAGAACTCGGCCGCCACCTGCTGCAACTCCTCGGGGGTCGGCCGCAGCAGCCCGATCCAGGCCATCCCGTGGTTGTCCTTCATGTGCTCGAAGGTCTGCTGAAGGGTGGCGGGGTCGCGGATCCGCTCCCCCTCCACGTACACGGCGTTGTCGATGATCGGCATCCCGCCAGTCTGCCCGTCCGCTCCGCCCGCCGCGCCGCCGCGCCGCCGCGCCGCCGAAACCGGCGGCGTCAGCGGCGGGCGTGCGCAAACGTCAGCGCAGCGAGAGCGCGGTCCAGGACACCGGCGGCAGTGTCACCGAGAGGATGCCGTCGGCGATCGTCGCCGAGTCGTTCGGACGCACCCCCACCCGCTCCGGGTTCTCGAGCGTGTTCGCGGCGTGCATGTCCTCGTCGTGCAGGAGGTGCGATTCCGCCACGACGACTGCGCCGAGGTGGGCGACATCGATCTCTACCGAGATCGGCTCGGTGAGGCTGCGATTGACCAGGAACACCGCGGTGCCGCCGGTGGCCGCGTCGTGCGTCGCGACGGCGTCGACGACGGGCACCGCGCCGAAGCGCTCGGTGTCGTACGTGGGCGACTCGACGGCGACCTCCAGGGCGACACCCTGCGCCAGGCGCGAGGTGATCGAGAACGGGAAGAACGTCGTCTGCCGCCAGGCGATGCCGCCGGGCTCGGTCATGATCGGCGCGATGACGTTGACCAGCTGGGCCAGGCTCGCGGCGGTCACCCGGTCGGCGTGGCGCAGCAGCGAGATCATGAGGCTGCCGAAGACGACGGCATCCACCACCGTGTATGCGTCCTCCAGCAGGCGCGGCGCGACCGGCCACACCTCGGGGTCGGTGATCTTGTCCACCTCGTTGTAGCGGGTCTGGTACCAGACGTTCCACTCGTCGAACGAGATCATCATCGTCTTGTCGCTGCGTCGCAGCGCCTTGACGTGGTCGGCCGTCGCGGCGACCGAATCGATGAACCGGTCCATGTCCACCGCCGAGGCGAGGAACCCGGCGTAGTCGTCGCCGTCGGGCTCGTAGTACGCATGGCACGAGATGAAGTCGACGTGGTCGTACGTCTCCGAGAGCACGACCCGCTCCCACTCGCCGAAGGTGGGCATGCCTGCCCCCGAGCTGCCGCAGACCACCAGCTCCAGGTCGGGGTCGACCTGCCGCATCGCGCTGGCGGTCTTGCGGGCCAGGCGGGCGTACTCGTCGGCGGTGCCGTGCCCGAGCTGCCAGGGGCCGTCCATCTCGTTGCCCAGGCACCACATGCGGATGCCGTGGGGCTCGGGGCTGCCGTTGGCCACGCGTGCGTCGGACAGTGCGGTGCCCGAGCGGTGGTTGGCGTACTCCAGCACGTCGAGCGCCTCCAGCACGCCGCGCGTGCCGAGGTTGACCGCGTACATCAGCTCTGCGCCCACCTCGCGCGACCAGTGGGCGAACTCGTCCAGTCCCACCTCGTTGGTCTCGGTGGAGTGCCAGGCCAGATCCAGCCGCCGCGGACGCTCCTCCCGCGGCCCGACGCCGTCTTCCCACCGATAGCCGGAGACGAAGTTGCCCCCGGGGTAGCGGATCGTGCTGACCCCGAGCTCGGTCACCAGGGCGGCGACGTCGCGACGGAACCCGTGCTCGTCGGCATCCGCGTGCGAGGGCTCGTAGATGCCGTCGTACACGCACCGGCCGAGGTGCTCCACGAAGGAGCCGAACAGGCGGCGGTGAACCGGGCCGATGGCCAGGCGGGGGTCGATGGTCAAGCGTGCGTTACTCATGGTCCTTCTCGGGTAGGCGTGCGGGTGGGGGAGGGGGCGGATGAGGGTCAGGTCACTTCAGGCTTCCGATCGAGAGTCCACCCTGCCAGTACCGCTGCAGGGTGAGGAAGGCGATCACCAGCGGGATCACGGAGACCAGGGAGCCGAGGATGATGATGCTCCACAGTGACGTGCCGCCGGCGTTGTTGGCCGATGCGATGCCCTGCCACAGGCCGATCCCCACCGTCACGGGGAAGAGCCGGTTGTCGGAGAGCATCGCCAGGGGCAGGAAGTAGTTGTTCCACGACGCGACGATCGACAGCAGCAGCACCGTGACGATCGCCGGACGCAGCATCGGCAGCGCCACCTGCACGAAGATGCGGAACTCGCTCGCCCCGTCCACGCGCCCCGCGTCGAGCAGCTCGTCCGGAACGGCGTCCCGCGCGTACACGTGCATGAGGTACACGCCGAAGGGGTTGAGCAGTGTGGGGAGGATGACCGCCCAGATCGTGTTCGTGATGCCGAGCTCGGCGAACAGGATGAAGGTCGGGATCACCAGCGCCGTGGTGGGCACCATGACCGAGCCGAGCAGGATCGCGAAGCTCAGCTGGCGCCCGGCGAAGCGGTACTTCGCGAACCCGTAGCCGGCGGCGACGGCGAGGACGGTGGCGCCGAGCCCGCCGACGAAGGCGTACAGCGCGGAGTTGCCCAGCCACCGCAGGTAAATGCCGTCCTGGAACGTGAACAGCTGTGAGAAGTTGCCCACGTAGTCGACGACGTCGGCGAACCACAGTGCGCTGCCGCCGCCGAACAGTCCCGCAGCGGTCTTCGAGCTGTTGACGATGACCCACCAGAACGGGATGAGGAAGTAGACGACGAGGAAGCCGAGCAGGATCTGCATCGGCAGATACCGGCGCCGTGCGGCCGCGCGACGGGACCGGTCGAGGGCGACGGTCATGACAGGAAGCTCCCTCGCTTGCGCGTGATGAACAGGAAGATGTAGACGCACACGAAGACCACCGCGCCGAGGGCGAACGAGATCGCGCTGCCGTAGTTGTAGTTGGCCAGCGCGAAAGCCTGCTGATACGCGTACATGTTCGGTGTGAAGTCCGCCGGGATGGCGCCCGCGGCGAGATATCGCAGGATCTGGGGTTCGTTGAAGAACTGCAGGGTGCCGATCAGGGCGAACACGAGGATCAGCACGAGGGCCGGGGCGATGAGGGGGATCTTGATGCGCAGCACGATCTGCCACTGGCTCGCACCGTCGATGCGCGCCGCTTCGTACAGCGTCGGATCGATGCCCTGCAGCGCCGCGTACAGGATGATCATGTAGTACCCGGCCCACTGCCACGTCACGATGTTGAGCAGGCCGAAGAAGATCAGGTTGCGGCTGAGGAAGTCGGGCCCGACCAACCCGAACATCCCGAACAGCTCGGCGACGGGGCCGAAGCTCTTGCTGTACAGGAACCCCCACATGAGCGCCCCGATGACGGCGGGGATCGCATAGGGCAGGAAGATCATCAGCCGGGAGAAGCGCGCGAAGGCGCCGGTGACGACGTCGAGGATGAGCGCCACGGTGAGCGAGACGGCCATCTGCAGCGGGATCAGCACCAGCGAGAACCGCAGGACGAACCAGATTCCATCGAGGAAGTTGGGGTCGGTGAACGCCTTGGCGTAGTTGGCGATGCCGACGAAGCGGGTGCCGCCGATCAGCTGGTTCTGGAACAGGCTCAGGTACAGCGCGAACAGCAGCGGCGCGACGAGGAACGCCAGGAAGACGACGGCGAACGGGGCGACGAACCCCCAGCCCACGAGGCTCTGGCGGCGAGGGCTGCGGCGACGGCGGGGCGGGGGCGCGGCGGCGACGGCCGGGGCGCTCTGGGCGAGGTCAACGGTCATGGAATCCTCCGAGGAACGGGCGACGGATGCCGGGGAGCGTGGACCGGTCCCCCCGGACCGGCCCACGCGGCGGGATTCACTCGACGGTGAAGCCCTGCTCCTCGGCGTAGGCGACCACGTCCGCCTGCAGTCGCTCGGCCGCCTCGGAGCCCGTGACCGAGCCCTCGTTGATGGCCGCCAGCTGCTCGGTGAAGGCATCGAAGTAGTACTGCCCGAACGGGGTGTAGGTCATGCCGGTGTAGGCGTTGGCCGCCGGGACGTACACCTCTTTGTTGGCCTGCTGCCCACCGAAGAACGGCACCTCGTAGTCGACGAAGTCCGTCGAGTTCAAGGCGGTGAGGTTCAGCGGGAAGATGACCTGGTTCTGCCAGCCGTCCAGCAGCGACGCGTCATCGGCGTACACGCCGAATGCGACCTTCGCGGCCAGCTCGGGATCGCTCGCCTGGCTCGTGACCGAGAACGCCGAGCCGCCCCAGTTGACCGACACGAGGTTCGCGGCATCCCACTGCGGCAGCGGGGCGACCTTCCACACTCCCGCGTCATCACCCTCGCCCACGCCGGCGCCGGTCAGATATCCCGGTGCCCACGCGGCGGAGATGTAGGTGGCGTAGTCGCCGCCGATGACGCCGGAGATGTACTCGGGGGTGAACTGGTCCTGCGTGCCCACGAGGCCCTTCTCCACCAGGCCCGCCCAGTAGTCGAGCACCTCCTTCGAGGCATTGTCGTCGAGCGCGATGCCGATCGACTCGGGGGTCGCCGAGTCGTAGGTGAAGGGCTGTGCGCCGTTCTGGTACTGCAGCGCCATCATGACCGCCGGCACGTTGGCGCCGAGGTCGCCGAACAGCGGCCCGCCGGCATCCTTCACCGTCTGGGCGGCCGTCTCGTACTCCGCCCAGGTGGTGGGCGGGGTGATCCCGTACTGCTCGAAGACGTCCGCGCGGTAGATCATGCCCATCGGGCCGCCGTCGACGGGAGCGCCGTACACGCCGTCTCCGACCGAGACGTCCTTCCACGCGCCCTCGCTGTAGTCGTCCTTGACGTCCTCGTAGCCGTAGTCGCTGATGTCGACGATCGCCTCCTGGATCTGGAAGGTCGGGATGCGGTCGGCCTCGATCATGATGACGTCGGGGGCGCCGGTGCCCGCGGTGATCGCCGTCTGGAACTTGTCGTACTCGTCGCCGCCCTGACCGACGTTGGTCCAGCACACCTGCACGTCGTCGCTCTGCTCGTTGAAGTTGTCGACGACCAGCTCCATGTTCGGGTACCAGGCCCACATGGTCACCACGGGCAGATCGGTCTTGGGGATGGTGTTGGTGCAGTTGGTGGCGTCGTTGCCTCCGGAGGCGGTGCCTCCCTGCTGCTCCGAGCACGACACGAGGGTGCCGGCCAGGACGATGGTCGCTGCCGCGGCCAAGACTTTCGTGGTCTTCACGGGGGTCTTCCTTTCGGTGCGGGACGGCTGTGTCGAATCGGCACCGCGGCGGGATTCCGCCGCACGATCCGCTGCTCATCATTGAGTCGTCGGGATGGGTGTACAACGTTGTATATCAACGTGTGGAAAGTAGCTTCCCAGCGCACTCCGGTGATGTCAACAGTCGGTTGGCCCGGCGCTAGAGTTGCGTGGCGGGCGGTGCGAGAACGGGGCAGGCGATGGGTTCGACGATGCACGACGTTGCCCGGCTCGCGGGGGTGTCGATCAAGACCGTCTCCAACGTCATCAACGATTATCCGCACGTGCGACCCGAGACCCGATCCCGCGTGCAGGCGGCGATCGACGAGCTCGACTATCACCCGAACCTGTCGGCGCGTGGACTGCGGTCGGGCAAGACCGGGGTCATCGGACTGGCGGTGCCGGCGCTGCGAGAGAACTACTTCGCCGAGCTCGCCGACGCCATCATCCGCGCGGCGGAGAAGCGCGGCCTGGGGGTCGTCGTGGAGCAGACCAGCGGCGACCGCGACACCGAGCTCGCCGCCGTTTCCGGTCGCCGCCAGCGGTTCATGGACGGGCTGTTGTTCAGCCCCGTCGCCCTCGGCCAGCAGGACGCGCACGTGCTCGACGCACCATTCCCGCTCGTGCTGCTGGGCGAGCGCATCTTCGGCGGTCCCACCGACCACGTCGCGATGCACAACGTCTCGGCAGCCGAGGCTGCGGTTGCGCATCTCATCGACACCGGGCGGCGCCGCATCGCCGTGGTGGGCGCGGCGGCCGAGGACGAGGACGGCGAGGCGAGTTCAGCGAGCCTGCGGCTGCGCGGCTACCGCCGGGCGCTCGAGGCGGCCGGCATCCCGTTCGACCGTCGGCTCGTGCGCCCGGCCGAGGGGTGGAACCGGCAGTCCGGAGCGGCGGCGCTGCACGGTCTCGTGGCCGACGGGGTGGCGTTCGACGCCGTGTTCGCGCTGAACGACACGCTCGGGCTGGGGGTGCTGCGGGCGCTCGGTGAGGAGCACATCGCCGTACCCGAGCACGTCGCCGTCATCGGATTCGACGACATCGACGAGGCGCGGTTCTCGGTGCCGTCGCTGTCGAGCGTCGAGACGGGCCGCGAGCAGATCGCCGAGATCGCGGTGCGGCTGCTCGTCGAGCGGATCGCCGAGAAGGACGACCGCCTGCCGCCCCGCACGATCAAGCCCGACTTCACGGTCGTTCGTCGCGAGTCGTCCTGACGCGGGTCGCGCGTCCCGTCGGTGTCCTTCCGCTGCAACCGCACCTGACCGCTGCGACCTCACCTCACGGCCGAGACCGCAGCTGACGGCCGAGACCGCAGCTGACGGTGAGACCTCATCTGAGGGCCGAGACCGTGGGTGAAATCCGCTGTCTCGGCCGCCGGCTGTCGTCTCACGGGCGGGGCGGGGCGGCGGCGGGCTCGGTGTCGGCAGCGACGTGCGCGGTGTCGGTGGCGGCGGCCGGCGCCGCATCGGCGTCCGCAGCCGGTGGGGCCGGCGTGCCCTCGGTGGCCTTCGCCGCGGCGACGGCGGCGTCGATGCGGGCCTGCACGCGCGCGGCAGACCGGGCCCGCAATGCGCGGATGGCGAAGAAACCGCCCACCAGCAGGGCGAGGAGCGCGAGCTGCGACCACGGGATGGTCCAGACGGTGAACTCCGCGGTGGTCGCGGCCAGCGCGGCATCCACCTCGTCTTCTCCGACGACCAGCGGGGTGGCCGTGACGGTGCCCCAGCTGAAGAACGTCGGCCACACCGGCACCTCCACCGTGGTGGACTGGGCCTGGCCGGGGAGGATCTCGCGGCTCTCGGTCGCAGCAGACGCGGCCAGGATGCCGAAGGGGCCGCTCACCGCGGTGTCGGTCTCGGCACCCAGCCGCACGTTGCCGTCGTTGGACAGCGCATAGGTCACCGTCACGGTGCCCGGAGCGAAGGGGTTCCAGGAGGGCGTGTAGGTGGCTGTCGTTCCGTCGGGAACGACGGATGCCACGATGTCGCCGCTGACCCGGAGGTGAGCGCGCACCCCCACCCGGGAGGCCAGCTGCACCGCGTCGGAGTCGGCGGGGACGAGTTCGGCCACGATACCGGCCGGGTGGTCGCCCGGGGTGGCGTTGGCGGGCACCTCGACGCGCACCGGGATCGTCACGGTGGTCTCGGCGGGGACCTCGAGCACGATGCCGCCACCGTCGCGCGCTGTCGCGCCGTCGACGCTTCCCACGGTGATCCAGGCGCCTCCGCCGGTCGCCGGCTCGTCGGCGGGAGCGAGGTCGAAATTGCCGTCGGCGCTGACGGTGCCGTCGCCTGGGTAGACGGCGTAGGTTGCCGGCTGCGGGCCGAAGTTGGTCAGCGCGACGAGGTCGTCCACGGCCGCCCCGCCGTCGATGGTGTGCCGCAGCGACACCCGGCCGTCGGGGCCTTCCGCGCCGGCGGGCTGCAGCGCCCACGTCGTGCCGGTCTCGCCGGTGGTGTCGTCTGCGGCCGCCGTGGCGACGGCGGCGGCGACCCCGGCCGTGCCAGTCGTCCCGGCGGATGTCACGGCGGTCGCCGCAGCCGCAGTGGGGGCGGCGACGAGGGCAGCGGCCACGGCGAGGGCGAGGGGCAGTCGGGAGGTCATGTGTCTCCTGAGGGTGGCGGGGGGGGGGGGGGGGGGGGGGGGGGGGGCGCCCCCCCCGCGCCCGGGTCGGTCCTCGTCTCAGTCGACGGGGAACAGCGAGATGGTGAGTGTTCCGGTGTAGGTGCCGGGCTGGGTGTCCACGGGGACTTCCAGCACGAGTCCTGCGCCGAGTATGGCCGAACCGAACCGTCCTTCGGCAGTGGCCGAGGCCAGTTCACCGGGAGTGTCCAGGCCCGGGCCGCCGGCGAGCACGGTGGCGACGGGGTCGCCGGCGCTGAGCCCGGGGCGGGGGGTGAGCACGCGGGGTGTCCATCCGAAGTGGTCGGCGGTGACCGTTTGGCCGGCGGAGGTGAACGCGTCGGCGTGGCCGGAGACGGCCCAGCCTCCGACGCCTGCCTGCTGCGCGGTGCGGGAGTCGGTGACGGTCACCTCGGGCAGTTCGCCGGTGAACCGCAGGCGGTTTCCGGCGTTGTCCGGGCCGGCCAAGGCGATGCCGTCGCCGTAGTCGGCGACCGTCAGGGCCAGGGAGCCGTTCTCGCCTTCCGGGACGACAGCGGTGACGGGGATGCCATCACTGGTGTCCGCAGCGAACAGACGCGGCAGGAAATCGATCAGCGACTTCTGCCATACATCCCAGCTGTGCGGGCCAGGAATCAGGGGCGCGAACTCGTGCGCGATTCCCCGATCCTCCAGCGCGGCGATGAGGCCCAACGTCGGCTGGTAGGTGAAGTCCTGGATGTCGCCGCTGTAGATGCGCAGCAGCTTGGTCCCCGCGTTGATGGCTTCGACATCCGCGCTGGCGGGCGGCGCGCTGAACGCCGAGAACGCTCCGATATAGCCGAACTCGCCGGGGTGGGCGTAGAGCGTGCTCAACGCGTGCCCCGAACCCATCGAGAGACCTGCCAGTGCCCGCTGGTCGGGCTCGGCGCTGACGTTGTACTGCTCCTCGGCCGTCGGCGCGATGCGCTGGAGCATCTCGTTGGGGAAGTTCACCCCGTTGCCGTTGGCCATCACCACCACCATCGGCACGATCGTCCCGCGCAGGTAATGGTTGTCGAGGATCTGCGCGGCCCGACCGACCTCGATCCAGTCCGACCAGGTCTGCCCGCCGCCGTGCTGCAGATACAGCACGGGGTAGGCCTCCGCGCGCTCGGCGTCGAACCCCGGCGGGGTCCACACGTACGCGGAGCGGTCGGCTTCGCCGGCCGTGCTGCGGTAGGTCATCGTCGTGACGGCACCGCGATCCGCCTCGGGGACATCGCCGGTGTACTCGGCGCGCAGCCCCTCGCCGGCCACGTAGAACGTGCTCCAGTTCGGTTCGATCGTCACCTTCGTGGGGTTGCTGAGGTCCTTGTGGTCCACGCCGTCGACGACGAACTTGTAGTAGTACGAGCCGCCGTCGAGGGGCCCGACCGTCACCCGCCAGCGATCGCCCACCTTCGTCATCGGAAGGCGCGGCCAACTGCCGCCGGCGCCCCAGTTGCCCCAGACCGTCACGTTCTTCGCGTCGGCGAACTGGGTGCCGGTCTCGAAGGTGATGATGCCGTTGTCGTCGATCCAGGGGGTGGGGGTGGTGCCGGGTGCGGGCAGGGAGTGCGGTCCCTCGACGGGGAGGTGCCCGTTGCTCGGCCCGCCGTCGGTGGTGTCTTGGAACACGCGGGAGGCGAAGTCGCGCAGGTTCTCCTGCCAGCTCTCCCAGGTGCCGCCGCTGTCGGGGTTGGCGCCGTCCATCTCGTATTCGACGCCGGCCGCGCTCAACTTGTCCGCGAGGCTCACGGTCTGGTTGTACGCGCGGTCGGTGGTGTTGCCGACGTACAGGCGCACCAGGTCGGTGCCCGCGTTGATCTGCGCCGCCTTCGCGGCGCTGACCGATGCGGTCAGGCGCCCGGAGAACGACCCGACCTGGGAGAACTCCCCGGGGTCGGTGACCATGAGGGTCAGCGCCTGCGACGCGCCGCGGCCGATGCCGGCGATGGCCTGGTCGGCGGGGTCGGACGACACGTTGAAGCCGTCCCGGGCGGCGGGCAGGAGGTTGTCGAGTACCTCGGTGCGCGCGTCGGACGAGTCGCCATCACCCATGACGACCACCATCGGCTCCAGGTCGCCTTCGACGGCGAGGTTGTCGAGGATCTGCGCGGCGCGCCCAAGTTCGCTCCACTCGGCAGGGCTCTGCCCGGCATCCTGCAGCAGGTAGAGCACCGGGTACGGCTCGGCGCGGTCGGCGTCGTAGCCGGGCGGCGTCCACACGTACGCGGAGCGTTCCTCCTCGGCGACCGTGCTGTCGTAGGTCAGGGTCTCGATCTGCCCACCTGCGGGCACATCGGCCATCCAGGCGACCTCGTCACCGGGGACGAAGAACGTGTTCCACGCCGGCTTGGACGTCACCGCCTGCGGGCTGTCGGGGTTGCGGAACCCGACCTTTTCGCCGGAGGCCAGCGTCGCCGTGTACTGGTAGTAGTACAGACCGGGCTCCAGCGGGCCGATCGTCGAGGTCCAGCTGCCGCCGGAGAGTCCGGAGTTCAGCTGCGCCCACTGCTTGTTCTGCGCGAGGTTCCCCTCCACCGCGATCGCGGCGGGGGTGGCGCCCACGGCGGCATCCGCTGCGGCCGCCGGAACCGTGAAGCGATGCACGCCGTCCGCGGGCATCGAGAGCCACGGGTCTTCGCCCGGGGCGGCCATCGCGGGCTGCGCCACCAGCGCGCCGCCCAGTCCCACGGCCGCAGCGGTGCCGAGTGCGATCCACCTGCGGTGGCTTCGCTCGGCACCTCCCCGGCCTCTGATCGTCTTGCCTGACATCATCGTCGTCTCCGATCGCCGAGCGCACGGCAGCGTGCGCGGATGAGGCTCGAGGAACCAGCTGTCCAGCAGTGATCGGGGCGAGCCGTCGCGGAGCCCGATCACCCGTACGCCGCGCGCCCGGATGGGGTTTTACAACGTAGTAAAGCCTCCGCACGGATATGTTGTCGATCCCCCCAAGCCCTGTCAATACCCCGCGTGTTCCCGCGCCCCACTCGCCGCGGCATCCGCCGCTCCCTCGACGCTGAAACGAATGCCGACAGCCGAGACCATGGGGAATACCCACTGTCTCGGCGGTCAGGATTCGTCTCAGCGCTGACGCGGCGCCGACGCGGCGGCGCGGCGCGCGCCGGCGGCGGCGCCGGCGGCGGGCAGCGGCGCGCGCCGGTCAGTCGCCGAGAGCGGCGGCGACCACGGCGCGGGCCTCGGCCTGCACCTCGCGCAAGTGGTCCGGGCCGCGCAAAGACTCGGCGTAGAGCTTGTACACGTCTTCGGTGCCGGAGGGGCGGGCGGCGAACCACGCGTGCTCGGTCTGCACCTTCAGCCCGCCGATGGCGGCGCCGTTGCCCGGCGCATGCGACAGCTTCGCGGTGATGGGTTCGCCGGCCAGCTCGGTGGCCGTGACGGCCTCGGGCGACAGCTTGGCCAGCGTCGCCTTCTGCGCGGGCGTCGCGGGGGCGTCGACGCGCTCGTACGCCGACGCGCCGAACTCGGCCTCGAGCTCCGCATAGCGCTGCGACGGCGTCTTGCCCGTGACGGCCAGGATCTCGGCGGCCAGCAGGCACAGCAGGATGCCGTCCTTGTCGGTGGTCCAGACGGTGCCGTCCTTGCGCAGGAACGACGCCCCGGCCGACTCCTCGCCGCCGAAGGCGACCGACCCGTCGAGCAGCCCGGGGACGAACCACTTGAATCCGACCGGCACCTCCAGCAGACGCCGGCCCAGGGACTCGGCGACGCGGTCGATGATCATCGACGACACCAGCGTCTTGCCCACGGCGGCATCCGCCGGCCACCCCTCACGGTTGCGGAAGAGGTAGTCGATCGCGACGGCGAGGTAGTGGTTGGGGTTCATCAGCCCGGCGTCGGGGGTCACGATGCCGTGGCGGTCGGCGTCGGCGTCGTTGCCGGTGAGGATGTCGTACTGGTCGCGCCGGGCCACGAGCGAAGCCATCGCCGACGGCGACGACGGGTCCATGCGGATCTTCTCGTCCCAGTCGAGCGTCATGAAGCGCCAGGTCGGGTCGACGTCGGGGTTCACGACGGTGAGGTCGAGACCGTACACCTCGGCGATGAGCGCCCAGTATTCCACCGAGGCCCCGCCGAGCGGGTCGGCGCCGATGCGCACACCGGCGGAGCGGATCGCGTCGATGTCGATGATGCTCGCGAGGTCGCGCACATACGCGTCGCGGAAGTCGTAGCTGCCCAGCGCGTCGGCGTCGATGTCGGCGAACCGGGTGCGGCGCACCCCGTCGAGGCCCGCGGCGATGAGGGCGTTGGCGCGCTCGGCGATCCACCCGGTCGCATCGGTGTCGGCGGGTCCGCCGTGGGGCGGGTTGTACTTGAAGCCGCCGTCGCGCGGCGGGTTGTGCGAGGGCGTGACGACGATGCCGTCGGCGCGGCCGGGGTCACCGGCATCCCTGCCCCGGTTGTGGGTGAGGATCGCCAGGCTCAGCGCCGGCGTCGGCACCCAGGCGTCACGGGAGTCCACCCGCACGTCCACGCCGTTGCCGACGAGCACCTCGATGGCGCTGCGTTCGGCCGGGCGCGAGAGGCCGTGGGTGTCGCGGCCGAGGAAGAGCGGACCGGTGATGCCCTGCGCGGCGCGGTAATCGACGATCGCCTGCGTGGTGGCGAGGATGTGGTCTTCGTTGAAGCTCGTCGACAGCGACGAGCCTCGATGGCCGCTCGTGCCGAACGCGACGCGCTGCTCGGGGATCGAGGCGTCGGGCTTGCGGTCGTAGTAGGCGTTGACCAGTTCGTCGATGTCGACGAGGTCGGAGGCTTCGGCGGGCTGTCCTGCGCGGCTCATTCGCTCAGTCTGTCACTTGATCCGCCCGCGTGCCCAGGCATCGGGACGCGGCGGGACACGCGACTAGGCTTGCTCCCCGTGACCACCGATCCGTCCACCACCCGCCGCACCTACAGCTATCTGGGTCCGGCAGGCACCTTCACCGAGGCGGCGCTGGCGCAGGTGCCCGAGGCCCGTGACCAGGTGTGGCGCCCGGTGCGCAACGTCGGCGAGGCGCTCTCCGACGTCGTCGACGGGCGCTCGGATGCCGCGATGATCGCGATCGAGAACTCCGTCGACGGCGGTGTCTCCACCGCGCAGGACGCCCTGGCCACCATGCCGGGCCTGCGCATCGTGGGCGAATACCTCGTGCCGGTGAACTTCGTGCTCGTCGGCCGCCCCGGCACCCGGATCGAGGACGTCTCCCTGGTCGCCGCCCACCCCGTCGCCTACGCCCAGTGCCTGCGGTGGCTCTCGGGGGCGCTCCCGGCGCACGCGCACCTGCCGGCCGCCAGCAACGTCGCCGCGGCGGTGGACATGCTCGACGGCACCAGTCGAGCCGATGCCGCCATCGCCCCTCCCGGCATCCTGGAGCACCACGATCTCGAGCTGCTCGCCGAGTCGATCGGAGACAACCCCAACGCCGTGACGCGGTTCGTGCTGGTGAGCCGGCCGGGCACGCCGCCCACCCCGACCGGCGCCGACAAGACTTCGCTGATCGCCGAGCTGCCCGAGGACCACCCCGGGGCGCTGCTGGAGCTGCTGGAGCAGTTCTCGACCCGGGGGATCAATCTGTCGCTCATCGAATCGCGCCCGATCGGCGACGCGCTGGGCCGCTACCGTTTCGTCATCGACGCCGACGGCCACATCCAGGACGAGCGCATGGCCGACGCCCTCATGGGGCTGCGCCGCTTCAGCCCGCGCGTCATCTTCCTCGGCTCGTACCCCCGGGCCGATCGCGCCATCGTGCGCTACCCCGACCGCTACTCCGACGAGGTGTTCGTCGAGGCGCGCGACTGGCTGCGGGGGCTGCTGTCGGGCGAGCCCGCCGACTGACCGCCGCCTCCCCGCGGGCGCGGCCGGTCAGCCGGCGATGGCGGCGGCCAGCAGCTCCAGCGTGCGGTCGCGACCGGTGGGGGCATCCATCGGCTCGTCCTCGCGGGCGGCCGCGATGGGGGAGACCATGATCTCGTCGACGTCGTGGGTGCGTGCGAGGGTGCGCAGGTCGGATGCCGCCTGCTCGCCCGTGCCGATGATCCAGCGTTCCCGCATCGCCTGGATGAGCGGCGTCATCGCGTCATCGGGCGCGGCCGCGAGTGCCGCCTCGACCGTCTCCATCGGTCCCATCGGGCGGTTCAGCCGAAGGCGGGCCATCGCCCGCAGCTGGGGGAGTGCGCGCGCCTCGGCCTCGTCGGCGGTGTCGGCGGCGACGACGTTGGCGGTGAGGAATGTCACCGGCTCCGGGTGCGCCTCGCTCGGGCGGTACTGCCCGCGGTACAGCCCCAGCGCCCGCTCGAGCCCTTCGCCGGAGAAGTGGTTCGCGAAGACGTAGGGCAGGCCGAGGGATGCCGCCAGCTGCGCCGAGTAGTCGCTCGACCCCAGCAGCCACACCTGCGGCGTGCCGGTGGCCGCGGGCGTCGCGTGCACGTCGTAGGTGCCGCCCGAGGTGAACTGCAGCGTCGCCCCCTCGGGGGAGACGAGCGCGAGGATGTCCTGCACGTGCTGCGGGAAGCGCTCGACGTCGCTGGAGGTGCCCGACATGCGCAGCAGCTGCGTGATGACGGGGTCGCTGCCCGGCGCACGGCCAATGCCCAGGTCGACGCGGCCCGGTGCCAGCGCTTCGAGCGCGGCGAACTGCTCGGCCACGACGAGCGGGGAGTGGTTGGGGAGCATCACGCCGCCGGAGCCGACGCGGATGCGGGACGTGCGTGCTGCGGCGGCGGCGATGAGCACGGGGGGAGTGGTCGAGCCCACCGACGGCATGTTGTGGTGCTCGGCGAACCAGTACCGCCGCAGTCCCAGTCGGTCGGCGGTCTCGGCCAGCGACAGCGCTGCTGCGACGGCTTGGGCGCTGCTCTGCCCGGTGCGGACCGGGACGAGGTCGAGGACGGAGAGGGCCGGGGCGGGGGTGGGGGTGCTCATCACTTCGTGCAACCGGACGCGGGCTCCAGGCATTCCAGCCGACGGCTACGCCGAATCGCGCCAGACGATCGGGCACTCCAGCAGCTGCCGACCGCCATCGCCCTCGCCGCGCAGCTGGCGCAGCACGGCCTCGGCGGCGGCGCGGCCGAGTTCCGTGGCGGGCTGGTGCACGGTCGACAGCGGCGGGTCGCACCGCAGCGCCCACGAGCTGTCGTCGAAGCCGACGATCCCGACGTCGCCGGGAACGGAGCGTCCGGCCGCCTGCAGAACGTCGAGGGCGCCGGCAGCGACGGCGTCGCTCGAGGCGAACACACCGTCGATGTCGGGGTGGCGCTCCAGCAGGGCCCGCATGCCGTCCTGGCCGCACGAGAACGAGTAGAGCGGGACGCTCTGCACGAGCTGCGGGTCGAACCGGTGCCCGAGTGCGTCGACGAAGCCCGCGAGGCGGTCCGATCCGGAGTCGCGGTCCAGCGCCGCCGCGATCATCCCGATGCGACGGCGCCCCGTCGCGGCCAGCCGAGTGGTGATCTCGCGGGCAGCGGCCCGGTTGTCGATCGCGACGTAGGCGGCATCGCCGATGTCGCGCGGGTGCCCCACGAACGCCGCCGGCAGCTGCAATTGCGCCACGGCGCGCGTGATGGGGTCGCCGACCCGCGCGGAGACGATGATGACGCCGTCGATGAGTCCGGCGCCCAGGTAGTGCGACAGGCGCTCGATGTCGCGGGGGGAGTCGGCGATGAGGCAGGCCATCTGGTAGTCCGCCTCGGAGAGGGCGGCATTGGCGCCCAGCAGGATCGACCCGATGTTGGGGTCCTCCACGAACAGTGAATGCGGCTCGTGCACGATGAGCCCGATCGCCTGGGAGCTCTGGACCACGAGGCTGCGCGCGGCTCGATTCGGCACGAATCCGACTTTCGTGATGGCGGCGTCGATCGCCGCACGCGCCTCGGCGGAGACGTAGGGCTGACCGTTGAGCACGCGGCTGACCGTGCCGCGGGACACCCCGGCCTCGAGTGCCACGTCCTTGACCGTTGCCCGGCGTCGTCGCCCCGTCGCTTCCACGCTCACATCGTATGTGCACGCGCACACCCCGGGGTGCACGTGTTGACAGCGATGGGTGCCGCTCATAATGTGTTCACGTTCACAGGTTCTCAATGCGGAGAAAAGTCGCATCGGGCTGTGCACGTTCACAGATCCGAGGAGACAATGACGCCCCCCGCCCGCCGACCCTTCGCGCACGACGGCATCGCGTTCGGCTGCGATTACAACCCCGAGCAATGGACGCCCGACGTCTGGGACGAGGACATCGCCCTCATGGCCGAGGCGAAGGTCGATCTCGTCGCGATCAACATCTTCGGCTGGTCGCACATCGAGCCGCGCGCGGGGGAGTACGACTTCACCCGCCTCGACGACATCGTCGCGCGGCTGCACGCCGCCGGCATCCGCATCAACCTCGGCACCGGCACCGCGTCGCCGCCCGCCTGGCTCACCCGCAGCCACCCCGAGATGCTGCCGATGGCCGCGGACGGCACGCGCCGGTACCCGGGCGGCCGGCAGGCGTTCTGCCCGAGCTCGCCTGTCTTCCGCGAGGCCGCCGTGCGCCTGACGACCGAGGTCGCGCGCCGCTACGGCGACCACCCCGCGGTGGCCCTGTGGCACGTGTCGAACGAGCTGGGATGCCACAACGCGCTGTGCTACTGCGACGTCAGCGCCGGCGCCTTCCGCCGCTGGCTGCGCGAGCGCTACGCCACGATCGACGCGCTCAACACCGCGTGGGGCACCGCGTTCTGGAGCCAGAGCTACCGCGACTGGGACGAGATCCTGCCGCCGCGCACGACCCTCTCGACGGGCAACCCGTCGCAGATGCTCGATTTCCACCGCTTCAGCTCCGACGAGCTGCGCGGGCTGTACCGGGCCGAGGCCGATGCCATCCGGGCCCTCAGCGACCGGTCCGTCACCACGAACTTCATGGTCACGGCCCACATCGAGAACATGGACTACTGGTCGTGGGCCGCCGACATGGACGTGATCGCGAACGACCACTACCTGGACGGACGGCTGGCCGACCCGGTCTCGGAGCTCGCCTTCGCCGCCGACCTCTCACGGGGCCTCGGCGACGGGGCGCCGTGGCTGCTGATGGAGCACTCCACCGGCGCGGTCAACTGGCAGCCGCTGAACACCCCGAAGGCGCCCGGCCAGATCATCCGCAATTCGCTCACCCATGTCGCCCGCGGCGCGGACGGCGTGTGCTTCTTCCAGTGGCGCGCCTCAGTGCAGGGCAGCGAGAAGTTCCACTCCGCGATGCTGCCGCACGCGGGCACCGACTCCGCGCTGTGGCGCGAGGTGACCGAGCTGGGCGGGATCGTCGAGCGCATCTCCGAGGTCGCCGGATCCCGCGTGGTCGCCGATGTCGCGGTGGTGTTCTCGTGGGAGGCGTGGTGGGCGACGCAGACGGAGTCCCGACCCAGCCAGGCGCTCGGCTACCTCGACCAGGTGCACGCCGCCTACGGGGCGGCCCATGCCCTCGGCCTCACCGTCGACGTCGTGCGGCCGGGGGCCGACCTATCGGGTCACCGGCTGGTCATCGTGCCCGGTCTGCACCTCGTGCGTGCCGACGAGGCCGCCGCGATCACCGACTGGGTGGCGGCGGGCGGCACTGCGCTGGTCACGTTCAACAGCGGCATCGTCGACGCCGAGGACCGGGTGTGGACGGGCGGCTACACCGGCCCCTTCCGTGAGGCGCTGGGCGTGCGCATCGAGGAGTTCGCTCCTGTCGCCGCCGACGACGTCATGCATCTCACCGACGGCACGACGGCACGGCTGTGGAGCGAGCGGGGACAGGCCGACACGGCCGAGGTCGTGGCATCCTTCGCCGCCGGGCCCGCCGCCGGGCACCCCGCGCTCACCCGCAACGCCTGGGGCGACGGTGTCGCCTGGTATCTGGCGACGCTGCCCGACGAGGCCGCCTACCGGGACCTCATCGCGCGCCTCGCCGCCGACGCGGGCGTGCGCCCGCCCGCGCACGTGCACGGCGATCTCGCCCAGCTCGAACTGGTGCGCCGCCGGGGGCCGCAGGCGTCGTATCTGTTCATCGTCAACCACGCGACGGATGCCGCGAGCGTCGAGGCCGACGGCGTCGAACTCATCACGGGCGACCCGGTGCGCGGTCGCGTCGACGTTCCCGGCGGTGCGGTGCGCATCGTCAGAGAGGAGGCGGCAGCATGACCGCCACAGAGGCCATCACCCGCGCCCCCGACGCCGCACGCCGCTCCCGGCCGCGTCGCGGCGAGCGCCGCAAGGTGCAGCACAAGGGCGCGATCGCGATCTTCACCGGCCCGTTCGGGGTGCTGTTCCTGCTGTTCTACCTGATCCCCATCGGCTACGCGGTGTGGAAGTCGCTCCAGGTGGTCCAGCGCGAGGGCACGTACGGGGCGCCGCAGGAGGTCTTCGGAGGGCTGACGCAGTATGCGCTGGTGTTCCAGAACGGCCCTTTCTGGGAGTCCGTCGGCCGCGTGCTGCTGTTCGGCGTGGTGCAGGTGCCGATCATGCTCGGGCTGGCGCTGCTGTTCGCGCTGCTGCTGGATTCGCCCGCGTTGAAGGGCAAGCGGTTCTTCCGCCTCGCCTTCTTCGCCCCCTATGCCGTCCCCGGTGTCATCGCTGCGATCATGTGGGGCTTCCTCTACTCCCCGAACCTGTCGCCGTTCACCGATGTGACGCGCACGATCAACTTCCTCTCGCCCGAGATGGTGCTGTGGTCCATCGCGAACGTCGTGACCTGGGTGTTCGTCGGCTACAACATGCTCATCATCTACTCGGCCCTGCTGGCGATCCCGTCGGAGGTGTACGAGGCGGCGCGCCTGGACGGCGCCGGGCAGATCCGCATCGCGTGGTCGATCAAGATCCCGATGGTCGCCCCGGCGATCGTGCTCACGGCGGTCTTCTCCATCATCGGCACGCTGCAGCTGCTGGCAGAGCCTCAGGTGTTCCGCTCCTTCAGCTCCGCGGTCTCGTCCGGGTTCACCCCGAACATGCTCATCTACGCCACCAGCTCCGTCCCCAACACCCAGCTGGCGGCGGCGTTCTCGGTCGTGCTCGCGCTGGCGACGTTCGCCCTGTCGTTCACGTTCCTCAAGTCCACCCAGCGGAAGGCAGCGCAATGAGCATGCTCACCCGTACCCGCGGAGCCACCGCGGACGATCTCGCCCCCGCCCGTTCGCGCGGTGCGCGCGAGAGCATCTTCTCCCGGGGCGCGGCACTGCTGGTGATGGGGGTCTTCACCCTCTACTTCCTGGTGCCCATCTGGTGGCTGTTCATCGCATCCACCAAGGACCGCGGCGACCTGCTCACCACGCCCGCCCTCTGGTTCGCGGAGTGGAACTTCTTCACCAACGTCGGCGACCTCATCTCCTACGGCGACGGGATCTACTTCCGCTGGCTGCTCAACAGCATCGGCTACGCCGTCGTCGGCGCGCTGCTGGCGACCGTGTTCGCGGGCATGTGCGGCTACGCGCTGGCCAAGTACCGCTTCCCCGGCAGGGAGCTGTTCTTCAACGTGGTGCTCGGCGGCGTGCTGGTGCCGGCGACCGCGCTCGCGCTGCCGCTGTTCCTGCTGTTCAGCCAGGTGAACCTGACCAACACCTACTGGGCCGTGCTGCTGCCGAGCATCGTGAGCCCGTTCGGCGTCTACCTGAGTCGCATCTACGCCGCGTCGTCGGTGCCCGACGAGCTCATCGAAGCCGGGCGCATCGACGGGGCCGGCGAGGTGCGCACTTTCTTCACCGTGTCGGTGCGACTGATGACCCCGGCGCTGGTGACGGTGTTCCTGTTCCAGTTCGTGTCGATCTGGAACAACTTCTTCCTGCCGCTGATCATGCTGCGCAGCGCGGAGCTGTTCCCGATCACGTACGGGCTCTACTCCTGGAACACCCAGCTCAATCAGATCCCCGAACTGCGCACCTACGTGCTCACCGGCTCGTTCCTGTCGATCGTGCCGCTCATCGTCGCTTTCCTGCTGCTCCAGCGGTTCTGGCGCAACGGACTGGGCAGCGGCTCGGTCAAATGACCTCCGGAGGGCTGCGGCCCTCCGGTTCCCTGTAACACCACCACCGAGTAAGGAAGATCATGCAGCACAACAAGAGGGCAGTCGCCACCGGCGTCGCACTGCTCAGCGCGATCGCGCTGGCCGGATGCTCCGCGGGAGGCACCACTGACAGCGGCACGGATGCCGCCGCCTGCGCGCCGTCGGAGGGTGACGTCACGCTGGAGTTCACGTCGTGGATCCCGGGCATCGAAGACGTCGTCGACATGTGGAACGAGGAGAACCCCGACATCCAGGTCGCGGTGCAGACCGGGCCCAACGGCAACTCCGGCACGTACAAGAGCTTCTTCAGCCAGCTCGAGGCGGGCAACGCCCCCGACCTCGGTCAGATCGAGTACGACGCGCTGTCGAGCTTCCGCGTGCAGGACGGCCTCGAGAACCTCGCCGCGTGCGAGGACGTCGTCGCCGCCGAGGCCGACTTCATCCCGTGGACCTGGGGTCAGGTGACGCTGGGCACGTCCGACGGCGTCTTCGGCATTCCGCAGGACTCCGGGCCCATGGCGCTGTTCTACCGCTCCGACCTGTTCGAGCAGAACGGCATCGAGGTTCCGACCACGTGGGAGGAGTTCAAGGAGGCCGCGGTGAAGGTGCGCGAGGCCGGCGGCTACATCACCAACTTCTCCACCGGTGACATCAACCAGTTCGCGGGCTTCGTGTGGCAGGCCAACGGCGACTGGTTCACCAATGACGGCGATGCCTGGACGGTCGACCTCACCGCAGGCCCGTCGACGCAGGTCGCCGACTACTGGCAGGAGCTGCTCGACGAGGATCTCGTCTCGACCTACCCGGCGTGGACCGAGGAGTGGAACAACGCCTACAACTCCGGCGCGGTGTGGGGATGGAACTCCGCGGTCTGGGGTGCCAACTCCATCTCGAGCGGCGCCCCTGACACGGCCGGCAAGTGGTCGGTCGCGCCCGCCCCGCAGTGGGAGGCCGGCGGGCAGAGCTCGGGCAACTGGGGCGGCTCGTCGATCGCGGTGTTCAAGGGCACCGACCACCTCTACGAGGCGACGAAGTTCGCCCTGTGGCTGAACACCTCGGAAGAGGCGCTGACGGCGCTGAACACGTCGGCGAACATCTACCCGGCCACGACCGAGGGGCTGTCGCTGCCGTCGCTGCAGGAGGGCGTGGAGTTCTACGGCGGGCAGAAGATCTACGACGTGTTCGCCGAGGCGGCCGAGCAGGTCAACCCCGACTTCGTGTGGGGGCCGACCATGACGCAGACCTACGCCGACGTCTCCGACGGCTTCCAGAAAGCCGTGACCGGTCAGGGCACCCTGCTCGAGGCGCTCGAGAAGGCGCAGGCGTCGACCATCTCCACGCTCGAGGCTCAGGGCATCCCCGTCGCCGAATGATGACCGCGGCGTGAGCCGCCGTGACCCCGTGCGCTGCGTGCGCGCGGGGTCACGCGCGTTTCACGGACTCGAAGGCGTCGAGCGCCGCCTGGCGCGACAGCTTGAGATCGACCAGCGGCTCGCGGGCACCGGCATCCGGCGCCCATCGGCCGGAGTAGGTGCCGTCGGGGTCGAACTTCTCGCGCTGCAGCTCGGGGTTGAAGATGCGGAAGTACGGCGCCGCGTCGGCGCCGGAGCCGGCGACCCACTGCCAGTTGAACGGATTGCTGGCGTCGTCGGCGTCGACGAGGGTGTCCCAGAACCACTGCTCGCCGTGCCGCCAGTCGATGAGCAGGTTCTTCACCAGGAACGACGCCGTCACCATGCGCACGCGGTTGTGCATGTACCCGGTGCGCCACAGTTCCATCATTCCGGCGTCGACGAGGGGGATGCCGGTGCGCCCGCGCTGCCACGCCTGCAGGTGCGCCCCGTTCAGCCGGGGCCAGGGGAAGGCGTCGAACTGGGGGCGCAGGTTCTTCGTGGCGAGGTCGGGGAAGTGGAACAGGGTGTGCCAGGCGAACTCGCGCCAGCCCAGCTCGGAGAGGAATCTGCCGGCGCCGGGCGTCTGCGTGGCCGCGTGCCACACCATGAACGGGCTGATCTCACCCCACCGCAGCCGCGGCGACAGTCGAGAGGTCGCCCCCGCCGCGGGGGAGTCGCGGGCGCGGTCGTAGCGCCCGAGATCGTCGGCGAGGAACTCCCGCAGCCGCGCGCGGGCTCCCGGCTCGCCCGGCTCCCACGTCTCGCGCAGACCGCCCGCCCAGTCCGGCCGGGTGGGCAGCAGGTCCCAGTCGCCGAGCGCGTCGGATGCCGCGGCGCGCTTGGCGGCGGTGAGCCTGCGCGGTTCGGGGAGCGGCGCGCGGGGAGCGGGGAGCGAGAGGCACGCCCGCCAGAACGGTGAGAACACCGAGAACGGGGTGCCGCCGCCGGTCCGCACCGTCCACGGCTCGAACAGCAGCGACCCCGCGAACGAGGCCACCTCCACGCCGTCGGCGCGCAGCGCGGTCTTCAGCTGCGCATCCACCTCCCGCGCCGCGCCACCGTAGCGGCGGTTCCAGAACACCGCCCCGGCGCCGACATCGCTCACCGCCTCGCGCACGACACGGTCTGCCGGTCCTCGGCGCAGCAGCAGGGTGCCGCCGCGCTCGGCGAGGCGTTCGGACAGCGAGGCGAGGCTGTGATGCAGCCACCAGCGGGCGGCGCCGCCGTGGGGGCGCAGCCCCGGCGACTCCTCGTCGAGCACGTACAGCGCGATGACCGGCTCGTCGCGGTCCACCGCCGCGCGCAGCGCCGGATTGTCCGCCAGACGGAGGTCGTCGCGCAACCAGACCAGCGAGGGTGAGCCCATCACCCCATGCTGAAGGCGCGGTCGCCGCCCCGCGCGGGCTTGACAGCAGGCATCCGCCGCCGGCGTCAGCCCCGCGTCCGCCGCCGCGGCGGCGGCGGGGTGAGGGTGTGGCCCGTCGGCACCGCCACCAGCAGCGACCCCTTCTCGACGCGGGCGCGCACGTGCACCGCCTCGCCGAACTCGTCGCCGTCCAGCTGCACCGGCTGCGGGCCGGCCGGGGCCAGCTCCAGTGCAGGGCCGCGGGCGTAGCGCACCGCGGTGTCCGGGGTGCGCAGGGCCAGCACGTCGCGGCCGGCGCGGAACCGGCGCAGCACGCTGTTGTCCCACGCGACCCGCCGCCACACGAACAGCCACCCGAACGGTCCCTTGGGCTGGAAGACGACGATGTCCAGCAGCCCGTCGGCCACCGACGCCTCGGGGATCAGCTCCAACCCGGCCGGCAGCGAGCCGCAGTTGGCGAACAGCACGCTGTGCGCCCGAGCCGAATGCATGCGGTGTCCGGCCACCTGGTAGACCACGCGGTACGGCTTGGCGCCCACGAGGGAGCGTGCGGCCCCGTCGACGTAGGCGATCCAGCCCACCGATCGCTTCAGCTGGGGGCTGGTCCGCGCGATCATCGCAGCATCCAGCCCCATGCCGCCCATCACGACGAACGCGTGCTCATCGACGTCGCCCTCCGGGCGGCGCAGCTGCACGAAGCCGACGTCGATTGCGTGCCGCTCGCCGGTGAAGGTGGCGCGGATCATGGCCTCGGGGTCGGTCAGCGGCAGGCGCAGATTGCGCGCCAGCAGGTTGCCCGTGCCGACGGGGACGATCGTCAGCGGCACGCCGCTGCCGCTGACCGCGCCGGCGACGGCGCGCACGGTGCCGTCGCCGCCGGCCACGAGCACGGCGTCGACCCCCAGTCCCAGCGCCTCGCGGGCGGCCACGTCGCCCAGGTCGTCGAGGGTGGTGCCGAACAGCAGCGGCTCGTCCCACCCCGCCTCCGCCGACAGTCGCTGCACGGCCGTGCGCAGCGCGGCGGCATCGGTCTTGATGGGGTTGTAGACCAGGGCGGCGCGCGGCGCGGCGGACGAGGTCATGCCCTCACGATAGCCGGGGCCCGGTGGTGGCTCCTGTGCGAGGATTGTGGGGTGATCGATCCCTCCCTCCTTCGCGACCAGCCCGACCTGGTGAAGCGCTCGCAGCAGGCCCGCGGCGAGTCGCCCGAGACGGTCGACGCCGCCGTCGCGGCCGACCGCGATCGGCGCGCCGCGATCACCGCGTTCGAGGAGCTGCGCGCCGCGCAGAACGCCCACGGAAAGCGGGTCGCGCAGGCGCCCAAGGAGGAGAAGGCCGAGCTCGTCGCGCAGGCCAAGCAGCTCAGCGAGCAGGTCAAGGCCGCCCAGCGCGCCGTCGTCGAGTCCGAAGCCGCCGCCGAGGCCGCGTTCGCCCGGCTCGAGAACATCGTGCTCGACGGTGTGCCCGCCGGCGGCGAGGAGAACTTCGTCACCCTGCGCACGAACGGCGAGATCCCGACCTTCGATTTCGAGCCCCGCGACCACCTCGCCCTCGGCGAGATGCTCGGAGCCATCGACATGGAGCGCGGCACCAAGGTGTCCGGTGCCCGGTTCTACTTCCTCACCGGCATCGGCGCCCGGCTCGAGCTGGCGCTCATGACGCTGGGACTCGACCGCGCGCTGCAGGCCGGGTTCACCCCGATCATCCCCCCGACCCTCGTGCGTCCCGAGGTCATGCGCGGCACCGGATTCCTCGGCCAGCACGCCGACGAGGTCTACCACCTCGCCGAGGAGGACCTCTACCTCGTCGGCACCAGCGAGGTGCCGCTGGCCGGCTACCACATGGACGAGATCCTCGATCTCTCCGCCGGCCCCAAGCGCTACGCCGGCTGGTCCACGTGCTACCGCAGCGAGGCGGGCTCGCACGGCAAGGACACCCGCGGCATCATCCGCGTGCACCAGTTCAACAAGCTGGAGATGTTCGTCTACACGACCCCCGAGGACTCCGAGCGCGAGCACGAGCGGCTCGTGGAGATGCAGGAGGGGATGCTGCGCGAACTGGGCCTGAGCTATCGCGTCATCGACGTCGCCGCCGGCGACCTGGGATCCTCCGCCGCGCGCAAGTACGACATCGAGGCGTGGGTGCCCACGCAGGACGCCTATCGCGAGCTCACCAGCACGAGCAACTGCACGACCTTTCAGGCGCGGCGACTGAACATCCGTCACCGCCCGGACGGCGGCAAGACCACACCCGTGGCGACCCTCAACGGCACGCTGGCGACCACCCGCTGGATCGTCGCGCTGCTGGAGACCCACCAGCGCGCCGACGGTTCGGTGGCGGTGCCCGAGGTGCTGCGGCCGTACCTCGGCGGGCTCGAGATCCTGGAGCCGATCGCGTGAGCCGTGCCCATCTGCCCCCCGCCGGAGAGGTGGAGGTCACCGACCCCGCCGACGCCGCCGAGATCGTCGAGGACATCGCAGCGGATGCCGAGAACCCCGCGGTCCGCACTGAACGTCTGCTGATCGTGCTCGACATCGACGGCACCATCCTGCTCGAGGACGAATCGCTCAGC
Source organism: Microbacterium sp. zg.Y1084 (assembly GCF_024623595.1). NCBI lineage: Bacteria > Bacillati > Actinomycetota > Actinomycetes > Micrococcales > Microbacteriaceae > Microbacterium > Microbacterium sp. zg.Y1084. The sequence continues at coordinate 73,431 of NZ_JANJGV010000003.1, forward strand.
CCCGGCGTGGTCGAGGCCGTCGCCCACGCGCAGCAGGCCGGGCATGAGGTCATGCTCGCGACCGGACGCAGCTGGGAGAGCACGAGGGGCATCCTGCGCGTGCTGGAGATCTCCCCGACGTATGTGGTGTGCTCCAACGGCGCCGTCATCATGAAGCGGGTCAAGGGCGATGAGGTGCGCTACGAGCGCTTCCACACCGAGACGTTCGACCCCGCCGAGGTGCTGACGCTGCTGCGCGAGCACCTGCCGAACGCCCGCTACATGGTCGAGCTTCCCGACGGCCGACGGCTGTACACCGAGGAGCTCGACGACTGGAACCTGCAGGGTGCCCGCCGGGTGTCGTTCGAGGAGCTCTCGGCCCAGCCGGCCTCCCGCGTCGTCGTGGTCTCCCCCGACGAGACCGAGCAGGACTTCGTCGACCTCGTCGCGCGCATCGGCCTGAATGAGGTGTCGTACGCGGTCGGATGGACCGCCTGGCTCGACATCGCCCCCCGCGGCGTCGACAAGTCCAGTGCGCTGGCGCTGGTCTGCGACTGGCTCGGCGTCGAGCCGTCGCATGTGATCGTCATCGGCGACGGACGCAATGACATCGGAATGTTCCGGTGGGCGCGGGAGAACGGCGGTCGCGCGGTCGCGATGGCACAGGGCGTCGACGAAGTGCGCTCGGTGGCCGGCGAGACCACGGGCTCGGTGCAGGCCGGCGGTGTCGCCGAGGTGCTGCGGGCCCTCTGACACACCCGCCGTCGCCGGTCATCACGGTGCTGCGCGCCGTACAGCGGCTGCCCAGCCGTCCCGGCGAGAATGGGCACTGGCGCCGTCGACTAGACTCGGGGCCTGTTCGACGGATGCCGTGAGGCGTTCGCCGGGAGGGTTGTCCGAGCGGCCGATGGACCTGGTCTTGAAAACCAGTGGGCAGCAATGTCCCGTGGGTTCGAATCCCACACCCTCCGCAGACGCGTCCCGGGTGTGGCGGCACGGCCCGCCCCACCGAGAGGACACCCGTGACCGACGCACCCGAACCCGGCCGCGCGCCCACCGCGCGCTCCGGTCGGCGTCCGCTGGCGCGCCACGGCGTGCAATCATCGCCCGGTCCCGTCGCGCAGCTGATGAAGGCGGTCGCGATCGTGCTGGCCGTCGTGCTCGTGTCGGGGGTCGGTGTCGCGGCCTACACCTGGTTCACGCTGGCATCCACGTTCGCCGACGGCTCGGTCGATCTCGATGGGCAGGAATCGGTGCCGCCGGACATCGGCGCGATCGAGGGCGGAGTGAACCTGCTGCTGGCGGGCACCGACGCCTGCGAGCCCGAGTACGCGCAGTATTTCGGCGACCGGTGCACCGGAGCGGATGCCGAGGCCGAGCTCAACGACGTCAACATGCTCGTGCACATCTCGGATGAGCCCCGGCGCGTCACCGTCATCTCCTTCCCGCGCGACCTGATGGTCCCGATCCCGTCGTGCACGCACTCCGACGGCACGGTGACCTCCGCGATGAGCAAGCGCCCGCTGAACTCCGCCTACACGAACGGCGGCGACGCCGGCCTGGCCTGCGTCGTCTCGACGATCGCCGCGCTCACCGGCCAGGACATCCCGTTCGCCGCCAAAGTGACGTGGGGCGGGGTGATCGAGGTGACCAACGCCGTGGGCGGCGTGGAGGTGTGCATCGCCAACGGCATCCGCGACCACCACACCGGAATCGACTGGGAGGCGGGCAACCGCACCATCGCCGGGCTCGAGGCCTTGCAGTTCCTGCGCACCCGCCACGGCGTCGGCAACGGCGGCGACCTCGGGCGTATCTCCAACCAGCAGCAGTACATGTCGCGGCTGGCCCGCAAGCTCATCAGCGACGAGGTGCTGACCAACCCGGCGACCCTGTACTCGCTGGCGTCGACCGCGGTCGAGAACGTCACGCCCAGCAAGAGCCTCACGAACCCCCTGACGCTCATGCAGATCGCTCTGGCGGTGAAGGACGTTCCCTTCGAGGAGATCGTGTTCCTGCAGTACCCCGTGGTGGAGGACCCCGACGACCCGAACAAGGTCGTCCCCGACGAGGCGGCCGCGGCGGCGCTGTGGGCGGCTCTCGAGGCGAACCAGCCGATCGTGCTGAGCGGCGAGGCCAGCCAGGGCGACGGCGTGGTCGTTGTCGAGCCGGAGACCCCGCAGGAGGCCACGCCCGAGGAGCCGGCGACCCCGGCGGACCCCGGCGAGACCGCCGCGCCGGGGGAGACCCCGGGCACCGTGACGACGCTGCCGGAATCGATCACCGGGCAGACCGCTGCGCAGGAGACCTGCTCGAACGGTAACCTCGGAGGATGACCTCGCGCGGCACCCGGACGCACGGGCGACGCCTTCCGGTGGCACGCCACGGAAAACTGCGTTCCCCGCACCCCCTCACCCAGGCCCTGACCGTCCTCGGCGTCATCGTGGCGGTCGTCGCGGTGTCGGGCGCGACGGTCGCCGGCTACGCCGCCGTCGGCCTCGTCTCGGACTTCGCCCAGAACTCGGTCGCACTCGATGACGCCCCGGCGCAGCCGCCCAGCCTCGGCCCGCTCGACGGTCCGATCACGATGGTGGTGACGGGCACCGACGAGTGCGAGGCAGAGATCGCGGAGTGGTTCGGCGATCGTTGCACGGGCAAGGATGCCGGTGGCCAGCTGAACGACGTCAACATGCTGCTGCACATCTCCGACGCCCCCCGTCGGGTCACGGTCGTGTCGTTCCCGCGCGACCTGATGGTGCCGATCCCTTCGTGCACGGGCGAGGACGGCCGCCAGACGTGGGCCATGAGCAAGCAGCCCCTGAACTCGGCGTACTCCTACGGGGGCCTCGGCTGCGTCGTGAACACGCTGTCGGATCTCAGCGGCATGAGCGTGCCCTACGCCGCGAAGGTCAGCTTCGGCAACGTCATCAACATCACCGACGCGATCGGCGGCGTGGAGGTCTGCATCGCCGGCGGCATCCGCGACCCCTACACCGGCATCGACTGGCCGGCCGGCACGCGCACCGTCGCGGGCTACGACGCGCTGCAGTTCCTGCGCACCCGGCACGGCGTCGGCGACGGCTCGGACCTCGGGCGCATCAGCAACCAGCAGCAGTACATGTCGCGTCTCGTGAAGAAGCTCGTCAGCGAAGAGGTGCTCACCGACGTCGGCACGCTGGGCTCGCTCGCGGGCACCGCGGTGAAGAACGTCACGCCCAGCGAGTCGCTCACCAACCCGATGCGCATGGTGCAGATCGCCCTCGCGGCCAAGGATGTCGCGTTCGAGGACATCACCTTCCTGCAGTACCCGACCCTCACCGACCCGTACGACGTCAACAAGGTCGTCCCCGACCACGCTGCAGCCGACCTGATGTGGGACGCGCTGCGCGCGAACCAGCCGCTCGAGCTGAGCGGCGAGGCCGGCAAGAACGACGCCGTCGTCGTTGTCGAGCCGCCGGCGGATGCCGCGCCGGCCGATCCCGCGGCGCCGGCCGCGCCGCCCGTGGGCGAGGGGGAGGGCCCTGCGGAGACCGAGGCCCCGGTCGAAGACGCCACCGTCTCCGACGGCACCGTGGTGCTGCCGCGGTCGATCACGGGCTCCACCGCCGCCCAGGAGACCTGCTCGGTCGGCAACGTCCGCGGGTGAGCGTGTTCTTCGGAGGGCCCGCGACCAGGTTATGATGGCTGAGCGCATCCGTCGCTCGTCGTCGGATGCCTGGAGACGTCGCATAGTCAGGCCTAGTGCACCACCCTGCTAAGGTGGAGTCCCCTTATGGGGACCGAGGGTTCAAATCCCTCCGTCTCCGCTCCAATAATGACTCGATCAGACGTGCAGTCGGGTCTTCAATCCGCAGATCTGCGTCCGACCACGCGTGCGCATGGAGCATTGCCGGAACGCACGGTCAGAGGAGACCGCGCACGTGGGCTTCGCTGAGGAAGTCGTCGCGGCTGGTCGCACGGAACTTGCGGTAGATGCTCGAGATCTGCGTCTTGACGGTGTTCTCCGAGACGAACAGGCGCTGCGCGATGTCGCGGCGGGGCAGGCCCTCCAAGAGCAGCGGGAGCAGCTCGCGTTCGCGCGCGGTCAGCGCGCCGGCCTGCGCGAGGACAGGCCAATCGGCGACCATCGCGCCCGCGGATGCGGCGGGGCCGACAGGCGCGGCTACCGCGAGGTCGAACGCCGGAAGGCCGTGCGCGAGCGCATGGGCGCGGTCTCCGGCGCGCTGCGCGGCCTCGGGTTCGTCGAGCGCGCGGTGCGCGAGGGCGAGGAGCGTGAGGCGCCACATCTCCGCTTGACGCAGCCCCGCAGTGTGCGGTGCGAGGCGCAGCGCGATCGTGCGGGCGCGTCCGGGCTCGCCTGCGGCGAGCGCGAGCGCAACCGCGAGGAGGCGGTTGAGCGGTGCCTGGGCGTCCGCGGTCGGCAGGGTGTCGCGCGGGACCGCGACGTGTCCGCGCGAGAGCGCGAGGGCGGCCTCGGCCAGATCGAACACCGCGCCGGGCAGGCCGTCGCCGTCCGCGCCGGGTGGGTCGGCCGCGCGCAGGTTCGCGAGGAGGCCGTCGATCCCCGCCGACGGGTCGGCGAGCGCGATGCGCGTGAGCGCGAGGACGTAGAACGGCCACATCTCGCCGATGTCCGGCCGTGGGATCGCGCGCACGCGCTCGAGGCGTGTGGTGGCATCGATGTCGTCGACGAGCGCCGCGGCGATGCCCGCGGACGCGTCGACGACGTGCTCGGCCCAGCTCGCGGTGCGCTCGACGGCTGCGGCATCCGCGAGTTCGCGGCGTGCGTCTTCGGGATCTCCCAGGACGGCATGGATGATGGCCGACTTCACGTGCGCGTCACGCACGAGGAAGCGCAGCTCGGCGGGCGGGCGGGTCCACTTGGCGCGCTCGAAGTCGGCGAGCGCGGCGCGGTACCGGCCCGCGAGCATGCGCGTGATGCCGGCCTGCACGGCCAGGAAGATCCCGGAGACGGAGGCCGCGTCCGCGAAGAGGTTGCGCGCACCCGCCCGGGAGCCGCCGCCGGACAGCAGTGCGAGCGCGGTGCGGTGCTGCCCCGTGACGCGCGCGCCGAGCACCGCGAGCGCGAGCGTGGCGGGGTCGCGGCGCAGTGCCTCGGCGCCTGCGCTCGCGCGATCGACGTCATCCATGAGCGGGACGTGCTCGCCGCGCAAGAACGCGAGCACGTGCGTCGACACGACCGATGAGCGCAGCGCGTCGTCGGGCGCGGCCTCGAGGATCTCGCGGACCTCGGCGGGGGGCAGCCCGAACCACGCTTCGATCGCGGAGTCAGCGAACACCGCGGGGATCTGCTCGCGCGGACCGGCGCTCCGCAACGTCCGCAGCCGCTCGACGACACTCATGGCGCGCGCACTTCCGATCTGGCGAAGGCGTTGCACTCGGGTGGGTGCGCGGGGTCGCGTCGCCAGTCCCAGCCCCGCGGATCACTGTCCAGGATACCCGCGGCCCGCCCCGATCCCCGCCGCGGAGGCGGCACGGGTGAACCGGCGGGTGAAATCGCCCGCAAACAGCCGGGCGCGCCGAGTCGCGTGGAGAAGAGTGGTGCATGCGGCGCGAGCCGCCCCGTAGCTGTGCTTGCACTGCGTCCCCTCAGCGTCCACCCGAAGGACCGACGGGCGCGCGTGCGCACGCGCGTCCGTGGAACCAGGGGGGAACCATGCCCGAAACCCGTGTCGCCGATACGCGCCGATCCCGGCGCGTCGCCCGTCGCCGCATCCGTTCGCGCGTGGTCGCGTTCGTCCTGGCTCCCGCGCTCGCGCTCGGCGCCGTCGGCGCGGGTGCGCTGACCGTGACCAGCGCGTCGGCGGCCGCCCTGCCGGCCCCCACAGCCGGCATCGCGCTGCGCGACACGGGCGGCGCGCACGGCGACGCCGACGCCAAGCCGTTCATCCTCGCGGGTGAGGACGCCGTGCTCGACGTGTCGCTGACCAACAGCGCGCCCGCCGACGGATTCAACATCGCGTTCTCGCTCGCGCTGCCCGAGGGCATCGCTTTCGTCTCGAGCGGTCTGGGGACCCCCGTGCGCTACGGGCCGGGGGAGACGCTGCCCAACAGCGCCAAGACCCCGCCCGCAGCGGCCGTCCCGGCGGGCATGCAGCTGTGGGTGTTCGAGGACGTCGCCGACCTCCCCGGTGGCGCGACGTACGACGCGAGCATCATCGTGCGGCCCGACGCCGCCGTGTTCCCCGTGGGTGCATCCCCCGACTTCGCCGTCGCCGGGCACGTGTCGTCGGCTGCCCCGTTGCGCCCGATGTTCGACGGGTCGACCGGTGTGGGCGGCGCCGAGGCGCTGCGGCACTCCTCTTCGGGCACGGACGTGCAGAGCGTGCCGGTGCAGGCACTGCGCCTCACGAAGCACGAGCCGAGCCCCGAGGAAGAACTCCTGCGCGGCGTGCACGACAACCACACGACGTACACCGTCACGATCGAGAACACGCCGCAGGGCACGACCGACGACGTCGTCGTCGTCGACTACCTGCCGGCGGGCCTGGAGTTCCTCGTGTGCGCCGACACCGACAACACGCAGGCCTCCCCGCTACTGTATGACGGCGTCGGTGCGCTCGGTGGCACGCGCGAATACCCCGGCGCCGGCCCGATCACCTCGACGGCGCCCGCCGACTGCGTGCAGCCGGTGCGCGTCGAGACGGTCGACTCCGACCTGCCTGCCGGCCTGCCTGCGGGCGTCTATACGAAGGTCACATGGGAGCTGCCCGCGCTGTCGGGTGCGACCGCGCAGGCGTTCCCGGACACCGCGGGAACGCCGGGCGTCACCACCCTGCGCTACCGCGCCGCGGTGCCGCTGTTCGAGAACACGATGACGTTCACGACGGCCGTCGGCGACGCGACGCCCGATGCGCAGACGGTCGCGCAGGCCGCGAATCTCAACAACAACACCGGCGCGTCGACGCGTCACGGCCTCGGCTCGCGTCACGACGACGGGCGGCAGTTCCGCAACGCGGCGACCGTGAGCGGCACCTACACGTCAGCGACTCCCGCATCCGCGCCGGTGCCGGCGAGCGACAGCGACACCGAGCGCATCATCGCGATGGACCTGCGCATCCTGAAGTCCGTCGCGACGAGCGCCGGCACCGACTTCGTCACGGGCGAACTCGCGACCTTCACGCTTGACCTGGCGACGAGCGAATACGCGGGCGCCGACCGGATGCGGATCACCGACGTCCTGCCGAACGGTCTGTGCCCCGCGCTGCCCGCGTCGACCGCCGTACTGACCGGCGACCCGTGGCCGGGACACTGCGCGCATCCGTCCACCGCGCCCGGCGCACAGGTCACGGGGGCCGACGTCGCCGGCATCTCCTACGACCAGGGCTTGGGCGAATTCACGGTGACGTTCGAGCCGGATCCCGACGCCCTCGCGGCGAAGCAGACGCACCAGATCGTCTACACCGCGCTCATGCGTCCGTCGTACACCGACCACCATCCGTTCGTGGGCAGCACGACCTCGGGCGATCGGCTCGTCAACGAGGTCGAGATCGAAGGCGTCACGCTCTCCATCGACGCGCTCGACGGTGTCGCCTCAGTCGCGGGCGCGCCGGCCTTCGGGGAGCAGGACGTGTGGGACGACTCGTCCGCATCGCTCGGCTCCCAGTTCTCCGCGATCGGCAAGCGCGTCCTCGCGCGCGACGCGGTCATCGAAACCGCACCCGCGGCGCCGACCGCCGCGACCGCGTGCCCGGTGGATGCCACGAACGCCGCATGGGCGGACGACGTGACGGGCCCCACCCACGTGCCCTTCGTGCCCGGTGACGTGGTCTGCTACGAGCTGACCGTCCGCTTCGCGAACCAGCTGGACGTGCGCAACGCGCGCGTGACCGACTTCCTCCCCGCGGGCGTCGCGTACGTCGATTCCGCGGTCGCGGCCGGTACGACGCCCGGGCTCGAGGTGTCGGCGCCGTCGCGCGACGGTCAGCGCGTCGACTGGCGCGTGGGCACCGAGGGCGCCGACGGCGCTCGCTTCGTGCCGCTCGGCTCCACGCTCGTGCTGCACGTACTGGGCGCCGTCACGTCGTGGACCCCCAACGATGCGGCCGACCTCGACAAGCCCGCGAATCTCATGAAGTACCGCCAGGAGAACGTGCACGGCGACGTCTTCTTCCTGCGCGACGAAGCTGTGATCGCGACCGGGCGCGGTCCCGCGCTGATCAAGGGCGTCCACTCGGTCGACGGCGACCCCCGCCGCACGGCGCGCACGCAGCGCGACGGTGACGGCGACACGTTCGCGTCGAACCGCGACGGCATCCACGTGCGCCAGGGTGAGATCGTGCGCTACCGCATCGACCTCACCGGCGGCACGAATGCGGTCACCGACCTGCACGTGTGGGATGCGCTGCCTCCCGGCGTACGCGCCGTGGACGTGGACGTGGACGTGGACGTCGACCCGAGCTGGGCGCACGGCACGGTGCTCGATCCCGGTGCCCCCGGCTATCCCACGTCACTCCCGGCCGCGCTCGCCGACCGCTCGGTGATCGTGTGGGACGGCATCGGCCTCGCGGCGGGAGCAGAGCGCACGCTCATGTACGAGATCACGGTGCCCGACGGCACGCTCGTGAACACGACGCTGCCCAACACCGCCGCGATCCCGCGATACGACCTTCCGCTGAACACCGGCGGCACCGCGACCGTGTACCCGACGGGTTCCCTCGATGAGACGCCGCGCGATCCGGTGGTCACCGTGCCGGGCGCGGGCACGCGCGACGACTCCGCGGTGCACACACCGCCCGCGGCCGTGCGCAAAGACCTCGTCGGCTCCGAGATCAGTCCCGCGACCGCCGACCGCGACCCTGCGGACGGCCCCGCCGACGTCGTGCAGGGCGAGATCATGACGTTCAGCTATGCGGTCACCGTTCCCGCCGGCACGTCCGTGCGCGACGGTGTCCTCGCCGATCGGGGCACCCTCACTCCCGGCGCCGTGCCGTTCATCGTGACGGGCGGATCGTGGGCGGCCTCCGCGCTCACGGGTGCGACGGCATCCGACTTCACGTTCGCCGAGACGCCGCCGGCCGGCACCCAGCGCGGGGTGCTGACCTTCCCGACGACCTACACGAACAGCTCGGCCGTCGACCAGGTGTTCACGGTGACCCTGACAGGTTACGTGGGGGACGCGGGCGCGAACGGCACGACGCTGAGCAACCGCGCGTCGTTCACCTCGGCGTCGTGGAACGGCACGGACGACGCACGCGTGACGTACCGCGAGCCGGCGCCGGAGATCGACAAGACCGCGTCGAAGACGACCGACGTGAGCAGCAGCGACGTCATCACGTACACGCTCACGGTCGGCAACGCGTCCGGCCGCGTGCACAGCTACGACAACGTTGTGACCGACACGGTTCCCGCGGGCCTGCGCGTGGACGTCGCAGGGATCACGCCGCAGCCGGTGTCGGTGGATGCCGGCGTGAGCACGGGCGTGGGCGGCGACATCGTGTGGCATCTGGCGACGCTGTCGCCGACCGCGACGATCACGTACAGCGCGCGCATCGACCCGAGCACGGGTGCGGGCGGCGCGTTCACCAACGTCGCCGACGTGCACGGCTATACGCTGCCCGCGACCCTCGCCCCGGACGCGGACGACCGCCGTGGCGAACGCGCCGCCGACGACGACGCGACCGTGACGGCGGTCACCGCCGATCTCGCCAAGGGTGTGCGCATCGCCGGCACGACGGCCGCGTTCGCGGAAAGCGCGAGCGCGCCCATCGGCCAGACCGTCGAGTACGAGATCGTCGCGACGCTGCACGCCGACATCAACTACTACGGCGCGCGCATCCAGGACGACCTGCCCGCCGGCGCGCAGCTCATCGAGTCGTCGATCTCCGGACCGGCCGTGGCACCGCTGGCGCTTCCCGGAGCGTGGACGCGCACGCACGACGCCGCGACGAACACGTGGACGTGGGCGTACGGCGACATTCCGTCGGCGGGCGTCGACCGGACGCTCACGCTGCGTTACCGCGTGCTGCTCTCCGACGACATCGCGAACTCGATCGCGTCGCTGCCGAACACCGCGGCGCTGTCGTGGACGACGGCCGCGGGCGACGAGTCCACGCGGACGCCGGTCGACGACACGGCGACCGTCACCGTGCTCGACCCGCGCCCCGCGATCACCAAGACCGTGGACGACACGACCCCCGCACCCGGGCAGCGCTTCACATACACGCTCGAGGTCACGAACGCCGGCGCGACCCCCGGGTACCGCCTCATCGTGACCGACACGGTGCCCGACGGCGTCGTCGTCGACCCCGCGTCGATCTCGACGGGTGGCGCGCTCTCCGGCGCGACCGCGACCGGTGGCGGGGTCATCACGTGGGATGCCGCGGACCTGCCCGGCCCGCTGCATCCGTCGGCCTCGTCCGCGTCGCCGACCGCGATCACGCTCACATACGACGCGGTCCTCGCGGCGTCCGCGACCATCGGTGACGATGACGAGTTCGAGAACACCGCACGCGTCACGAGTGTGGAGTCCTTCCCGGACGGCGGCCGTGCGCTCACGCCCGCCGACGTGCAGGACACCGCGATCGTCGACCCCGCGTTCCCGCACGTCGTGCTCCACAAGACCGCCGCCAATGGCACGACTGCGTACGCCGGCGAGCCGTTCGCGTGGACGCTGACCTTGCGCAACACCGGCGACGGCGACGCGACCACGATCGCGGTGACCGACGTGCTGCCGCAGCACTGGAGCTACGACATGGGATCCGCGACGATCCGCGTCGGCACGGACGCGCCGCGCGCGCTCGCCGACCCGAGCGTCGCCGCGGCAGGCGACGTGCAGACGCTCGTCTGGAACGCCGCCGCGATTTCCGCCGCCGCGCCCGCGCTGCCCGGAACCGCGAGCGGCGCGTACGAGGCCGCACGCACGATCGTGATCGGGTTCACGGCGACCCCCGCGGTCGCCGCGCTCACCGCCGCGGGCGCCACGACCGACGCGGGCGTGCGCGTGCCGCACACCAACACCCTCTCGGCGACGACGACCGACCCCACCGGCGCGACCGGCAACGCCGATGGTCCGTACACGGCCGCCGACGACACCGCCGACGCGTACCTGCACGCCGCCGACCTGCGCCTCGACAAGGTCGCGGGCCCGGGCCTGGTCGCGGGCGCCGCGCCCGCCGTCGCGTGGACGATCACGGTGCGCAACACCGGACCCGACACCGCGGTCGGACCGTTCACCGTGACCGACGAGTGGGGCACGCTGCCGGACGGGTTCACCGTGACCGGTGTCGCGGGCGACGGCTGGACGTGCGACGCGCCGACCGCCGTCGGCGTCACGTGCACGCGCAGCGACGCCACCGAGACGCTCGCGAAGGACGCGGCGTTCCCGGCGCTGTCGATCACCGCCGCCGCGGCCTCGAGCTTCGACCTCGCCGACGCGCCCGTTTCGAACAGCGCGACCGTCACGGCGCGCACGTTCGACCCGGATGCGGACGACAACACCGACTCCGCCGAGGTGCCGGTCACGGCATCCGCCGACCTCGCCGTGGGCAAGACCGGACCGGCCACGCCCCCCAACGCGGGCGATGCGCTCACGTGGACGATCACCGTCACCAACTCCGGGCCCAGCGACTCGGTGAGCACGACCGCGAAGCCGATCACCGTCGCCGACACGATTCCCGCGGGGATCGAGGGCGTGGTGCTCGGCGCGTTGCCGGCGGGATGGAGCGCGAACACCGCGGCGGCTCTGGACGCCGGCGATGAGCTCACGCTCACGCTCGCGGACGGCGCACGGCTCGTGAGCGGTGCGGCCGTGACGTTCACGCTGACCGGTACTGTGTCGCCGTCGCTCGCGCCGGGCACCACGATCGCGAACACCGCGACCGTCACTCCGGGTGCGACCGACGACCCCGTGCTGGCCAACAACACGAGCACGACCACGACGATGCCGGCGACGGACACGACGATCGGGGTCAGCAAGACGCGGCAGGTGCTCGAGGGCGGGACGTGGCGTGACGCGACCGCCGACGACGCGCCGGTCGCCGGTGCACCTGTGTCGTACCTCGTCGCCGTCGCGAACACGGGAACCGCGGATGCGCGCGGCGTGAGCGTCACCGACGCCGTCGCGGACTATCTCACGTACGCGTCGTTCGTGAGCGTCGAGGGAAGCTGGACGCGCACGTCGACCACCGCGACCGCGGGCGACGACCAGGCCTTCGCACTCGCGGGTGCCCTCGTCCCGGGTGCGACCGCCGCGTTGCGGCTCACGTTCGATCTCGCGGCGGGCCACACCGGCGACGTGGTGAACGCCGTCGTGGCCGGCGCGGAGAACGCACCCGACGCGAGCGACGACGACGGACACGGCGCGGCGCGCTTTGCGAACCTGTCGATCGCGAAGACGCACACGGGGGACGCCGTGGCCGGCGAGAGCATGCCGTACACGCTCACCGTCACCAACCACGGGCCTTCCGACGCCTCCGGGCCGCTCGTGGTCACCGACACGCTGCCCGCAGGGTTCGCGTACGCCGCGGGCTCCGCGACCGTGCGGGTCGACGGTGGCGCGGCTGCCGCGCTCGAACCGACGGCGCGGGACGGCGTGCTGACGTGGACGATCGGCACCGCCGCATCCACCTTCGCCGTGGGCAGCACCGTGACCGTCGCGTTCACGGCCGATGTCGACGCAGACGTGACCGCCGGCACGTACACGAATGTCGCGACCGTAGACGGTCCGCACGACACGGATCCCAGTGACGACGTCGCGCACGACCCCACGATCGTCACGACCTCGGCCGACCTCTCGGTCGTCAAGACCGCCGCGGCCGGATCGCACGTCGCCGGCACCGACGTCGCGTTCACGCTGCGCGTCACGAACGCGGGCCCCTCGGTCGCGCGCGACGTCGCCGTGATCGACGCCGTGCCGTCCGGCATGACCGTGACCGCACTGAGCGGGGCGGGCTTCACGTGCGACGTCGCGAGCGCGACGTGCGTCCGTGCGATCCTGCCCGTCGGCACGTTCGACATCGCCGTGACCGCGCGCGTCGCATCCGCCGTCGCGGACGCGACCGACCTCACGAACACCGTGACCGTCACGAGCTCGACGCCCGACCCGGACGGCCCGGCTACCGACGACGAGACGGTGCGCGTGAACGCGCTCGCGGATCTCGCCCTCACGAAGACGGCCGTAGACGACGCGCTTGTGCCGCGCACGACCGCGGACGCGGGGGCGACCGTGCGCTACCTGCTCGAGGTCACGAACGAGGGCGCATCCGATGCCGTGGGGCCGCTGCGCATCACCGACACGCTGCCCGCGGGCATGACGTTCATCGCGGTCGCGGACGGCGGCGCCGCGTGGACGTGTGCCGCGGACGCCGGTGCACCCCGCCTCGTCGAGTGCGTGCACGCGGGCGGGCTGCCTGCCGGCGCACACGCGAGCGCCCTCGTGATCCATGTTTCGCTGGATCCGGGAATGCCGACCGGTCCCGCCGTCAACGTCGCGAGCGTGTCGTCGGCGACGCCGGATCCCGAGCCCGCGAACGACACCGACGACGCGCTCGTCGAGGTCACGCACGCGACCGACCTGTCGATCACGAAGACGCACGACCCGGCATCCGTGCGGATCGGCGATGCGCTCACGTTCGGTCTCGTCGTGCGCAACGACGGGCCGTCCGTCGCGACCGGCATCGAGGTCGTCGACACGCTGCCGGCGGGCCTGGAGTACCTCGACGCGGGCGCGACGGCCCCGGAGTGGTCCGTCACCGCGGTGCCCGCGGCCGACGGCACGACGGTGCTCACCGCTGCGCTCGCGACGGCCCTCGCGCCGGGTGCGTCCGCTCCGGTGCTCGAGGTGGCCGCGCGCGTGCACGCCGCTGCGTATCCCGCTGTCGTCAACGTCGCGCAGGTGAGCGGCGCGCAGCCCGATCGGGACCCCTCCGACAACATCGCCGAAGACCCCGTCGATGTGCCCGCGCAGGCCGCCCTGGTGCTCGAGAAGCTCGCGCACGGCGCGTTCGAGGTCGGGGGGACGGGCAGCTATACGCTCACGCTCACCAACCGCGGTCCCACCGAGGATCCGGGTCCGGTGGTCATCACCGACGACCTGCCCGCGGGCCTCGACGTCCGTGGCGTGACCGGGCACGGCATGACGTGCGCCGACGCGTCCGGGACGGTGACGTGCACGGTGAACGGGCCGCTCGCGGTCGGAGCATCCGCGACCGCGCGCGTGAGCGTCGCGATCGGCGTCGCCGCGTTCCCCGAGGTGGTCAACACGGCCGTGGTCGACTCGCCCACCGAGCAGACGCCGGACGCGCGGCTGAGCGCGTCGGCGACGACGTCCGTGTCCGCGCAGCCGCTGCCTGCGACCGGGGGCACGCCGTCGCTGTGGCTCGGCGCCACCGCTCTGCTGCTCGCACTCGCGGGTGCCGCGCTGCTGATCGTGCGGCGCCGCGGCGCCGTGCGCCGGGCGTGAGTCGCCCTCCGGGACGGAACTGCGCGCGGTGCCGCGAGTTCCGTCCCGGAGAGTGAGCATCGCGCACGCGAGCATCCCCAGTCAGGCCTCGTGCACCACCCTGCTAGGGTGGGGTCCCCTGAGGGGGCCGAGGTTCGATTCCTCCGTCTCCGCCATTTCTTCTCGCCTCTCGCCCTTCTCGGCAGCGAGGCCCGGGCCCGGCGCTCGTCAGAGCACCGTCGGAGGTGAGGTGTCATGAACACGATCCTCGTCACGGGAGCCTCCGGGGGCATCGGTGCCGCCGTGGCGCGACGGTTCGCCGCCGCGGGCTCCCGCGTCGCCGTGCATTACGCCACCGACCGGGCCGGCGCGGAGGAGACCCTTCGCTCCCTCGACGGCACCGGGCACGCGATCGTGACCGGCGACCTGGGAGCTGCAGAGGGGGGACTGCGCACCGTCGAGTCGGCGCTCGAGGCGGTCGGACCGCTTGACGTGCTCGTCTGCAACGCGGCCGTCGCTCCGGTCGCCTCCCGCCGGCATGTGATCGGCGAGACCTCCTATGAGGACTGGAACGCCGTCTTCCAGCAGATGGTGAGCGTCAACCTGGTGGGTGCCGCGAATCTCGCGTGGGCGTTCGCCGACCACCTCATCGGTCGCGGTGCACCCGGCGCCATCGTCAACGTCGGGTCGCGCGGCGCGTTCCGCGGCGAACCCGACTTCCCCGCATACGCGGCCAGCAAAGCCGGCCTCCACGCCCTCGGTCAGTCGCTCGCGGTGGCTCTGGCCCCCCACGGCATCTCCGTCACCTCCGTCGCGCCCGGGTTCGTCGCGACGCCGCGCCAGCTGTCGAAGCTCGACGGCGCCGAGGGCGACGCGCTGAGAGCCCAGAGCCCATTCGGCCGGGTCGGCACGCCGGAGGAGATCGCCGCGGCGGTCTTCTGGCTCGCCTCGCCCGAGGCGGCCTGGTCGTCGGGGACGATCCTCGACGCCAACGGCGCGTCCTATCTCCGGCCGTAGCAGCGCCGGTCGCGCCCCGCGCGTGCCCGGTCTCCTCCCGTCACGCGCGTCCCTTGAGGATCATGTGCCAATAGACCCACGGCAGCACGTAGCGGTCCATGATCCAGGTCAGCCGATTCTCGCGCATCGACCCCTTCCACCACGGCAGCGTCGGCTCCGGGCCCCCGAGCCGGTCGAACTCGGCGAAGACCACGGTGTGCCGCGAGACGGTGAACGGGCACACCGAGTACCCGTCGTAACGCGCCGCGGGTGCCTCGCCGTCGAGGGCGGCGAGCAGGTTCTGCACCAGCACCTTGCTTTGCGTGCGGATCGCGCCTCCTGAACGCGGCGTCTGCGTCTCGGCGACGTCCCCGAGCGACCACACCGACGGCACCCGGCGGTGGCGCAGCGTCTCCGGGTCGATCTCGACGTAGCCCCGCGCATCGGTGAGCCCGGAGGAGGCGAGCCACTCGGCCGGCGCCTGCGGCGGCTCGGCGTGCAGCAGATCGTAGGCCAGCGCCTCCTCGCCGCCCTCGCGGCCGAGGGTGATGGTGCGGGCGTCGGCATCCACCGCCCGCAGTTCGGTGGCGCGGCGCACCTCGATGCCGTACTCGGCGACCTTGCGCCGCAGCTCGGCATCGACCTCGGCCACGTGGAAGAGCGCCGGCTCCGGAGTGACGAAGACGACGCGGATGCCGGGGAGCACGCCGCGCGCCCGCCACCAGTCGCACGCGAGGTACATCGGCTTCTGCGCGGCTGCGGCGCAGGATGCCGGGCTGGGCGACTGCACGAAGACCACCGTGCCTCCCGTGACATCGCGCAATGCCGGCGACGCCTTGCGGGCCAGGTCGAGATCGTAGTTCGACACCCCTGCCTCGGTCGACATCGCCTCGGCGAGGCCGGGCACGGCGTCCCAGCGCATGCGGATGCCGGGGCAGATGACGAGGTCGTCGTACGGCATCTGCGCGCCCGATGTCACGGTCACGATGCGCCGGTCGGGATCGATCCCGGTGGCGGCATCCTGCACCCAGGTCACGCCCCGCGGGGTGACCTTCTGCTGCGGCCGCACGGCGTCGGCCACCCGCGCCCGACCGCCGGCGATGTGTGACTGCAGTGGGGCGAACACGTGGGTCGTTCGCGGTTCGATCACGGTGACATCGCGCACCCCCGCCCGGCGCAGGCGTCCGGCGACGCTCAGGCCGGCGTTGCCGCCGCCGATCACCACCACCCGATGTGCTGCTCTGGTTCTGCGCGCTGCGGTCGTCATCGCCCCAGTAGCCCTCACCCGGCGCGGCCGGGCAAGGTCTTGTCCTGTCGCAGATGATCGCCTAGGCGGTCGCTGGGGCGTCCCCCGTCGCGGGGCCGGTCAGCAGGCGCTGCAGGCTGGCGCCGTAGAGCGCCAGGACACGGTCGGCTTCGACCGTCTGCAAGAACCGGTCGTCGTAGACCTCGAGGGCGCACAGGATTCCGACGAGCTGGGCGGCGAACAGGTGCGCCCTCACCTCGGCATCCGGCAGTGTGATGCGCGCCTTCAGCGGATCGACGAAGATGTCGGCCACGATTCCGGCCAGGTGTGCACGCACGTCCGTCCGCCCCGATGCGCGCACCGTCGCCGCGAAGATCCGCTGGCCCGGTCGACCGCGCTCCTGCATGACCACGCGCACCACCTCGTGGCCGAGCCGATCCAGCGGTCCGTTCAGAAGGTGGGTCAGCGACTCCGCGGCATCCACCGAGGTGAGGAACAGGCGCTCCTTCGACTCGAAGTGCCGGATGACGATGGCCGGATTCACGGCGGCGTCGGCGGCGATGTCACGGATGCCCGTGCTGTCGAAGCCGCGCTCGGTGAACAGCTCCCGCGCCGACCGGAGGATCGCCTGCTTGACGTCGTGTGAGCGGTCGGCGCCGGGGGTGGGGGTCATGTCTGCGCTCTCCTCGGGTTCGGTGCCGCCGGATTCCTGCTTGTAAACGCCGTTTACTCTCGATAGGTTTCGGACAACAGTCGATCGGGGCCGCTGGCCCCAACCATGTCAGGAGAATCATGTCATTGGATGGAAGAGTCGCCGTCGTCACGGGTGGCGGCCGCGGTATCGGCCGCGCGATAGCGACGGTGCTGGCCGGCAAGGGTGCCGCCGTAGCCGTGTGGGACCTCAATGCAGAGGGTGCAGAAGCGACGGCCGACAGCATCCGAGCGGCAGGCGGAACCGCGATCGCGTGCGCCGGCGATGCCGCGGACGCCGAGGCTGTCGCAGCGGCGGCGGCGCGGACCAGGGAAGAACTCGGTCCGGTCGGCATCCTCGTCAACAATGCGGGCATCAGCGCTTTCGAGCCGTTCCTCGCGATCACCGAGGACTCCTGGGAGCGCGTCATGCGCATCAACCTCAAGGGACCGTTCCTCTGCACGCAGTCGCTGCTGCCCGACATGCTCACCGCAGGCTGGGGGCGCATCGTCAACATCTCGTCGTCGTCGGCGCAGACCGGTGCTCCGGCGATGGGGCACTATGCGGCGTCGAAGGGCGGCGTCATCGGCTTCACGAAGGCGCTCGCGGTCGAGTTCGCCTCCCAGGGGATCACGGTCAACAACGTCCCGCCCGGGTTCGTGGACACCCCGATGCTGCGGGAGTCGCCGGTCGACGTCGACCAGCACGCGCGCGAGACGATGATGGGTCGCGCGGGGACTCCCGACGACATCGCGTACGCAGTCGCCTACCTGGCCTCGGACGAGGCGGGATACGTCACTGGCCAGACCCTCAGCGTCAACGGCGGCCGCTACCTGGTCTGACGCTCAGTCCGCCCCCGGCTCCGCGCCGCCGGGGGCGGATACCCCCACCGGCTGAGCGGGCCGCTCCCCGAGCAGCGAGTGCGCGAGCATGGTCGAGCCCACGACCGCGGCCGGCATGACCGCGACCGCACCGAGGGGGACGAGGAAGCACAGCTGCGTCGCCACGCCGAACCCGAGCGACCGGCCGCGACTGCGCCGCAGCAGCCGCCGCCTCTCCGCTGCGCCGATCCCGCGCGCGGCGAGCGCACGTGCGGTGAGTTCTTCGGCCAGCAGCCATCCGGTCAGCAACACGCCGACGACGGCGCCGAGTGCGCCGCCGACGAGCGGCACGAGCCCCAGCAGCGCCGCAAGCGCCGCGATGACGGCACCGCGGGCGAGAAGCGCCAGCGCGTCGCGCACCGACCGCCAGAACCCGTAGTCCGCCTCGGCCCGTCCGTGGCCGGTCTCCGTCTCGGCGGCCTTCCAGATGCGGTCGTAGAACGGCTCGCCGACCACGAGCGTGAGCGCAGTGAACGACACCGCGGCGACGACGAGCGCTGCTCCGAGCACGGCCGTGCCGACGGCGAGGCGCACCACCGTCGCCCACATCACCGGCCACGCGTCGGCGAAGGGGGTGAGGGAGTCGGCGATGTCGGGGAAGAAGGTGCCGAGCGTCACCAGCCCCGCAAGCAGCAGACCGGCCACGATCGCGGCCGGCAGCAGGCCCAGGGCCATGAGGCCGGGGCGCCGCGACCAGAACGCGAAGCCCCGCACCAGCAGCCGCATACCCCGGAAGAACTCGCGCATGGGATC
This sequence comes from Microbacterium sp. zg.Y1084, assembly GCF_024623595.1. Classification (NCBI taxonomy): domain Bacteria; kingdom Bacillati; phylum Actinomycetota; class Actinomycetes; order Micrococcales; family Microbacteriaceae; genus Microbacterium; species Microbacterium sp. zg.Y1084. The sequence continues at coordinate 92,375 of NZ_JANJGV010000003.1, forward strand.
CGAGCCTAGATCCTGGCGCGCCTCCGGCGACGCAGAGCACATGCCGGCGGCCTTGGCAACCGCCTGCGCGGCGGCGCCGCTTCTTCGGATACTGGCTTGTCGATGACCCACCCCGGGGCGATCCGCACGGCAGAGGACGATGACGATGAGTCAGCAGCAGAACACCAGCACCAACCCGCCGCACCCCGAGCAGCCCGGCAAGCCGGACGCGCCCACCCAGATCAGCAAGAGGTCGTGGAAGTACGTCCTCGGCAAGACCGTGCGGGAGTTCACCGCCGACGGCTGCGTGGATGCCGCGGCGGGCCTGACCTACTACGCCGTGCTGGCGATCTTCCCGGCGCTCATCGCGATCTTCTCGCTGCTCGGCGTCGTCGGTCAGAGCGGCGCCGCCGCCGACGCGGTGCTGGGAATCGTCGAAGACGTCGCCCCCGGCGACACCGCTGACGCGCTGAGCGGTCCGATCGAGCAACTCTCGCAGGCTCCTGGCGCCGGCCTCGCACTGATCACCGGCATTCTGCTGGCGCTGTGGTCGGCGTCCGGCTACGTCGGCGCCTTCAGCCGCGCCATGAACCGCATCTATGAGATCGAGGAAGGGCGGCCCTTCTGGAAGCTGCGGCCGATGCAGCTGATCGTCACGATCATCGCCGTGGTGTCGCTGGCCGTCGTCGCGGTCGGCCTGGTCGTGTCGGGCGATGTCGCCGACGCGGTGGGCGGCGCACTCGGGGTGGGCGAGGGCGTGCGGCTGGCCTGGGAGATCGCCAAATGGCCGGTGCTGCTGCTGATCGTCGTCTTCCTCGTGGCGGTGCTCTACTACGCCACCCCGAACGCCAAACAGCCGAAGTTCCGCTGGATCAGCGTCGGCGCCCTGCTGGCGATCGTCGTGCTGGCGCTGGGAACGCTCGGGTTCGGCCTGTACGTGGCGAACTTCTCCAACTACGACCGCACCTACGGGTCGCTGGCCGGCGTCATCGTCTTCCTGCTGTGGCTCTGGATCGCCAACCTCGCCCTGCTGTTCGGCGCGGAGTTCGACGCCGAACTCGAGCGTGGCCGCCAGCTGCAGGGAGGGATGGCGGCGGAGCAGGACATCCAGCTGCCCGCCCGCGACACACGCAAGAGCGACAAGCGTGCGAAGAAGGAGCGCGAGGACATCATCGAGGGGCGCCGCATCCGGGTGGAGGCCGCCGCGCACAGCGACGCGTCAGAGGGCGACACGGACACGCGCTGACGCTGGATCTTCCAGTCCGTAGAGGATCTTGTCGTGCAGCTCTTCGGCGAGCTTCATCTCCGCCCGCCCGAACCAGATCGGCAGCGGGATGCTACGCGCAGGCGGCGGGCATGCTCGAGGAAGGACATGGGCCACACATACGGCCGGGCGGGCGCGCCGCCTCCGAGGCTGCATCCGCCTCCGCGACCTGAACTGCACATGAGCAACTCCTCACGTGGCAGGGAGGTTTCACGGCTCTTACACAGTCTGCGGCGTCGTAGTGTGAGAGACCAGGTCCCGCAGACGACGCTCAGTCATCGTCCCCGCAGCAACCCGAATCGCTCGTAGCAGTCCTTCTCTTTGAACACTCTCCGCGACCTGGTCCCGCTAGGCAAAGGAGAGCGCCATGGGCACGTTGTATTACGGATCCGCCACCTCACCCATTCACATCCAGGATGAGATGCTGGCCCACCTCAAGGTCGTGATGGCCACCAAGCTGCGTCGCGGCGAGAGCTTCACCGTCACGTGGCGCCACGACGAGAACAGCCCCGCCGGGCGCACGACGCTGTGGATCGAGCCGAGCATCCCGCTGCGGTTCACTTTCGACTCGGCCGACCCGGCCGTGCTCGATCCCGCGCTGCTGCGGGAGTTGGCCGACGAGGTCAGCCGCGGCGGAAGTCTCACCCTCCCGCCCCTGTGGACACCGTCCGCCGACGCCGCCCGCACCGGAAGGCACCTCGCTGGCCCTCGGCGCTCGCGGGTGCCCGTCGCCGTCGATCTGGCGGCCGAGACCGCCTGACGGGGTCAGAACCCGTCGGCATAGGGCGCACCGTCCGGGTCCTGCGGATCGGGCGCGCCCGAGGTCTGCGGGGCGGGGCTGCGTTCGTCGCGCACCCGTGCCGCCAGCATGTTCAGCCGCTCGACCAGCTCGGCATCGACGATCTCGTCGTGAGGGGAGCCCTCCGAATCGGAGATCAGCTGACTCGCCGGTCCGATCAGCACCTCAGAGCGCCCCCGGGTGCCGTCGTCTCGGAGGGTCGGGATCGACACGGTCGCCGACGACTCCGCCTCCGCCAGCGCCTGGGCGTAGCCGAGCAGAGCGTGCGCGATGTCGGTGCCGGTGACGATCGAGTTGCCGGCGTAGTGCAGTCGGTCCATCAGGCGTGTCTATCCGCGCCGTCCGCGGGCGGATAGGGGCTTCCGCCCGCGGGGCAGGTGGGCGAGGATGGAGCGTCGGCCGTGTCGGCGGGGGGAAGTGGAGAGGTGCCACGATGGGCAAGTTCATCTTCGAAGGCCAGCTGAAAGCGGACTTCGAGGACCGGCTGCTCTCACACCTGCAGCTGGTCATCGGGAACAAGCTCCGCCGCGGCGAGTCCTTCCACTTCACCTGGCGCGACGACGCGAGCGTCGGCGACGGACGCACCTCCATCTGGGTGCACCCTCGCAGCGTGATCGTCTACAAGTACTACGGCAGCCGTCGCGCCGCGCTGAATCCGGCGTGGCTGGGAGCGCTCGCCTACACAGCCAACTCCCCACAGGGGCTGTACGTGGTGCCCGAACCCGCCCCCGACACCGCGACTGCGAGCTTCGATGAAGCGGATTGACATCGCCTACGGCGCCAACTCCTACTCGGTCGGCGGTCGCGACCTCGATGAGCTGCGCGCGCAGATCATGGCGAGCGTCGAGGGGGCCGCGCCGCCGTTCTGGCTCGAGGTCAACCACGGCGAAGGCCAGCCCCGGCCGACGTCGCTCCTGATCAGCCCCGCCACCCAGCTCGCGCTGACACCCATTCCGGGAGATGACGAGCTGCTCTGACGCCCCGGCCGCGGACGTGTCAGCGGTCGTCGCCCGCGGCGCCCGCCCAGGGCACCTCGGGGACGCGCGCGTAGCGGATGCCGGCGGCATCCCATGCCGGCCCGAGGGCGGCGACACGAGCGACGAAGTCCTCCGCGTCGCGCTCGCCGGCCGGCGACCAGCCGATCTCGGCCAGCGCCGCGACGCGGGGGAAGACCAGGTACTCGACGTCGGCCATCGTGTGGGTGGTCTCCGCCCAGAGGGGTCCCTCGACGCCCAGGATGTCGGCCTCGGAGATGCCGTCGACGATCGCCGTCGGCTCCCAGCCGTATGCCTGTGCCAGTGAGGTCGCGCCGTCGGCCCAGTCGAGCCCCAGCGGGCGGCCGCCGGGGGTGGCGGGCGGCTCGGGGTAGGCCATGTCGAGGTAGGCCGCATCCGCGGGCGACATGATCACCTGTCCGCCCTGGGCGACGACGGCCCGCACGTTGTCGGCAGAGTCGCCGACCGGACTCACGTAGCTCCAGTACTGCGCGACCGTCCCCGCGGGCAGGTCTTCGGACGCGCCGATCTCATGCCACCCGATGACGCGCTTGCCGGTGGCCGCCGCCGTCGCGGTGATGCGCCGCACCAGGTCGCGATAGTCCTCGGCAGGTGTCGACCACGACTCATCCCCACCGATGTGCAGCCACGGTCCCGGAGTCAGCGCGGCGACCTCCCCCAGCACATCCCGCAGGAACCGGTCGGTGGCCTCGGCGCGCTCCGGAGCGGCGCTGAGGGACGAGAAGCCGACCTCGACGCCGTGGTAGGGCTCGCGGGCGACGCCGTCGGCGTTGAGCTCCGGGTAGGCGGAGAGGGCGGCGTTCGTGTGGCCGGGCAGGTCGATCTCGGGCACGACCGTGATGTATCGCTCCGCCGCGTAGGCGATGATGCGGCGGAGGTCGTCCTTCGTGTAGAAGCCGCCGGGAGCATCGTCGACCGCCCCGCGGGCGCCCACGCTCGTCAGACGCGGCCACGAGTCGATCTCGATGCGCCACCCCTGGTCGTCGGTGAGGTGGAGATGCAGGTGGTTGATCTTCAGGAGGGCGAGCGCGTCGATGAGGCCGAGCACCTCATCGACGGCGAAGAAGTGCCGCACGACGTCGAGCATCACGCCGCGGTAGGCGAACCGGGGGGAATCCTCGACATGCACCGCGTCGACCGCCACCGCACCGGAGAGGTCCGGCGGCAGCAGCTGCAGCAGGGTCTGTGAGCCGCGGAAGAGGCCGGCGCGAGTCGGAGCGGTCAGCTCCACCCCGGCCGAGGTCACGTCGAGGGTGTACGCCTCCTCCGGCGCCGAGGTCGCGGTCGCACTCGGCTCGGCGGGCTGCTGACGCAGCGCGATGCGGGTCGCCGGGCCGTCGACCTCCGTGGTCGTGACGCGCCGGCCGCGCGCGCGGAGAGACGCCGCCAGCAGCTCGGCGACCGCGGCGGCACCGGGTTCGGCCTCGATGCGCAGAGTCTCGGACAGGTGCAGCGGAGTCTCCCCGGCCGGTGCCTGCTGCACGCGGGGGAGCGGGACGATCGATGTCATGTTCTCTCCTCTGGGCACCGCTGCGCCGCGCCGCCGGAGGCCGGTGTTCGCGGTGAGCAAGTGATGTCGGTGGGACGTGCTTGCGACTTGAGCATACGCGGAGTCGCGGTATTGTGAACGCAAACATCCATCTCATCGACGAAGATGGCGAACGCACAGCTCGCAGAAGTCGCCGATGGGCAAAACGCCGCGCGACATCGTTGCGGCATCCTCGAAGGGGAGCGATCACATGACAACGAAGTTCCGCGCCGGACGTCCCGCCGCCGTCACAGCCCTGGCGGCTTTTTCCGCGGTCGCGTTGGCGGCATGCAGCACCGGGGGAACCGGTACCGAGCCGGCGGCATCCTCGGATGATGTCGTGGAACTCAGCTATGTCCACCGCCTTCCCGACGGCGAGGGCATGACGGCGGTCTCCGACATCGTCGACCGCTGGAACGCGGACAACCCCGGCATCCAGGTCACCGCCACCAAGTTCGACGGCGCGGCCAGCGACCTGATCCTGAAGCTCGAGACCGACGTCAAGGCCGGCAACGGCCCGTGCCTGGCGCAGGTGGGGTACTCCGAGGTGCCGCAGCTGTTCGTCAAGGGTCTGCTGCAGGATGTCGCCGAGCACGCCGGCGACTACAAGGGCGACTTCGGCGCCGGAGCCTACGCGATGATGACCGTGGGCGACGCCGTCGTCGGTCTGCCCCAGGACACCGGCCCGCTGGTCTACTACTACAACGCGGCCGAGTTCGAGAAGCTGGGCCTCACCGTCCCCGCCACGGTGGAGGAGCTGGCCGCCGGTGCGGCGATCGCCGCGGATGCCGGCAAGTACGTCGCCGCGTTCACCCCGGATGAGGCCCTCAACTGGCTGTCCGCGCAGTCCGCCGCCGCGGGCGACGCCTGGTTCGACACCTCCGGCGACGCGTGGAGCGTCCAGGCGGAAGGGCCCGGAAGCCAGAAGGTCGCTGCGTTCTGGCAGGGACTGATCGACGGTCAGGACGCACTGGTCACCGAGCGCTGGGGCGAGGGCTTCACGCAGGCGGTCAACTCCAGCTCCCTCATCGGCCACATCGGCGCCGCCTGGGAGGCGGGCTTCATGCTCGACTCGCTGGACGGCACTCCCGCCGAGGGTCAGTGGCGCGTGGCGCAGCTGCCCGACTTCGGCGCCGGTGAGCTCTCCGGCCCCGACGGCGGCTCGGGCGTGGCCGTGCTCGACGGTTGCGAGTACCCGGCCGAGGCCATGGCCTTCAACGGCTGGTTCAACACGCAGATCGACGACCTGGCCTCCCAGGGCCTCGTCGTGGCCGCCAACGGCACCCCGGAGACCAGTGAGAAGATGCTGCGCCAGTTCGGCGGACAGGACGTGCTGGCCGAGCTCGCCACCGCTTCCGCTCGCATGAACCCGGAGTTCGTCTACGCGCCGGGCTTCGCCTCGCTCACCACGATGAACGAGACCGCTTCCGGCGTCGGCGCGGGCAAGACCACGGTCGCCGACATCTTCACCACGGCTCAGAACGACGCCGTCGCCTCGCTGACGGATCTCGGTCTTCCCGTCGCGGACTGACGCGCTTCGCTGACTCCCGCTGAGCCGGCGGAGCGCAAGGGACCCGCCCCTGTGCTCCGCCGGCTCCTGCCCGTGAAAGACGAGAAATGACACTCACCACGCCCACCGTGGCCGCAGCCGCAGCGACGGCCCCCGCCACCCCGCCCTCGCGACAGCGCCGCGGCCGACGCGGCGGCAGCCGTCGCGAAGCGCTGACGGGGCTGCTGTTCCTCACCCCCTTCGCCCTGCTGTTCATCGTCGTCTTCGTCGTGCCGATCATCGTCTCGATCCGGGCATCGCTGTTCGCCGAGCTGCCCTCCGGCGAGGGCCTCTACGGCGGCGGCGGCCTCGTGGAGACCTTCGTCGGGTTCGACAACTTCGCCCTCGCGCTCGGCAATGCCACGTTCTGGGCGGGCATGGGCAGGGTGGTGCTGTACGGCCTCGTGCAGATCCCGGTCATGATCATCGCGGCGCTCGGACTCGCACTGCTGCTGGACTCGTTCATCGTGCGGCGCCCCGGCTTCTTCCGCCTGGCCTTCTTCCTCCCCTATGCGATCCCCGGGGTCATCGCCGCGATGATGTGGCTGTACCTGTACACCCCCGAGGTCTCGCCGTTCATGCAGTACCTCCCCGAGGGGACGAACTTCATGGCTCCGGGCACGATCCTCTTCTCGATGGGGAACATGACGACCTGGACCTACACCGGCTACAACATGCTGATCTTCCTCGCGGCGCTGCAGGCGGCGCCGCGCGAGCTCTACGAGGCGGCGCGCATCGACGGCGCCACCGGCTGGCAGATCGCGGTCAAGATCAAGGTGCCGCTCGTGCGGGGCGCCGCGCTGCTGGCCGTGCTGCTGTCGATCATCGGGACCATCCAGCTCTTCAACGAGCCGACCGTGATGGAGAGCCAGAACCCGTGGATGGGCAAGGGCTACACGCCCATGATGCTCACCTACAACTCGCTGCTGGGCGCGGTCTCGCCTTCGGGCACCGGCGTCGCCTCGGCTTACTCGCTGCTCATGGCCGTGATCGCCGGCATCCTCGCGATCATCTATGCGCTCGTGCAGCGCCGTAAGGGAGGAATCTCATGACCACGGCACTCCTGCGCACCGTGACGCGCCGTGCGCCCAAGGTCGACTACGACCTTCCCCCCAAGAACGCCCTGCCGTCGCTGCGCGGCAAGATCGGCGGCATCGCCGCACTGGTCGTCGCCGCGGTGTACTTCCTCGGCCCGGTCTACTGGCTGCTCATCGCCGCGACGAAGAACAACCGCGATCTCACGTCGACCTTCGGGTTCTGGTTCGCCGAGTGGAACCTGGGCGCCAACTACGACAGCCTCATGTCCTGGACCCAGGGCATGTTCTGGCGGTGGGTGGGCAACTCCATCTTCTACTCGGTCACCGCTGGTGTCGTCGGCACACTGTTCGCTGTGATGGCGGGATACGCCATCGCGAAGTTCTCCTTCCCCGGCAAGAAGATCGTCGTCGGCGTGATCATGGCCGGCCTCCTGATGCCGGTGGCACTGCTGACGGTGCCGCTCTATCTGGAGTTCCACGCGCTCGGCCTGGTCGACACGGCGTGGGCGATCATCATCCCGTCGGCCGTCTCGCCGTTCGGCGTGTTCCTGGGCATGGTCTACGCCAGCTCGGTGCCGACCGAGCTTCTCGAAGCCGCGCGCATCGACGGCGCCGGCGAGGTGCGGATCTTCTTCACGATCGTGATGCGCCTGCTCGCCCCGGCGATGGTGACGATCTTCCTGTTCGTGTTCGTCGCCACCTGGAACAACTTCCTGCTGCCGCTGCTGATGGTCTCGTCGCAGGAATTGAAGCCGGTCACCCTCGGGCTGTTCGGGATGATGAGCTACTTCTCGCCCAACAAGGGCGCGGTGATGCTCGGCGCGCTCCTCGGCGTGCTGCCCCTGATCGTGCTGTTCTTCACGCTGCAGCGCTACCTGCGCTCGGGCCTCGCCGCGGGGGCCGTCAAGGGCTGAGTCCACCGCGCGAACGAGAAGGCCCCCAGCGCCGTGGCGCCGGGGGCCTTCTCGTCGCCGCGGCGACTCAGGAGCCGATGAATTCCTCGCGCTCGCCCAGCGACGGGCGGTCGCGGATGTCGAGGGTTCGGGGCAGCTGCTCCAGGTCCAGCACGCGCACCTCGTTGCTCCCCTCGCGCCACAGCGGCGCGGGAGCGTAGAGCGTCTCCTGAGGACCGACGCTCCAGTAGCGCCCGAGCAGGAAGCCGTTGAGCCAGATCAGTCCCTTGCTGCCGCCGGGCACCGCCAGCCAGGCGTCGGCCTGCTCGGTGACCTCGACGGTGGCGACGGCGAAGCCGTCGGCGGTCGCTTCGCCGCCTGCGCCGCGGAGCGACCCATCGAGCGGGACCACGCGGTGGGTCCATCCGTGCACGTAGCGACGGCCGAGCAGCACGCCGCCGAGGATGCCCTTGTGCTCGCCGATGCGAGGACCGTAGTTGATGCGACCGAGGCTCTCCACGACGAGCGTGAGCCGGTGCTTCCCCGTCACGCCATCGAGCGCGACAGTGGTGGCGCCGTCGCGCTCGAGGGTGGCGATGCGCCGGCCGTCGAGCAGGACGGCGGCGCGGTCGTGCAGTCCCATGATCGACAGCGTGGCGTCGGATCCGATGTCCACCTGCGTCTCGTAGGCGACGATGCCGTCGGCGACTCCCAGCTCCTCGAAGCTGGCGGGGTTGGAGCGGACGCTGCCGGCGGGGAGCGCCTGCAGTGCGGCGTCGAGCGTGCCCTCGGGGGTGAAGGGGACCGCGTGGGGCGGCAGGAAGACAGGCTCGGGGGGAAGCGAGGGAAGAGGGCCGTCGTGGAACGGGGCGAACGCCTCCCGCAGCGCGGCGAACTTGTCGCCGAGGCGTCCGTCCTCGGCGATGGGGGCGTCGGAGTCGTAGCTGGTGACCGTGGGTTGCAGCACGCCGTCGAAGTTCGCGCCCGCCCACAGCCCGAAGTTGGTGCCGCCGTGTGCCATGTACAGGCTCACCGAACCGCCGGCGGCGAGGAGAGCGTCGACGGTGCCGATCATGCTCTGCGCGCTGCGGACGTGGTGCCGCTCGCCCCAGTGGTCGAACCACCCGCCCCACATCTCGCTGCACAGCAGCGGTGTGGCCTCCGGCAGCAGCTCGCAGGCCGTCTCGACACCGGTGCCGAAGGTGAAGCTCGGCATGGCGCCCTCCACCGATCCGTGGCGCTGCATGTCAGGCGTGATGCCGTCGGCGGTGGTGAGCAGCTCCACGATGCCGTGGGCGCGCAGCAGCTCGCGCTGGTGCTCGAGGTATGCCCGGTCGGAGCCGAACGAGCCGTACTCGTTCTCGACCTGCACGGCCACGATCGGCCCGCCGTGCACGGTCTGCAGCGGCGCGAGACGGGGCAGGAGCTGCGCGTACCACTCCTCGACGGCGCGGAGATAGGCGGGGTCGCTGCTGCGCACGTGGCGGATGCGCCCCGTGAGCCAGGCGGGGAGCCCGCCGTTGGACCACTCGGCGCAGATGTACGGGCTCGGCCGCACGTAGACGTCGAGACCCACCTCCGCCGCGATGCGCAGATAGCGCTCTATGTCGCGCCACCCGTCGAAGCGCGCGTCGCCCTCGGTCTGCTCGTGGAAGTTCCACGGGATGTAGGTGTCCACCGTGTTGGCGCCCATGGCGGCCAGCCGGCGCAGGCGGTCCTCCCACTGGTCGGGGTGCACACGGAAGTAGTGCACGGCCCCGGCGAGCATGCGGTGCGGCCGTCCATGACGCAGCAGCGTGCTGTCGGCGTATGTGAGCGCCGCTACTGACGGTCGCACGGTGGCGGCCGAGCTCGGATCCATCCTCAGTCGTCCTCTCGGATTACGGGACCGATCGGTCCGCACACGGTGATGTTTGCGTTCACATCACCTAACATCCTGCCCTATTCGGCCCGATGATGGCTCGTGCGCCGCACGCCTCACTACGATGAGGGGATGCCGCGCCGCTCCTCCGGGGACAAAGCCCCCAGCCAGGTCGACGTCGCGCGCGTGGCGGGAGTGTCCACCCAGACCGTGTCTCGGGTGATCGCAGGTCACGTCAATGTGCGCCCCGAGACCGCGCAGCGGGTGATGGCTGCCGTCGAGGCGACCGGATACCGGCTTCACGCCGCCGCCGCTTCGCTGGCGTCCGGGCGCACCCGCATGCTCGGGGTCATCACCATCTCGACGGGCCGCTACTCCACGGGCGCGATCCTCCTCGGCGTGGAGGCGGTCGCCGCGGAGGAGGGCTACGCCGTGACCACGGCGAGCGTGCCCCATCACTCCGGCCCCGCCGCCTTCGTCGAAGCGTTCGACCGGCTGGAGCGACAGGGCGCGGAGGGGATCGTCATGCTCGCGCCGGTGGGATTCCTCGCCGACGCGCTGGGCGCGCGCACCGCGCGCACCCCCACGGTGGGGCACCGTCAGGACGACGGCCACGGCGTGGATGAGCTCATCGATCAGCGTGCGATCGCCCGAGTGGCGACGGAGCATCTGCTGGACCTCGGCCACGAGAACGTCTGGCACGTCTCCGGCGACGAGTTCTGGCAGGAGTCGCTGGCGCGGCGGGAGGAGTGGGAGAGCGTGCTGCGCGAGCGCGGCATCGCCCCGCCGCCGGTGATCCCCGGGGACTGGTCCCCCGAATCGGGATACCGAGCCGGGCGCACCATCGCGGCGATCCCCGGCGTCACCGCGGTCTTCGTCTCGAGCGATGAAATGGCTTTCGGTGTGACCCGCGCCCTGCACGAGGCCGGTCGCGCGGTCCCCGGTGATGTGTCCGTCGTGAGCGTCGACGACATCGCGCTGTCCGCCTACGCCGCACCGGCGCTGACGACGGTGCGCCAGCCGTTCGAGCAGGTGGGCCGCACGGTCGCCGCCCGGGTGATCGCGATGGTCGAGGGTGGCGAGCCGCCCGCCGTCGAGCCCATCGTGCCGGAACTCATCGTGCGCGCCTCGACCGCAGCCCCCGCCGTCGTCTCCGTGTGATCGGGTCCACCGGAGGGCGGCGATTCGTGCTGCCCGCGAATGAGCAGTAATCTGATCGGAACGCATGTCTTGCAATCAGAATCGATCAATCAGGGATCAATGTGAGCGGCGGGAGAGGCACGGCGATGACCATCACGTCCACGCACATGGAGGCCGAGCTTCGCTCGCAGCCGCAGACCTGGACCCAGGCGGCCGAGATCGCACGGGAGACGACCGCCCTGCCGCCGGTGGGTGCGCGCGTCGCCGTGGTCGGCTGCGGCACGTCGTGGTTCATCGCCCAGGCCTACGCCACCCTGCGCGAGCGCAGCGGGGCGGGCGTCACCGACGCCTTCGCGGCATCCGAGATGCCAGATCGCGACTACGACGCCGTCGTCGCGCTCACCCGTTCGGGAACCACGACGGAGGTGCTGCAGCTCGCGCGGCGCCTGCGCGGGCGCACCCCGCTCATCGGCGTGGTCGGCGACCCCACCTCCCCGCTCATGGACCTCATGGACTCCGTGGTCACGCTGCCCTTCGCCGACGAGAAGTCGGTCGTGCAGACACGCTTCGCCACGACGGCGCTGGCCCTGTTCCGGGCATCGCTCGGAGAGGACCTCTCCGGCGCGATCGCCGACGCCGAGCGCGCGATCGACGAGGACCTCGACCCCGAGCTGGTCGACGCCGAGCAGTACACCTTCATCGGCAGCGGCTGGTCGATCGGCCTCACGCACGAGGCTGCGCTCAAGATGCGCGAGGCCTCCCAGTCGTGGACCGAGTCCTACCCCGCCATGGACTACCGTCACGGCCCGATCGCCATCGCGGCGCCCGGGCGCGTCACCTGGGCGTTCGGCGACATGCCCGACGGCCTCGCCGACGACGTCCGCCGCACCGGCGCACGCTTCGAGGACGCGGGCCTCGATCCCATGGCCGAGCTCGTGCGCGCGCAGCGCGTGGCCCTCGCGCGGGCGGTGGCGCGCGGCCTGAACCCCGATGAGCCGCGCAACCTCACGCGGTCGGTCATCCTCGACGCATGAGTGCGCCGGTGATCGGCGACGGTCCGGTCGTCCTGTCGTTCGACGTCGGGGGGACGGCCACCAAGTCCGCTCTGGTCGACGCGTCGGGCCGCATCGTCGACCTGCGCCGCACCCCGACGCCCCGCTCGGCCGGCGACCCGGCGGGGGCCATCGCCGGGCACCTCGCCGGCCTCGCGGCGTCGTATCGTGCCGCCCACCGCGGGCTGGTGCCCGTGGCCGCCGGGGTGAGCGTCCCCGGGCTCGTGGACGAGGACGCCGGAGTGGCGGTGTTCTCCGGCAACCTCGGCTGGCGCGACGCCCCGATCCGGGAGCTCGCCGCACAGGCGCTCGGGATGCCGGTCGCCTTCGGTCACGACGTGCGCGCCGCCGGGCTGGCGGAGCACCGATGGGGCGCCGCGGCCGGCCATCGCGATGCGGTGGTGGTCGTCATCGGCACCGGGATCGCCTCGGCGATCCTCATCGACGGGACGCCTCTGGTCGGCGGCGGCTTCGCCGGCGAGATCGGTCACGTCGTCGCGGACCCCGAGGGCGACCCGTGCCCCTGCGGCGGGGTCGGGTGCCTCGAGACGGTCGCCTCCGCCGGGGCGATCGCGCGGCGGTACGCCCGCGCCGCCGGGGCGCCGGTCGACGGTGCTCGGGAGGTGCTGCACGCGCTGCGGGCCGGTGACCCGCGGGCGCAGAAGGTGTGGGACGAGGCGGTGGAGGCCCTCGCGCGGGAGATCGTGCGGCAGATCACCGTGCTCGCGCCCGGCGTCGTGGTGATCGGCGGCGGGCTCGCCGAGGCGGGAGACGACCTGTTCCTGCCGCTGCGCGGGCGCGTCGCCGCACTGCTGACCTTCCAGCGGCGGTGCGAGATCGTGCGGGCCGGACTCGGAGAGGATGCCGGTCTCATCGGCACCGCGCTGCGCGCGCGCCTGCTGGCCGGGGAACGCGGCGCATGATCCTGACTGTCACGCCCAACCCCGCCCTCGACGGCACCTGGCACGTCGACGGTCTCGCCGCGGGGGAGTCCCACCGCGTCGCCACCGGCGCGCAGCGGGCCGGCGGCAAGGGCGTCAACGTCGCACGGGTCCTCGCCGCCGCGGGCGACGAGGTGCTCGCGCTCATGACCGCCGGCGGTGCGAGCGGCCACGCCCTGGGCGACGACCTCCGCGCGGCAGGCATCGCGCATCGTCTGGTCCCGGTGGCTGCGCCCACGCGGCGCAGCATCGCCGTGGTCGACGACACCACGGGTGAGGCGACGCTGCTGAACGAGCGCGGTGCGGCGCTGTCGCCCGAGGAGGCCGCGGCCTTCCGGGACGAGGCGTGCAGCCTGGCGACGCGCGCGGCGGCGGTGGTCGTGTCGGGAAGTCTGCCGCCAGGGCTGGCTGCGGGCGATGTGGCCGCGATCGTGGCGGCGCCGGTCGCCTCGGGCATCGTCACCATCGCCGACGTGACCGGCGCGGCGCTGTGGGCAGCGGCCGAGGCCGGCGCGCACGTGCTCAAGCCCAACGCCGCCGAACTGCGTGAGACCACCGGCACCGACGACGTCATGGCCGGCGCGCAGGCGCTGCTGCAGTGCGGCGCGGGCCTGGTGGTGGTCTCCCTCGGCGCCGAGGGGATGCTGCTCGTGCGCCGCACCCACCCGAGCCGAGGACTGCGTGCGCGGCTCCCGTGCGTGCTGCAGGGAAACCCGACAGGGGCGGGGGATGCCGCCGTCGCCGCCCTCGCGCACCTGCTGGCGGCGCGGGGGACTGCCGAGGACCTGGGCGACGAGGAGCTGGCGCAGCTCGCGCGCACCGCCGTCGGCTGGTCGGCCTCGGCGGTGCTCATGCCGCTCGCCGGCGATCTCTCCTCCGAACGCGACGCCCTCACCGCCGCCGTGATCTTCGACACCGATTCCAGGAACCAGACATGACTCTCACTTCCACCGCCGTCATCCTCGACGAGGCCCGCCGGGCGGGTACCGCCGCCGGAGCCTTCAACGTGATCCATCTGGAGACCGCCGAGGCGCTGGTGCGCGCCGCAGAGGAGACCGGTCTCCCGGTGATCCTGCAGCTCTCCGAGAACTGCCTGCGCTACCACGGCGCCCTCGAGCCGCTCGCGCGCGCCACCCTCGAGATGGCGGCCGCCTCCCGCGCCGCCATCGCGGTGCACCTCGACCACGCCGAAGACCCCGAGCTGGCGCTGCGCGCGATCGAGCTCGGGTTCACGTCGGTGATGTACGACGGGGCGAAGCTGGACTTCGCGGAGAACGTCGCGACCACCCGCAGGGTCGTCGCCGCCGGAGACGCCGCGGGCGTGCTCGTCGAGGCGGAGCTCGGCGAGATCGGCGGCAAGGACGGTGCGCACGCACCGGGCGTGCGCACCGATCCCGACGAGGCGGCGACATTCGTGGCCGAGACGGGCGTCGGCGCGCTGGCGGTGGCGGTCGGCTCCTCACACGCGATGGCCGAGCGCACGGCGGTGCTCGACCTCGAGCTCATCGCGCGCCTGCGGGACGCCGTCCCGGTCCCGCTCGTGCTGCACGGATCGTCGGGCGTGCCCGACGACACGATCGTCGCCGGCATCGACGCCGGGCTGACGAAGATCAACGTCTCCACCCACCTGAACGCGTTCTTCACCCGCGCGGTGCGTGCGCACCTGGACGACCACCCCACCGTCGTAGACTCGCGCCGATACATCGACGCGGGGAGGTCCGCCGTGGTGACCGAGACCATGCGGCTGATGCAGCTGTTCGCTTCGCCGCGGAGCAACGGGTGAACCGAGCCGAAAGACTGAGCGCGGTGCTCGACCTGCTCGCCGAGTCGGGCAGGCTGCAGGTCGAGGAGATCGTTGAGCGCCTGGGCGTCTCGCCCGCCACCGCACGCCGGGACCTCGACGCCCTCGCCGAGCAGCAGCTGCTCGGGCGCACCCGTGGGGGTGCGGTGTCGCACTCGGTCGCCTACGACCTGCCGTTGCGCTACAAGAACCAGCAGCGACGCGAAGCCAAGCATGCGATCGCACGGACGGCCAGCGCGCTCGTCCCGCGCGGAGCGATCGTGGGGCTGTCGGGAGGGACCACGGCCACGGCGATCGCCGATGAGCTGATGACCCGGGGCGACGTCATGGAGCACGCCGAGGACCCCGGCCTGACCGTCGTCACCAATGCCGTCAACATCGCGGTGCAGCTCGCGATGCGGCCCCAGATCAAGACGGTGGTGGTGGGCGGCGTGCTGCACCCGCGCTCGTACGAGCTGGTCGGCCCGCACGCCGAGGAGACGCTCGGGCGGGTCAACCTCGACATCGCGTTCATCGGCGCGAACGCCCTGCACCCCGATCACGGAGCGACGACGCACGACGAGCGGGAGGCCGCCGTCAACGCGGCCATGGCGCGGCGGGCCGAGCGACCGGTGCTGGTCGTGGACTCCGCGAAGCTCGACAAGCGCGTCTTCGCCGTCATCGGCCCGGAGCGGCTGTTCCACACGGTCATCACCGATTCCGGCATCACCGACGAGCAGCGCACGCGCCTGGAGGACCGCGGCTACGACGTGATCGTGGCGGAGGACCCCGGCATCCCGTCCGCGCCGGACGGCGTCACGGCCGCGCCGCGCTGAGCGGGCGTCCGCGGATGCGACGGGCGAGGTCGGCGGCCGCGGCCGAGACCTGAGCCACGATCGCCGCCACGGCCTGGTCGGACCGGCCGGAGTCGAACGTCACCGCGATGCTCGCCGCCGGCCACCCGGTGTGGTCGCGCACGGCCACGGCGACCGACGCCAGGCCGGGGGTGATCTCGCCGTCCTCGGTCGCGTGCCCCTGTGCGCGGACCTCCGCGAGCAGGCGGCTGAGGGCGGAGTACCTCGAGATGCGGTCGTCGGTGCGCTGGGCGAACGCGTTGCGGTCGGGGAAGAGGGCCCGCACCTGTCCCTTGGGCAGCGTCGCCAGCAGCGCCCGCCCGCTGGCCGTGAGGTGACTGGGCAGGCGCACGCCGACGTCGGTGACGAGGGAGGGCCGCCGCGGCGCCCGCTCCTCGATGAGGTAGATGACATCGCGTCCGTGCAGCACCGCGAGGTGGCCGCTCTCCCCGACGCGGTCGACGAGCGTGGCGAGGACCGGACCGCCCAGGCGGGTGAGCGGCTGCTGCCGGGAGAACCCCGAACTGATCTCGAACGCCGCCAGGCCGATGCCGTAGCGCCGTTCCTCGGGGAAGTGCAGCGCGAACCCGTGTTCCTCGAGCACCCCGAGCAGCCGGTACACCGTCGAACGGGGCAGCGAGAGGGATGCCGCGATGCTCGCCGCGGTCACCGGTCCACGCTGCGCCGCGAGATGCTGCAGCACCGCGAGGGTCTGTCGGGCGGCGGGAGCCGTGGGCGTGGTGGCGGCGATGATCGTGTCCTTCCCGGCACCACTGTCTCACGGGTGAGACGGATTCTGCGATTGCGCATCCCGGGGGAGCCGAGCGATGCCGTGGGATGTGAACATGAAGCCCGTCGCCTCGCGCCCCGCCCCCGTCGTCGTCGGGACCGGCCCCGTCACCGTCGACGAGGTGGTCGCCGTCGCGCGTCACGGCGCCCCGATCGTCGTCTCCGACGAGGCCATCGCCGCCGTCCGCGCCGGACGCGAGACGATCGACCGGCTCGTGGCCGACCCGCAGCCGCACTATGGCATCTCGACCGGTTTCGGCGCCCTCGCCACCACGTTCATCCCCACCGCCGACCGCACCCGCCTGCAGCAGAGCCTGGTGCGCTCGCACGCCGCGGGATCCGGTGAGGAAGTGGAGCGCGAGACCGTCCGAGCGCTCATGCTGCTGCGGCTGTCGACCCTGCTCACCGGCCGCACGGGCGTGCGGCCGATCACGGCCGAGACCTATGCCGCCGTGCTGGACGCGGGGATCACCCCCGTGGTGCACGAGTACGGATCGCTGGGGTGCTCGGGAGACCTCGCCCCGCTCGCGCACTGCGCGCTCGCCGTCATGGGCGAGGGGACGGTGCGCGACGCGTCCGGCCGGCTGCAGCCGGCCGCCGAGGCGCTCGCCGCCGCCGGCATCACCCCCGTCGTGCTCGCCGAGAAGGAGGGGCTGGCGCTCATCAACGGCACCGACGGGATGCTCGGCATGCTCGCCCTCGCCATCGACGACCTCCGCCTGCTGCTGAGCACCGCCGACATCACCGCGGCGATGAGCGTGGAGGCGCTGCTCGGCACCGACGCGGCGTTCGCCGACGATCTCCAGGCGCTGCGGCCCCAGCACGGGCAGCGCCTCGCCGCAGCGAACATGCGCCGCATGCTCGCCGACTCGCCGATCGTGGCCAGTCATCGTGGCCCGGAGTGCACCCGCGTGCAGGACGCGTACTCGCTGCGCTGCGCCCCGCAGGTGCACGGTGCGGCGCGCGACACCCTCGACCACGCCGCACAGGTGGCCGAACGCGAGCTGGCCGCTGCCGTGGACAACCCGGTGGTCACCGCCGACGGGCGCGTGGAGTCCAACGGGAACTTCCACGGCGCGCCGGTCGGCTACGTGCTGGACTTCCTCGCCATCGCGGTCGCCGACGTCGCCAGCATGTCGGAGCGCCGCACCGACCGGATGCTGGATCCGGCCCGCAGCCATGGACTCCCCGCCTTCCTCGCGCACGACGCGGGCGTCGACTCCGGGCTCATGATCGCCCAGTACACCGCTGCGGGAATCGTCTCGGAGCTCAAGCGCCTCGCCGTGCCGGCGTCCGTGGACTCGATCCCCTCATCGGCCATGCAGGAGGATCACGTATCGATGGGGTGGGCGGCGGCACGCAAGCTGCGCACCGCCGTCGACGGGCTCACGCGGGTGCTCGCGATCGAGGCCATGACCGCTGCGCGCGCCCTCGACCTGCGTGCCCCGCTGACGCCCGCCCCGGCCACCGGCGCCGTGGTCGCGCACCTGCGCACCGGCATCCCCGGTCCCGGTCCCGACCGTCATCTGTCTCCCGAGATCGAGCAGGCCGTCGCCGCGGTGCGCTCGGGCTCGCTGCGCGACGCCGCCCTGGCCCGCACCCTCGAACTCCACTGACGCTCCACCCGCCCCCGGAAGGAACCCCGTGACCGACCACCAGCCCCGTCCTGTCCGCGCCGCCCGCGGCACCGCCCTCACCGCGAAGGGATGGCAGACCGAAGCGGCGCTGCGCATGCTGATGAACAACCTCGACCCCGAGGTCGCCGAGCGACCCGATGATCTCGTCGTGTACGGCGGCACCGGCCGGGCGGCGCGCAGCTGGGCGGCGTTCGACGCGATCGTGCGCACCCTCGAGACGCTCGAGGACGATGAGACCCTGCTGGTGCAGTCGGGCAAGCCCGTGGGGGTCTTCCGCACGCACGAGTGGGCGCCGCGGGTGCTGATCGCCAACTCGAACCTCGTGGGCGACTGGGCGACCTGGCCGGAATTCCGCCGGCTCGAGGCCGAGGGGCTCACGATGTACGGGCAGATGACCGCCGGATCGTGGATCTACATCGGAACGCAGGGCATCCTGCAGGGAACGTACGAGACCTTCGCGGCCGTCGCGGACAAGCGCTTCGGGGGGACCCTCGCCGGCACTCTCACCCTCACCGGCGGCGCCGGGGGCATGGGCGGCGCGCAGCCGCTGGCCGTCACGATGAACGACGGCGTCGTGCTCATCGTGGATGTCGACCCCGCGCGCCTGCAGCGCCGCGTCGACCACGGCTACCTCGACGAGATGACCGACGACCTCGAGGAGGCGCTGCGCCGGGTGCTGGCAGCCAAGGCCGAGCGCCGTCCGCTGTCGGTCGGCCTCGTCGGCAACGCCGCGACCGTGTTCCCGCAGCTGGTGCAGCAGGGCGTGCCGGTGGACATCGTCACCGATCAGACCTCCGCCCACGATCCCCTCAGCTACCTGCCCGAGGGTGTGTCGCTGGGCGAGTGGCACGAGCGGGCGGCGACCGACCCGGAAGCGTTCACCGAGGCATCCCGCCGGTCGATGGCCGCGCAGGTGCAGGCGATGGTGGATTTCCAGGATGCCGGTGCCGAGGTGTTCGACTACGGCAACTCGATCCGCGCCGAAGCGCAGCTGGGCGGGTGCGAGCGGGCGTTCGAGTTCCCCGGTTTCGTCCCCGCCTACATCCGCCCGCTGTTCGCCGAGGGCAAGGGGCCTTTCCGCTGGGCGGCGCTGTCGGGGGATCCCGCCGACATCGCCGCGACCGACCGGGCGATCCTGGAGCTGTTCCCCCACGATGAGAAGCTGCGGCGGTGGATCACCCGCGCCGGTGAGAAGGTGCACTTCGAGGGCCTCCCCGCCCGCATCTGCTGGCTCGGCTACAAGGAGCGCCACCTGGCGGGCCTGAGGTTCAACGAGATGGTGGCCTCCGGTGAGCTGAGCGCCCCGATCGTGATCGGCCGGGATCACCTGGATTCCGGCTCGGTCGCGTCGCCCTATCGTGAGACCGAGGCGATGAAGGACGGCTCCGACGCCATCGCCGACTGGCCCCTGCTCAACGCCCTGCTCAACACCGCGTCGGGCGCGACGTGGGTGTCGCTGCACCACGGCGGCGGCGTCGGCATCGGCCGGTCGATCCATGCCGGTCAGGTGGTGGTCGCCGACGGCACGGCGCTGGCCGCGCAGAAGATCGAGCGCGTGCTCGTCAACGACCCCGGCACCGGCGTCATGCGTCATGTGGATGCCGGCTACGAGCGTGCCATCGAGGTCGCCGCCGAGCGGGGCCTGCGCGTGCCGATGGCCGAGCGATGACGCCCACCGTCGCGGTCACCGCCGGTCGCCTCACAGGGCTGCACGAGATCGTCGACGTCGGGCGGGATTCCCGTCGCGGCGGCTACTCGCGGCATGTCTTTCAGCCGGCCGAGCTCGAGCTGCGGGCGTGGTTCGCCGAGCGGGCCGGTCGCCTGGGGCTGCACGTCGAAACCGACCGCAACGGCAACATGTGGGCGTGGTGGGGGGAGCCGGGACCCGATGCGGTGGTGCTCGGGAGCCACCTCGACTCGGTGCCGGGAGGCGGGGAGTTCGACGGCCCGCTCGGTGTGGTCAGCGCCCTCGACGCGATCGCGCTGCTGCGCGCCGACGGCTTCGCGCCGTCGCGGCCCTGCGCCGTGGTCGTCTTCGCGGAGGAGGAGGGATCGCGCTTCGGCGTCGCGTGCCTCGGCTCGCGGCTGATGACGGGAGCGATCGCCCCCGATCGCGCCGGCGCCCTCGTCGATGCCGACGGCATCGCGTTCGCCGACGCCGCGGCGGCCCACGGCATCCCGCCCCGCCACCTCGGCCGCGACGACGCCGCGCTCGGGCGCATCGGACTGTTCCTGGAGCTGCATGTCGAGCAGGGCCGCGGACTGATCGACCTCGACGCGCCCCTCGCCGTCGCCTCGAGCATCCTCGCCCACGGCCGGTGGCGCATCGACGTCGCGGGCGAGGGCAACCATGCCGGCGCGACCCGCATGGCCGACCGCCGCGACCCCATGGTCGCCGCCGCCCGCGGCATCATCGCGGTGCGCGCCGCTGCCGCCGTACGCGGGGACGACAGGGCGACGGTGGGGCGCATCTCCGCCGTGCCGGGCGGGACCAACGTGATCCCGTCGGTCGTCACCGCCTGGCTCGACGCCCGCAGCGCCGGCGACGACGACACCCGTGAGCTCGTGGCCGACATCGCCGCGCGGGTGACCGCGGAGGCCGCGGACGAGGGCTGCACCGCCACCGTCACCGAGGAGTCGTGGAGCGGCGCGGTGCAGTTCGACCCCGTCCTGCGCGAGGCGCTGGCTTCGCGCCTGGGCGGCATCCCCGCGCTGCCCACGGGTGCCGGGCACGATGCGGGGGTGCTGGCCGCGCACGTCCCGACGGCCATGCTGTTCGTCCGCAACCCCAGCGGGGTGTCGCATTCGCCCGAGGAGCACGCCACCCTCGACGACACCGTCGCGGGCGTGGTCGCGCTCGAGCAGGTGCTGCGAGGCCTGCTGTGATCATCCACTGCCAGACCGCGCTCATCGACGGCGTCCCGGTGCGCTCCGTGCGGCTGCACGTCGACCCGTCGGGGAGCATCGCCCGCATCGAGCCGGGTGTCGCGCCCGGGGAGGGCGATCTGCGGCTGGGCATGGTGCTCCCCGGCGCGGGCAACGCCCACTCGCACGCGTTCCACCGGGTGCTGCGCGGGCGCACCCACGACGGCGGCGGGGATTTCTGGCGGTGGCGCGAGCGCATGTACGCCGCCGCGGCGCGACTGGACCCCGCCCTCTACCACGACCTCGCCCGCGCCGTCTTCGGCGAGATGCTCGCGGCCGGGTACACCGCTGTCGCGGAGTTCCACTACGTGCACCACCGTCCCGACGGCACCGCCTACGATCCGGCGCACGCCATGGAGCGCGCGCTGGCCGAGGCGGCCGCCGACACCGGCATCCGGCTCACTCTGCTGGACACCTGCTACCTCGCGGGCGGGATCGGTGCGCCGCTCACCCTCGCGCAGCTGCGGTTCGGCGACGGCACCGCCGCAGGCTGGCTGCGCCGCTGGCACGCGCTGCGCGACGCCCTCGGTCCGTCGGTGGTGCTGGGCGCCGCGGTGCATTCCGTGCGCGCGGTGACCCCCGAGGACATCGGGGCGATCGTCGCCGGGCTTCCGGACGACGTTCCGCTGCACGTCCACCTCTCGGAGCAGCCGCAGGAGAACGCCGACTGCCTGGCGGCCTACGGCCGCACGCCGACGCAGGTGCTCGCCGACGCCGGGGCCCTCGCACCCCGGCTGAGCGCCGTGCACGCGACGCATCTCACCGCCGACGACGTGCGGATGCTGGGGGATGCCGGGGTCACGGCGGTGTTCTGCCCCACGACCGAGGCCGACCTCGGCGACGGCATCGGCCCGGCGCGGGAGCTCGCCGACGCGGGGGCGCGCATCGCCCTCGGGTCGGACCAGAACGCCGTGGTCGACCCCTTTCTCGAGGTGCGCGGCCTCGAAGCCGGCGAGCGTCTGGCCTCGGGTCGCCGCGGCCGGTTCAGCACGGTGGAACTGGCCGCGGCGCTCGCCGACAACGGCTACGCCGCCTGCGGTCTGACCGGCGGCATCCGCGTCGGCGCGCCCTGCGACCTCGTCGAGCTGGATGCCGCGACCGTGCGCACGGTCGGCGCAGAGCCCGCGCAACTGGTGCTCGCCGCCACCGCCTCCGACGTCCGCCGTGTCATCGTGGGAGGGCGGCTGCGGGCAGCCGCCGGCGTGCTCCGAGGCCGCGACGGCGGGGCGGGCGTCGACCCCGCCGCGCTGCTTGCGGCGGCCCTGCGACCCTTCGACACGTCCGAGGAGGACTGATATGGCGACCCTGCTGACCGACATCGGCGAGCTCACGACCCACGCCCCCGGCGAACCCCGCCTCCAGGACGCCGCGGTGGTGATCGAGGGAGACCGCATCGCGTGGATCGGCGGCGCCGCCGATGCACCCGCCGCCGATGAGGCCGTGACGCTGGGTGGCCGCGCCGTGCTCCCCGGCTGGGTGGACGCCCACACGCACCTCGTGTTCGCCGGCGACCGGTCCGCCGAGTTCGAGGCGCGGATGGCGGGGCAGGCGTACGCCGCGGGCGGGATCGCGACGACGGTGACGGCGACCCGCGCGGCGAGCGAGGGGGACCTCGCCGCCAACCTGCGGCGGCTGCGTCTGGAGGCGCTGCGCCAGGGGACGACCGTGCTGGAGACGAAGACCGGGTACGGCCTGGACGTCGCCTCCGAGGCGCAGAGCGCCCGCATCGCGGCAGCCGAGGCCGATGTCGTCACGTTCCTCGGCGCGCACATCGTGCCCGAAGGTGCGGACCCGCGCACCTATCTGGATCTCGTCACCGGCCCGATGCTCGACGCGGTGCGCCCGTGGGTGCAGTTCATCGACGTCTTCTGCGAGCGGGGGGCGTTCGACGTCGAACAGTCCCGCGAGGTGCTGCAGGCCGGAGTGCGGGCGGGGCTCGGCCTGCGCGTGCACGGAAACCAACTCGGTCACGGCGGGGGCGTGGCGCTCGCGGTGGAGATGGGGGCTGCCAGCGTCGACCACTGCAACGCACTCACCGACCACGACATCGATCTGCTGGCCGGGTCCGACACCGTCGCCACGGTGCTGCCCGCATGCGACCTCTCCACCCGCCAGCCGCTCGCGCCGGCGCGCCGGCTGTGGGATGCCGGAGCCACGGTGGCCATCGCGACCAACGCCAACCCGGGCACCTCGTACACGACGTCGATGCCGTACTGCGTCGCGACCGCCGTGCTGCAGATGGGCCTCTCCATCGAGGAGGCGGTGTGGTCGGCCACCCGCGGCGGAGCCGTGGCGCTCTCGCTGGTGGACCACCCCGATGCGGTGGGGATGATCGCCGTCGGCGGCCGCGCGGATCTCCAGGCGCTCGACGCGCCCTCCGTGTCGCACCTGGCCTACCGGCCCGGCGTCCCGCTGACGGCCGCCGTCTGGCGCGCGGGGGAGCGGGTCGCCCTCTAAGCGGCGAGGGGCTGCCGCGCCGCCGGCGCGATGGTCGCGAGGGGCTCATCGGCCCACGCCAGGGAGAGCCCGGCGGAGGAGTTGGCCATGGCGGCGAGGTCGCGCAGCAGCTCGGGGTCGAGAGTCTCGGGCTCGGGGCTTTCGAAGACGAAGCGCAGCGGGATCGACGGCTGCATCCACAGGGTCGTGCGGCCTCGCTCGTCGCCGTCGGGGTGACGCCACGAGAGGGTGAAACTCTCGCTGCGCCGCAGCTTGGTGGCGGTGACCACCTTCACGTGCGCGAGGAGCCGGTCCGGGATCTCGGCCGGGGTCTTGTCCGCTCCGTAGTAGAGAAGTCCCACTTCTGTCCCTTTCGCTTGCGGTGCGCTCGTGGCGTCGCCGTGTGTCGGCTGACTACTTCTCTACCGGAGATCTTCACTCGATGTCAATCACACTGAGTATGTAATACAGATGGTGTGTAATCGGATGGACCGGATCCCGGTTTTCGCTTTACACTGAGGAGACGACATGACCGTGATGCTCGACGCAGCGCCCACTCTCGAGGAACGCCAGGCCGCCGCCTGGTTCCCCGTGGAGACGGGTTTCTGGGTCGCCAACACGGGAGGTCGCTACTTGGGGGCGGTCGAACGACTGCGCTCGGGTGAGTTCAGTGCCCGCGACGCCACCGGCGCCGAGGTGGGGTGCTTCGGCACTCTCGCCGAGGCACGGGACGCGGTCACAAGCGAAGCCT
This sequence comes from Microbacterium sp. zg.Y1084, assembly GCF_024623595.1. Taxonomy (NCBI): domain Bacteria; kingdom Bacillati; phylum Actinomycetota; class Actinomycetes; order Micrococcales; family Microbacteriaceae; genus Microbacterium; species Microbacterium sp. zg.Y1084. The sequence continues at coordinate 116,606 of NZ_JANJGV010000003.1, forward strand.
GGTAGGAAGCGGGAGAAGACATGCCCCAGACGGTCGTGCGCCACGAGAACGAGCACCTGTACGCCGACCCGCCCGAGCGCGAGGCAGGCCGTGCACTCAGTGACGCCATCCTGCGGCTGCGCCGCGCCGAGCGCGGCCAGGAGCGCCGCGCCACGGCCCGCTCCACGCTCTCCGGCCTCGACCTCACGGCGCTGCGCTATCTCGTGCAGGGTGCCCGCGACGAGCGCGATCTCAGCCCCAAGGACCTGCTGACGATGCTCTCCACCTCCAGCGCCACCATCACGAACGTCGTCGAGCGACTCGTCTGCCGCGGTCTCGTCGAGCGCGTCCAGCACCCCCGCGACCGCCGTGCGCACTATCTCGTCCCCACCCCTGCTGCCTTCCGCCTCGTCGACGAGGCCTACGCCTCGCATCACAGCGCGATCGTCGAGGTGATCGACGGGCTGACGGATCAGCAGGCCGACGCCGCCGCCCTCGTCATCGCTCGTCTGGCCGAGCGGCTCGACCTGCTGGAGCGCGAGGAGCGGATCGCGGACGCCGAGGCCGGGCTGCGCTGAAGCCCGGTCAGTCCCACCCCAGGGGGACCGCGGTGATCGAATCCAGCCCGGTCACCGTGATCCAGCCCTCGGCGAGGTGCGCGGCATCCGTTCCCGGTTCGGGGACGTTCGGCAGGTCCTCGACAGCCAGACGGATGTGATGCTCCTCCCGCTCGCTGAGCGTGGTCTGGACGATGCCGAACGGTGCCAGGCTCGCCTCGCGCACGCCGCGCGGCTCGGCGGTGTTGGGCGCATTGACGTTGAGGACGGTCCCCGGGCTGCGCGCGAGCAGATCCGGCAGCAGGCGCAGCACCGCCTGAGCCGCAGCCTCCCAGTGGAACTCGGTCGGCCGCATGCCGACGTCGAGCGATACCGCCAGAGCGCGCGCACCGTTGAGGCCGGCCGTCAGAGCGGCTCCCACCGTGCCGGAGTGCAGGATCGCCCTCCCCACGTTGGCGCCGTGATTCACCCCCGACAGCACGAGCTCCGGGGGCGGGCCGAACGCGCCGTGCGTCGCGATCATGGCGATCAGACCGGGGCCGCCGTGCACCGCGAACGCCGGGATCTCCTCGAGCCCGCCGATGTCCCGGCGCTCCACGGCGATGCGGCCATCGTGGTCCTCCGCCATGATCGACGCGCTCGCGCCGCTGGACTGCGACGCCGGAGCCGCGATCACCACATCGAGCCCGGCCGACAGCGCCGCCGCCGCGAGGGCATGAAGGCCGGGCGCGTCGATGCCGTCATCGTTGGTGACGAGCGTGCGGGTCATGTCCGCCGCTCCTCCGGTTCGGCCAGGGCGGCCAGCCCGTCGCGGCTCACCCGCCCCGTGACCGGCTGATCCGGCAGGGCGGCGTCGCCGGCGGCGTCGCGCACGACCACCGCTCTGCGCAGCGCCGCGATCGCCGCGGCATCCCCTGTTCCGAGGCCGTGGCGTGTGACGTTGAGGGCACCTGCCGCAGCCCCCAGGGTCACCGCCGTCCGCGCCGTCTCGCCCGCGGCGATGGCCGCTGCGACCCCGGCCGTGAGCGAGTCGCCGGCGCCGGCGGTGTCGACCACCTGCATCCGGGGGGAGGCCACCTCGAGGAAGCCGCGCTCATCCAGCAGCAGCAGCGGCTCGGCGGCGCGGGAGACGATGACGGTGCACGCGCCGTGCTCGTGCAGCCGCCGCATCGCGGCGCGGATGGCACCCACCGAGCGGTCGCGGATGAGCATGTCGGCGTGCAGTTCCTCGTCGCTCACCTTCAGTACCGCGACCCCACCCGCCACCGCGGCCGCAAGGCGACGGCCGGCGAGGTCCACCAGCACCGGGATGCCGCTCGCGCGCAGGTCGGCCGCCAGTCGGCGGTAGGTGTCCGGCGGCAGGGTGTCGTCGCCCGCCGGACCGCTGAGGATCACCAGCCGGGACTGCAGTCCTGCCGCGAGGGTGCCGCTGTACAGCTCGTCGAGGTCGTGGCGCCCGATCGGGTCGCCGCGGTGCTCGGCGACGATCGTGCGCCGTCCGTCGCGACGGTCGTGCACGTACGCGGACCCGTGGCCCTGACGCAGCACGGGCACGACGGTGATGCCCTCGTCCTGCAGGAGGCGGTGCACGACGCGCCCGGTCTCGCCGGTCAGCGCGCAGCACATCGTGACGCTTCGGCCCAGACGCAGCAGCATGCGGGCCTGCCAGACGCCCTGCCCGCCGGCATGCACATGGATCTCGTTGTCGGAGGGGTGGTCCTCGACGGTGATGGTCAGGGTCGGGGACGGCGCGAAGATCGTCACATCGCTCATGGCCGTGACCCTACGGCCGCCGGCCCCCCGGCGCACCCCCTCGAGTGGGGGAGGTGTCAGCCCTGGAGGCCGAGTCCGCGGCGCGCGGTCGTCGCCATGGGGCAGTCGAACGGATCGCGGGCGGCGAGTCCGACCCGGTTGAGGTACTCGATCACGATCGCGTAGGAGGTGATGAGGCTGGTCTCCGTGTAGGGCACATTCAGCTCTCGGCACGCTTCCATGACGATCGGGCGCGCCTTGGCCAGGTGCGGCCGGGGCATGTTCGGGAACAGGTGGTGCTCGATCTGGTAGTTGAGCCCACCCATCAGCCACGTCGCCCACCATCCGCCGCGGATGTTGCGGGAGGTGCGCACCTGCTTGCTGAAGAAGTCGAGCTTGGCGTCCTTGTCGATGACGGGCATGCCCTTGTGGTTCGGCGCGAACGAGGCGCCCATGTACACGCCGAAGACGGCGACCTGCACGGCGAAGAACGCGAACGCCATGCCGAGCGGCAGGAAGAGGAAGATGGGGACGAAGACCGCCGTGTGGCGCACGGCCAGCAGAACGAGTTCGTAGGCGCGGCCCTTGACCGGCTGGCGGCTGAAAAGGTGACGCAGCGCGATGGCGTACAGGTTCAGGCCCTCGAGCGTGAGGAGGGGGAAGAACAGCCAGCCCTGACGCTTGGTGATGGCGCGCCGGATTCCGCGGGCGGAGGCGGCATCCTCGTCGAGGAACGAGATGGTGTCGATCTCGATGTCGGGGTCCTTGCCGACCCGGTTCGGGTTGGCGTGGTGACGCGTGTGCTTCGTCGTCCACCAGGACACGCTCATCCCGACGATGGCGGGGCCGATGAACCGGGCCAGGCGATCGTTGGCGGGGCCGGATGCGAAGATCTGGCGGTGGGCGGCCTCGTGCGCGAGGAAGGCCACCTGCGTGAAGAGGATGCCGGAGACGGCAGCGACGATCAGCTGCAGCCAGCTGTCGCCCAGCATGAAGAATGCGACGATGCAGGCGGCGAAGCCGACGAGGATCGCGGCTCCGACGGCGGCGTAGAACCCGGGGGTGCGGGTGAGCAGCCCCTTCTCCTTCACCGCGGCGGACACATCGGTGTACGCGCGCGTGATGGGAGGGAATTCCTTGGTGCTCGCGTAGGTCTGACGGATCGGACCGAGCGTGGCTTCCATAACAGTGGCAGACATAGCCTCACCTGTTTCCTCGGGGACCTTGAGGCCCGTGGGCTGACGGCGGGTGCCACCTGCTGTCTTCGACAGTACGCGTCCGTCTATGCGGCTTGCGGAATGCGATACGGAGTGTGCAATGCACTAGGGCCGGCACGCGAGTCGCGTGCCGGCCTTCGTGGGAAACTCAGAGTGCGCGGATGTTCGCAGCCTGCATGCCCTTGGGGCCCTGCTCTGCGTCGTACTCCACCTTCTGCGTCTCGCGCAGTTCCTTGAAGCCGTTGCCGGCGATCGCGCTGTAGTGCGCGAACAGGTCGGCAGAGCCGTCATCCGGCGCGATGAAGCCGTAGCCCTTTTCGGAGTTGAACCATTTCACGGTGCCAGTGGCCATCGTGTCTTTCCTTCTACTTTTCGGGCCGCGAGTGCGACCGATGGTGCCGAGCCGACGAATGCGACGCGGACGGATGGACCGCGAGGGACTCGCGGAGATCGAGGGGGCGCCGTTTCGCGGGACGAGGACGGCGTGCTGCGCGTCCTCGAGCGTGGCGTGGACGCCGAGGTGCTGGCCCTGGGGGCCATGAGCGGTGAAGCCGACGAGTGCACGTGCGGCATGCCCGGCGTAGTCGCCGTCACGGGTGGCGACGAAGACGTCGGCATCGGCCTGACGCCAATCGAGCGGGCGCTGCACGACAGTGTCGCAGCAGAGAACAGGTGACAAAAACAAACTTTCAGATGGTGTGCCGGGCGTCTGGTGTGACGCGGACCTGGCACGCGGTGACAAGGCTGCGAATCTGCAGCCGGTCCGGCCGTGAAACGCCCTCCAACTCTGGAGAACGTCGATACAGCGGACCTTCCCCGAACTGGGGTTCCCCCACTGTAGCACGTTCTGAGCGGGACGCCGTCATCGGCAACAGCGATGCCCACTCACGGCCGATCTGCGGGCCTGCTGTCGTCGAGCACATCGCCGCCGGGGCGCACGGGGGCGTCGTCGCGCACATCGATGCGGGTGACCCCGTCGCGCTTGGTGACATCGATGCGTGCAGCCGCATCCGCTTCGACAGCCCCCGGTGCGGCCAGGAGCTGATCGCGGCGCTTCTCCTCATCGGTCATCTCGTGGTCTTCCATCCCTCCACGGTAGGGATCCGCTGCCCGCGGCGGGCGGGGTTTACAGGGCGGCCGCGCTGCGCTACCACACGCGCGGCCGCCCAGGGTGTCTGCAGGGGCGCGCTCCTACACTGGGGCAACCGACGTCGCAGATCTGCAGAGAGGAAACCATGTCCGAGCAGACGACCGCGCTGCGCGCCGCACGGAGTGTGGAGATGCTGCGGCTGGCCGAGGCACGTCTGGCCCGCCGGCGGCAGACGGACTGCGGGCCGAGCGAGACCGCCCGCGCGGCGATGCGCTACATCCTGGAGTGCGACGACGCCGGGCAGCAGGTGACACCGACGGCCATCGCCGAGCACCTCGGAGTGTCGACCGCGTCGGTGACCGGCATGCTCAACAGCTTGCGGGCCGGAGGGCTGATCGGCTTCCGGGCCAACCCCGACGACGGCCGCAGCAAGTTCGTCGTGCCCATCGACCGCACGTCGGAGGTGGCGGACGTCGATCCGCTCACCGCTCACATCCGCGATATGGCCGAGCAGCTGACGGAGAACGAAGCGCGGCACATCGCCGACTTCCTCGAGCTGGTGCGGGCGGCCGTCGACCGCGAGTGCGCCTGATCAGCCGAGCGCGTCGGCCGTCACCGTTCCTGGAGCAGGCTCGGGAAGCATCCGCAGCCCGTTGGCGCTGCTGGCCTCCTGCATGAGCACCTCGATCCACTCGCGGTTCATCGACGGCGGACGGCTGCCGTGGAACTGGAAGACGATCGGCACGGCGGGATGGATCCAGATGCTGCAGCTGACGTGGGGCTCGGCATGGTGGAACATGAACGGCTCGCCTCGGCGAAGCTTGTTCATGAACACGACGCGCAGGTGCGCAAGAGCGCGGTCTTCGATGTCGAAGGACCTGTTGCCGCTGCCGTAAACCAGTTTTCCCACGATTCGACCGTATCGGCTGTGGCGCGCGCAGCCAATCCGGCGAGGCTGCCTAATCAGTTGACGGACTGTTGCGACGGACTCAGCGGGGGATGGTGCGCGATGGGGATGGGCTTGGTGCGCCGCGACACCGCAGGCGGGGAGAACAGGTCGTGCGCCACGCGGACGACTTCCTCCAGCGTCTCATGACGGCTGGTGCCGGTGCGGGCCGCGACCCACACCGCCTCGTACGGCCCTTCGACGGTGAGCTCCACGTACGCGAGGAGAGCCTGCGCCGCGTTGTCGGCCGCCTTGTCCAGCAGCCGCCATGCGTTGTGGCCCATCGGCTCCACCCGGACGCGTCTGGTCGAGTGGTCCATCGCGTTACTCGAATCGTGCGGCGGGGCGCACACGGTCCCGCGTGAGGCGGTGGCCGGGGCGGGCGCGCCGGGGGTCCGTGCCCGGCGGTGCCTCGGCTGCGCGAGAGGAGAGGATGCCGTCCCGTCCTCGAATCTGCTGGCGGGGACTGTGGGGTCGTGCGGGGGAATCCATGGTCGAACCTCCACCCTCGAGGGTGCCCACGGCTCCTGTCGGTGGGGAGGGGATTGACAGTGCCGCCGGCCTCGGTTAGCCGGGTGCAGACCACCCGGGCGCCCGCGTCGGGCGCGTCGTGAGACACGTCACATTTCGCCATACGGCGGCCAGGTCGCCACCCCCTCCGCGCCGCGGTAGCGCAGCCGGCGACACAGGCCGACACATTCGGCATCCCGCCGCGACGGCCGGTGCTCGAGCCTGCCTACGCTGACCCCACCCGCCGGGCCGGCTCCCGGTCAGGGCTGCACAGCACTGAGAGAAAGCGGCACACCATGTCCTCGTATCTTCCGCTCCGTCCGGCCGCGGCCACCCTCGCGGCCCTGGCGCTGATCACCCTCACCGCCTGCGCCGCCCCCGCTGCCGGGCCCGGCGGCTCCTCCTCCGGTGAGCCGGTCGAGGGCGGCACGCTGGTGTACCTCGAGCACCAGGCGCACACGACGCTCTACCCGCCGTCGGCCGGGTTCTACCCGAACGGGGGCATCGTCAACAACGTGCTGGACCGCCTGGTCTGGCAGGACCCCGAGACGCGCGAGCTGAAGCCGTGGATCGCCACCGACTGGGAGGTGAACGCCGACGCCACCCAATACACCTTCAACCTGCGCGACGACGTCACCTTCTCCGACGGCACAGCGCTGGACGCGGCGGTCGTGGCGAAGAACTTCGACCTGTATGGACTGGGCGATCCCGACCGCGGGCTGACCGTCTCGGAGGCCATCAACAACTACGAGCGCAGCGAGGTCATCGACGACGACACCGTCGTGTTCCACTTCTCCGCCCCGTCGCCGGGGTTCCTGCAGGCGACGTCGACCAACAACTCCGGGCTGCTGTCTGCGGAGACCCTCGACTTCACCCTCGAGCAGTTCGCCCCGGGCAACTCGGCCGAGGTGATCGGCTCCGGCCCCTTCACCATCACCGAGGAGACCATCGGCTCGACCCTGACGCTCACCGCGCGCGACGACTACGACTGGGCGCCGCCGGACCGCGCGCACCAGGGCCGGGCCCACCTGGAGGCCGTGAAGATCACGGTGACGCCAGAGGACAGCGTGCGCGTGGGCGCCCTGCTCTCGGGCCAGGCCGACTACGTGCGCTACGTCGAGGCGCAGGACGAGGCGCAGGTCGAGGCGGCGGGCTTCACCGTGTACGCACCGCAGACCGGCGGCGTCACCAACCACCTGAGCCTGCGCCCGCGCGGCGAGATCCTCTCCGACATCCGCGTGCGCCAGGCGATCATCGCGGGGGTGGACCGCGCCGAGGTCGTGGACACGATCTACACCGAGAAGTACCCGCTGGCCACCTCCATCCTCGCCCGCACCGCGCCGGGCTACGTCGATACCGACGAGGCGTTCGGCTACGACCCGCAGCGCGCCGCCACGCTGCTCGACGAGGCGGGCTGGGCGGAGGGCTCCGACGGCATCCGCCAGAAGAACGGACGGCCGCTGACCCTCGTCGTGAACGAAGCCGCCCCGCAGCCGCGCTCGTTCGAGGCGCTGACGCTCATCAGTCAGCAGCTGAAGAAGATCGGCGTGGACCTGAAGATCCTGAAGGCGGACGCCGGTTCGGCCGCCGAGGCCGTGCGCGACGTGGACCAGGTGCAGATCTACCACTCGATGGTGGCCCGCGCCGACCTCGACGTCATCAAGAGCCAGTTCCACTCGCAGAACCGCAACGCCCTGCTCAACCTCGACTACGGCGACGGCTCGATCGGCGACCCGCAGCTGGAGGACCTGCTGCAGGCGGTGGCCTCCGAGGCGGACCCGCAGGCGCGTCTGGCGGACAGTGCCGAGGCGCAGCGCTACCTCGCCGACGAGGCCTACGTGCTGCCGCTGTTCGAGGAGCCGCAGGTCTACGGCGCCTCCGACCGCGTGCACGGCGTCACGTTCGAGTCCGTCGCCCGCCCGAGCTTCTACGAGATCTGGCTGGACGACTGATGCGCTATCTCGCCCGGCGCACCGGCCAGGCGGTCATCGTTCTGCTGGCCGCGTTCACGGGGGCGTTCCTGCTGCTGCAGGCCCTCCCCGGCGACGCGATCATGATCAGATACGAGAACCCGGAACTGGGACTGTCGCCCCAGCAGATCGCCGAGGTGCGCGAGAGATTCGGCGTGGACACCCCGCTGCCGGTGCAGTACGTGCACACCCTGCTCGGGTTCTTCGCCGGCGACTTCGGCTACTCGCTGCAGACCGGCACCCCGGTGCGGCAGCTGCTGGGCGAGGCGCTGCCGCACACCCTCACCCTGGGGGGCATCGCCCTGGTCGTGGCGGTGCTGCTCGCCGGACTGATCGCGTTCGGATCGAGCCTGCCGCGCCTGCGGTGGCTGCGCGATGTGCTGCGCTCGCTGCCGCCGCTGGTCGTCTCGATTCCCACCTTCTGGCTCGGCATCATGCTCGTGCAGGTGGTGAGCTTCCAACTCGGGTGGGTCTCGGTGATCGCCCCCGGCCCGGTCGAAGGGCTCATCCTCCCCGTGATCACGCTCGCGGTGCCGCTGTCGGCGCCGCTCGCGCAGATCCTGGTGCGCAGCATCGACGATGTGTCGGCGCAGCCGTTCGTCGCCGTCGTGCGCGCTCGGGGCGCATCGCCGGCCTGGATCCTCGGCCGCAACGTCGCCAAGAACGCGATCCTGCCCACCCTCACCATGGCCGGACTGCTGCTGGGCGACCTCATCGGCGGCGCGGTGCTGACCGAGACCGTCTTCGGCCGCCCCGGCATCGGGCGCATCACCGAGCAGGCGGTGGGGCTGCAGGACATCCCGGTGCTGCTGGCGGTCGTCGTGCTGGCGGCGGCGTCCTTCGTCGTGGTGAACCTCATCGTCGACCTGCTGTACCCGGTGCTCGACCCGCGATTGGCCGCGCGCACCCGAGAAGGAGTCCCCGCATGAGCACGCAGACCCTCGCCGCGCTCGGTGATCTCGTCGACGACGCGGCATCCACCCACGCCCGCCCCGCCACCTCGGCCCCGCCCTCGCGCCGCGCCCGCGGTCGCGCCCGGCTGCGGCGACTCCGCCCCGGCGTCATCCTGGCGTGGGGCGTGCTGGCGGTGGTGGCGGCGTGGGCGGTCGCCCCCGGGCTCTTCACCCCGCTCGACCCGATCGCGGGCGACGCCGCCGCGGCGCTGCAGGCGCCCAGCGCGCTGCATCCCTTCGGGACGGATGCCACCGGGCGCGACATGTTCGCCCGGGTCGTGCACGGCGCCGTGCAGACGCTCTCCGGAGCGCTGGTGGCCGTCGCCGTCGGGCTGGTCGGCGGCACCCTGCTCGGAGTGGTGGCCGGTTCCGTGGGCGGGTTCCTCGACGACGTGCTCATGCGGGTCGTCGACGTGCTGCTGGCCATCCCGGGACTGCTGCTGGCCCTGAGCTTCATCATCATCCTGGGCTTCGGCACGGTGCAGGCCGCGATCGCGGTGGGCATCGGCTCGATCGCCAGCTTCGCCCGACTCAGCCGATCGGAGGTGCTGCGGGTGCGCGGCACCGACTACGTCGAGGCCGCGTTCGCCAGCGGCGGCGGATTCTGGACCGTGCTGCGCCGCCACATCCTCCCGAACTCACTCACCCCTGTGCTGGCGCTCGCCGCCCTGAACTTCGGCGCGGCGATCCTGGCGATCTCGGCGCTGGGCTTCCTCGGGTACGGCGCGCCGCCGCCCACGCCGGAATGGGGGCTGATGATCGCGGAAGGACGCAACTACATCGCCACCGCGTGGTGGTTGACGACCCTCCCCGGCCTCGTCGTGGTGATCGTCGTGCTCAGCGCCAACCGGCTCAGCGCCGCGGCGGCCGAACGGGGGAGGCGGTGATGACCCGCGAGGTGCTGCAGGTGTCGGGGCTCGACGTCTCCTACGACGTGGCCGGTGACGCGGTCACCGTGCTGCGGGGCGTCGACGTCGCACTCGGCCCCGGCGAGGTGCTGGCCGTGGTCGGCGAATCCGGTTCGGGCAAGACGACGCTGGCGCAGGCGGCGACCGGCCTCCTCGCCGCCAACGGGCGCGTCACCGCGGGACGGGTCACCCTCGGCGACCTCGACGTCACGGGATGGACCGACCGGCAGTTCCGCAGCGTGCGCGGCACCCGCATCGGCTGGATCCCGCAGGACCCGCACAGTTCACTCAACCCGGTCGCGCGCATCGGCGACAGTGTCGCGGAGGTGCTGCGCGTGCACCGCTGGAAGGACGAAGCGGCCCGCCGCCGTCGTGTCGTGGAGCTGCTCGACCGCGTCGGCATCCCCGAGCCCGACCTGCGGGCGCGGCAGTACCCGCATGAGCTGTCGGGGGGGATGAAGCAGCGCGCCCTCATCGCCGCAGCCATCGCGCTGCAGCCGGCGCTGCTCATCGCCGACGAAGCCACCAGCGCGCTCGACGTGACGGTGCAGAAGACGATCCTCGACCTCATCGACGACCTGCGGCGCGAGCACGGCACCGCGGTGCTCATGGTGACGCATGATCTCGCCGTCGCCGCCGACCGCTCGCACCGCATCGCGGTGCTGCAGGGCGGGCGGCTGCAGGAGGCCGGGGACACCGCCCGGGTGCTGCAGGATCCGCAGAGCGCGTACACCCGGCGTCTGCTCGCCGACGCGCCGTCGTTCGACACCGCGGTGCGACCGGCGCGCGAGCGGGTGGACGGCGCGGTCGGCGCGGTGGGCGCAGCGGAGGCCCGGATGGAGACCGAAGCGCCGGCGATCACCGTCACCGGCCTCTCGCAGCACTTCCCCCGCGGGCGGCGGCGCGAGCCGCTGCGAGCCGTGGACGACGTGTCGTTCACGGTGGCGCGGGGCACCACCCACGCGATCGTGGGGGAATCCGGCTCGGGCAAGACCACCCTGGCGCGCATCGTGATGGGCTTCCAGCGGCCGACCGCCGGCAGCGCCGTCGTCGCCGGGCACGAGGTGGCGCGGCTGCGCCGGGCGGATGCCGCAGCGTTCCGCCGCGACGTGCAGATGGTGTACCAGAACCCCTTCGCCTCGCTCGACCCACGCCAGAGCGTCGGTGCGATCGTCGCCGAACCGCTGCGGAACTACGGCGTCGGCGACCGCGCCGAGCGCGCGCGTCGCGTCGCCGACATGCTCGAGCGCGTGGCGCTCCCGCCCGACCTGGCCGCCCGCCGCCCGCGGGAGCTCTCCGGCGGCCAGCGGCAGCGCGTGGCGATCGCCCGCGCCCTGGTGCTCGAGCCCCGGGTGGTCGTGCTCGACGAAGCCGTGTCGGCGCTGGACGTGACGGTGCAGGCGCAGATCCTGCGGCTGCTCGACGAACTGCAGCAGGACCTGGGCGTCACCTACCTGTTCATCTCGCACGACCTGGCCGTCGTCCGCCGCATCAGCGACACCGTCTCGGTGCTGCGCGCCGGCCGGATCGTGGAGAGCGGCACCACCGAGCGGATCTTCACCGATCCGCAGACCGAAGACACCGCACGGCTGCTGGCCGCCATCCCCGGCGGCATCCGGCAGCCCGCGCCGCCACCGGCGGCCGTGCCCAGAGAAGGAGTACCGGCATGACCCTGCGTCTGGCCCTGTTCACCCGTCTGCTCGACGACGCCGGCCCCGGCGAACGATTCCGTCTCGCTCTGGAGCAGATCCAGCAGGCGGAGCGGTTCGGCATCGGCCGCGCCTGGGTGGCGCAGCACCACTTCCGCGGCGCGGAAGGCGGCCTGCCGTCACCCTTCGTCTTCCTCTCCCACGTCGCCGCGCGCACCGAGGCGATCCGCCTCGCCACCGGTGTGGTGACGCTGCCGCTGGAAGACCCGGTGCGCGTCGCCGAGGATGCCGTGGTCGCCGACCTGCTCTCGCAGGGCCGCATCGACATCGGACTCGGCAGCGGCGGCACCCCGTCGTCGTTCACGCCGTTCGGCCTCGATGCGAAGGACAAGGCCGCGCTGTTCGATGACAAGCTGGCGACGCTCCAGACGGCCCTCGACGGCGGCGACCTCGCCGGTGGCGCGCGGCTGTACCCGCCGGCGGGCACGCTCGCCCGCCGCATCTGGCAGGCCACCTTCTCCGCTGCCGGCGGCACGCGCGCCGGCGTCAGCGGGCACGGATTGATGCTCTCGCGCACCCAGCCGCGTCCGGCCGATCGGCTGGATGCCGCGCTCGCCGAGGTGCAGCTGCCGATCATCGACGCCTACCTCGCGGCGCTGCCCGCCGGTCACCCTCCCCGCATCACCGCGTCGCGCACCGTGTTCGTCGCCGACGACCGTGACGAGGCCCGTCGCCACGCCGAGGTGGGGCTGCGCCGCGGCGCCGAGGGACTGCGCCGCAGCGGGCAGGTGATCCCCGACGGCGACCTCGATGAGCTCATCCGGGCGACCGACACCCACATCGGGACGCCCGACGAGGTCGCGGCGTCGCTGGCAGCCGACCCGGTGCTCGGCCAGGTCGACGAGGTCGCGTTCCAGGTGCACTCCGTCGACGCGCCGCACGAGCTGGTGCTGCGCTCGATCGAACTGTTCGCCACCGAGGTCGCGCCCGCCCTGGGCTGGACGGCCCCGGCATCCGCCCCCGCCCGTCACGAATGGAGCACCGTATGACCGCCTTCCCGATCGACGTGATCGACGAACTCGCCGGCGTCGCGCCCGGCTCCGCGCTCGACACACTGCGCCGGCGGCGCCCCGTCACCCGGGACCAGGCGCAGGAGAGCTTCGCCGCGCTGTTCGTCCCGCGCGATGACAGCGAGCTGCCGCTGGCCGACCGCCTGCTGATCGCCGCGTTCGCCACGCGCCTCACCGGCGACGACGCCACCGCCGCGTTCTACGCCGCGCACGCCGCGCAGGCCGACCCCGAACGTGCGGAGGTCGTGGCGGACGCCGCCGCGCAGGCGATCGCCCCCGGCCCGTTCGGCCGGTACCGCGAGCCGGGGCTGCAGGCCGAGAGCACCGAGGGGCTGCGGTGGCGGGCATCCGCGGAGCAGCGCGCGGCCGTCGGAGACAGGCTGACCGCCGCCCTCGAGCACGCGCACCTTCTGGTGCTGCGCCCGCGCGAAGCGGATGCCGCGGCGCTGGCCGCGCTGACGGATGCCGACTGGTCGGTCGACGCCGTCGTCACCCTGTCGCAGCTGGTGGCGTTCCTCGCCTTCCAGCAGCGGGTCGTCACCGGCCTGCAGACCATCGCCGAGGAGGCCGCAGCATGAGCATCGACACCCCCATCGACACGGCCGACGAGGCCGTCGACACCGCCGTGCCCGCCGTGACCGCCGTGACCGCCGTGACCGCCGTGCCCGCCGTGCCGGATCGCTTCACGCGCGACCAGGTCGGCTGGACCCCGCACCTCGAGCCGAAGCCCCTCGCCGACCTCGACGAGCGCGATCACGCGGGTCTGGTCGATCGCGGCCGGGCGTCGAGCGACTACTTCCGGCTGCTGGTGCGCGATCCGGAGATCCTCGGCGCCCGCACCCGCGTCGACAAGGACATCTTCTACAACACAGCCGGCGGCCTGCCGCGTGCCGAGCGGGAACTCGCCGCCACGGCGGCATCCCGCCTCAACGGCTGCGTCTTCTGCGCGTCGGTGCACTCCCGCTTCGCCGCGCACCACTCCGGTCGCCCCGACGACGTCGACCGCCTGCTCCGCGAGGGCGTCGACGCCGACCTCGGCGAGCGGTGGAACGCGATCGCCGCCGCCGCCGTCGCCCTGACCCGCACGCCGTCGGCGCTGACCGTCGACCACGTGCGCCGGCTGCGGGACGCCGGCCTCGACGACCTCGCGATCGCCGACGTCGTCCACGGCGCCGCCTTCTTCAACTGGGCGAACCGGCTGATGCTGTCGCTCGGCGACCCCGTCGCCCCTGCCTGACCCCCGCCCGCCTCGCCCCGCCGCCCCGCCGCCCCGCTGGGCGGGGCGGGCCGAGCAGCTCGAGTGTCGCTTCCGCACGGTGGCGCGGGGCGGCATCCGCCATTCGTGACACTCGAGCGGCGCTCTGCGGGCGGCGGCGCTGCGAGCGCTCCTCGGGTGTCGCGTCCGCACGATGGCGCGGGGCGGCGCCCACCATTCGTGACACTCGAGCGGCGGCGCACCGCAGGGCGGCGCGGGCGCGCGGCAGCGCGCTGCGGCGCGGGCGGATGCTCGAGTGTCGCTTCCGCGCGGTGGGGCGTGGTGGCACCCGCCATTCGTGACACTCGAGCAGCGCCCGCGGTGCGCACGGGGCGGGCGGGACGTTCCAGTGTCGCTTCCGCACGGTGGGGCGTGGTGGCACCCGCCATTCGTGACACTCGAGCAGCCCCAGCCCTCGCCCCAGCCCCAGCCCAGCCCGCCCCAGCCGCGGGCCCGGCGGCCCCGCGACCGCGCGGGCGGACGCGGCGGTCAGGCGACGGGGAAGTTGTCGCGGAAGAGGGGCTCGGGGTCGTAGCGGCGCTTCACCTCGCGCAGGCGCGCCAGGGTGGCGGGTGGGAAGGCCTGGGCGACGAGCGCCGGATCGGTGCGCGACTCGAAGCTGAGGTAGAGGCCGTCGAAGTGCGTCGCGAGGGCATCCCACAGCTGGTCGAAGACCGGGCCGCGGCCGATCGCGGTGACGGAGAACCCGGCATCCCGATGCGCGTACGCGGTCGCGTCGGGGGCGACGTCGGCCACCGCGCCGCCGACTGAGCGGATCTGGAACCACGGGGTGGCCCCCGAGGCGATCAGCGCCGCGATCGCGTCGGCGGCGTCGTCGAGAGTGCGCAGCAGCCCGGAGCGGAACCGCGGCTCGCCCTGCCCGTCGTGCGTGGCGTCCGTCGCATTCGCCATGACCGCAGCGTAGGTGGACAGCTGCACCGACTGCCCGACCAGCGGGGCCAGCTGCGCGAACGGCTGGAGCCGCTCGATGATCGTGTCGGGGTCGGGCTGGTCGACGACGCCGTACACCTGGGCGAGGGGCGGCTGCCCGCCGCGGCCGGCGGCGAGGATCGCGAACAGGGTGACGTCGCGCGGGGACGCCTGCATCGTCGCGCCGAACCCGCGCACGAAGTCCGCCATGTCGGTGGCGTCGAAGGCCAGCTGCACCCAGCCGAGCTCGCCCACCGGCATCGCCTCGAACTCGAACGCCGTGACGACCCCGATATTGGCGCCGGCGCCGCGCACCGCCCAGAACAGGTCGGGGTTCTCTTCCGCGCTGGCACGCACGACGGTGCCGTCGGCGAGCAGCACGTCGGCGGCGACCATGCGGTCGATCGTGAGGCCGTGCTCGCGAGTGAGGAACCCGATGCCGCCCGCCGTGGCGAGGCCGCCCACGCCGACGCCGCCGTAGTCGCCGCTGGAGATCACCCAGCCGTGGGGCTCGAGGGCGCGGGCGACCTCGCCCCAGCGCGCACCGGGCTCGATGCGCACCCGCCGGGTCGCCTCGTCGAGCACCTCGATCCGCGACAGCGCGCCGAGGTCGATCACGATGCCGCCGTCGTTGGTGCTGCGGCCGCTGATGCCGTGACCGGCGCTGCGGATGCCGAGGGGGAGGTGCCGATGCCGGCGGGCGAAGGCGAGGGCCTCTGCCACCTCGCCGACATCTCGCGGGCGCAGCACGAGGCCCGGGGCGCCGCCGCGCATATAGGTGGAGCGCACCGTGCGGTAGCCGAAGTCGCCCGGTTCGACCGCGGTCTCCCGCAGCGACGCGGGCAGGTCGTCGTAGGCGATGCCGTCGCGTCGCTGCGCCAGCGCGCGGGCGCTGCGGCCGGGTGCGGTGTGGCCCGTGCGGGTGCGCTCGGCGGCCACGGCCTCGCGGACGACCGGGATCGTCTCCGCCGCGAACCGCTCCAGCATCGCGGGATCGTCGCTGCTGACGATGAACGCCGACATCCCGTCGCCGAGAGCCAGTTCCACGAGCTGCTCGGCGGACTCCCCGCCGGAGATGTTCAGCAGGCGCCGCACCTCGCCGGGGTGACGCCCGGCGGCAGCGGCCGCGTCGTCGATGCGGGCGTTGCCGACGGCGAGGTCGCCGGGCTGCATGTACGACAGCGACGGCAGCCAGCCGTCGGCCTTGCGACCGGTGAGGCGCAGCATGCGCGGCTTGTAGGCGCCGAGCCAGATGGGCACCTCGTGCGCGGGGGCGGGGCCGCGCTTGGCGCCGTGCACGGGGTAGTGGTCGCCGCCGTGCACCGCACCGCGCTCGCCGACCGCCCAGAGCTCCCGGATGAGGTCGATGGCTTCGCTCAGGGCTTCGACGGACTCGCCCGCGGTCAGCCGCGGCACGCCCATCGCTTCGATCGCATCCCAGAACGCCCCCGCTCCCAGCCCCAGATTGAGCCGTCCGCCGGAGAGGAGATCGAGGGATGCCGCGGCGCGCGCCAGCACCGGCGCCGGGCGCAGCGGCAGGTTCGTGACGTTGGGGGCGAGCTGGATCGTCGAGGTGGCGGCGGCCGCGTACGACATCAGGGTCCACGTGTCGAGGAACCGCGGCTGGTACGGATGGTCTTGGAAGGTGGCCAGGTCGTACCCGAGCTGCTCGCTCAGCTGGGTCAGCTGCACCACCTGCCGCGGGTTCGCCGCGGAGGGGGTCAGGAAGGTGCCGAAGAGCAGGTCATGTCCGTAGTCCACACCCGCCGCAACACCTGAGCGCCGCGATTGCTTCCCGCGCCCGCGCGCGGGCGGCTAAGCCTGGCGCAGCGATGCCACCGCCCACGGCTGCAGGTGCAGGTCGAGGTCGAGGGCGCCGTCGGCGTCCGCCGTGAGGGTGAAGCGCCGCAGACCCTCCGCGACCTCGCGCAGCGACGCCGTCTGGGCGGGGGAGAGGTTGAGCGGCTCTCCCATGCGGTGCCACGCCTCGGCCACGTCGCCGTGGTCGAGGTCGACCACCTCCACGAGGAACGCCGTGCCCGGGACCAGACCGCGGACGCGGTGGCGGATGCGGCGGGACGGACCCCGCTCCCGCAGCTCCCGCGTCGCCGCGTAGGACGTGCGCGACCCCACGGACTGCAGCCCCATCTCGTCCGGGTAGTTGAAGAACACCCCCGACACCGCCCCGGAGCTGCTGTCGCCGGTGAGCACGCCGTGCTCGGTCGACAGCAGCCGGCGGTCGCCCAGGCGCGCGAGCGCGGCGAACGCGTGGAAGGTGGGTTTGCGGATGCCCTGCTCGTTGACGACGCCGAACCCGCCGTGGAACGGCCCGATGCCCGCACCGCCCTCCTCGAACACATCGGTGAAGGTCCAGTAGGAGATGGACTCGGCCAGGTCGGTGCACTGCAGGTAGGCGCGGGTGATGTAGGTGGCCGCGAACACCGTGTCGTGGATGCTGTCGCGGCTCGACGGTGTGGTGGACCACTCGGTGATGTGCACCTCGGCATGCGGATACGGCCCCGCCGCGACCAGCCGTCGCAGCAGTGCGAGGTCGTCGCGCGTGGCGTCGGCGTACCGGCTGATGAGCGTGGCCTTGCCGCTCACGGCGTACGCGTAGTCGGTGGGATAGACGTGCGTGGTGACGAAGTCCACCGGCAGGTCGCGCGCGGCGCACCACTCCAGGAACTCCTCGATCCACACCGGCCGCCACTCCAGCGCGTCGACGTCCGTCGCGGCCGCGGTGGCGTGCTGCACGTCGCGGTCCTCGGTCTCGCCGTCGTAGCGGGAATCGGGCACGAACACGCTCGTCGACGGGCCGCCGACCTGCAGGTCGGGGTGGATGGCCTTGATCGCGCGGGCGGTCGCGGCGTAGAGCTCGAAGTACTGCGTCTTGGTGCCCGTCCAGAAGTGGGGGACGAGGTTCGGCTCGTTCCACACCTCGAATTTCCACCGGCGCACCTCGTCGAGTCCGTAGCGCCCGATCCAGTGCTCGACGGTGGCGGCCACCAGGCGCACCCACGCAGCCATGTCGTTCGGCGGACTCGCGTGGGCGCCCCACCAGAACACCGTGGCGTGGTCGGTCGCGAGCTCGCGTGGCATGAATCCGAGCTCGACGAACGGGCGGGCGCCGGAGGCGAGGATGAAGTCGAAGACCTTGTCGACGTAGCTGAAGGTGTGGCGCTCGCGTTCGAGGGCGCTGTCGGGGCCGAAGCCGCCGCCGTCGCGCACGCGGTACACGAACATGTCGTCGTGGAAGAGCCCGTGGAAGCGCACCGACCGCATCCCGAGGGTCTGCACCGCCTCGGTGAAGTGCTCCCGCCAATCGGCACGCAGCGCCTCATTTGCCCGCCCCGCGCCGACGCACTCGTTCCACACGTGCGTCAGGGCGCGGTCCTCTGCGGCGTGACCGTCGATCTCGATCGCGGCGAGCGGGCGGTGCCGGCGAGCGGAGTCGACGTCGAGGTCGATGATCGCGCGGGCGGTCGAGGTCACCGGCTGCTCCAGAGGGTCGGGACGAGGGTGGCGTCGGTGTGCAGCTCCTGCCGCCCGGGGGCGCTGCGCGCGGCCCAGAGGAGGCCGCGCTCGATGATCGTGCGCACGCTGGCGTCGCGCAGCACCGCGAGGCTGTGGCCGGCGGTGGTGACGAAGACCCGTCCGCGGTCCCACCGCCGCGTCCACACCGCGGGTGACGGCGCCGACCAGCGCGCCGGCCCCTCGAGCAGACCGGGCTGGCCGGTCGTGGCGAGGACCTCGCCCGGATCGTCGGCGACCAGGCGCGGACGGTCGGTGCGCAGGGTGAAGTCTTCGAGCCCCGCGGTGATCGCATGGCGTCGCCCCGCGGAGGTGAGATCGACCGTGTGGCACCGCAGGGCGTCGCCGTCCGCCGTCGCCGCCACGACGGCTGGGGAGACGAACGCCCCGCCCACCAGCTCCCGATAGGCGCGTGACCCGGGACAGGTGTCCAGGATGCCGGCGTGCCATCCCGCCAGCCCGGTGCCCCGCTGCACGGCGCGGCGCAGCCCGGATACGGCGTCATCCGAGACGGGCGAATCCGTCAGGCATTGCAGCACCAGGTCGGTGGCCGACATGGCGTCGTCGTCGGTGTAGACGTCGGCGGATGCCTCGATGCGAACCGTGAAGCCGGCGGCTTCGAGGAAGGGCAGGAACATCTCGGTCGCGTCGACCGGACGGTATCCCGCCCCACCGCCTCGGACGATCAGCGCATGGCGTGCGGTCATGGTGGGCCTCCTCCGCGTCGGTGGGGAATGGGCAACAGCCCGCTCACGATGGCACCGGGGCATTGCGCCGCGCCCGCTTTTTGCGCAAAAATGCCCGGCATGACATCGACGCCCCGGGCCACGCTCGCCGATGTGGCGGCGGAGGCCGGGGTGAGCGTGTCGACCGCGTCCCGTGCGCTGCGCGGTCGCGGGGAGATGGCGCCCGAGACGCGCATGCGCGTGCGCGACGTCGCCGCGGCGCTGGGGTACGCGCGCGCCGCCGAGCCCCGGGGGAGGCCGCGCAGTGGGACCTCGCGCGTGTTCGACCTCGTGCTCGGGCACTTCCACGACCCGTACACCGACGAGGTCACCGCCGGGGCGCGCACGGCGGCGGCGCGGCTGGGCTATGACCTCGTGCTCACCGCCGAACGTGACGACCCGGCCGACGACTGGCCGGTGCGCGTGCGGTCGCGGGGCTCGGCGGGCGTCATCCTCGGCCTGATCCTGCCGACGGCGGGACAGGTGGCGACGCTGCGTGCCGCCGGCATCCCCATCGTGCTGCTGGAGCCCCCGGGCGAAGGTGCGGAGTCCTTGCCTCGCGTGCGCACCACCGATCGCGCCGGGGGAGGCGCCGCGGCCGAGCATCTGGTCGCCCGGGGAGCGCGGCGGTTCCTCGTGATCGGGGGATCGCCGTCCTACCGCTACGGACGGGCGCGCGTGGAGGGATTCGTCGCCGCGCTGGGGCGGGCGGCGCCTGGAGTGGTCTGCGTGCGGACCCGCGCCGACTGGAGCGCGTGGGATGCCCGGAGGGCATGCGCCACCGGGCTCGCCGAGCTGGGCGGCGACGGCCCCATCGGCGTCTTCGCCTGCTCGGACGAGATGGCCGCCGGCGCCTACCGTGCCATCGCCGACGCCGGGCTGAGCGTGCCGCGGGACGTCCTCGTCGTCGGGTTCGACGACGTGCGCGGCGCCCGCTGGCTGCACCCGCCGCTGACCACGGTCCGCCAGCCCATCCGCGAGATGGCCGCCGCCGCGGTGCAGACGCTGGCCGAGACGGTGGCGGGACGCCCGACGGGGCATCGCGTGGTGGAGTTCGCGACCGAACTCGTCGCGCGCGGCTCCACTGCTGTGGTGGCCCCTTCCGTGTCAGAGCTCTGACGCGGCACCGTTTTCGATCTTTTCGTCGCCGACGGCGGCGAAGTCTGTACCATTCGTGGGATCTTGCCAGGACGGGCCCATGGCCCGCCGGTGCCGCGTTGCGAAGGAGCAGTCGCCGATCATGCCGCCGTTGATGACCCGCACCACCGCCCCCAGCTGGGAGGACGGGATGATCGTCGGCAGCGGCCGAGTGGGCGCCGTGGTCTACGGCGAGGCGGGCACGCAGACGGTCTCGCTCGCCCACGAGCACTTCTTCATCCCCGCCCACCCGCGACCCGGCGCCCCCGAGCTGGCCGCGTCGCTGCAGACGCTGCGGGAGGCGGTGCTCGCGGGCAGGAGCGCCGATGCCGGGGCGGCGATGATGGCGGCCGCCGTCGCCGCCGGATCGCCGGAGGATCTCGTCTGGACCGACCCGCTCGGCATCTGCGCCACCCTGACGCTGTCGGTCGGCGGCGCGGGACCCACGTCGCGACGCACGATGGACCCCGTGCACGGCGAGGTCGCTGTGCACTGGGATGTGCCGGCTGTCACGCTGCACGCCGGCGCGCCGCGGGGCGGGCAGCAGGTGTGGCTGGTCGTGCGGGCTCGCGCGGCGACGACGGTCGACCTCGAGCTGCGCCTCGGGGCCGGCGCGCGGCCGGAGACCGGCGCCACCGGGTACGCGCGCTTCCTGCGCCCTGTGGTGACGGCCGGCGACACCGGGTCGCTCGTGGCATCCACCGGCGATCCCGACCGATCCGCGACGGTCGTCGTGCGCACGGGCACGCCCTGGACCGCGTCGGAGTCGGGTGGGGCGGTGCGCACGCGCCTCCATGTGCCCCCCGCGGGGGAGGCGCTCATCCGCATCGACGTGTGGGTCGGTGCCGCGGCCGACGGGCCGGGGGTGGATGACGGCGCCCCCGATGGCGGGGAGGCGCTCCGGGCGCGCACCGCGGCGCACGCCGCGCTGGTGCGGCGGTCCGCGTTGCGGCTCGGAGGCGTGGGCGGCGAGGAAGAGGTGCGCCGCGACGAGTCGACCGACGAGGAATCGACCGAGGACCTGTGGCGCCGCGCTCGGGCCGGTGATGCGGCCGCCCGCCGTCGGGTGGTGGCGACGGCCTACCTGGCCGGTCGCGCGCACGCGATCGCGGGGACGGGCGAGCTGCCGCCGACGCTGCAGGGGGTGTGGCAGGGCAGCTGGGCGCCGGCCTGGTCGGCCGACTACACGCTGAACGGCAACGTGCAGAACGGCGCCATGGCGGGGCTCATCCCGACCGGCACTCCCGAGCTCGCGCGGTCGCTGCTGAACCTCGTGCTGCCGCACCTGCAGGATTACCGTCGCAATGCCCGCCGCATCCTCGGGACCGAGGGCATGCTGCTGCCCGCCCGCATGTCGACCCATGGCGAGGCCAGCCACTTCTCGGCGGAGTTCCCCCACGTGTTCTGGACGGGGTGCGGCGGGTGGGTGCTGCGGACGGCGGCGGACATCGTGGCCACCACCGGCGACCGGTCCATCGTCGACGACCGGCTGTGGGAGCTCGTCGAGGGCGTGCTGGTGCTGGCAGAGCAGGCGACGGTCGGCGCGGACGGGCGGCGGCATCTCGTGCCGAGCTATTCGCCGGAGAACAGCCCTCCCGGCGGCGCGCCCCTCGTCGCCGACGCGACGATGGACATCGCCATCCTGCGCGACGCGGCCCGCGCGGCCGCCGTCCTCGCGCGGGCGCGCGGCGACCACAGCCTCGACGAGCGCTGGCAGCGGCTGGTCGAGAGCCTTCCGCCGTACCGCGTCGCCGCGGACGGCACGCTGGCGGAGTGGATCGCCGACCTCTGGCCGGAGAACCACGCCCACCGTCACACGTCGCAGCTGTACCCGCTCTGGTACGAGGCGGACGAGGCGTTCCTGGGTGACAGCCACGGGGCCGACGCGCTGCGCCGGGCCGCGGAGGCGACGATCGACGCGCGCATCGCGTGGCGGGCGGGCGACCCCACCGCGCCACCCGGGCGCATGGAGATGGCTTTCGGGCTCGTGCAGCTGGGTCTGGCTGCGGCGGCCCTCGGGCGCGCCGACGCCGCGTTGACGTGCGTGGAATGGCTGGCGCTGGAGCACTGGACGCCCGCCCTGACCACCACCCACGACGCCGGCCGCCTGTTCAACCTGGATGCCGCAGGCGGGCTGCCCGCCGTGGTGGCGGCGATGCTCGTCGCGTCGACGCAGGACGAGATCATGCTGCTGCCTGCCTTGCCGGCGGAGTGGCCGTCGGGCTCGGTGACGGGACTGCGTGCCCGCGGCGGCATCGTCGTCGACCACCTCGCCTGGGATGCCGATGCCTGCACCGTCACGCTGCGCCGTCTGCCGGAGGCAGCGTGGCTGCGGGCGGACGGACGCGCCGGCCTGCGCGTGGGGCGGGCGCCGGTGCTCGCCGGAGCCGTCGGCGACGCGCGGCACGAGGTCACCATCGGTGTGGAGCCGACGACGTGGCGCTTCGCGCGCGCGACGGCGGGGGCCGCGGCATGAGGGCGTCGGCGGCCCGGGCGCTGCCGCTCGGGAGCGTGCAGCTGACAGGCGGCGAGTTCGACCGTCGCCGCGCGGTGAACCGCGACTACCTGCTGTCGCTGACGACGGCGAACCTGCTGCAGAACCACGATCTCGAGGCGGGGTTCTGGGATCGCTCCTGGCAGCTGCAGCCCTCGTCGGACGACCCTGCAACGCGCGGGGTGGGACGTCACGCCGGCTGGGAGTTCCCCACCGGCCAGCTGCGGGGCCACTTCGTGGGGCACTGGCTCTCGGCCGCCGCCCGCGAGGCGGCGGTCACCGGCGACGCCGTGCTGTCGGCACGGGTCGGGGAGGTGCTCGACGGCCTCGAGCGCTGCCAGGCGGCCAACGGCGGGGAGTGGGTCTTCGGCATCCCGCCGCGCTACCTCGACCTGCTGGCGGCGGGCCGAGAGGTCTGGGCGCCGCAGTACACGATGCACAAGACCTTCATGGGACTGGTCGACGTCGCCCGTGACCTCGGCGACCCCCGGGCCGTGCGCATCGCGCAGCGCGCCGCGCAGTGGGTCGCCCGGTGGTCCGCGACGTTCGCCCCCGAGCAGTGGGACGACATCCTCGACGTCGAGACCGGCGGGATGCTGGAGGTGTGGGCCGACCTGCTCGACCTGACCGGCGATGGGATGTTCGCGGACCTGCTGCACCGGTACGACCACCGGCGCCTGTTCGATCCGCTCCTGGCCGGCGAGGACGTTCTGACCAACCGGCACGCCAACACCACCATCCCGGAGGTGCTGGGCGCCGCCCGCGCCTACGAGGTGACCGGTGAGGAGCGGTGGGCCGAGATCGTGCGGGCGTACTGGCGGTGCGCGGTCACCGATCGCGGCACGTTCTGCACGGGCGGTCAGACATCGGGGGAGATCTGGACCCCGCCGCACGCCTTCGCCGCCCGCCGCGGCGACAAGACGCAGGAGCACTGCACCGTCTACAACATGATCCGTCTCGCCGACGTGCTCTACCGCTGGGACGGCGACTCGGCGTACCTCGACTACATCGAGCGGAACCTGCACAACGGCATCCTCGCCCAGCAGCATCCGGGCACCGGGATGGTCACCTACTTCCTGCCGCTGCACCCCGGCGCCCGCAAGGCCTGGGGATCGCCGCTGGAGGACTTCTGGTGCTGTCACGGCACCCTGGTGCAGGCCCACACGCGGCACAGCGCCCTGGCCTTCTACGCGCAGGACGACGCGCTCGTGCTGGCGCAGTACCTCCCGGCGCGGGTCGAGGTGCCGCACGCCGGCGGCACGCTGCGAGTGCAGCTGGCCGGCAGCGAGACGGCCGCGCGCGTCGGACCCGACGCCAACGGCGGCGACGCCGGAGCCCGCCACCGTCCGGATTCGTGGGGCTTCTCGCTGACGGTCGAGTCGCCCCCCGGAGCCGTCGCGACCGTGCGGCTGCGCCGCCCCGACTGGTGCGACGGCGACCCGGTGGTCGTCGGCGAAGACGGGCGGGATGCCGACGTCGTCACCGGCCCCGGCGGGCACCTCGAGCTGACGCACCGGGGCGGGCGCGCCGTGTACGAGATCACCCTGCCGATGCGGCTGCACACCCTCGCCATCCCGGACGAGCCGGGAACCGTCGCGTTCGCGCGGGGCCCCGTGGTGCTCGCCGGCCTCGTCGACCACGACGTGCGGCTGCACGGCGATGCGCAGCGCCCCGACACGCTGCTGGCCGCCGACAACGAGCGCCAGTGGACGCAATGGCTGAGCGGCTACCGCACCGTCGGCCAGGAGCGTTCCATCCGCTTCCTGCCGCTGTCCGAGATCGTGGACCAGCCCTACACCGTGTACTTCCCGCTTCACCCCGACTGACCGAGCACGAGGATGCCGATGCCCACCTCCCCTCTGATCCATCTCTCCGCCGCCGGCGTCTCGCTGGTCGTGGCCGCGGAGCGCGACCGCCTGCCGGCGATCCTGCACTGGGGGGCTGCGATCGTCGCCGCCGACGCCGATCTGCAGGCGTTCGCGCTCGCTGAGCGCCGCCGCGGGATCGACGACGTCTCCGACGTGCCGTACCGGCCGAGCATCCTCCCGGAGCACGCCGCCGGGTGGTTCGGGCGACCGGGACTGAGCGTGCACACGGCGGGCGCCGGCTGGGCGCCGCAGCTGCGCGTGCGGAGGGTGCGCGTCGATGAGCGGGAGCCGGACAGCGAGGTCACGCAGACCGGAGCGGGGCGCATCACCGTCGACGCCGGCGACCCGGGCGCCGGGATCGACGTGCGGATCGAGCTGGAGCTGGCCCCGGCCGGGCTGGTGCGCACGCGGGTGAGGGTGCGCAACGCCGCGGCGGACGGCGAGCCGCTCGAGGTGCAGTCCGTCGCGCCGGCACTGCCGGTGCCCACGCGCGCGACCGACGTGCTCGACTTCGCCGGGCGGTGGGCGCACGAGCGCATCCCGCAGCGGCATGCCGTCGTCCGTGGCACGCACGCCCGCACCTCGCGGCGCGGTCGCACCGGGCTGGATGCCACGACCGTTCTCGCCGCCGGCGTGCCGGGGTTCTCCTCCGACGCCGGCGAAGTGTGGCTGTCGCACGTGGGGTTCAGTGGCGACCACGAGCACGCGCTGGACCGCGACGATGCGAGTCTGGCCTTCCGCGGCAGCGAGGTGCTGCTGCCCGGCGAGGTGCGGCTGCGGGGCGGTGAGGAGTACGAGACGCCGTGGATCCACGGCAGCTACGGCGTCGGCCTGGATGCCGCCGCTGCGCGGTTCCACGCGCACCTGCGGGGGATCTCGCGGTCATCGCGCCGCGACCGGCCGGTGACCCTCAACGTCTGGGAGGCGGTCTACTTCGACCACGACCCGGCGGTGCTCGCCGACCTCGCCGTGCAGGCCGCGGCACTGGGCGTCGAACGCTTCGTGCTCGACGACGGCTGGTTCCGCGGCCGCCGCGACGACCGTGCGGGCCTCGGGGACTGGGAGCCGGACCCCACGGTCTGGCCCGACGGGCTGCGTCCTCTCGCCGATGAGGTGCGACGACAGGGGATGGAGTTCGGGCTGTGGGTGGAGCCGGAGATGATCAACGAGGACTCCGACCTCGCCCGCGCCCACCCCGACTGGATGCTGCGCGCCGGCCCGGAGCTGCCCGCCCGCTACCGGTTCCAGCAGGTGCTGGACCTCACGAACCCCGACGCGTTCGCCCACATCCTCGGCACGCTCGACGGACTGATCACCGACATCGGCGTCGCCTACCTCAAGTGGGATCACAACCGGGACCTCGTCGCGGCCGGCCACCCGGCCACCGGCGCCCCCGCGGTGCACGATCAGACCCTCGCGCTGTACCGGATGCTCGACGAGCTGCGCGCCCGGCACCCGCAGCTCGAGATCGAGAGCTGCGCCTCGGGCGGGGGCCGCGTCGACCTCGGCATCCTCGCGCGCACCGACCGCGTGCACCCCTCGGACAGCCACGACCCGATCGACCGCTTCCACATCCTGCGCTGGACCGGCCTGCTCGTGCCGCCGGAGATGATGGGGTCGCACGTGGCCTCGCCGGTGTCGAGCGTGACGGGCCGCACCCACGATCTGCACTACCGCTGCGCGGTGGCCTTCCTCGGGCACTTCGGCATCGAATGGGACATCCGGGAGCTGGCAGCGGACGACCGTGCCGCGCTGCAGCGGTGGATCGCGGACTACCGCCGCTTCCGCGGGCTCATCCAGACGGGCGCCGCCGTCGGTGGTGGCGAGCTCGACCCCGCCGGTCCGGCGCTGCGGGGCGTGGTCGCCCCCGACCGGGGCGAGGGTCTCTTCACGATCGTGACGCCCGCCACCACGCCCGACACGCTCTCCCGCGTGCGGCTGCCGGGCTTGGCCGACGAGCGACGCTACCGGGTCACCTCGACCGCGCCGGAGTCGCTCGGCCCGCCGTGGCAGGTGCCCGACTGGCTGCGGCTGACCCCGGGGCTGGGTCGCGCGGGAGACGCCCCGGTGCTCTCGGGCTCGATGCTGCGCACGGTGGGACTCGAATTCCCCACGTTCCACCCCGAGCGCGCCGCGGTCGTGCACGTCGCGGCGGTGGACTGACCTAGCGCGCCGCGCCCACCTGCGCCCTGGCCGCGCCGAACACCGCGGCCAGGCTCACCGGCGTGCCCATGGTCGACGACGCGACCGCCGCCTCGACCATCGCCAGACTCCACACGTTCGCCGCGATCTCACCCGAGGGTGCGGGTCCGCCGTCGAGGGCGCCGACGAACTCCGCCAGTGCGGCATCCAGGCCTTCGGCGGCCTCGTCGAGCGGCTGCACGGTCGGCGGGGCGTCGCCGGACTGCGCGACCACGTGGTCTTCGCCGTCCCACTCGGCTGCACCCCCTGCCGCGTCGCCGCGCCAGTGGCCGTTCCACGATGTCGTCAGGCCGTCGGCGCACCAGCTGCCGGAGTAGGCGAAGCGGGCGCCGTCGTTGAAGCGGAACACCGCGTGCGCGGCGGCCGCGCCCCGGTACCAGCTCCACGACGGGGAGTACTCCTCGCACCAGACCGTCACGGGCTCGCTGCCCAGCAGGTACCGCGCCTGGTCGAAGGTGTGCACGGCCATGTCGAGGAGCAGAGGCGATGCCATCCGGTCGCGGAAGCCGCCGAAACGCGGGTTCTGACGGAACCGGGCGTCGAGCTGCTCCGCGCCGCCCAGCGTGTCGAGGGCGTCGCGCAGGGCACGGATGCCGCGGGCATGCCGGCGCGACTGGCTGGTCGCCAGCAGCGTGCCGGTGTCGTCGCTGATCGCGGCGAGATGCAGCGCGCCGGCCAGGGTGGGGGCGACGGGCTTCTCGCTGAGCACGGGCACCCCGGCGCGCAGGGCCGCGCTGCTGACCTCGACATGCGCCTCGGGCACCGTGACGTTGAGCAGCATCCCGGCATCCACCGCCCGCAGGGCCTCGGAGACCGTCGCCGTGCAGGGGATGTCCCAGCCGCGTTCCCGCACCGCCGCCTGCGCCGCGTCGGGAACGATGTCGACGACGGCCGCCACCCACAGGTCGTCCCGACGGGCCACCGCGTCCATCCATGCCCGGCCCATGCCGCCGGCACCCACGATGACGACCTGTCTCATGCGCCGCCTGCCTCCGTCGGGGCCGGCGCCGCCGCGAACTCGTCGAGCGGGCGCATCGTCAGCCGGGGCGCCTCTCGGGGACGGTCCTGAGCGGCCCAGAGCGCCGCATTGCAGAGCACCCGCCGGATGCCGGGGTGGTGGTACACGGGGTAGTCCTGGTCGCCGGGCGAGAAGTAGAACACGCGGCCGTGGCCGCGGGCGAACGTCATCCCCGAGCGGAACACCTCACCCCCGCTGAAGCCCGAGACGAAGACGAGATCGTCCGGCTGCGGCACGTCGAAGAACTCGCCGTACATCTCCTGGCGGGGGATGACGATGGGCTGCGGCACGCCGTGCGCCAGCGGATGCGTGGGGGCGACCGTCCACACCAGTTCGCGGTCGTCGGCCTGCCGCCAGCGCAGCGTGCAGGTGGTGCCCATCAGGCGCGTGAAGATCTTCGACAGATGCGCCGAGTGCAGGGCGACCAGCCCCATGCCGGCGAGCACGTGGTGGTGCACGCGCTCGACGACCTCGTCCGCGACGGCGTCGTGCCGCACGTGACCCCACCAGTACAGGACGTCGGTGGCGGCCAGGCGCTCCTCGGACAGCCCGTGCGCGTCGTCGTCGAGCGTCGCGGTGTCGACGACGACCTCGTGGCCGAGACCGTCGCGCAGCGCGGCGGCGATGGTGCCGTGGATGGTGTCCGGGTAGAGGCGCCGGGTGAGGGCGTCGTTCTTCTCGTGGTGGTTCTCGCCCCACACCAGAGCGCGGACGGTTCGTGTGCGCGTCACCCCTTGAAAGCCCCGTCCATGATGCCGGCGACCATGCGGCGTCCGACGAAGAAGAAGACGATGAGCAGGGGGAGCGTCGCCATGAACGATCCGCCCATCGTGAGGGCGAGGTCGATGGTGCGGTTCGCCTGCAGCTGCTTCAGCACGATCTGCACGGTGAACAGCTCCGGCGACTTCAGCACGATGAACGGCCACATGAAGTCGTTCCACACCGACGTGAACGTGATGAGGCCCAGCACGAAGGCGGCGGGCCGCACGACGGGGAAGCCGATGCGCCAGAAGATCTGCCAGCTGTTGGCTCCGTCGATGCGCGCGGCCTGCATCAGCTCGTCGTTGAGGGTCGTGGACATGTGCTGACGCATCCAGAAGATGCCGAACGCGCTCGCGAGCCCCGGCACGATGATCGCCTGCAGGGTGTCGACCCAGTCCAGCCAGGAGATGATCAGGTACTGCGGGATCACGCTCAGCTGCGCCGGAACGGTCATCGTCAGCAGGACGATGAGGAACAGCGCATTGCGGCCGGGGAACTGCAGCTTCGCGAACGCGAAGCCGGCGAGGGCGCACAGGATCGCGGTGATGACCGCGACCGTCAGCGACACGATGACGCTGTTGAGCAGCGACTGGAAGAACGGCACCGTCTCGAAGACCTTCGCGGCGATGTCGGCGAAGTTGAAACCCGGGTACAGCCGCGGCGGGATCGACGTGACCGCGCTCGCTCCCACCGAGGCGATGACGAACATGTAATAGAGCGGGAAGACGCTGATGAAGACCGCGCCGATGAGCAGCGCGTAGACGGGCCAGCCCACCTTGCCCGCCCGCCCGCCGTGGCGGCGCCGGTTCAGCTGGGGGCGGACCAGGGCTTCCTGCGGTGATTGCGGGACCGCCTGATCGATCACGTCGGACATCAGCGCGCCTTCCGGGTGCGGGTGGTGAGGAAGAAGTTGATGAGGGAGACCACGACGACGATGACGAAGAGTGCGACGCCGACCGCAGAGCCGTAGCCGAACTCGAACTGGCCGAAGCCCTGCTCGTAGAGGAACAGCGCGAGCGTCTGGCACTGCCGGCCACCGCCGCAGGTGAGCCCTGATTCCGGGGCGACCAGCAACGGCTCGGTGAAGATCTGCAGTCCGCCGATCGTCGACATGATCACGGTGAAGATGATGATGGGCCGCAGCGACGGGATGGTCAGGTGGATGAACTGCTGCCACCCCGACGCCCCGTCGACGGAGGCGGCTTCGTACATCTCGCGGGGCAGGGCCTGCAGGCCCGCCAGGTACAGCAGGGTGTTGTAGCCGAACCACCGCCACATCACCATCGACGAGATCACGATCCACGAGCCGACCTGCGACGACAGGAAGTTCACGGCCGGGATGCCGAAGATGTCGAGCATCCAGTTGATGAGGCCGAAGTTCTTGTCGAAGATCTGGGCGAACACCAGGGCGGTCGCGGCGACCGACGTGATGTAGGGGACCAGCAGCGCCATGCGGAAGAAGTTGGCCATCTTGAGCGTCGCGTGGTTCAGCAGGTGCGCGAGTCCCAGGGCGAGCATCAGCTGCGGGATGGTCGAGATGAGGAAGATGCCGAAGGTGTTGACGAAGGCGTTCCAGAAACGCTGGTCTGCGAAGAGCCGCTCGAAGTTGGCCAGCCCCACGAAGGTCTGCTCGCCGATCGGGTTCCAATCGAACAGGGCGACGTAGAACGTGAACAGCAGCGGGAAGAGGCCGAAGATCGCGAAGATCACGAAGAACGGCGCGATGTAGAGGTACGGCGCCACGCGCTCGGCCAGCGGCTGGCGGATCACCTGGCGGGGCGGCCGATCGCTGCGACGGGCCTTCTTCTGGACGGGGATGGCGGTCGCCGTCGCGGTCATGATTGCTCCCTCGATCGTCGGGGGTGGGGCCCGGCCGCACGCCGGGCCCCACCGATGGGTGACGGCTCAGCCGCCGAGCGCGGCCTTGGCGCTCGAGACGCCGGTCGACCAGGCCTCGCGCGGCGCGACGTTGCCGGCTTCCATGTCGACCAGGGTGTTCAGCAGCGCGGCGCCGATGGCGCTGGTGTCCGGCCCGTTGAGGAAGGAGTTGAACTGCAGCACGGACTCGCTGATGACCTCGCCGATCTGGGAGTCCCCGTAGAACGGGTCGGTGTAGCTGAGCACCTCCTCGCTCTCGAGTGCGGACTTGGCGGCAGGGAACGTGCCCGTCTCGGCGAAGTGCTCGGTCTGCGCCTCGGGGGTCAGCATGGTCTGGATGTACTGCCAGGCCGCTTCGGGGTTCTTCGCCCGGGCGGGGATGGCGATGACGCTGCCGCCCCAGTTGCCGCCGACGCCCGGGACCGCGGCGACGCGCCACAGGCCCTCGGTGTCGGGGGCGTCGGTCTTGTAGCCCGAGAGCATCCACGACGGCGCCGTCGACACGGCGAACGCCGCGTTGGCGCGACCCGGCGCCCAGCCCGACGACCAGGCGGCGATCCCCGCGCTGATGCCGGCTTCGTAGGCGCGGACGGCGACGTCGAACGCTTCCTCCACCTCGCCGTTGGTGTCGAAGGTGACCTCGCCCTCGGGCGAGTAGTACTTCTCGCTCACCTGGTTCACGGCGGCGAAGAACACCGTCGTCTCGACGTTGTCGACGAAGGGCTGCCCGGTGGCGGCGGTGTACTTCTCGCCCATCTCGATGAACGAATCCCAGTCCGACCACATGGCGGCGACCTCGTCCGGGTCGCTGGGGAGCCCCGCGGCCTCGAAGAGGTCGGCGCGGTAGGCGAAGCCCAGACCGCCGACGTCGGTGGGGATGCCGATGATGGATCCGTCCTCGGCGGTGGCCTCGCCGATCGCCCAGTCGAGGTAGTCCTCGCCCAGGTCGTCGCCGCCGAGCGTGCGCAGGTCGATGAAGTTGCTCGGGTTCTCGATGAACTTCGGCAGCTCGTCGTTCTGGATCATGACGAGGTCCGGCACGCGGCCGCCGGCCAGCGCCGCGGTCAGCGCGGTGGCGGTCTCGGCGGTGCTTCCCACCTCCGACAGCTTCACCTTGGCGTCGGGGTTCTTCTCGAGGTAGCGCTCGACCGAGTCCTTCTGGCCGATGCCGGTGAAGGACCAGAACTCGAACTCGGCGTTCGGGTCGCCCGAACTCTCGCCCGAACCTCCCGAGGTGCATCCGGACATCAGCAGTGCGAGAGTGCCGACCGCTGCGATGGGCAGGGCCAGTTTGCGACGGTTCACAACAGCTCCTCTTCTTCGGGGACATGTGTCTGCGGAGGCCGCCATGGCCTCGGGCGAGAGATCGATCTCTCGTTCGGGACACAGTAGGCCCGGCCGACGGATGCTGGCAAGACATCTGCCGAGAAATCCCTCCAACGATGTAAGAGCCGCTGCGCTGCGACGATTCGTTCCGATGAGATGAATGCCGGTGGGTCGACGTGCAATGATCGGGGACCAGAGAACGATCTCACCGCTGCGGCCGCTCAGGAGGAGCCATGTCACGCCCCACGCTCGTCGACGTCGCCCATGCGGCGGGTGTCTCCCGGGCCACGGCCGCCCGCGTCCTCGCCGGCGCGACCAACGTCGACCCGGCGATGTCGGTCGCCGTCGAGCGGGAGGCGCGGCGGCTGGGGTACGAGACCAACTTCGCCGCACGGGTGCTGCGGGGCGGCCGCTCGGGGGCGATCGGCATCGTCATCGCCCTCAACGAGCTCGACAGCGTCGGGGGGTCCTTCTTCACCGCGGTGCTGAAGGGGGCGGCCAAAGGGCTGTCCGCCGGTGAGGCGCAGCCCGTGCTGCTGCCGGCAGAGGATGAGGACCGGGATCGCATTCCCCGGTTCCTGCGCTCCGGCGCCCTCGACGGCGTCATCGTGATCCTGCAGCACGAGATCACCCACCTGGTGGCACAGCTGGCCCAGTCGCCCGTTCCCATCGCCTGGGTGGGTCGCCCTGCGGAGGACGTCGGCAGCGACGCCGTCGTCATCGACTGCGACAACTACGGCGGTGGGGTGCTCGCTGCCCAGGCGCTCGTGGATGCCGGCCGGCGCACGATCGGCATCATCGCCGGCCCGCCCGACATGGCGCAGGCGCAGGAGCGCCTGCAGGGATGCAAGGACGAGCTCGCTCGCCACGGCGTGGTCGCGGGCCCGGTCGTGCACGGTGACTTCACTGCCGACAGCGGGTCCGCCGCGATGGCTCGTCTCCTGCAGCGCGCGCCCGGGTTGGACGGGGTGTTCGCGTGCTCGGATCTCATGGCATCCGGTGGGCTGCG
Organism: Microbacterium sp. zg.Y1084; assembly: GCF_024623595.1. Lineage (NCBI taxonomy): Bacteria > Bacillati > Actinomycetota > Actinomycetes > Micrococcales > Microbacteriaceae > Microbacterium > Microbacterium sp. zg.Y1084. Next base: position 149,342 of record NZ_JANJGV010000003.1, read on the forward strand.
CGTGCTGCAGGCGGCCGGCCGCCGCGTGCCCGACGAGGTGTCGCTGGTGGGGTTCGACGATGTCGTCGTCGCCGTGACATCGGACCCGCCGCTGACGACCGTGCGTCAGCCCCTGGAGGAGATGGGGCGCGCAGCGGCCGAGGCGCTGCTGGCGCGTATCGAGGGCAGAGCCGAGGGGGGAAGCATCGTGCTGCCCACGACGCTGGTGCGCCGCGAGACGCTCATCTGACCGACACGCAGCGTCACACGGCGAAAGCCATCGACACACATCGGCGTGACGCGTGACGGGAGGCCGGGACTTTCCTAATCTGGGCGCACCGCCCCCTCGCGCTCGCCGTGGGCCGCCCCTCCGGGAGAACCATGTCCCTCATCACCCCCGAAGCGCTCGCCGCGCTCATCGCCGGCCCTCACCCCGTGCGCGTGCTCGACGTGCGGTGGCGTCTGGACCGACCCGACGGCCGGGCGGAGTACCTCGCCGGGCACGTGCCCGGCGCCGTCTACGTCGACCTCGAGCGCGAGCTGTCTGCGCACGGCGCACCGACCGAGGGGCGGCACCCGCTGCCCTCCACGGCGCAGCTGGGGGAGGCGGCGCGGCGGTGGGGGCTCGACGACGGCGACACCGTCGTCGTCTACGACGACCTGTCGTCGCTCGCCGCCGCGCGCGCCTGGTGGCTGCTCGTCGATGCGGGGGTGGCGGACGTGCGCATCCTCGACGGCGCCCTGCGCGGGTGGATCGCCGCCGGGCTGCCGCTGGAACAGGGCGCGGTGGTTCCCAGCCCCGGCTCGGTCACGCTCGGTCGCGGACTCCTCCCGCGGCTGACGATGGGAGCAGCGGCGGCGCTGGCGCAGACCGGCGTGCTGCTGGACGTGCGCGCCGAGGAGCGCTATCGCGGCGAGACGGAGCCGATCGACCCGCGCGCCGGTCACATCCCGGGCGCCCTCAGCGCCCCGACCACCGCCAACGTGGATGCCGACGGTCGCTTCCTCGATCCCGCCGCGCTGCGCGAGCGGTTCACTGCTCTGGGGGTGACCGAGGGCGAGCCCGTCGGGGTGTACTGCGGGTCGGGCATCACGGCATCCCACGCGGCCTTCGCCCTCACCCTCGCCGGCTTCGCCCCGCGGCTGTACCCGGGCTCATGGAGCCAGTGGTCGCAGCACCCCGACCGCCCGGTGGCCACCGGCGCCGAGCCCGGGGGTGGCGGGTGAGCCGCTACCTCGTCATCGGCGCCGGCGCAGTGGGAGGGCTGCTGGCCGCGCAGTGGGCCGCTGCGCAGGTGCCGGTGGTGCTGATCGCACGCGAGCCGACGCGCGCCGCCATCGCACGCGACGGGGTGAGGGTGCGCCGGCCGGGCGGCGACGACGTCGTGGCGGTGGAGGTCGCCGGCTCGCTGGCGGTCGCCCGCCCGACGGCGGCCGACACCGTCGTGCTGGCGGTCAAGGCGCCGGATGTCGAAGAAGCGGTCGCCGCGATCGCGTGGACTCCGCTGGCCGACGGCCGCGGGGTCGTCGCCGACCTTCCGATCCTCACGCTGCAGGGTGGACTGGCGGCCGAGCGCATCGCGCTGCGCCGGTTCGCGACGGTGATCGGGGTGTCGCTGGGGGCGCCCGTCGGCCTGATCGCGCCCGGCGTGATCGCCGCGGCGGCGCACCCGATCGTGGGCGCGGCGTGGTTGGGGGGCTACCCCCACTCCCTTCCCGCGGAGGAGGAGCGCCACCGCCTGGCGCTGGCCGCGGCGGGCTTCGCCGCCTCGGTCGAGCCCGACATCGCCGCCGCCAAGAGACGCAAGCTCATCGCCAGCCTCGCCGGTGCGGTCGAGGTCTTCGATGCGCCGCAGGAGCAGCTCGAGCGCGCCGCCGACGCGGTCGAGGCCGAGGCGCGCGCCGTCTTCGCCGCTGCCGGGTTGGCCGTCGCCCCGCCACGGCCGGGCGCGCGGCTGGAGGTCGGCGAGGTGCCCGGATTCGCGACGGGTCGCGGGTCGGTGTGGCAGGGGTTCGCGCGAGGGGCCGCGAGCGAGGCCGACCACCTCAGCGGCGAGGTCGCGCTCGTCGCCCGGCAGACCGGTGTCGACGCTCCGCTGAACACGGCGGTCGCGCGCGCGCTGGGAGCACTCGCCCACCGCCGGGGGCGGCCGGGTGAGCTGCCGCTGCCCGCCGAGTTCGGCTCCGCCCTCTTCGGCGGAGTATCCGCGCGGACGCGACGGTGAGCGTCGACGTCGGCGTGGGCGCTGCCGCGCCGCTGCGGGTGGTCGGCGTGTCCGGCTCGCTGCACGCCCCGAGCAAGACCACGGTGCTCGTCGAGGCCATCGTCTCCGCCCTCGCCGCCCGGGTGCCCGTGGCATCCACGATCATCGACATCGCCGACCTCGGCGGCTCGTTCGCCGGGGCGCTGACCCGGGCGGAGCTCGGTGCGCCGGCCCGGCAGGCGCTGCACGACATCGAGACGGCCGACCTGCTCGTGGTGGCGAGCCCGGTCTACCGTGCGTCGTTCACGGGCCTGTTCAAGCACCTGTTCGACTTCGTCGAGCAGTACGCACTGGTGGGCACGCCCGTGATCGTCGCGGCGACCGGCGGCGGTGATCGGCACGCGCTCATCCTCGAGCACCAGCTGCGCCCGCTGTTCGGGTTCTTCCAGGCGCTCACGCTGCCGGTGGGGGTATACGCCAGCGCCGCCGACTTCGACGGCTACGCGCTGACGTCGCCCGCGGTGCGGGCGCGCATCGACCAGGCCGTCGACGGCGGTCTGCCGCTCATCCGCAAGGCGGTCGCGCAGGAGGTGTCGCGGTACGTGTCGACCTGGTGAGGCGGATGCCGCGGCATCCGCCCGCGCTCAGCGCTTCTTCGCGGGGGCGGCGGCGACGTCGAGCTTGTCGTGGCCGCCGAGCGACGACCAGGCGCTGGCGACGCCCTTCGCGGCGTGCTCCGCCGCGCGCACGGCGCGTTCGTCGGCCCATTCGTTGAGCACGTGGCCGCGGTGGCCGCGCACGTGCTCGAGCACGACGTCGGGAAGGCCCGCCGCCCGGCGGGCGTCGCGGGCGACGATGAGCTGCTCGAGCAGGTCGCGGTTCTTGGTGGGGGAGCCCGTGGAGGTCTTCCAGCCGCGACGGCGGTGGCCGTCCATCCACGACTGGTAGGTGTCGATGGCGTACTTCGAGTCGGCCTGGATGTGCAGGTTCGCCACGTCCGGGTGGTCGGTGATCGCCTTCAGCAGCCCCATCAGCTCGCCGATGTTGTTCGTGCCCTGCGGAATGGCGCCCGCGGCCCAGTGTCCGTCCGCCGCGACCCACGCCCATCCGGTCGGTCCCGGGTTGCCCTTGCAGGCGCCGTCGGTGGCCACGATGTAGGGGGATTCGGGGGAGGTCATCACCACAGAACGCTACCCGCCCGTGGCGGGTGCACCGTCATCGCGGTGCCCGCGGCGGCGCCACCGCGGGCGTCTGGGCGGGTGCGCCGAGGCGGCAGCGGACGCGGCGGCCTGCCGGTCGCGACGACGCTCGTGCCAGGCGGCGACCTCGTCGTCGACGTCGTGGAGCGGGGTGACGACGGGCGGTCCTCCCTGCAGCTGCCGGCGCGCTTCGATCACCCGCCGGTTGAAGTCCGTCACATATTCCCGCACGTCCTCCTCGCGGGAGAGTGCGTCGGCGCGCGCAGCGAACTCCGCATGCTCCGTCCGCAGCATGAGTGAGGGCGGTCCGAGGCCGGTGAGCTTCTCGGTCTGGATCTTGCGGCGGATCCACCAGTCCGGGTCGTGCGCGACGCCCAGCCCCTCGATGGGCTTGCCGGCGCCGGGCAGGTCGTCGAACTCGCCGGCGCGGATCGCCTGCTGGATCGCCGTCTCGATGTAGGCGGCGCGATCGGTCGACATCGAGCTGCCGGGGCTGGAGCGCACGTGGTCTGCGTCGGGTTCGCGTGCAGGCTCGGTGCCGGGCTCCTGGGACTCCGCCGGGGCGTCGTCGTCCCACTCGCGCTGCAGCTTCTCGACGCGGTACCGCGCCGCGTGCAGCCGGGGATCCTCGGTCATCGCGCACCTCCCTGGCTTTCCACGGTAACGCCGCACTGGCACGGCGAGGCGATACTGCGTATGTATATACTCAGAAATCACATACGCGGTATGCATTGATGGGAGACACGGATGTCTGTGCGACAGAGCCTGCTGGCGATCCTCGACCAGGGGCCGTGCTACGGCTACCAGCTGCGGGCGGAGTTCGACCGCCGCACCGGGTCGACCTGGCCGCTGAATGTGGGCCAGATCTACAACACCCTCGACCGCCTCGAGCGCGACGGCCTCGTCGAGAAGGGCGACGTCGACGAGCAGGGGCACGTGTACTGGCAGATCACGGATGCCGGTCGGGCCGAGGTGCGCGCCTGGCTCGCCGCCCCGGTGGAACGCGGCCAGGGCACCCGAGACGAGCTGGCGATCAAGCTCGCCGTCGCCGCGACCCTCCCCGGCGTCGACGTCGGTGAGGTGATCCAGACGCAGCGCCGCGCGTCGCTCCTGCAGCTGCAGGAGCTGCAGCGCGCGAAGTACGCCGGTGCCGATCCGAACGGGCCGGAGGAATTGGCCTGGTCGCTCGTGGTCGACGCGATGATCTTCACCGCCGAGGCCGAGGTGCGCTGGCTCGACCACACCGAGCAGCGCCTGGCGTTGCATCCGCGCCACGCGATGGCGCTGGAGCTGTCGACCGAGAAGCCCAAGCGGGGTCGCCCCGCCAAGGCCGCCACCACGGCGGAGACGGCGCGATGACCGCCGCGACGGCCGGGCCGGTGCTGCGCCTGGTCGGCGTCACGCAGCAGTACGGCGTGGGGGAGACCGCGATCAGCGCGCTGGCGGGTGTCGACCTCGAGGTCGCCCGCGGCGAGCTGGTCGCCGTGATGGGCGCATCGGGCTCGGGCAAGTCGACGCTGCTGTCGATCGCCGGCGGCCTGCAGCGCCCGACGACGGGCGAGGTGATCGTCGAGGGCACCTACCTGTCCACGGCATCCGCACGCGAACTCGCGCGGCTGCGACGGCAGTCGCTCGGCTTCGTCTTCCAGGACTTCAATCTGATCCCGACCCTCACCGCCATGGAGAACGTCACGCTGCCGCTCGAGCTTGATGGCTTCCGGGCCCGGGTGGCACGCCGGGCCGGCAAGGATGCGCTGCAGTCGGTGGGCCTGGACGACAAGCTCGATGCCTACCCCGACGACCTCTCCGGTGGGCAGCAGCAGCGCGTCGCCATCGCCCGCGCCGTGGTCGGCGGACGCCGGCTGATCCTCGCCGACGAGCCCACCGGCGCCCTGGATTCGGTGACGGGCGAGGCGGTGATGCGGATGCTGCGCACACGAGTGGATGCCGGTGCCGTCGGCATCCTCGTCACGCACGAGCCCCGCCACGCGGCGTGGGCCGACCGCATCGTGTTCCTGCGCGATGGCCGGGTCGTCGACGAATCGCGCCGCACCGGCGCCGAGTCGCTGCTGAGTGACGCGCGATGACCGTCACCGCCCCGGCCCCCGATCTCGCGGGGCCGCCGTCCGACGATCCCACCGATCGTCCGCCCGCCGAGCGCCGCTCGATCTGGCCCCGCCTGCGCGCCGACCTGCGACTCGCCTCGCGCCAGGTGCGTCGCGGCTGGGCGTCGAGCCTGCTCGTGGTGACCCTTGTCGCTCTGCCGATGACGCTCGTGGCCGGCGGCATCGTGTTCGCCGTGAGCCATGTGCCCACGACCGAGGAGACGCTCACCGCGGAGCTGGGCCAGGCCGACAGCTGGGTCGCCGTCGTGTATGGTCCCGACCCATCGCTGCGGCAGTACCTCGACGACCCGTCGTGGTGGGAGATCGACCGCGACGACATGACCGGCATCCCGGCGAACGCGGAGCAGCCGATGCCGGAGAGCGCCGCGCCGCTGCTGCCGGCGGGGCTCGACCTGATGGAGATCGGCTTCGCCGCCGTCACCGCTGAGACCGCGGGCGGCACCGGCTCGCTCGCCGCCGTCATCGGCGAGGCCTGGGACCCCGCGCTCGACGGGCGCTTCGAACTGCACGACGGCCGCGCGCCGCGGGGCTCTGGCGAGGCGATGGTCTCGCCCGGTGCCCTCGAACGCCTCGGCGCGACGATCGGCGACGACCTGGTGCTCACCGAGCCCGCGGCATCTTTCACGATCACGGGAGTCATGACGCAGGCCGAGGACCCGGATGCCGCCGAGGTCGTCTTCCTGCCGGCGACCGCGTCACTCCGGGCCCTGCAGGTGGACGTGACGTCCACGCGCTGGTTCCTCCCGGAGTGGAGTCCCACCGCCGACGACATGGCAGAGCTCAACAGCGAAGGCCTCGTCGTGCTCGACCGGCAGCTGTACGCCAACCCGGGGGCCGGTGCGGCGCCGGGCTCGTCCGCCGCCTCGGTCTGGTCGATCGTGGCGATCGTGGCTGCTGCCGCAGCGTTCAGCGGCTACCTCGTGGTGCTGCTGGCGGGTGCCGCGTTCTCCGTCAGCGCCCGGCGACAGCAGCGCGCGCTCGCTGTCGCCGCGAGCGTCGGCGCCGGTCGCGGAGACGTGTTCCGTATCGTGCTGCTGCAGGGCACAGTGCTGGGTCTGGTCGGCGGCGTCATCGGCTCCGGACTCGGCATCGGGCTCGGCATCCTGTTCCTGCACCTGCTCGACGACGGTTCGGCTGCCGCGTTCTGGGGGCTGCACGTCCCGTGGCCGGCGCTCGTCGGTGTCGTCGCGTTCGCCGCGATCGTCGGCACGCTCGCCGCGCTGATGCCGGCGCGCGCCGCCACCCGCGGCGAGGTCATCGCTGCGCTGCGCGGCGCGCGGCGCCCGGTGCGCGTGCGCACCGACCGGCCGCTGTGGGGCTCGCTGCTGCTGGCGATCGGCATCGGCGTCACCGCGGCATCGGGGACCGTGCTCGCCACGGTCGAACCGATCGAAGGGGGCTCCCCGCATCCGCTGTGGGTCGCCGGCATCATCGGGATCATCGCCGGCCCGCTGCTGCTGCAGGTGGGCGTCATCTTCGCCGGTCACTGGCTGCTGACATTGCTTGCCCTCGTGTTGTCGCGGCTGGGCCTGGCCCCGCGCATTGCGGCCCGCGACGCCGCGGCCAATCCGGGCCGCATCGTTCCGGCCTTCGCCGCCATCGCCGCCGTTGCGTTCCTGTCGTCGGCTGCGCTCGGTGGGGTCGCTGTGGGCTTCGGTGCCGCGGAGCGTGGCTGGTTCTACCAGGCGCCGCTGGGCAGCGTCGCCCTCATGGCATCGCTCGGGGAGGCGGACGACCGGGGAGCGCAGCTCACGGCCGGCGAGGAGCGAGCGCGGGCGTTGCTCGCCCGCACCGACCCCGCCGCGGTGGCGCTCGTGCGTACCCAAGGCTGGCCCGGAACCTACGACGAGTCCGGGCTGCTGCGCAATCCCGACGTCACCGTGATCTCCCCGGCGCTGCAGGACTACGTCGACTGCGCGGATGCAGCGGTGGGAAACGCGAACTGCGTCCCCGCCGGCGCTGCGGCCGCCGGATACCACCACGCCCTTGCCGTGGTCGACGACGCCGACCTCGCTGCCGCGCTCGGGGTCGCCGTGCCCAGCTCCGCCCGCGCCGCCTTCCGCGACGGGGCGGCCATCGTCACCGACACCCGGTTCCTCACCGACGACGGGCTCGTGGAGGTGGCCACCGTGACCGCCGAGCAGGTAGACGGGTCTTGGGACGCGGCCACGGTACAGACGCGCGGCGACCGTTCGCTCGAGGTCGTCGATCTGCAGACGCCCGTGGCCTTGCCCTGGGGCGTGATCGTCTCGCCGCAGACAGCAGAGCGCCTCGGCGTAGGCTACGGCGGCTTCACCCTCGTCGCCGCCTACGACCAGCCGCTGTCCGTCACCGCACTGGACCGGCTGCGCGCCGAGGCCGAGGCCGCGTCGCGAATGAACCCCGACGTCTACATATGGCCCCAGCTCGAGAGCGGCCCGTCGGCCCCGGCCGGCTGGCTGTGGCTCATCCTCGGCGCGACGAGTGTCCTCGTGGTCGCCGCCAGCGCCGTCGCGCTCGGCCTGGCGCGGGTCGAGCGCCGTCCCGACGACGCGACGCTCGCCGCCGTGGGTGGCAGCAGGCGCCTGCGCCGCGGCATCGCGCTGTGGCAGGCGCTGGTGATCACCGGGCTGGGCACCGTGACGGGCGCCGTCGCCGGCATCCTGCCGGTGTGGGGCGTCGTGCTCGCCAGCGGGAACAGCTACAACCCGCCGCAGCTCACCGACCTGCCGTGGGCCTGGCTCGCACTGCTGGCCGTCGGCCTGCCGCTGGCGATCGCGATCGTGTCGTGGCTCGTGCCCCCGCGGCATCCGGATCTCACGCGCCGCACCGCCATCGCCTGATCAGTCGCGTCGCCGGGTCGACTCCCGCACGACCAGATGGGTCGGCAGCGGGGTCGACTCGGTGACGGCGTCGGGCTCCTCGACCGCCAGCAGCACCTTCTGCGCGCGGAGGGGCTTGCGGCCCTCGCTGTTAACGGTAACACTGTGCGCAAGGTCGCGACCGGCGGCCGATGAGAGATACGAAGGGGTATCTGATCATGGATCAATCGCGACCTTCCGCCGTGCCTCACCGACGGCGCCTGGCCGGTCTGCTCACCGTCGCCGCCCTGTGTCTCGGCGGCGCCGTGGCGACGCCCGCGCTCGCGGCAGCGCCCGAGGGCGACATCACCGACGGGCTCGTGCACCGCTTCGTGCTGGATGAGACGTCGGGCACCGTGCTCGCCAACACCGGGTCGGCGGGAGCGGCCGCGAACGCCACGCTCGTGAACCCCGAACGCGTGGCGCTCACCGGCTCGGGCGTGCGGTTCAACCCCGACGACTACGCCTACTCCCTCGAGGGCGGCTACGCGCAGCTGCCGGCTGATCTCACCGCCGGCATGTCCTCGGTCACCGTCGACTACGACATCTGGATCGACCCTGCCAACGTGGGCGAGCATCAGATCTGGGGCATCGGCGCGAAGGCGTCGTGCGACGACGCCGCGGGCCAGCAGGGCCAGCTCTTGTCCTCCAACACCCAGCGGCTGCGGGTGGCTGTCGGCACGGTCAACGTGCAGCAGAACCGCGTGCGCCTGGCCGAAGGAGTCTGGAAGCACGTCACCTACACGCAGGCACAGAATCCCGACGGCGCCACGTGGACGGGCACGCTCTACGTCGACGGAGTGCAGCACGCGCAGGCCGCCGACATCACCACCTCCCCGGCGGTGAACGCTGCGGGGACGAACTGCAACTACCTCGCCCGGTCGCAGAACCCGGGTCACTACGCATTCCGCGGAACCCTGTCGGACTTCCGTGTCTACGATCGGGCGCTCAGCGCCGACGAGGCCGCCACGCGGGCGCACGCCGGAAACGAGGACGGCGTCGCGGCCGATGCCGACGCGATCGATCTCGGCCTGACGTCCGCGGTCGTGACCGACCTCGAGCTCCCGCGCCTCGGCGACGTCGCGGGGTCGACGATCTCCTGGGAATCCTCCGACGACACCGTCATCGACGTCGTCACCCCGCCCGCGGTCAACAGCGCGCGCAAGGTCCCGATCCGCGGGGTGATCACCCGTCCGCCGCTCGGCGCTCCCGACGCGCAGGCGGTGCTCACGGCGACTGTGCGCAAGGGGCCCGACTCCGTCACGCAGCGGGAGATCCCCATCACGGTCAAGGCCGAGTTCGACAGCGCCCAGTCCGTCGAGCGGGACACCCTCGAGCTCGAGCTGTACGCGACCGATGACGTCCGTGGCCACATCGATCTGCCTGCCGAGGGCGACTGGGGTTCCGTCATCACCTGGGAGTCCAGCGACGCGGCGATCTCCCCCACCGGCGAGGTGACGCGGCCCGCCTACGGTCAACCGGAGCATCGGGCGACCCTGATCGCCACCGTCTCGGGGGACGGTGTCTCCCAGCAGAAGAGCTTCGACGTCGTCGTGAAGCCCCTGCCCCGAGACGAGGAGTACGAGCGGTACTTCCTCGGGTACTTCAAGGGCGAAGGTCAGGCCGACGGGGAGCAGATCATGTTCGCCACCTCGAACGGCAACACCGCCCTCGACTGGACGGGGCTGACCGGGGGGATGCCGTCGCTCGTGTCCCAGCTGGGCGATCAGGGACTGCGCGACCCGCACATCGTGCGCTCGCCCGACGGCGACACGTTCTACATGATCGCGACCGACCTAAACTGGTACGACCAGGGCGGCTATGCGATCAACGACACGCAGTACATCGAGGTGTTCGAGTCGAACGACCTCGTCAACTGGACGCCGCAGCGCCACGTGAAGGTCGCCCCGGACGATGCGGGCAATGCCTTCGCACCGGAGTCGCTGTGGGTGGACGAGATCGGCGCCTACGCGGTCTTCTGGGCCCAGTCCCTGTGGAGCGACCCCGTCAACCGCACCGGACAGGGGAACGCGCAGATGTGGTACAACACCACCCGCGACTTCCAGACCTTCTCGGAGCCGCAGGTCTGGCAGAACCCCGCTCCCCAGTCGCGTATCGACACGACCGCCATCAAGGTCGATGACACCTACTATCGGGTGACCAAGAACGAGGCGGGCAACGCCGGGTCGGACATCTTCTCGGAGAAGAACGCGGACTTCCTCGACAGCGACATCTCCGCGTGGGAGCTGGTGGCCCCCGCGCTGGGACGCACGACCTGGCAGCCGGACGCCGGCTACGAGGGTCCGGTGATCTTCGAGGCGAACCCCGGTGACACGGCGTGCCCCGGCCAGTTCTACCTGTGGGGTGACCGCTACACCAACGGCGGCGGATACCAGGCGGCGTGCGAGGCGGACATCGAGGCGCAGACCTGGAACCCCAAGACCATCACGATGACCAACGCGGGCGTGCCGCGGCCGCGGCACGGGACGGTCATCCCGCTGACGCTGCGCGAGTGGAACAACATCCGAGGCATCGCGAACGAAGACGTCGACACGACGACGGAACTGGTCGTGGCGGATGCCGTCGAGGGGGAGGCCGCGGTCGCCACCGCGACGGTCACCGCGTCGGACGGCTTCCAGACCGGAGGTCAGGTGCGGTTCTCGGTGGGCGACTGGTCCGCAGAGGCGTACCTCGAGGACGGCAGCGCGTCGGTGACGCTCCCGGCCGACCTCGCCGCCGGCGCCTCCGAGGTGACGGCGCAGTTCCTCGGCCATGAGATCCTGCGTGCGTCACAGGCGCAGGTGGACTTCGAGGTCACTCCGGCGGTGCCGGCGGCGGTGACCGTCAGCGAGCGCTGCGCGGCGGGGAAGCTGCTGCTCACCGTTCGCGTCGAGAACGCCGGGGAGCAGGAGATGTCGGCGCGTGTCGAATCCGACTTCGGCGCGAAGACCTTCGCGTCGGTGGCGGCAGGCGCGGGCGCGACGCACGCCTTCACCACGCGGCAGGCTGCGGTGCCGGCGGGCGCGGTCACGGTGACCGTCACCGCGGAGACCTCGGGCGGGCCGCGGGAGTCGGTGTACGAGACCGAATACGGGGCACTGTCCTGCGGGCGGTGATGCCCACGGGTGGGGGCTGTCCTCCGGCCCCCACCCGCTCGGCCCGTCCGACCGGACGAGCCCCCCGAACGTCTCGCGGTGATCGACCGCTCGACACGGCGAAGGAGCCGACATGTCCCACGACGCAGCCGCCGATGCGCGCGGCGCAGCCTCCCGGCGCACGGGGGTCCGCAACGGGAGGACCGCTCTCACGGCGCTGCTCACGGTGTGCGCCGTGATCGGCGTGGTCCTCGCTCCGTCGGGGGAGAAGGCCCAGGCCGCCCCCGAGTGGGAGCCGGATCCCTCCTACACCTCCACGGACGACGGCGACGGCACCTACCGCGTGCCCCTGCTCAACTCCGACGTCCCCGACGTGTCGGTCGAGCGCCTCCCCGCCGATCAGAACGCGGAGGGGCGTGACATCTACTACATGATCAGCACCACGATGCACCTGAGCCCCGGCGCACCCATCATGAAGTCGTACGACCTGGTGAACTGGGAGATCGTCAACTACGTCTTCGACCGCGCCGACATCAGCGACTCCTTCTCGCTGCGCAACGGCGAGACCTCGTACGGCCAGGGTCAGTGGGCGTCGTCGCTGCGCCACCACGACGGCAAATGGTACGTCGCGTTCAACACGAACAACCTCGGCGGGTCGTATCTCTACGTCACCGAGGACATCGACGCGGGGCGGTGGGAGCGCATTCCGCTCGGCCGCTCGTACCACGACCCGTCGCTGTTCTTCGATGTGGACGGCACGCCGTACATCTTCTACGGCTCGGGGTCGACCAGCGCGGTCAAGCTCAGCGCGGACTTCTCCGAGGTGCTCGGCGAGTATCCGCAGATCATCCGGCCCGGCGACTACCCCGGTGCCCCCGTCGGCGGGCTGTTCGAAGGGGCGCAGGTCACCTTCATCGACGGGCAGTACTACATCGTGATCATCACCTGGCCGCCCGGGCAGGGCCGGCAGGTGGTGCTGTTCCGCTCCGACGAGCTGCTGGGCCGCTACGCGACCGAGGACGGCAGCAACCCGTACGAGGCGCGCGGCGTCCTCAACTCCAACGGCTTCGCGCAGGGCAGCCTCGTCCCCATCGAGCAGGACGGCGACCTGACCTACTGGGGCATGTTCTTCCGTGACACCTTCCCCATCGGCCGCATCCCGGCGCTCATCCCGGCCACCTGGGGTGCGGACGGATGGCCGACCTTCGGCAACGCCGGCAGCGTCCCGGTGAACGGGTCGTTCGCCAAGCCCATCCGGTTGAGCGAGGCGGAGGAGCGGCTGGAGCGGCAGAAGAGCATCGTGGCATCCGACGACTTCGCCAACGACGCCCCGCACCGCGCATACATGGACGAGGAATGGGCCATCCCGCCCGAGGCGGGCTCCGCGCCCGATCGCGAGTATCCGCACCCGGACGAGGTCGCATCGAACGGGTCGCGACTGGCGATGCAGTGGCAGTGGAACCACGCCCCCGACAACCGGTACTGGTCGCTCACCGAACGCGAGGGCTGGCTCACGCTCACCAACGGCCGAGTCGTCACGGGGGAGTTCCGGCACACCAAGCTCGCCGCAGACGACGAGCTGGCCTGGCTCGAGGAGGCGCGCAACACCCTGACCCAGCGCACGTTCGGACCGAGCCAGTCGGCCGAGACGAAGCTCGACATCTCCGGGATGAAGGACGGCGACGTGGCGGGTCTCGCCGCCTTCGGCCGCAACTTCTCCTACGTGGGCGTCAAGCGTGAAAGCGGCGCGACCACGGTCGGAGTGGTCAACCGCGTCGCCCCTTTCACCGCCGACATCGACCAGCGCGCGGTGGAGGAGTTCCTGCCCGGTACCACGGTGGACCTCGGCGACGCCACGGAGATCCACCTCAAGGCGGACCTCGACTTCGCCGCCCCCGCCGGTCAGCTCTGGACGAGCTTCCTCTACAGCTTCGACGGCGTGGAGTGGAACGAGCTCGGCGGTCGCGTCGGCCCCCAGACGCTCGACGGAACGCTCACGCACTTCATGGGTCACCGGATCGGCCTGTTCACCTACGCGACGCAGCAAGCGGGCGGCCGGGTCGACGTCGACCACTTCCTGCTCAGCGACGTGCGGACCGCCCAGAACCTCCCCCTCGACACCGGCCAGCTCGACGCGGCGATCAGCCACGCGCGCACGCTCTCCGAGGCGGCCTACCCCGCGGATGCCTGGACTGCCATGCAGGCGGCGCTGGCATCGGCCGAAGCCGCTCGAGCTGGGAGCCTCGGCACCCAGAACCAGATCGACGCCCCCGCTCGCGCACTCGGTCTCGAGCTTGCGCGGCTGGGTGTGATCGAGGCCGGGCAGCCGCAACTCGCCGTCACGGTCTCGGCGTCGTGGCGGTGCCTGGCAGGAAAGGCCCTGCTGACGGTGCGCGTCGACAACCGCGAGGACGTCCCCGTGACCGTCGCGCTGTCGTCGGACTACGCGGACAAGACGCTCACCGTGGCACCCGGCGGCTCCGCCGCGCACGCCTTCTCGACGCGTGAGGCATCGCCCCCGGCGGGCTCCCTCATCGCGAACACGACCGCGATCGTCGACGGAGAGGAGGTGTCGACGCGGGCCGTCACACCCTACGCCGGCCATTCGTGCCGGTGAGCAGCCCGCCGCGCGGGCATCGGATCAACACGACAGACAAAGGAGAGGTCTTTGCGTACACGCAGTGACAGGCGATCACCGATGAGGGTGATCGCGATGACAGCGGCCGGAGTGCTGCTGGCAGCCGGACTCGCCGTCGGCAGCCCGGTGCACGCCGCCGACGAGGAGCTCATCGTCAACGGTGGCTTCGAGGACGGTCTGCAGGGGTGGTTCGCGAACAACGGCAATGCCGCCGACGGGGCCACGCTCACCCTCACCGACGATGCATCCACCGGCGCACAGGCCGTTCGGGTCACCGACAGGACGACGACGGGCTCGGGTCCCATGCAGGATCTGTCCGGCAAGCTGCAGGCCGGGGAGACCTACACCGTCACGGCGCGGGTGAAGTACGACGATCCCGCCAGCCCCGCGACGAAGCAGTTCTTCATCACGATGCACTACGGCGGCGGCAGCTACACCAACCTCGGCACCACCACCCCCGCACGGGGCGAGTGGGGCTCGATCAACGCCACCTTCACGATCCCCGCAGATCAGAACGCCTCGACGGCACGGATCTTCGTGGAGACCCCCTGGACGCAGGACCCGCAGTCGGCGCCCGATGTGCACCTCATGGACTTCACCGTCGACGACGTCTCGCTGGTCGGCAGCGCGCCGCCCCCGCCGGCATCCAAGACGATCGAGGTCGTCGGCAAGCTTCCCGGCGACCACAACCCGCTGATCGGCCACAAGTTCGGCGCCGACGGCTACGGGTTCGCCCACGACGGGCGTGTGTACATGTACATGACCAACGACACGCAGGGGTACGCCCCCGACCCCGTGACGGGGGTGTCGCGTCAGATCAACTACGGCGACATCAACCAGATCACGCTGATCTCGACCACCGACATGGTCAACTGGGTCGACCACGGTGAGATCCCCGTCGCCGGCCCCAACGGCGTGGCGCCCTATACGGGCAACTCCTGGGCTCCCGGCATGGCGAGCAACGTCGTCGACGGCGAGGAGAAGTTCTTCCTTTACTACGCCAACGGCGGCGGGTCGAGCAACGTGATCGTGGGCGACTCGCCTTTCGGCCCGTGGTCCAACGAGCGCACGAGCCCGCTGATCACCTCGGCGACGCCGGGTGCGGCCGGCGTGAGCTGGCTCTTCGACCCGGCTCCGCTGGTGGACGACGACGGGCGATCGTATCTGTACTTCGGCGGCGGCCCGGCTTCGACGGCCTTCCCGCCCGCAGAGCGGTACAACAACCCGAAGAACCTGCGCGTCATCGAGCTGGGCGACGACATGGTCTCCACCCAGGGCACCGCCGCAGTGGTGGATGCCCCGGTGGCGTTCGAGGCTGCCCAGGTGTTCAAGCGCGGGGACACCTACTACCTGTCCTACTCGTCGCACTTCGGCGGCAACGACTTCGGCGGCAACCAGACGCCGCTCCCGGGCTACCCGGGTGGCGGACAGATCGGCTACATGATGTCGGACGACCCGATGTCGTGGCCGAAGGAGACGTACGCCGGGGTCATGTTCCCGAACCAGTCCCAGTTCTTCGGCGCCGGCACCGGTGGCAACAACCACCAGTCGGTCTTCGAATACGAGGGCAAGTTCTACTTCACCTATCACGCGCCGACCCTCAACAAGCGGATCACCGGCGACACCACCCAGGGCTACCGCAGCCCTCACATCCAGGAGCTCACCTTCCGTGAGGACGGCACCGTGAACCAGGTCGTCGGCACCTATGCCGGCGCCGAGCAGGTGCGCGACTTCGATCCGTACCGCACGTTCGAGGCCGAGACGCTGGGGTGGAGCAAGGGCATCGCCACCGCGAAGATCGCGGACGGATCGAGCGAGTTCGGCGAGACGGCCCCCAACCTGGCCGTCACCGACATCGACGACGGTGACTGGACGGCGCTGTCTTCGGTGGCGTTCGGTGACGAGGGAGCCCGGTCGGTCACGGTCGGCGTCAAGCCGCTGCAGGACGGCGGCCGGATCGACGTGCGCGCCGGCGGTGCGGACGGCGAGATCCTCGGCACCATCCCGGTCGACGGGCCTCTGGGCGAGTGGACGCAGCTGACCGCGGAGCTCGACGCGGCGGTGGGAACGCATGACGTGTTCTTCACGTATGCCGGCCCCGAGGGTGACCTGTTCGAACTGGACTCCTGGTCGTTCGAACAGGCAGGGGCTGCCCCCGCGCTCGACGTGACGGCCGTCGCCTCGGTCCGCTGCGTCGCCGGCAAGGCCGCGGTGACGGTGCAGGTGGTGAACGAAGACGAGGTCCCGGTGGCCGTGCGTCTGGACTCGGACTTCGCGTCGAAGTCCTTCGCTGCGGTCGCCCCGGGCGCCTCGGTGGCCCACACGTTCACCACCCGCCAGGGTTCGGTGCCCGACGGGGAGGTGACCGCCACGGCGACGGTCGATGGGGAGGCGGTGGCCGCCGACCTCCGCGTGCCTTACTCCGCTCGCTCCTGCCAGTGAGCACGTGGCCCCCGGGGAGCGCTTCCCCGGGGGCCCGCCGACTCCGGAATCTTCCTTGTCAGCGATCTGCGTCATCGGTAACGTCGCAACGCATCCACCGCGAGGATTCCGAAGTCTCTGAGAACGACAACCGGAACGCCCGGGTGTTTTTGGGGCCGGCCGACGTGGACGTCGACCGGAGAATGGAGAAAGCAATGAAGTTTTCCACAGGAATGACCGCGCGGCTCGCGGTCGCCGCCCTCGGCGGTCTCGTGCTCGCCGGCACCGCCGGCGCCGCGTTCGCGGTCGACGCGTACGGTGATGAAGAGGTCGAGGTCAGTGTCTCGATCGCGCCCGCGACGGGATCGGGCTCACTCAGCCTGTCGGTGGCCGGCACGTCGTCCTCCCTCACCGAAGTGGCCTCGGGTGAGCCGGAGGTGCGTCGGTTCGACGGCGGGCTGCCAGAAGTCACCGTCACGGACACGCGCGAGGCGGCGGAGATCGGAGCCGATCGCTGGTGGTACGTCGTCGGTCAAGCCACCGACTTCGCCGGCGACAGCGGCCAGCCCGCCATCAGCGCCGGCAACCTCGGCTGGGCACCCGACGTCATCGACGAGGGAGACGGCCTGGTCATGGAGGGCGACCAGGTGGACACGATCGTCGATGACGGGCCGGATGCGGTGGGGCTGGTCGGCCAGGAGCTGCTGTACGCAGCCTTCGATTCGGCCACCCTGGCCGAGTCGGGGGAGACGTCGTGGTCCGCCACGGCCGCGCTCTTCCTGAAGACCGGCGCGGACGTCGCCCCGGGCGACTACTCGTCCACGGTGACGCTGTCGCTGTTCGAGGACGTGCTCTGACGAGGAGGGTCCGCCGTCGCCTCGGATGAGGCGTATCCGGATCGAAGGCGCCATCGGGGGAATCGGGGCTGTCCTGGCCACGATTCCCCCGATGATCGCGCGAAGGGGGAGGGTCATGAGCACCAGTGTGAAGACCGGCGCCGGGTTGCTGGGACGGGCGGCGCTTGTCCTCGGCGTCGTCGCGGCGCTGTGCGTGGCGGCTCCCGTCGCGCATGCCGACGACGGGACGATCACGTGGGCGGTGACCCCGGCCACCGAGTCCGGCCCCGACGGCCGCGGCATCATCGAGCAGGAACTCGATCCGGGCGCTTCTACCCAGGATCACTTCGCGGTGCGAAACCTCAGCACCGTCACCGTCACGTTCCGACTGACCGCGGCGGACGGCTACTACACCGCGAACGGTCGCTTCGACATGCTGCCCTCCTCGGAGGAGTCGGTGGATGCCGGCACCTGGATCGACCTGCCCCCGAGCGTGACGGTCGAACCGAACGCGACGGCAGTTGTGCCGTTCACCACGACCGTTCCCGATGACGCGATGCCGGGAGATCACGCCGCGGGCATCGCGGCCTCGGTGCTCTCCGCCGGCACGGATGCCGCGGGATCCGAGGTCGGCGTGGAGAGCCGCATCGGGTTCCGGCTCATGACCCGCGTCACGGGAGAGATCACGCCGGCCGTCGAGATCACCGAAGCCGGGGGCGCGTACGACCTCTCCTGGAATCCGTTCCGGCCGGGGTCCGCCACGGTCGACTTCACGGTGCGCAACACCGGGAACACGAGCGTGGCGCTGGCCGGGGCGGTGACCGCCGGCACCGGCTCGACCGCGTTCCCCGCGGCCGGCCAGCCGCAGTACCCGCTGCTCCCCGGCGCCGAGCGCTCCTTCTCGCTGCCCGTGAGCGACGTCTGGCCGCTGCTGCTGGTGCCCACGGCCATCTCGCTCACCCCCTCCGCCTACGACTTCGGCGGCGACTCCGTCCCGATCTCCGCGGTGACCGCCGACCTCGCGCTCTGGGCGATCCCCGCACCCCAGCTCGGCCTCGTCATCGGCGTCGCGCTGATCCTCACGGCTCTGTTCTGGGGGAGGCGCCGGTCCGCCCGCAATCTGGCCTCGGCCCTGGCGGCCGCGCGGGAAGAGGGCCGTGCCGCCGCGGCCGGGCAGGCGGCATCCGCTGATCGGCCCCGTTCAGACGGTCTCCCCACGCCCTGAGGGGCGAGCCGTCGATGAGATCGCCCGGTCGCACCGCCGCCGACGACGCCGAGGCGGTGGTCGCACGGGAACTCGGGTCGGCCGCGAAGTGGCGGTCGACTCCAGCACCCACCATGCTTGTGCTGCTGGAGGCATAAGTGAACGACCCGAATCGCGGCTGGCAGCGGCCGAGCATCTACGACGTGGCCAAGCAGGCAGGCGTCTCGCACATGACCGTCTCGCGCGTCCTGAACGGCCACCCCAACATCCGCGAGTCGACGCGCCTGCGCGTGCTGCAGGCCATCGATGAGATGAACTACACGCGCAGCTCGATCGCGCGGGCGCTGGCCACCCGCCGTGCGATGCGCATCGGCGTGCTCGTGGACGGACCGCTGCAGTACGGGCCGAATAGCACGCTGCGGGCGCTCGAGAGTGCCGCGCGACGCGTCGGGTACGCCATCAGCGCCTTCTCCATCTCCGAAGACGAGCAGTCCCAGATCAACGACGGCGTCGTCGAATTGGTCACGCAGGGCGTGGATGCGCTGTGCGTCATCGCCCCGCGCGCGTCGTCGCTGGACATCCTCCGGCAGCAGAGCACCGGGCTTCCCACCATCGTGGTGAAGGCCGAGCAGGACGACGTCTGGCACTCGGTGGCCGTGGATCAGCGCGGGGGCGCAACGCTGGCCGTGACCCACCTCATCGAGCGGGGTCATCGCTCGATCCTCCATCTGTCCGGACCGCTGGACTGGTATGACGCCCGCGAACGCGACGGCGGGTGGCGAGATGCGCTCGCGCTCGCCGGGTTGCCGATCCCGAAGTCGATCTCGGGTGACTGGACCTCCGATTTCGGCTACGCGATCGGGCGCGACTTCGAGCCCGACGGCGTGACCGCCGTCTTCGCGGCCAACGACCAGATGGCGCTGGGCTTCGTGCACGGCCTGTGGGAGCAGGGATTGCGCGTTCCGCACGACATCAGCGTCGTGGGGTTCGACGACCTGCCGGACGCTCGTCATTTCCTGCCGCCCCTGACGACGGTGCGACAGGATTTCGCCGCGCTCGGCGAGCTGGCGCTGCAGCAGATCATCGCCGCCATCGGCGGAGAGGCCCGCGTGCAGCACGACATGATCGAGCCGAAGCTGATCGTGCGGGGCTCGACGGGGCGTCCGCCTGCGTGAGACCGACCCGGGCGGGCGCCTCGGGGCAGCGGTAACGAGAGGGTAACGAATCGGAATCGCACGCTTGCCATTTGGGATGTTAGCGCGCACAGTTGACTCGCACATACCCGAGCGTGCTGGCAAGCACGCCTTTCACTTCGACGAATGAACGCCGAAGTTCTCAAGGAGGAGAAATGGCACAGAAGAAGCGGATGCGCGGCCTGCTGGGGTTCATCGGGGCGGGAGCCCTCGCCCTGGGGTTGGCCGGCTGCGCGAGCGGCGGCGGCGGCGGGGGAGACTCCGACGCCGGCGGTGACGGCGACCTGATCACCGTCGGCTTCGTGGCGGTCGGCCCCGAGGGTGCCTGGCGTGAAGCCAACGAGAAGAACATCCAGTCGACCTTCACCGAGGACGCCGGGTACGAGCTCAAGTACGCACCGGCGACGAACCTCGACCAGAAGTCCCAGATCGACGCGTTCACGTCGTTCGTGGATGAAGGCGTCGACGTCATTCTGCTCTCGGCAACGGAGGCATCAGGCTGGGAGGACTCGCTCAAGCGCGCTCAGGAGGCCGAGATCCCGGTCGTGCTGCTGGACCGGGGCATCGAGCCCGACGACACGAGCCTGTACGTGACCCGCATCGCCCCGGACAACATCGTCGTCGCAGAGGCGGTCGGCGACTGGGCGGTGTCGCAGTTCCCCGACGGCGGCAACTACATCGTGCTGGAAGGCCCGGCCGGCGTCGGCGTCGTCAACGAGCGCAACGAGGGCTGGGATGCCGCCGTCGACGGCTCCGCGCTCGTGAAGGTCGCGGCGCAGACCGCCAACTGGTCGGCTGAGGAGGGCAAGAGCGTCACCGAGACCCTTCTGAAGGCCAACGGCAACGACATCCAGCTGATCTTCGCCCAGAACGACGAGATGGGACTCGGTGCGGCGCAGGCCGTCGAAGAGGCCGGCCTGACGCCGGGTGTCGACGTGAAGATCGCCACCATCGACGGCACGCGCGCAGCGATGGAAGCGCTCGCCGAAGGCCAGTTGAGCTTCGTGCACGAGTACAACCCGCTGTTCGGCGAGACCGCGATGGAGGTCGTCGAGAAGGCGCTCAACGGTGACGAGGTGGAGTCGTACATCATCGTCCCCAGCACCGCCTTCGACTCGCCTGAGGCAGCCGACAGCGTCCTCGCCGACCGCCAGTACTGAGGGTCGGGCGCTCCAGCGCCCGCCTCGGAGTCATCGACCAGCGGTGCGGGGTCCGACGCGGCCCCGCACCGCGGTCGACAGCCTGGTCGTCACTGCGGCCGATCACAGGATGCGAAGCAATGAGCGAAGAACTGCCGGTCGTGCAGATGCGCGACATCTCCATCGCGTTCCCTGGCGTGAAAGCGCTGGACGGGGTGGACTTCCGCCTCTTCCCCGGTGAAGTCCACGCGCTGATGGGGGAGAACGGCGCCGGGAAGTCGACCCTCATCAAGGCGCTGACGGGCGTCTACCGGATCGACTCGGGGTCGATCATGGTCAGCGGGCAGGAACGACAGCTCCACGGCACCAGCGATGCTCAGGCGGCCGGCATCTCCACGGTCTACCAGGAGGTCAATCTCGTGACCAACCTGTCGATCGGGGAGAACGTGATGCTGGGGCACGAAGTGCGCGGGCCGTTCGGAATCAACTGGCGGGCCACGCACCGTGCGGCGACCGAGGCGCTGGAGAAGCTCGGACTGGGTGACCTCGACACGCACCGGCCGCTGTCCACCCTCTCCATCGCGGTGCAGCAGCTCGTCGCCATCAGCCGGGCCATGGCCATCAAGGCGAAGGTCCTCATCCTGGACGAACCGACGTCGAGCCTGGATGCCGCAGAGGTCGAGAGCCTGTTCCGGGTGATCCGGGCGCTGCGGGACCAGGGCGTGGCCATCCTGTTCGTCTCCCACTTCCTCGACCAGGTCTACGCGATCAGCGACCGCATGACGATCCTGCGCAACGGGCGGTACGAGGGGGAGTACGCGACCCGCGAACTCGACCGCCGCTCACTGATCTCGAAGATGATCGGCAAAGACCTCGACACGCTCAACTCCCTCGGCGGAAACCGGCGCGTCGAACTGCGCGATCATGCCGCGGAGGAGCCGGTGCTGAGCGCGCGAGGCCTCGGCAGGCGCGGGGCGATCGAGCCCACCGACCTGACCGTCCATCGCGGCGAGGTCGTCGGATTCGCCGGCCTGCTCGGCTCGGGGCGCACGGAGCTCGCACGACTGCTCTTCGGGGCCGATCGAGCCGATCAGGGCGAGATCACCGTGCATGGTCGTCGCGTCGATCTGAAGAACCCGGCGGACGGACTGGCGAACCACATCGCCTTCTCGACCGAGAACCGTCGCGACGAGGGCATCATCGCCGAACTGACCGTGCGGGAGAACATCATCCTGGCGGTGCAGGCGGAGCGGGGATGGGCCCGACCGCTGTCGCGACGCGAGAAGGACGAGATCGTCCAGAAGTACATCACCGCCCTGAACGTGCGGCCGGCCGACCCGAACCGGCTCATCAGGAATCTGTCGGGCGGCAACCAGCAGAAGGTGCTGCTGGGCCGCTGGCTGGCCACGAACCCCGAGGTGCTGATCCTCGACGAGCCCACACGCGGCATCGACGTCGGCGCGAAGGCGGAGATCCAGGAGGCGGTGGCCGAGCTCGCCGAGAGCGGCGTCTCGGTGGTGTTCATCTCCTCCGAGCTCGAAGAAGTCGTGCGTCTGAGCGAGAGGATCGTGGTGCTCAAGGACCATCAGAAGATCGGCGAGATCGCCAACGGGCCGGAGGTGACCGCCGAACGCGTCGTGGACGTCATCGCTGCACACGGCGTCGCGGCGGCCGCCGATCGTGGCCTGGTCGACGCCGAGCCGGGGCTCGACGCCGTGAATCCGGGCGATGCGTCCGAGCCGGGAGTCCGGTCATGACCGCCGCCGTCCGCTCCGCGGCGCTCCGCGACATCCTGCGCAAGCCCTTCGTCTGGGGCATCGTCGCCATCCTCGCCCTGCTGCTGCTGAACGTTCTGAAGGACCCGGGCTACCTCGCCCTGTCGATCAACCCCACCAACGGCAACCTGGTGGGCAACGTCATCGACATCCTGCGCTCCGCAGCGCCGATCCTCATGATCGCCGTCGGGATGTCCCTCGTCATCGCCACAGGCGGCATCGACCTCTCCGTCGGCTCCGTCATGGCCGTCGCGGGCGCCGTGTCGATGGAGTTCATGAAAGCGGCGGACGACTCGGGATCGGTCGGCGTCGCCCTGGCGGCGGTCGGTCTGGCGCTCCTGGTGAGCGCCGTGCTCGGAGCCGTGAACGGGGTGCTCGTGGCGTACGTGGGCCTGCAGCCGTTCATCAGCACCCTCATCCTCATGCTCGCGGGCCGAGGGCTGGCGAAGGTGATCACGTCGGGGCAGAACACATCGGCATCCAGCGCGCCCTTCCGGTGGATCGCCAACGGCTACCTCATCGGGCTGCCCGTCGTCTTCTTCCTCGCGGTCGCCCTCGTCGTCGTGGTCGCCCTCATCGTTCGGCGCAGTGCACTCGGACTCATGATCGAGGCGATCGGCATCAACCCGAGGGCGAGCCGGATGGCGGGGATCAAGCCCAGAGGGCTGCTGCTCACGGTCTACGTCTCCAGCGGCGTGCTGGCGGGAATCGCCGGCGTCATGTCCGTGGGAACGGTCATGACGGTGGACGTCAGCCGCACCGGCTATCAGCTGGAGCTCGATGCCATCCTCGCGGTCGTCATCGGCGGCACCTCGCTGGCGGGGGGCAAGTTCTCGATCGGCGGCGCCGCGGTGGGCGCGCTGCTGATCGCGACACTGGACAAGACCGTGCTGTTCCTCGGGATCTCGTCCTCGGCGACGCCGGCGTTCAAGGCGATCGTGATCGTGGTGCTCTGCCTCCTGCAGTCCGAGCGCGTGCGCGGCTGGTTCGTGCAGCGCAGACGCCCGCCCACGGCTGCCTCGCCGAGCGCGGCGCGCACCGAGCAGGAGGTGGCGGCATGACCGCCCTGGACACCCGCCCGGCCGGCACGCCGCCCGGATCCTCGGGCGTCGCCCGGTTCGCCGCAGCGGTCCGCCGTGTCGTCACCTCGAACCCCTCGGTGCTGCCGACCGTGGCCGCGATCACGATCTTCCTCGGCATGGTCGTCTTCGGAGAGCTCTCCTACGGACGCATCGTGCAGTACAGCACGCTGTCGAACCTGCTGATCAACAACGCCCACCTGATCATCATCGCCGTGGGCATGACGTTCGTGATCCTCACCGGAGGCATCGACCTGTCGGTCGGCGCCGTCATCGCGCTGTCCAGCGTGGCCGGCGTGATGCTGTCCAATGCGGGATGGAACCCCGCGATGGTCATCCTGCTGATGGTGCTCATCGGCACGCTGTCGGGCCTCGTCAGCGGCACCCTGGTGCAGTACTTCAACGTGCAGCCGTTCATCGCGACGCTCGCGATGATGTTCCTCGGCCGCGGCCTCGCGTCGCTGCTGAGCACCGTTCCCGAGCGACTCGCCGACGATTCGCCCATCCGCGCACTCGGAACCCAGATCAAGGTGATCGACGGACCCAAGGTCAACGACCTCGTCATCTCCCCCGGAGTGATCGTCGCGCTCGTCGTCGTGCTCGCCGCCTTCTTCGTGCTGCACCGCACCCGCACCGGACGCACCGTCTACGCGATCGGAGGATCCGAGAACTCTTCGACCCTCATGGGCCTGCCCGTGCCCAGGACCAAGCTGCTCGTGTACGTCATCAGCGGCTCGCTGTCGGGGGTGGCGGCCGTGGTGTACACGTCGCGCCTCGGCATCGCGCAGAACATCACCGGCATCGGCTGGGAGCTCGACGCGATCGCGGCCACCGTGATCGGCGGCACCCTGCTGACGGGCGGCTTCGGCTATGTCCTCGGTTCGGTGGTGGGCGCACTCGTCCTGGGGCTCATGAACGTGCTGATCACCCGCGACGGCAGCATCCGGCCCGAGATGACGACCATCATCACCGGCGGCATCCTGCTCGTCTTCGTGCTGCTGCAGCGGGCGGTGAGCAAGAAGCGCGAGTAGGCCCCACCCGGTTGCGCGGGCGTCGCAGCGGCGCCTTTACCGGTAACATCGCGGCGGGGGATTGTCCGTAGAAGAGGGTGGAGACCAGACGCTCATGAGCGAGCCGACCATCGCCGACGCCATCCGCGCCGGCCGAACGTCCCTGGGGATCGAGCTCGGCTCGACACGCATCAAGGCCTGCCTCGTCGGGGAGAATCCGGCCGACGTGCTCGCGGTCGGCAGTCACGACTGGGAGAACCGCTTCGAGGGGCGGCTGTGGACATACTCCCTGGACGACGTCTGGTCGGGGCTGCAGGCGGCCTACGCCGACCTCGTCGCCGACGTGAAGATGCGCTACGGCGTCGTGCCCGACACCTTCGGTGCGATCGGCGTCTCGGCGATGATGCACGGCTACCTGGCCTTCGACGCCGCCGGTGAGCTGCTGGTGCCGTTCCGCACCTGGCGCAACACGAACACCGGCCCGGCCGTGGCAGCGCTGACCGAGCTGTTCGAGGTCAACATCCCGCACCGCTGGTCGATCGCGCATCTCTACCAGGCTGTGCTCGACGACGAGCCCCACGTGCCGCGCATCGACTTCTTCACGACGCTGGCCGGCTACGTGCACTGGCGTCTCACCGGCCGCCGCGTGCTGGGCGTCGGCGATGCCTCGGGCATGTTCCCCATCGCCGCGGCGACGCGCGGATACGACCCCGAGCTGCTCGCACGCTTCGCCGGTCTCGGCACCGGCCTCGACCTGGCGGCGCTCCTTCCCGAGGTGCTCATGGCGGGCACGCGCGCCGGGGACCTCACCGCCGAGGGGGCGGCCCTGCTCGATCCCACGGGCGCCCTGCGTCCCGGCATCCCCCTCTGCCCGCCCGAGGGCGACGCCGGCACCGGGATGGTCGCCACCAACGCCGTCGCGCCGCGCACCGGCAACGTCAGCGCCGGCACGAGCATCTTCGCGATGGTCGTGCTCGAGCGGCCGCTGGCGCGCGCGCACCACGAGCTGGACCTCGTCACGACGCCCGCCGGCGACCCCGTCGCCATGGTGCACTGCAACAACGGCGCGAGCGAGCTGGCGGCGTGGGCGGCGATGTTCGCCCGCTTCGCCGAAGCGTCAGGCTCGCCGCTCGACGCGGATGCCGTGTACGAGACGCTCTTCCGCGAGGCGCTGACCGGCGACCCGGACGCCGGTGGCCTCCTGGCCTACAACCACCTCGCGGGCGAGCCGATCGCGGGGCTCGACGAGGGCCGCCCGCTGTTCGTCCGCACCCCCGACAGCACGTTCACCCTCGCCAACGCGATGCGGGCCCAGCTCTACGGCGTCTTCGGCACGCTGGCCCTCGGCATGCGGGTGCTCGACGAGGAGGGCGTGGCGCTGGATCGCATGTTCGCCCACGGGGGCATGTTCCGCACCGCCGGGGTCGCCCAGCGCTTCCTCGCCGGCGCCCTGGGCGCGCCCGTCGCCGTCGGCGACACGGCGGCCGAAGGCGGCGCGTGGGGCATCGCCGTGCTGGCGTCGTACCTCTCCCACGCCGCCGACACCGACCTCTCCGCCTACCTCGACCGCGCGGTCTTCGCCGGCGCCGACGTCACCGTCGCCGACCCCGACCCCGCCGATGTCGCGGGTTTCGCCGCCTACCTCGATCGTTACCGCGCGGGCCTCGCCATCGAGGCCGCCGCCGTCGCCGCCCTCTGACCCGACACCGAAGGAACACCATGGCCCTCTCCACCTCCCTCGACGCCTACGAGGTCTGGTTCGTCACCGGCAGCCAGAACCTGTACGGCGAAGAGACGCTCCGCCAGGTCGCCGACCAGTCGCAGGCCGTCGTCGCCGGACTCTCGGATCTCCCGGTCCGCGTGGTCTGGAAGCCCGTGCTGAAGGACTCCGACAGCATCCGCCGCCTGGCCCTCGAGGTCAACGGACGCGACGACGTCATCGGCGTCATCGCGTGGATGCACACCTTCAGCCCCGCCAAGATGTGGATCGCCGGCCTCGATGCCCTGCAGAAGCCGCTGCTGCACCTGCACACGCAGGCCAACGTCGAGCTGCCGTGGGCCGACATCGACTTCGACTTCATGAACCTCAACCAGGCCGCCCACGGCGACCGCGAGTTCGGGTACATCCAGACGCGGCTGAACGTCGCGCGCAAGACGGTCGTCGGGCACGTGTCGAACCCCGTCGTGCGCGAGCAGATCGAGCAGTGGCAGCGCGCCGCCGCCGGCTGGCAGGCCGCCCGCACCCTCAAGCTCGCCCGCTTCGGCGACAACATGCGCTACGTCGCGGTCA
This sequence comes from Microbacterium sp. zg.Y1084, assembly GCF_024623595.1. Classification (NCBI taxonomy): domain Bacteria; kingdom Bacillati; phylum Actinomycetota; class Actinomycetes; order Micrococcales; family Microbacteriaceae; genus Microbacterium; species Microbacterium sp. zg.Y1084. The sequence goes on from NZ_JANJGV010000003.1 coordinate 176,370, forward strand.
CCGAAGGGGACAAGACCGAGGCGGAGCTGCGCTTCGGCGTTCAGGTGAACACGTGGGGCGTGAACGAACTGGCGGATGCCGTCGCCGCGGCATCCGACGAGCAGGTCGACGCCCTCGTGGCCGAGTACCTCGAGCTCTACGACGTCGCCGACGAACTGCGGCCCGGCGCCGAGCGTCACCAGTCGCTGCGCGACGGCGCGGCCATCGAGGTCGGGTTGCGGACGTTCCTCGAAGCGGGGGGCTTCGGCGCGTTCACCACGTCGTTCGAGGACCTGGGCGCGCTGAAGCAGCTCCCCGGTCTCGCCGTGCAGCGCCTCATGGCCGAGGGCTACGGCTTCGGCGCCGAGGGCGACTGGAAGACGGCCATCCTGGTGCGGGTCGCCAACGTGATGGGTGCGGGCCTGCCCGGCGGGGCGAGCCTGATGGAGGACTACACCTACGACCTCGTGGCGGGCGACGAGAAGATCCTCGGCGCGCACATGCTCGAGGTCTCGCCGTCGCTGACGAGCGCCAAGCCGCGGCTCGAGGTGCACGCGCTCGGCATCGGCGGCAAGGACGACCCGGTGCGCCTGGTCTTCACCGCCGACCCCGGTCCTGCCGTGGTCGTGGCGATGAGTGACATGCGTGACCGGTTCCGCCTGGTGGCGAACGTGGTCGAGAACGTGGAGGCGCCCGACCTGCCGAACCTCCCCGTGGGACGCGCGGTCTGGAAGCCGGCGCCCGACTTCGCCACGAGCGCGGGCTGCTGGCTGGCCGCGGGCGCCGCCCACCACACCGTGATGAGCACGGCCGTGGGCATCGAGGTGTTCCGCGACTTCGCCGAGATCGCCGGCACCGAGCTGCTGGTCATCGACGAGGACACCACGGTGCGCGGCTTCCAGAAGGAGCTGCGCTGGAACGCGGCGTACTACCGCCTGGCGCAGGGGATCTGATCATGGCGCACCTTCCCGCCAGTGGCACGCAGCACACCCTCCGCCGCGGCGCGTGCGAGGTCGTCGTCGCGAGCGTCGGCGCCTCGCTGCGCTCGTTCACGCACAGCGGCCGCGACCTCGTGGTCCCCTTCGACGCCGACGAGGTGCGCCCGGCGTACCGCGGGGCCACCCTCGCCCCCTGGCCGAACCGCGTCGTCGACGGCCGGTACGCGTTCGGCGGCACCGAGCAGCAGCTGCCCCTCACCGAGCCGGAGCGCGGGCACGCGCTGCACGGCCTGGCGGCCTGGCTCGACTTCGAGCCGGTCGACAAGGGACCCGATCACGTCACCCTCGCCGCGACCGTCGAGCCGCAGACGGGGTACCCCTGGCGCGTGCGCGTGCAGACCACCTTCGCCCTCGGCGACGACGGCCTGACGCAGACGGTGCGCGCGCAGAACCTCTCGGCCGGACCCGTCCCGTTCGGCACGGGTCCGCACCCCTACCTCGTCGCGGGGGAGGGCACGGTCGACGACTGGACCCTCGAGCTGCCGGCATCCGAGGTGCTCTCGGTCACGCCCGACCGGCTGGTGCCCACGACCCTCGGTCCCGTCGATGAGGCCTTCGACTTCCGTGCGCCGCGGGCGATCGGCGCGACCGAGATGGACCACGCCTTCACCGGACTCGCCCCCGGTGACGACGGTGTCACGACCGTGCGCGTCACGGCCGCCGACGGCCGCGGCGCGGGGATCGCGTGGGATGCCGCCTGCTCCTGGGTGCAGGTGCACACCGCCGATCGGCCCGATGGCGCGGCCGATCCCAGTCACCGCATCGGGCTGGCGGTCGAGCCGATGACCTGCGCCCCCGACGCGTTCAACGCGCCGCGCTACGGCTTCGACACCGGCCTGCTCGTCATCGAGCCGGGCGCGACAGCCGAGGCGAGCTGGCGGATCTTCGCCATCTGACCTCGGTTCCGCCGTCGGACAGGCGGAAGGCCCCCGGCATCGCTTCCGGGGGCCTTCCGCTGAGGTTGCTCAGCCTGTCGCTCAGTCGTCGCCGCGGAGCTTCTCCTTGACCTCGTTGCGCGTCTGCACGGAGTCGCGCTCCGCTTCGGCCTTCTTCACGTCGGATTCGGCCTTGCGCTCGTCGACCTTGTCCTTGATGCGGTCGGCGGTGTCTTCGAACGCTTCCTTGGCCTTGCGGCCTGCCGTCTCAGCGGCGTTCTTCGCGTCGTCCAGAAAACCCATCTCTCGCTCCTCTCCTGAGGCGGGCCGGGGTCACCCGTCGGTCCGTCGTGGCCCCGACCCTAGCCCTGCAACGACGCCCTTGCGAGAGGTTGAGCCGGCGCGACGGGAGTGATCCCGGCGGGGCACCGCGTCGTCAGGGGCGGGTTCCGCCCGGCCCCACCATCCCGTCGCCGGGGCCGCCCATGCCGCCCGCACGCTGCTGACCCGCGACAGCGGTCGACAGCGTCCGGCCATCGGAGGTCAGGGTGTAGGTCTCGCCGTTGACGAGTTCGGGCGCGGAGAAGACGACGTTCTGCACCTGCTTGGCAGAGATGACCGTGCCCAGCTGCTCGCCCTCGGCAGAGACCACGGTCAGCTCGGTGCCCTCGGGAACTCCGGTGACGGTGAACTGCACGCTGGCCTGCGCGGAGTCGGCCGAGGGGGCCTGGGCCATGCCGGCGGAGCCCAGCGCGAACAGCGTGCCCGCCTCGATGGTGATGCCGGCGTCCGCGTCGAGCGCGCCCTCGCCGCCGCTGGTCGGCCCCTGCACGATCGTCGACCCGCCCGTGATCACGATCGACCCGTTGGCGTCCAATCCGTCGCCGTCGGCGTCGACGCGCAGGTCGCCTCCCGAGATGACGAGGGTGAGCTCGGCGGTGCCGGCATCCGGCTCCGAGACATTGATGCCGTCATCGCCGGCGGTGATCTCGATCGACCCGTCGGTGATGGTGATCTGGCCGGCCTCGAGGCCTTCGACCGAGCGGGGGACGGTGACCTCGCCCCCCGACACGACCAGCTGAAGCTCGGCGTGCGCGCCGTCGTCGCCCGAGGCGAGGGTCGCGACGGTGCCCGCAAGGTGCACGTACGCGTCGGTGTCGACGGCGTCGTCGGCTGCATCGATCGTCAGTGTGCCGCCCTCGAGCACGGCGATCGTGCCGGCGACCACCCCCTTGGCGCCCGACTCGGGGTCGCCGGCCGCTCCGCCTCCGGCGGTGATGTCGACGCTCCCGCCGGTGAGCACCACATCGGTGGACGCGTCGATGCCGTCGTCGCCCGACGACACCGTGACGGTGCCGCCGGCGATGTCGACGTACCCGCGCTCGGCGTGCTCCTCGTCGTCGGACGTGAGCCCGTCGTCCCCGGCGGTGATGTCGAGCACCCCGTCGCGGACGACGAGGTGGTCGGTCCCGCGGATGCCGTCGCCCACGGCGTCGACCGTGATCTCGCCGGAGCGGATGACCAGGCCGCCGGCCGAGGCGATGCCGTCGCCGCCGTTCCCCGCGACGGCGAGGGAACCCTCGCCCGTGATCGTGAGGTCGGCCGCGCTGTGCAGGGCGGCGTGCGCGTCGGCGTCGTCCGGATAGGTGCGCGCATCGCTCAGCACGTTCGAGGATCCGCCCGCGAGCACGACGGCCGCCTGGCCGGCCGAGCGGATGTCGATGGCCGCGCCGTCGGAGTTGGCCACGTCGACGTCGTCGAGCACGAGGGTCACCGCGGCGTCTTCCGCGGCGGCCACGACGATCTGCCCGTCGAGCTCGCCGGAGAGGCGGTAGGTGCCTGCGGCGGAGATCGTCACGGTGGAGCCGTCGATCGTGACGGCGCCGGACGGCGAGGCGGTCGCCGTCGAGCCGGCGAGGTCGATGGTGACGGCATCCGCGAGGGCCACGTCCGCCGAGTCGGCGGAGTCGTCGGGCTGCTCGTTGCCGGCGCGCACATCGGCGGCGGTGGAGAAGCCGTCGAGGGTGGCGTCCACGGCGGGCGCGGACGACTCAGGCTGAGGCGTCGCGGCGCCGGCGCCGGTGCCGGCCGTCGAAGCATCGGTGGCGCACCCGGCGAGGGTCAGCGCCAGGGCGGTGGGGGCGGCCACCAGCCAGCGCCGGCGGCGGGAGGGGCGGGCGTCGTCGCGCGGTGTCATGGATGCTCCTTTCCAGCGGAGAAGTGGCGCACCCGGGCACGGTGCGACACCATCCATTGAGCTCCTCACTGCTATGGGGAACCTATGGCGCTCCCATGTCCTGGGTGCGAATCCGGGGTGCCACTCGTGGTGGGCGGAGTCGTCGTGTCGACGGCGTCGCGCAGCGGCCGGCGCATGACGCTCCAGTAGTGGGCCGGGGTGGCGCGGGTCAGCAGGTCGACGACCCGGGCCTGGCCGCCGATGAAGGTGCGGGCACGGCGCTGCACGGTGGCGGCCACAATCCGCCGGGCGGCATCCTCAGGCTCGGTCCGGTACATGGCCGCCTGCGCGGCGGCGGCGCGCCGGGCGACGGCGGGATCCAGTGCTGCGGCATACCGGCCGCGCAGCACGATCCCCGTCTTCACCCCCGCCGGGTACACCGCCCCGACCGTGACGGGGGAGCCGGCGAGCTCATGGCGCAGAGCCTCGCTGAACCCGCGCACGGCGAACTTGCTCATGGCATAGGGGACGCGCCCGGCGGGGGCGGCGAGGGCGTAGACCGAGGCGAGGTGGGTGATGTGGGCGGCGGGGGCGCGCCGCAGCGCCGGGAGCAGCGCCTGGGTGATGTTCACCGTGCCCCACAGGTTCACGTCCATGAGCCACCGCATCTCGGCCATCGTGAGCTGCTCGATCGAGCCGAGCATGGATGACCCGGCGCACGTGATGAGCGTCTGCAGCTGCGGGTGGGATGCCGCGATCGCCGCGGCCGCCGCGGTGACGGCATCGTCGTCGGTGAGGTCCACGACGTGGACGGTGTGACCCGTGCCGGGAAGCGACGCCCGCACGGCATCCATCCCCACCTCGTCGCGGTCGACCAGGGCGATGCGGGCGCCGGCCGCGGCCAGCTGCCTGGCCGTCTCCGCGCCCATCCCGGCCGCTGCCCCCGTGATGACGCTCGTGGCTCCGTGCACCCGCAGTGGTCGCATCGCCCGCCCCCTTCGCCGCCGGCTCCCGTGGGTTCGATTCTGGCGCACCCCCCGCCGTAGGATCGATCAAGGGGGGATGCCGTGACCCAGCGCAAGAAGCCGAAGCAGGACGACATCGTCGCCGAGGGGCTCTACATCGCGTCCGCCGCGACCCGGCTGACGCTGAAGAACCGCATTCTGGTGGACCTCCTCACCGGCGCCGAGGGGTTCGAGGTCGCCCGGTTCCTCCCCGATGCCCGCGAGACGCTGCTGAACCTCGCGGCCGAGGCGCAGGCCGACGCGGAGCGCGCCGAGCGGGACCGCAAGGCCGCCCGAGGCCGCCACACCGACTCCGACGGCACGCACGACTACCGCAGTCGCGACGTGCGCAACCTCCGCAAACGCCGCAAGCAGTCGGAGAAGATCGCGAAGGAACTGCGCGAGCGCGCGGAGGATCCCGAGGAGCTCACCAGGCTCGTCGACGACGCCCGCGACGCGGCGTGGGCGGAAGTGGCCAAGAACATCGACCGCAACCTGCGCATCGAGGCAGCCCGCCCCGACCTGGACCCGGATTACCAGACCATGCGTCAGGCGCGCATGCAGGCGCTGCGCATGGTGGACCTGCCCAGGCTGCGCGCCCACCGCCGCGCGGTGGACCAGGCGGCGGCGGAGCGCGCGGACGCCGCCGAGACCCGCTGACACGCCCGGCTCGCGCAGCCCGATTCGCGCACTGCGCCCGCGTCGGGTAGGCTTTACGACGGCCCGCACGACAGTTCGGACCATGCGCCCGTAGCTCAATGGATAGAGCATCTGACTACGGATCAGAAGGTTAGGGGTTCGAGTCCCTTCGGGCGCACACTGTGTTGAGACAGTAACGAAAGGCCCCGGTTCGCCGGGGCCTTTCGTGTTTCTCAGGCGCCCCGCCACGGCAGGCCGGCGCCGCTCCTGCGCACCCCTTGCAGTCTCCGCGACGAGTGCTAGTCTATTCGCGCAGTTGAGTCGAGACGACTCAACTTTTGAGACTGCACAAGGATGCCGGGCGTCCGGCACTGCTCAAGAGGAGACGAGAATGGCGAACTACGACCCGCTCCGTGACCTGGAGCGTTTCGCGAACACCCTGATGGACCCCGCCCGCCGCGGCCCGCGGCAGATGCCGATGGACCTCTACCGGGAGGGTGACCACTACGTGCTCGAGGCCGATCTGCCCGGCATCGACCCGGGGTCGGTCGACATCGACGTCGACGGTCAGCTGCTGACCATCCGCGCGGAGCGCACGATCAACGTGGGTGAGGGCGTGAAGTGGATCACCCGCGAGCGCGAAGCCGGCAGTTTCCTGCGCCAGCTGAGCCTCGGGCAGGGCCTCGACACCGAGCGCATCGCCGCGACCTACCGCAACGGTGTGCTGAGTGTGAAGATCCCCGTCAGCGAGAAGGCCAAGCCCCGCAAGGTCGAGGTGACGACCGAGGACTCGAACCCTTCGATGCAGGTGAGCGAGTCGCCGCAGGCGTGACCATCGCCTGATCGGCGGAAGCCCCGGACCGGCCAGGTCCGGGGCTTCTGTCGTAGGCTCGAGGTGTGAGCGCGTACGTTTCGGCGTTCGAGCTGTTCTCCATCGGCGTTGGACCCTCGAGCTCCCATACCGTCGGTCCCATGCGGGCCGGCCGTGACTTCGCCGACCGCCTGCGCGCGTCGGGGCGGCTCTCCCACGTCGCCCGCGTCACCTGCGCGCTCTACGGATCGCTCGGCGCGACCGGCATCGGCCACGGCACGCCCGACGCCGTCGTGGCGGGGCTGCAGGGCGCCGCCCCCGAGACGGTCGACCCCGAGGACGTCCGCCACGCCTGGACCCACTGGCCCGAGGGCGCGCCGCTGCAGCTCGCCGGCACCCACCCCGTTCCCTTCGCCAAGGCCGACGTGGTCTTCGCTCCGCGTACCCGGCTGCCCGGCCACCCCAACGCCATGACGGTGACGGCGACGGATGCCGACGGCGCCACGGTCGCCGAGGAGACGTACTACTCCGTCGGGGGCGGGTTCATCCGCCGCGACGGCGAACCCGCGCGGGTCGCCGCCCACCCCTTCCCGCTCGCCTATGAGAGCGCCGACCAGCTGCTGGCGCTGTGTGACGAGCGCGGCATCACCATCGCCGAGGCGGCCCGCCTCAACGAGCAGGCGCTACGCAGCGAGGAGGAGGTCGCCGCCGGGCTCGACGCGATCTGGGACGCGATGGCCGCCTGCGTCGAGGCAGGGCTCGCCGCCGACGGCGTGCTGCCGGGCATGCTGAAGGTCAAGCGCCGCGCCGGGGTGATCCGCGGCCAGCTCGAGGAGGCCGAGGCCGACGGCCGGCGCGAGCTGCCGGGCGAGTGGCTCGGCGCCTTCGCCCTCGCCGTGAACGAGGAGAACGCCTCCGGCGGCCGGGTCGTGACGGCTCCCACGAACGGGGCGGCCGGCATCCTCCCCGCCGTCGGCATGTACTGGTGGCGCTTCCTCGCCGACTCCGGGCTCGGGTCGGGCAATGCCGTCACCCCGTACGGCGAGCTCGTCGGCAGTGCGCTGCTCGGGTTCCATCCGGCGTCTCCGGCCCTCGGCGGAGAGGCCGACGCTCCCGACCCCGACGCCCCGGCGCTCGCCGACGCGAACCGCCGCCGCGGCATCCGCCGTTTCCTGCTGACCGCGACGGCCCTCGGGTCGCTGTTCAAGGCGAACGCGTCGATCTCCGGCGCCGAAGGCGGATGCCAGGCCGAGGTCGGCTCGGCGTGCGCCATGGCCGCCGCCGGGCTCACCGCGGTGATGGGCGGCACCAACCGGCAGATCGAGAATGCCGCCGAGATCGCGATGGAGCACCACCTCGGGCTCACGTGCGACCCGGTCGGCGGGCTCGTGCAGATCCCCTGCATCGAGCGCAACGCGATCGCGGCCTCCACGGCGGTGACCGCGTCACGTCTCGCACTGCGGGGGGACGGCACGCACTACGTGTCGCTCGACGCGGTCGTCGAGACGATGCGGCAGACCGGCATCGACATGTCGACGAAGTACAAGGAGACCAGCGAGGGCGGGCTCGCCGTCAACGTCATCGAGTGCTGACCTCGCGCCGCTCTGCCGAGTAGGATCGAGCCACCCGAATCCCGGTCCGTCAGCAAGGATGCCGATGTCCGCCACTCCTGCCACCGCTCCCACCCGCGCCCGCCTGCCGCGCGTCGCCGGACGCACGTGGTGGGTCGTCGTGCTCGTCGGCTTCGTGGGGCAGCTGGCGTGGACCGTCGAGAACATGTACCTCAACGTGTTCGTCTACGACACGATCACCACCGACCCCACCGTCATCGCGGTTCTGGTGGCCGCATCCGCCGTCGCGGCGACGCTGTCGACCATGGTCGTGGGCGCCTGGTCCGACCGGGTGCGCCGGCGTCGGCCGTTCATCGCGATCGGCTACATCCTGTGGGGACTGACCACGGCGACCTTCGGCTTCGTGCAGCCGTCGGCCGGCGCCCAGGCCGCTCAGGTCGTGGGCACCGCCGTGGTCGCCATCATCCTGCTGGACTGCGTGATGTCGGTGTTCGGCTCGGGGGCGAATGACGCCGCGTTCAACGCGTGGGTGACCGACGCCACGAAGCCCGCCGACCGTGGCCGGGTGGACTCGGTGCTCTCGGTGCTGCCGCTGATGTCGATGCTGCTGGTGTTCGGCCTGCTCGACGGGCTCACCCAGGCGGGCGAATGGAAGCTGTTCTTCGGCATCATCGGCCTCGCCACGGCGGCGGTGGGCGTGCTGGCCTGGTTCCTGGTGCGCGATGCCCCCGGCATCCGCGCGACGCCGGACGGCTACCGCCGCGCCGTCGTGCACGGCCTGCGGCTCGCGACGATGCGCGCCCATCCGCGGCTCTACACGCTGCTGGTGGCCTGGGCGATCATCGGCATCAGCTCGCAGGTGTTCTTCCCGTACCTCATCATCTACATCCAGCGGTATCTGCGGATCGACGGCTACCCGATCGTGCTGGCGAGCGTGCTGACCCTCGCCGCCGTCATCAGCGTGGTGGGCGGGCGGCTGGTGGACCGCGTCGGCAAGACCCGGGCGATCCTGCCGGCCGTGCTGTTCATGATCGTCGGGCTCGTCGGCATGTTCGTGGTGCGGGACATGCTCAGTGTGATCGTCTTCGGCACCGTCATGATGGGCGGGTTCCTGCTGTCCACCGCGTCGCTGTCGGCGAGCGTGCGCGACGCGACGCCGTCCGACCGCATCGGCATGGTGCAGGGGCTGCGCATGATCTTCGTCGTGCTCATCCCCATGGTCATCGGCCCCTTCATCGGGTCGGCGGTCATCATCGGGGCGAATGAGACCTACGTCGACCTGGGCGTGGTCAAGCAGGTCCCCACGCCGTGGATCTTCCCCGCCGCCGCCGTCGTGGCCCTCTTCGTCGTGGTGCCGCTCATGGCGCTGCGCCGCCTGCCGCAGCCGGTGGATGCCGCATGAGTGCTCCCATGCTGACCCCCTGGGGGGAAGGGCTCGACCGCGAAGCCCCGCTGCCGGAGTACCCGCGCCCGCAGTTGGTGCGGGAGGGCTGGACCAATCTCAACGGCGTCTGGGCCTATGCCATCACCCCGTTCGCGGCGTCCGACGCGGCTGCGGCATCCGACCCGCTCGCGGTCGCCGACCCGCTGGCGGCACCGGCCGCCTGGGACGGCGAGATCGTGGTTCCCTTCTCGCCCGAGACCCCGCTGTCGGGCGTCGGCCGAGCGGTCGGGGCGGGCGAGACCCTCTGGTACCGGCGCACCTTCACGCTGCCCAGGGCGGTGCACGCCGATGAGCGCGTGCTGCTGCACTTCGGCGCGGTCGACCAGTCGTGCCGCGTCGCGGTGGACGGCGTCGAGGTGGGCGGCCACACCGGCGGCTACCTGCCCTTCACGCTCGACGTGACCGGTGCCCTGGGCGACGGCGCCGCGCACGAGGTCACGGTGTCGGTGCGCGATGTGACGGATGCCGCGTGGCTCGCCCGCGGCAAGCAATCCAGTCGGCGCGGGGGCATCTGGTACACGCCGCAGTCGGGCATCTGGCAGACGGTGTGGCTCGAGATCGTGCCGCGCAGGGCGGTGGACCGGCTGGTGCTGACCCCCGACCTCGCCGGTGCCGCGGTCGAGGTCACGGTCGAGAGCAGCCACGGCGCGGGCGCCGAGGCCGACGTCGAGATCCGCGCGGCCGGCCAGGTGGTGGCCGCCGCCACCGTGCCCGTGGGCGAGGCCACGCGCATCGACCTCCCCGCCCCGGTGCGGCCCTGGTCGCCCGAGGATCCCTTTCTCTACGACGTGACCGTCGCCCTGGGCGAGGACCGCGTCGACAGCTACGTCGGGATGCGCTCGTTCGGCGTCGGTGTGGACGACCGCGGCCACGCGCGACTGCTGCTCAACGGAAAGCCGCATCTGCCGGTGGGACTCCTCGACCAGGGGTACTGGCCCGACGGCGGGTACACCGCCCCGAGCGACGCCGCGCTGCGGTACGACATCCGCCTCGCGAAGCGCCTCGGCTACACGATGCTGCGCAAGCACATCAAGGTCGAGCCGCTGCGCTGGTACCACCACTGCGACCGGCTCGGCATGCTGGTGTGGCAGGACGCCGTGAACGGCGGCGGGCGCTACCGCCCCGCCGTGATCACCGCTCCCGTCCTCGGCGCACCCGCCCTCGACGACACCCGCTACGGCCGGTTCGCCCGGTCGGATGCCACAGGCCGGGAGCGCTTCGAGGCGGAGCTGGTGGAGATGATCGAGCACCTGCGCAGCGTCGTCTCGCTGTCGCTGTGGGTGCCGTTCAACGAGGGGTGGGGCCAGTTCGACGCGGCGCGGATCGCGGGTGCCGTCGCCGCCCTCGATCCCACCCGTCCCGTTGACCACGCCAGCGGGTGGCACGACCAGGGGGCCGGCGACCTGCGCAGCAGGCACGTCTACTTCCGGCCGGTGCGCCTGCCGCGGCGACGTGATGCGCACGGTCGCGTGGAGGCGGTGACCGAGTACGGCGGCTACAGCCTGGCGGTGCCGCAGCACACCTGGGCTGCAGAGGTCTTCGGGTACCGGCGCTACCGCTCGCGGGCGACGCTGCAACGGGCCCTGGAGCGGCTGCACGACCGCGAGATCGTCCCGGCCATCGAGCGCGGCCTCGCGGCGACCGTCTACACCCAACTGTCCGATGTCGAAGACGAGGTCAACGGCATGGTGACCTACGACCGGCGCTTCGTGAAGGTGGACGAAGTCGCCGTGCGAGAGATGAATGAACGGCTGCAGCAGGCGGCATCCCGCCTGGGCGGCCCTCGAGAGGAGCATGCGTGACGCTGCGCGAACTGACAGAGAACATCTCCCTCACCGCCGGCGACGGCCGGGTGCTCAACGCCGACGCCGTCGGCTGGGCGCGGCAGCCCGTGGTTGACGCGTCGCGCGTGCACTCCCGTTCGTGGGGCCGCAACAAGCGCTGGGAGTACTGGAACGTCATCACGCCCTCGCACATCCTGGCGCTGACGGTGTCGTCCATCGACTACGCCGCGGTGCTGGGCGTCTGGATCTTCGACAGGGCGACCGAGCGCACGTGGCAGGCCGACGCGACGGTGATCCCGCCGCGCGGGGTGGAGCTCGCCTCGCGGCTGGAACACGGCTCGTCCCGGGCTCGGGCGAAGGGGCTCGAGATCGATATCGACGAGGTCGCCGAGGGGACGCGCCTGCGGGCACGGATCGCCGATGCCTCGTTCGACGTGGTGGCGCAGCTGCCACCGGGGCATGAGCGGCTCGCCGTCGTCGTCCCGTGGAGCCCGCACCTGTTCCAGTACACCGTCAAGGACGTCGCGCGGCCGGCGGTCGGCAGCGTCACCGTCGACGGCGTGCGGTCGGACGTCACCCCGGGCGAGTCATGGGCGGTGCTCGACCACGGCCGGGGCCGGTGGCCGTACGACGTGCAGTGGAACTGGGGCGCCGGATCGGGGCGGGATGCCGCCGGGCGGGTGTTCGGCATCCAGGTCGGCGCCCGGTGGACCGACGGCACCGGGTCGACCGAGAACGCGATGCTCGTCGACGGGCGGCTGCACAAGATCCACGAGGAGCTCGCCTGGGATTACGACATCGCGATGTGGCGGCGACCGTGGCGGGTCACCGGCGGTGGGCTGGATGCCACCTTCGCCCCGTTCTACGACAAGGTGAGCCGCACGAACCTCGGCGTGCTCTCCTCCCGCACCGACCAGTGCTTCGGCCATTGGTCGGGCACGTTCACCACCGAGGACGGGGAGCGGGTCGAGTTCCGCGACATCCTGGGCTTCGCCGAAGAGGTGCACAACCGCTGGTGACGAGGCCCGGCGTCAGTTCTGGCGCAGCTTGCCCGCGAGATCGCGCAGCAGGCGCAGCTCGTCGTCGTCGAGCACCGACATGCGGCGGGCGATCGACTGCCCGTGGCGACCGGCGAGGCGGCGGAACACCTCCGCCCCCTCGGTGGTGGCCTGCAGGATCGAGCCGCGACCGTCGGAAGGGTCGGCGCACTTCGTGAGCAGTCCGCGGGTGACCATGCGGTCGACCAGGCGCGACACGCTCGGCTGACTGATCAGCATGTTGGCGGTCACGTCGCGCAGGCGTGCGGTGTGGTCGGGCAAGCGGGTGACCGTCAGCAGCACGTCGTACTCGGCCTGGGTCAGCTCGGCCCCGTCGAAGTCGCCGCGGATCTCCTCGAACACCTCGTGCTGTGCCCGGAACAGCGCCTCCCAGGCATCCACGGCGAGGCGGCGGTCGGTCATGGGGACAACTGTAGACCCGGGGCGGCCACGGCCGGGCAGCGCCGGACAGCGCGGGGGGCGTGCACGCCCCTAGGCTGAGCGCATGGTGCAGGTGCTCAGAAGGATCGCTCTGACGTTCGCCCTGATGCTTCTCGGACTCGCCGCGTCCGCGGGCGCGCTCGGCCCGGTCGCGACCGATGTGGACGACTTCACGTTCGACAGCCTCGACGCCGACTACACCCTCACGCGCGCCGAGGACGGCACGAGCCGGCTGCGCGTGGTCGAGACGTTCGTTGCGGTCTTCCCCGACGCCGACCAGAACCGCGGCATCCGCCGGCTGCTGCCGACGTCGTACAACGGGCAGCCCCTGCACCCGCAGCTGGTGTCGGTCACCGATGAGAACGGCGCCGCGCGTCCGGTGGAGACCGAGGACGACGGCGACGCGTTCTCGATCACCTCGCGGTCGGACTCGTACCTGCGGGGGGAACAGACCTTCGTGATCACCTACGACCTCGAGAACGTCACCTGGACGTTCGAGGGCGGCGGGCAGGAGTTCTACTGGGACGTCAACGGCGTCGACTGGGCGCAGCCCTTCGGCGAGGTGACGGCGCGGGTGCACATCGACGCCGCGCTCGCCGCCGACCTCACGGGGCGGCAGGCCTGCTACGCCGGGGAGCAGGACACGACCGACCCCTGCCCGATCACCGCGACCGAGGAGCCCGACGGCGCGGTGACCGTGGCGGCGGAGGCAGTGGGCCTCGGGCCGCACGAGACGATGACGATCGCCGTCGGGTTCGCGCCCGACACGTTCGTGCTGTTCGACTCGTCGTACCTGGCGTCGGGATGGGGCTGGGCGCAGTCGGCGTCGGCTCTCGTGCTGGCAGGGGCCGTGGGCGGCGCGGTGTGGACGCGGCGCCGGTTCCTGCGCGACGCCCCCGGCCGGTCGACGATCATCGCGGAGTACACGCCGCCGCCGGGGGTGGATGCGCTCGAGAGCGCAGTCATGCTCGGCAAGACCTCGAAGGCGATCCCGGCGGAGGTGCTCGAGCAGGCCATCGTGGGGTCGATCCGCATTCTGGAGGGGTCGAAGCGGGTCTTCGGCGGCACACGGCTGCAGGTGGAACTGATCGACCCGTCGCGGGCCGACCGCGATGGCCGCATGCTGCTCGACGGGCTCTTCGGCAAGGGCGCGCAACCGGGGGCGATCTACGAGTTCGGCAAGCAGGACACACGGCTGTCGCGCGTGGCGTCGAAGATCCTCAAGGAGGCCGGCGAGGAGCTCGAGAGCCGCGGCGTGCGCCGCTCGGTTCCGGCGCGCGTGCGCACCTGGCCCGCGGTCGCTCTGTTCGTCGCGACCGTGCTGGTGATCGTGTTCGGTGGCCTGGCCCTGTCGGCATCCGTCAACGAGGCGGTGCCGCTGGTGCTGATGGTGGCGGCGGGCATCGCGCTGGCCGTCGGCCTCGGGATGGTGTTCCACCGGCCGCTGACGGATGCCGGCGCTGAACTGCGCGACCACCTGGCGGGGCTGAAGGTCTTCATCGATTGGGCGGAGAAGGACCGCATCCGCATGCTGCAGTCGCCGCAGGGCGCCGAGCGGCGGCCGGTGGACGTGAACGACCCGCGGCAGATGATCCACCTGTACGAGACGCTGCTGCCGTACGCGGTCGTCTTCGGCCAGGAGAAGAAGTGGGCCGACGAGCTCATGGTCTACTACGGCGACGCGGGGTACACCCCGAGCTGGTACTACGGCGCCGCCGCGTTCAACGCCGCCGCGTTCTCCTCGAGCATCGCGTCGCTGTCGAGCGCGGCGATGTCGTCGTCGTCGACCACCGGCGGATCCACGGGTGGCGGATCCGCCGGCGGTGGCGGCGGTGGCGGAGGCGGCGGCGGGGTCTGACGCTCACCGCGGCCGCGGTGGGCGTGTGGCAGTCAGCTGCTGCGGCGCATCGCGCGGATGCCGACGGCGAGCCCGACCGCCGCGAGCGCCAGGGCGGCGACCCACCCCCACATCACCGGGGTGCTGCCGATGTCACCCGCGAGCAGTGCCCGCTCGGCCTGCACGACCCCGCTGATCGGGTTCACGGCGGCGACGGCGCGCATCCATCCCGGCGCTGCCTCGAGGGGCAGCAGCATGCCCGACAGGATCAGCAGCGGGAAGATGAGCGTCTGCTGCACGCCCCAGAAGAGCCATTCGCGGTCGCGCGTCGCGAGCGCCAGCGCATACGACAGCGACCCCAGCCCGACGCCGAACACCGCGAGCAGCGCGAGCCCGACCATGAGCCCGAGCGGGTGGATCGAGAAGCCGAACGGCCAGGCGATCAGCACGATGAGAAGGGCCTGCACGAGGATCGGCACGACCTCTTTGAGGGCGCGGCCGACGAGCAGCGACGAGCGCACCAGCGGGGCGACGAGCGTGCGCTCGTGCGAGCCGGTCATCATCTCGTACTGCAGGTTCGAGCCCGTGGCGCCCGTGCCGAACAGCACGATCATCACCAGCACCCCGGGCACGAACCACTGGAGCGTCTCGGATGCCGGCGCGCCGGACGTGCCGATCAGCAGCGGCGCGAACAGCCCGAGGAAGACCAGCGGCTGCACGAGGCTGAAGATGAGGGTGAACGGGTCGCGCACCACAGGGCGCATTTCGCGCGTGAGCACGTGCCAGGTGTCGCGCGCGGCGTGAGGGCGCACGGACGTGTCGCGGCGGGCGACGTCGGGGCGGGCGGTGGCGGTCATCGGGCGACTCCTGTCGGCTGGGCAGCGGCGGGTGCCGCGTCGGTCGTGTCGATCTCGGCTGCTGCCGCGCCCTCGCCGGCGTCGCGCAGGGTGCGTCCGGTCAGCGCCAGGAACACGTCGTCGAGGGTGGGCGGCACGCCGGTGGCACGGGTGACGGCGATGCCGGCCTCGTCCAGCGCGCGGATCGCGGCCGGCAGCAGCCGGTCGCCGTCGGGCACGGTGAGGGTGAGGGATGCCGCGTCCTCGCGCCGGACATCGCTCTCGGTGAGGCGGCGGACCACGGGAAGTGCGGCATCCGCGTCTGCCGGATGATCGAAGCCGAGCGTGAGCAGGTCGCCGGCGAGTTCCGCTTTCATGCGGGCGGCGGTGTCGTCGGCGATCACGCGGCCGCGGTCCATCACCATCACCCGCTCGGCGTACCGATCGGCTTCCTCGAGGTAGTGCGTGGTGAGGAACACCGTCGTGCCGTGCGTGGCACGCAGATCGAGGATGTGCTGCCACAGGTTCGCCCGGCTCTGGGGGTCGAGGCCGGTGGAGGGTTCGTCGAGGAACAGCAGCGGCGGTGCGTGCATGAGGCCGAGCGCGATGTCGAGGCGCCGCTTCTGGCCGCCCGACAGCTGCTGGACCGCCCGTGTCGCGAACGGCGCGAGGTCGAGCGATTCGATGAGCTCGTCGGCGCGCGTGACGGAGGCGGCGCGCGAGAGCCCGTAGAAGGCGCCCTGGCTCAGCAGCTCGTCGCGCACACGCTGCGAGAAGCTGCCGCTGGTGAGCTGCCCGACGTAGCCGATGCGGGCGCGCACGCCCGCAGGGTCGCGCAGCACGTCGTGCCCGACGACGCGCGCCGTGCCGTCGGTGGGAGGCAGCAGAGTCGTGAGCATGCGCAGGCTCGTGGACTTGCCGGCGCCGTTGGGACCGAGGAAGGCGACCAGCTCGCCGGCGGCGACCTGGAAGGTGAGATCGGTGACCGCTTCGACGGTCTTCTTCTTGACGGTGAAGCGCTTGGTGAGTCCCCGCGCTTCGAGGATGGGTTCGTTCGACATGCGCCGACCGTACGCACTATCGCGGACACATCAGGTCCGCAACGTGCGGCAGACTCTCGATCATGTCCGACACCACCTCTCGTGCTCTGACACTGCTGAACCTGCTCCAGACCCATCGGCACTGGCCCGGGTCGGAACTCGCCCAGCGCCTCGGCGTGACCGAGCGGACGGTGCGCCGCGATGTCGAGCGGCTGCGGGAGCTCGGCTACCGCATCGAGTCGTCGCCGGGCGCGGCCGGCGGATACCGGCTCGAGGCGGGGAGCGCGGTGCCGCCGCTGCTGCTCAACGATGACGAGGCCGTCGCGATGGCGATCGGCCTGCGCATCGCCGCGACGCAGCGCTTGATCGGTGGTGCCGAGACGGCGCTGACAGCGCTGGCCAAGCTCGAGCAGGTGCTCCCTGCGGCGCTGCGGCGGCGGGTCATGGCGCTCGCGGACACCGTGCATCCCGTCCGCGTCGGCGGGGGAGAGGCGGCCTCGACGGCGGTGCTCGGTGAGCTCGCGCTCGCGTGCCGCGACTCCGAGCGGGTGCGCTTCAGCTACACGTCGGCGGCGGGGGAGATGACGCGCCGTCGGGTCGAGCCGCACTACCTGGCTCCCGCCGACCGGCACTGGTACCTGCTGTGCTGGGATCTGGAGCGCGACGACTGGCGCACCTTCCGTGTGGACCGGCTGTCGGATGTGGAGCACACGCGCGTGCTGTTCGAGCCGCGCCCGCTCACCCCGGAGGAGGTCGACGAGTTCATCACGGTCGCCCGATCGTGGGTGCGTCAGCCGGTGGAGACGGACGTCGTGATGGACCTGCCGCTGGACACCATGCGCGCGTCGTTCGGGCAGTGGGGTCAGGGGGCGACCGCGGAGGATGCCGACCGCACGCGGTGGCCCGTCGGCGGCGCGGACTGGCGCGAGACGATGTATGGCATGTCGTGGATCCCCGACGGCGTGCCGTTCACCACAGATCTCGCCGAACCCCACCGCGCCGAGATGCGTGAGGCCCTCGTACGGATGCTGGCTGCCCTCGACGCCCCACCGCCGCCGCGCGCCTGACCGGCGTCATCGCGGGTTGGTCGTCGGGCCGAGCGAGGAGGGGTCACGGTTCAGAACGGTGGCGGTGCGCCGCTCTGCGTCGCGGCGTGGAACTCAAGAGCGCGCTGCGGGACGTCCGAATACACGCGGCCCGTCGGACTGGTCCACATGAGAACCCCATCGGGCCTCTGGCGCACGGACCACGCGGTGTGGTGCTTGAGGGTGTGATGCCGTTTGCAGAGATGGGCGAGGTTGCACGCCTGGGTGGGTCCGCCGTGGGCGAAGTCGATCGTGTGATCGATGTCGCAGACCCACACGGCCGCACGGCACCCGGGGAAGCGGCAGTGCTCGTCGCGGCCGCGCAGCAGCAGCCGCTGGGCGCGGGACGGCCGGTACCGGTCGGCATCCTGAACATTGCCGGTCGCGGGGTCGATGAACAGCCGGTCCCACCCCGCAGCGGTGGAGGCATAGTGTCGGGCGGAACGTGCGTCGATGGGGCCATGGCTCTGGAGGGCCGCGGGGGCATCCGCTCCGGTGAGGGCCGCAACCGGTACGGTCACCTGGATGCGTGCCACGATCGCGTCGGTCTCGCAGATCGCGCCGTCGGATTCCGCGGCACTGGCGTGGCCGGTCAGCAGCAGGTCGCTGAAGGCGTCTGCGCGACGCTGGTCCATCGTGCGGGCCGGCAGCGCGCCCGAGTCATGCTCGTCGGCGTCGGCGTCGCCGTCGCCGTCGCCGACGTTCGACTGATCGACGAGAATGCGCGCGTACTGCGTGAGGCGATCCCGGATGCCGTGCGCCAGCGGCGCCGGGAGCAGCGCCACCACTTCTGCCATGCCGTCCTCGAGGTCCCGCACCCAGACGCGCCGTCCGGCGGCCGCCGTCGCGTGGCGCTCAGTGGAGGGAACGGGGTCGATGCGATGGGCGAGCATCGTGATGATCGGCTTGGCGCGCCCGGCGGTCTCCCGCTCCGCGACCGCGAGCGCCGCCTGCTCGAAGAGCGCTCGTGCGTCCGGGTCGGCGATGCGAGTTCCCACGTCACCGATCACCCGCAGATGCGCGATGTCGATGCGGCCATCCTGCAGCGACTGCACGGTGCTCGGGAACTGCCGCAGCATGGTGGTCGCCTCGTGGATGCGGTTCTGCATGCCGCGGTCCGATCGCCGCAGCGCCGCAGCGAGCTCCGCGGCGATCGATCGCAAGGGCATCTCCCGCTCGCGCTGAGCGCTGATCGGGATGCGGGCGGTCTGCTCGGCCGCGATCGCGCCGGCTCGTCCGAGCAGCGACAGCTGTCGGGCCTGCAAAGCCGCGATCTGCCGGTCGGTGTCGAGCATCTCCGCCACGACGTCGGACGCCGCGAGCGCGGCATCCGATGCGACGGGGGAGGTGTTCATGCCGCTATTCTCGCGCCAACCTCCGACATTGATCCCGGGGAAAGCCCAGGTCACACAAGGTTGTGAAAAGTCGGCATCCGCTCTCGTTGGGGAGGAGACGCATCGCCGTGGGCAAAAGTAAGGGCCGATCGGAGAGGCGTCCGACCGGCCCTTGTCCCTTTGCACCAAGAGTGTCCTGCAATCACATGCCGGTAGCTGCCACAGCAAAACAACTACCGTGCGAGCACTCTATAACGGAAAGATAACGAGGCACAAGCGTTTTCCGTTACCTTTTCGTGACCGCCTTTGGGGGCCGTTTTTCGACGGCCGGTCGCAACGTCGCCGGCTCGGATCAGGCTCGTCCGACCGGGGGCAGCGTCTCGCGCCGGGATGCGGCATGCTCGACGGATGGCAGGCGCACCGAACGGCTTCGAGTTCACGGTGAGGGGCGACCGTGTGGAGATCCGCCACCATGGACGGCTGGCGGCGACGCTGCGCAAGGCCTCTGCGATGAAGTTCCTCGACGATGTCGAGCGGGACGATCCGCAGCAGGTGATGGCGCGCATCACGGGGAACTACAAGCGCGGGAACGAACGGGCCGGCACGCACCGGCCGTGACGCCCGGTGGCGAGCGGAAGAGGGCGTGGACTGAGCCCTGAGTTCTGCGAGGTGTTCGACGACGGGCAACTCAGGCGGCAACGCGTTGCGTTGATCCGGTGAGCGCCGCGAAAAACCCCGGCTGGGTGCGAAAGTGGGCCGGCAGAGCCGATGGCGTCGCACGTCGTGCGTCGATTCTGCGAGATGCATTGCGCACAACTCAATCCCGTGCGATGCTTCCCCGATGACCGAGCCGCAGCACACGGACGAGCGCGCCATCGACGGGATGCTGTGCTTCTCGCTGTATGCCGCCAGCCGTGCGACGACGCAGGTGTACCGCCGGCTGCTGAAGCCGTCGGGGCTGACCTACCCGCAGTACCTCGTGCTGCTCGAGCTCTGGGAGCATGAGCCGCTCACCGTCAGCGACCTCGGTCGCGACCTGGCGCTGGATTCCGGCACGCTGTCGCCGCTGCTGTCCCGCCTCGAGAACCTCGGCCACGTCGCCCGCACCCGGTCGACGGCCGATGCGCGGGTGGTCACGATCGCCCTCACCGCATCCGGCCGCGCGCTGCGCGCAGAGCTCGCCCACGTGCCGGGCGAGGTCTTCCGCTGCATGGCGGTGTCGCCGGCCACCGCGCGGGCCATGCTCGCAAACCTCCGTGCCTATACCGACGCCGTGGAGGCGTCGAACATCGCGGCATCCGTCTGACCGACCCCATTTCCGCCACCGGAACACACACCCAGGAAGGTTCACCATGGAAACCATCTACACCGCCGAGGCCCTCGCCACGGGAGAAGGCCGCAACGGCCACGTGGTCACGGCCGACGGGATGCTCGACGTCGACGTGCGCGTGCCGAAGGAGATGGGCGGCGCGGGAGGCGCCCTCAACCCGGAGCTGCTGTTCGCCGCGGGCTACGCGGCGTGCTTCCACAGTGCCCTGCTGAGCGTCGCCCGCCGCGAGAAGGTCGCCCTGCACGACACGAGCGTCGGTGCGCGCGTGGGTATCGGCTCGAACGGCGAGGGTGGCTTCGGTCTGGCCGTCGAGCTCGAGGTCGTCATCCCCGACCTGCCCGCCGAGCAGGCTCAGGCGCTGGCGGATGCCGCGCATCTGGTCTGCCCCTACTCCAACGCCACGCGGGGGAACATCGACGTCGTCGTGCGGGTCGTCGAGGACTGAGCCGGCGGTTCTCTCGGTCGTGACCGGCCCTGTCGGGGCGGAAAGGTAGTCCCTGATGCGCCCGAGGGGCAAGGGGAACCACGGTATTGGTCACGAAAGCTCAGGTGCCGCTTAGCTGTACCGGTCACTACAGGCGCCGCGCACACCGGCCGGCGCCCTCCCGACGAAAGAGAGAAACCCATGCTCTGGACCATCCTCGGACTCCTGCTCGTCGGCCTCATCGCCGGCTTCATCGCTCGCGCCATCATCCCCGGCAAGCAGAGCATGAGCATCGTGATGACCATCGTCCTCGGTGTCGTGGGCTCCTTCGTGGGAGGCTTCCTCGGCTTCCTGCTCTTCGGAGCCGACCCCGAAGGCGGCTTCCTGCAGCCCGCCGGCATCATCGGCTCCATCCTCGGCGCGATCCTCGTGCTCGCGATCTACGTCTTCGCCACGCGCCGCAGCGGCGTTCGCACCCGCTGATCGGCTGAGGGCTGCGGAGAGTCGTACTCGACCGCTGAGACTGCCCGACGGGGGCTGCGCGACATGGCGCAGCCCCCGTCGTCGTTCTCGCCGCCCGGCCGGTGAGCCCGCGCCCCGCCGTCGCCGCGCAACCGTTCCGGTGCGTGTGTACTCTCGGAGCGTGCGCCGCGGTCACCCGAACCGCCGCGCTTTCTGCTCCCCGTGAAAGGCCCATCGGCACGCCGTGTACTCCCTGCTCCTCACGATCATCTACGTCGCCTTCGTCAGCCTCGGCCTGCCCGACTCGCTCATCGGCGCCGGCTGGCCGGTGATGCACCGGGACCTCGGTGTGCCGCTGTCCCTCGCCGGCATCATCACGATGGTGATCGCGGGCGGCACGATCCTGTCGAGCCTGGCCTCCGAGCGGGTCACGCGACGCTTCGGCGCCGGACTCGTCACGGCCGTCAGCGTGGGGATGACCGCCGCCGCCCTCGTCGGCTTCTCCTTCTCGGACTCGTTCTGGATGCTGTGCCTCTGGGCCATCCCCTACGGGCTCGGCGCCGGTGCGGTGGATGCAGCGCTCAACAACTACGTGGCGCTGCACTACGCGGCGCGGCACATGAACTGGCTGCACAGCTTCTGGGGCCTCGGCGCCTCGATCAGCCCGTTCATCATGAGCTTCGCGCTCACCTCGGGCATGGGCTGGTCCAGCGCCTATCTCATCGTCGGCCTCATCCAGGTGGCGCTCACCTTCGTACTGCTGGTGAGCCTGCCGCTGTGGGGCAGGGTGAACGCGGTCGTGCCGCCGGGGAGCAGCACCGAACGCGACGACGTTCACCCGGATGCCGTTGACGCGCCCGGCCACGGACGCACCCACGTCCCGCTCGCCCAGGCCCTGCGCATCCCCGGCGTCGCGCTGATCCTGACGGCGTTCTTCGCCTACTGCGCGCTGGAGTCGACCGCGCTCCTGTGGGCGTCCACGTGGCTCGTCACCGACCGCGACGTCCCCGAGGCCACCGCCGCGGCCTTCGCCTCACTGTTCCTCCTCGGCATCACCGGCGGACGCTTCCTCGCGGGATTCTTCGCCGACCGTCTGGGGGACCGGGCGCTCATCCGAGGCGGATTCGCCACGGTCGGTCTCGGCGCCGTGCTGCTCGCGCTGCCTCTCGAGACCGACGCGGTCGCCCTCGCCGGCCTCGTGCTCACCGGCCTCGGCGCCGCGCCGATCTATCCCGCCATCATCCACTCGACCCCGGTCAACTTCGGACGGCGCAACTCGCAGGCCATCATCGGCATCCAGATGGCGGCCGCCTACACCGGCTCGACCTTCGCACCGCCGCTGTTCGGCCTGCTCTCGGCGTGGTTCGGCCTGTGGCTGTTCCCGCTGTTCATCGGCATCCTCGCGATCATGGGCGTCGTCATGTCGGAGCGACTCAACCGGCTCATCGACCGACGCAGGCGCGTCGGGCGGCCCGCGGGCTGATCCCCGGTCCGTCCGCTGCGCAGGACCCGCGCCGTGCGGCGTGTGACTTCCCGTTCACCTGATCCCCGCCGTCGCACCGCGCGCACGCCCGCGACGCAGCGGCTCACTCCGCGACGCCGGCGTTCAGCCGCTCTCCGCTGTCGACGTCGAAGACGTGGATGCGCCCGGGCTTCGGGGTGGCCGAGACCGTGTCCCCGACGGCCGGGTGGACCCGGCCATCGACCCGGGCGATGATCGGGATGCGCTCGCCGTCGATGTCGGCGTGTCCGTAGAGGTATCCGTCGGCGCCGAGTTCTTCGACGAGGTCCACGGTGATGGCCAACCCTGCGTCGGAAGCGCTCCCGATGGCGATGTCCTCCGGTCGGACGCCGATGGTGACGCGAGGTCCGGCGGACGCGGCGACGTCGCGCTCGATCGGAACGGTGGCGCTGCCGAACCGCATGCCGTCCGCGGTCACGTGCGTGGAGAACAGGTTCATCGCGGGGGAGCCGATGAAGCCGGCGACGAACACGTTGACGGGGTGCTCGTACAGATCGCGCGGTGTGCCCAGCTGCTGCAGTGCACCGTCGGCCAGCACGGCGATGCGGTCGCCCATGGTCAGCGCTTCCACCTGATCGTGCGTGACATAGACGGTGGTGACGCCCAGGCGTCGCTGCAGTGAGGAGATCTGCGTACGGGTCTGCACGCGGAGCTTGGCGTCGAGGTTCGACAGCGGCTCGTCCATGAGGAAGACCTGGGGCTGGCGCACGATGGCACGACCCATCGCGACACGCTGACGCTGCCCGCCCGAGAGGGCCTTCGGCTTGCGGGTCAGGTACTCCTCGAGGTCGAGCAGCTTGGCGGCCTCGAGCACGCGGGCGGCGCGCTCTTGCGTGCCGACGCCGGCGATCTTCAGGGCGAAGCCCATGTTCTCGGCGACGGTCATGTGCGGGTACAGCGCGTAGTTCTGGAACACCATCGCGATGTCGCGGTCCTTCGGCGGGACGTCGGTGACGTCGCGGTCGCCGATCAGGATGCGGCCCGCGTTCACCTCTTCGAGGCCGGCCAGCATGCGCAGCGAGGTGGACTTGCCGGAGCCCGACGGCCCGACCAGCACCAGGAACTCGCCGTCGGCGATGTCGAGATCCAGCTTGTCGACCGCGGGGCGACGCACGCCGGAATACGCGCGCGTCGCCTGGTCGAAGGTCACTGTCGCCATTGTCTCTTTCCTTTCGCCGGCGGTACGCGCCGGTAGATCCGTGGTGAGGGAGTTGCGGGGCCGAGGTCAGGCGGCCGCGTCGGCACGTTGCGGCTGCCGCACGTCGTGGAGGGCTTCGGACCAGGCGACGAGCTGGTCGAACAGGATGCCGAGGTGGGCGGACTGCTGGGGCCCGGGGGTGAAAGTGGCGAAGTTCTCGAACTCGGTCATGAGGGAGAGGGTCAGGGTCTGGCGCACGGTGGCGACTTGGAGCTCGGCGAGCACGAGCCGCAGGTGCTCGATCGCGCGTGCTCCGCCGACCCCGCCGTATCCCACGAGCGCGGCCGCCTTGTTGTTCCACTCGCTGTACAGGTAGTCGATCGCGTTCTTGAGCACGCCGGATGTGGAGTGGTTGTACTCGGGCGTGACGAAGATGTACCCATCGAACTGGGCGATCTTCTCGGACCACCGCCGCGTGTGGTCGTTGCTGTACTGACCCGACATCGCCGACATCGGCTCATCGAGGTGGGGGAGCACGTAGTCGGCGAGGTCGACGAGCTCGAAGTCGGCGTCGTCGCGCGGGGCGGCCTGCGCGAGCACCCAGTCCGCGACCTGCTTTCCGTTGCGGCCGGGACGGGTGCTTCCGAGGATGATGGCGATCTTGGTCATTGCTGCACTGCTCCTTCTGTGTGTCGTTCGTGTTCATCGATCAGCAGACGCAGGTCCGCCGCCGGGAGATGGGCGCCGAAGGCCGGATGGCCCGGCTGCAGCACGACGCCCGCAGCGAGGGGACCGACGATGACGGGGTCGAACCCGAGGGCGTCGACGAAGTCCGCCACGCGCGCGAGGTCGGTGGCGCGGTCTCCCGCGATCGCGATCGCTTTGCGGCCCATCGCGCCGGTGGGTCGTGCCTCTTCCTCGAGGTCGTGGTAGCCCATGTGGTTCAGCGCCTTCACGACGCGCGAGTCCGCAAGGAAGCCCTGGACGATCTCGCTCGTGGAAGTGCGCGGGTCGTCCAGGTCGTCGCGGATGCCGTCGGTCTCCCACCAGTAGTTCATCGCGTCGACGACGAGCTTGCCGTCCAGTTGCGTGAGGGGGAGGCGGCGGTGCTGGCCCAGAGGCAGGGCGAGCACGACGATGTCCGCCTCGCCCGCCGCCTGTTCTGCACGCACAGCGGTCGCCCCGGGTGCGAGCACGTCGATCGTGAGAGCGATCCGCTCGCGATCCCCGGAACCGGCGACCAGGACGCGGTAGCCAGCGGCCAGGGCGAGGCGCGCGAGAACCGTGCCCACTTTGCCGGCACCGAGGATGCCGACGGTCGTCGTGCTGCGGCTGGTGATGTCCATGTGGTCGTTCTCCTTCACCGCCGGAACGCTGCACCGGTCATCGCCCGACGGCCAGGGGCCTCGGCGAGCATCTCGCGGACCATCGGGATCACCTTCGTGCCGTACAGCTCGACGGCACGGAGGCGGGCACTCGCGGCGAGGGCCCCGCCGGCGGCGTAGGTGAGATCGAACCGACCGACGTCGAGCGTCGAGATGGCATCCGCCATCTTGCGGGCGACGGTCTCGGGCGAACCGACGTACAGCGAGCCCCGCCCGACGTCGGCCTCGAACTGCGACCGCTGCACGGGCGCCCAGCCGCGCAGCGCCCCGATGCGGTCGTGCATGACCTTGTAGCCCGGGTAGAAGAGCTCCTTGGCTTCGGCATCCGTCTCGGCGATGAATCCGGGGGAGTGCATGCCCACGGGGTAGGCGGTCGTACCGAGCTGCTCCGTCGCCCGTCGATACAGGTCGACATACGGCGCGAAGCGAACGGGTGGGCCGCCGATGATGCCGAGCATGAGCCGGAATCCGTAGTGAGCCGTGCGCAGCACCGACTGAGGGGTGCCGCCGACCCCGACCCACGTGCGCAGCCGGCCGGAGTCGGTCTTCGGGAAGACGTCGGCTTCGTGCAGGGGCGCGCGCGTCGTTCCTTCCCACGTGACCGGCTTCTCGTCGAGGAGCGCATGGAAGAGGTTGATCTTCTCGTCGAACAGCACCTCGTAATCCGAGAGGTCGTAGCCGAAGAGCGGGAAGGACTCGGTGAAGGATCCGCGGCCCAGGATGACCTCGGCGCGCCCGTTCGAGAGAGCGTCGACGGTGGCGAAGCGCTGGAACACCCTCACCGGGTCATCGGAGGACAAGACGGTGACGCCGGAACCCAGTCGGATCCGTTCGGTCGCGGTGGCGATGCCCGCCAGCACGGTCTCGGGCGACGAGATCGCGTACTCGGGCCGGTGGTGCTCGCCGACGGTCATGGCATCGATGCCGATGTCGTCGGCGAGCACGGCCTCGGCCAGGGTGGCGCGGATCGCTTCCGCGTAGGAGACGACGGCACCACGGTCGTTGCGTGGCAGATCGCCGAAGGTGTCGATGCCGAACTCCAGCTCGGTCGTCATGGTCCCATCCCTCCCGTCGCCGGTCCCTCCGGATTGACGTGTCAATGCCCCAACCGTAGGATTGACGTATCAATTCCCGGGGAGGCGGAATGGGCGAGAAGCACCGGTCGATGCCCACACCGGAGCAGCTGCGCATATGGCGGGAGTACATCGAGACGGCAGAGGCGCTGCGCACGCGCCTCGCGAACCGACTGCAGACCGACTCGGGCCTGTCAGCGGGCGACTACCAGGTGCTGATCGCTCTCACGGAGGCCCCGGAACACACGCTCCGCTCGTCGGAGCTCGCGACGGTGATCGGGTGGGAGCGCAGTCGCCTGTCGCATCATCTGGGACGGATGGAGAAGCGGCAGCTCATCGGCAGGGCGCCCTGCGCCGACGACGTGCACGGGGTGGACGTGACGGCGACGACGCACGGCCGCGAGGCGTTCCGCGCGGCATCCGTCCCGCACCTTCGCGCCGTGCGGGAGCTGTTCCTCGACGCGCTCACCCCCGAGATGCTCGCCCATGTCGACGAGATCGCCACCGCTCTGAGCCGGCACCTCGCGCCGGGTGCGGTGTCAGGGGTTCCCGTGGCGAGCCGATGATCCCCCTCATCAGAGGGTGATGAGCAGCCCGCCGAGCGCGTCGCGGTCAGCCGATCTCGCCGCCGGCGACCGTTTCGGCGAGCGCGTGCACGCGGGGGAGGTGGTGGGCGCCGTAGAAGTCCGCCGACGTCAGGCGAGCGGCATCCGCTTCGGACGGGACCCCGCGCCCGAGCACCGCGACGGCGGCGAGGGCGTGCATCCAGCCGCCCGAAAGCGTGCCCAGCAGCATCAGGTAGGGCACGCTGACGGCGTACGCGTCGCGCGGCGACCCGGCGAACCCGAGCAGGTCGTCGGTCGCGCGGCGGGATGCCGCGAGAGCCCGTTCGAGCCGGTCGGCGGTGCGGGCGGCGACGGGGTGGTCGAAGCCGCGCAGGCGTGCCACGGTCTCGTCGATCCGGCCGAACAGCTCCGACACGGTCGCGCCGCCGTCGCGCAGCACCTTGCGGCCGACGAGGTCGTTGGACTGGATCGCCGTGGTGCCCTCGTAGATCGTGGTGATGCGCACGTCGCGGTAGTGCTGCGCCGCGCCGGTCTCCTCGATGAAGCCCATGCCGCCCTGCACCTGGATGGCATCGCTCGTGACGGTGATGGCATCCTCGGTCGTCCAGCCCTTGAGGATCGGCACGAAGAACTCGGCCAGCTTCACCAGGGAGCCGTCGGTGTCGGCACGATCGAGCAGGTCGCCGACATAGACGCCGAGCGCGCGCATCGCGAAGATCTTGCTCGACATCGACAGCAGCAGGCGGCGCACATCGGGGTGCTCGGCGATCGGCGTGCCGGCCGGGCGCTCCAGCACGCCGCCCTGCAGGCGGTCCGCCGCATACGCCGCGGCCTGCTGATAGGCACGGTCGGCGATGCCCGTCGCCTGGAAGCCCATGCCCGCGCGGGCGGAGTTCATCATGACGAACATGCCCGCCAGGCCCCCGCCGACCTCGCCGACGAGGTAGCCGGTGGCGTCCTCATAGGCGAGCACGCAGGTCGGGCTGCCGTGGATGCCGAGCTTGTGCTCGATCGCGACGGTGGTGATGGTGTTGCGGTCGCCGAGCGACCCGTCGTCGTTCACGAGCACCTTGGGGGCGACGAACAGCGAGAGTCCCTTCGCGCCGTCGGGGGCGCCGGGGGTGCGGGCGAGCACCAGGTGCACGATGTTCTCCGCGACGTCGTGGTCGCCCCAGGTGATGAAGATCTTCTGGCCGCGGATCGCCCAGCTGCCGTCGCCCTGCGGCGTGGCCATCGTGCGGATCGCGCCGAGGTCCGTGCCGGCATCGGGCTCGGTGAGGTTCATCGTGCCGGTCCACTCGCCCGAGACGAGCTTCGACAGGTACGTCTCGCGGATCTCATCGGATGCCGCAGCGTCGAGGGCGTGCACCTGGCCTGCCGTCAGCAGCCAGCAGAGGGCGAACGCCGCGTTCGAGGCGTTCCAGATCTCGCCGAGTCCTGCGCGCACGGCGCCGGGGAGGCCGTCGCCGCCGGCGGAGACGGGAGCCTCGGCCGTGACCCAGCCCGCCTCGACGAACGCGCGGTACGCCGCGGCGAACCCGTCGGGCAGACGCACCTGGCCGTCTTCGAGGCGCGCGCCGACGCGGTCGCCGATGGCCTCGAGCGGCGCGATGACCGAGGCGGCGAACTCGCCTGCGCCCGCGATGATGTCCGTCGCGTCTTCCGCGGTGAGCTCACCGGCTGTGGCGCGCGCGACGAGGTCCTGACCGAAGGCGTCGGTGAAGAGGAACGCATAGTCCTCGACGGGCGGCGTGTATGCGGACGCGTCAGCCATGACGTACTCCTGTGCTCGAGAAAGTGGTACTGAGGCTCAGTCTACGCGGGACCCGGTGCCACGAGGCGTGCGGCGAAGCGGGCCCACGGGCGCGGCGGCGGGCGTCACGGCCCGCCCATCCAGTGCTCGATGCGATGGGTGTCGGGGGTGAATCCATGGCGCACGCCCCACAGCACCGCCTGGGTGCGGCTGGACGCGCCGATCTTCCGGTAGACCGATCGGATGTAGGACTTCACCGTGTTCGGGCTGAGGTAGGTGAGACGGGCGACCTCGGCGTTGCTCTTGCCCTGGGTGATGAGGGCGAGGATCTCCGACTCCCGATCGGTGATGCCCTCCAGCCGGCCCGGCCACTCGAGACCCGGCGCGCTCGGGGCCCGGCGACCCTGCTCGCTGATCACGACCTCACCGGAGTGGACCGCCTCGATCGCGTCGACCAGCTGGGCCGCGGTCAAGGTCTTCGAGAGATACCCGTGCACCCCTTGCCGTCGAGCCGACGCGATGAGCTCCGGGTGGAAGTTCCACGTGTACATCACCACGCGCCGGGCACGCGGGTTCTTGATGAGCTCGGAGATCTCCTGGTGGTCGGACTCAGGCTGCGCGAAGGAGTCGTACAGCACGACGTCCACCTGGTCGCTCACGCCCTGGTTCGCGTCGATCTCCGCGATCACGACGCGGTCGCGGTGGTCGTCGAACAGATGCGCCAGCCCCTTCAGCACCACGTCGTAATCGTCGACGAGGGCGACCGTGATGGGGGACGGGTTCGAGCGCGAGGACACGTCCTGAGCTTTTCACCCCCAGGGGTGTGCCGCCACACCCTGAGGGGTGGTCGACTGAACGTGTTGTCGCGCACTGCGGCATCCCGAGCACCGCACGGTGCCCGACCCGACACGTCTCCGGGCGTTTCAACAAGAGGAGCAATCATGCTCGGTCTCATCATCAGCATCATCGTGATCGGCCTCATCGCCGGTTTCATCGCCCGCGCCGTCGTGCCGGGCAAGCAGGACATGAGCCTGCTCATGACCATCGTCCTCGGGATCGTCGGCTCGTTCGTCGGCGGCTTCCTCGGCTTCCTGCTCTTCGGGCAGGACGCGGCCGACGGCTTCTTCCAGCCGGCCGGCATCATCGGCTCCATCCTCGGTGCGATCGTCGCGCTGCTCGTGTACGTGATGGTCACGGGCCGCAGCACTACGCGCCGTCGCTCCTGACGTGACGCCCGCGCGTGCAGGTCGCCCGTGAACCGCGTGAAGCGCCCCGAGTCCCTGAGGACGCGGGGCGCTTCGGCGTTCGGCCGTGTCAGGGTGGGGGCATGAGCCGTCATCGCGACCCCCGCAGCTACGACCTCGACCGCTTGCGCGCGGAGATGCTGGATCACGAGGGCGGAGAGGTGAATGACAGCATCCCGCAGCTCGCCTCGGCCGACCCGACCTTCTGCGCCATCGCCATGGCGCTGCCGGACGGCACGGTGCGCTCCACCGCGCAGGCCGATGTGGCCTTCAGTGTGCAGTCCGCCGTCAAGCCGTTCCTCTTCGCGCTGGCGCTGCTCGACACCGACGGGCAGGCGCTGGAGCGGATCGGCATCGAGCCCACCGGCGAGGCGTTCGACGCGATCAAGCTCGAAAGCGACACCGGCCGGCCCCCGAACCCGATGGTCAACGCGGGGGCGCTGCTGACGGCGAGCATCGTCGACGGCGATGATGTGGCGGCACGCGACGCCCGCATCCTCACCGGCCTGTCGGCCTTCGCCGGGCGCCCGCTCGAGGTCGACGAGGAGGTGGCCCGCGACGAGCATCTGCTGGGCGACAGGAACCACGCCCTCGCCCATCTGATGCGCGCAGAGGGCACGCTGCGGGTGAGCGCCGACGACGCCGTCGCCGTGTACGCGCGCGCCTGCGCCGTGCTGGTGGATGCCGAGGTGCTCGCGGTGATGGGAGCGACGCTCGCCTTCGGCGGGCGCAACCCCCTCACCGGCGAGCAGGTCGTGCCGCCGGAGGTGGCCAGGGACGTCGTGTCGGTGATGGCCACCTGCGGCGTCTACGACGGCTCCGGTCGCTGGATGCGCTCGGTGGGCGTGCCCGCGAAGTCGAGCGTGTCGGGCGCGATCGTGATGTCCGCGCCGCAGCGGCTCGGCGCGGCGGTGATCAGCCCTCCGCTGGATGAGTACGGCACGAGTGTGCGGGGGCATGCGGCGAGCAAGCGGCTGAGCGACGAACTGGGGCTGCACGTCTTCGGCTCGGCCCCCGGCGTCGACTGAACGGGGTCGCGAGCGGCGGACGGAAGCCGTCCCGCGCTACACCAGCGTGATCAGCAGCCCGCCCACCGCGCCCACGAGGACGACCGCCCACGGCGGCATCCGCCAGGCGACGAGCAGCACGAAGCAGACCGCGGCCAGCGCGAACGACGGCGCATCGACGACCGCCGTGACGAACACCGGGTCGTAGAGCGCGGCGGCGAGGATGCCGACGACCGCCGCGTTCGCGCCGCGCAGGAGGGCGCGGGCAGCGGGTCGGGTGCGCACGGCGCTCCAGAACGGCAGCACCCCCACCATCACCAGCATGCCGGGGAGGAAGACGGCCACGAGGGCGACGGCCGCGCCGAGCAGCCCTGCGGCGCCCGGTGCCGACAGGGCGCCGAGATACGCCGCGAACGTGAACAGCGGACCCGGCACGGCCTGCGCGGCGCCGTACCCGGCGAGGAACTGCTCAGGGCTGACCCAGCCGGCGGCGACCACTTCGGCCTGCAGCAGGGGCAGCATCACGTGGCCGCCGCCGAAGACGAGCGCACCGGCGCGGTAGAACCCGTCGGCGATGTCCGCCAGGCGCGTGCCGGCGGCCGCAGCGACCAGCGGCAGGATCATCAGCAGCGCGGCGAACGTCCCCAGCGCGATGGCGCCCGCGCGCCGGGACACCGCCACGACCAGCGCGTCACCCCCGCCGCCGACGGCAGCGCCGCCGAGGTCGCCGGCATCCGGTTCGCGGCACAGCAGCAGCCCGGCCAGCGCGCCGAGCGCGATGGCGGCGACCTGCCCGAGCGAGCCGGCGGCGAGCAGTGCGACGACCACGGCGACGACCGCGATCGAGCCGCGCCGGGCATCGGGCGCCAGCGTGCGCGCCATGCCCCACACGGCCTGGGCGACGATGGCGACGGCGACGATCTTGAGCCCGGTCACGATGCCGTCGCCGACGGGGCTGTCCAGCGCTGCGGCGGCGTAGGCGAACCCCACCAGGAGCATCGCTGACGGCAGCGTGAACGCGAGCCAGGCGACGACGGCGCCCAGGGGGCCCGCCCGCAGCAGTCCCAGCGCGAACCCCACCTGGCTCGACGCCGGCCCGGGCAGGAACTGTGCGAGCGCGACCAGCTCGCCGTACCGGCTGTCGTCCAGCCACCGCCGGCGGGTCACGAGCTCGTCGCGGAAGTAGCCCAGGTGGGCGGTCGGCCCGCCGAACGACGTGAGCCCCAGACGCAGGAATGCCAGGAACACCTCGCCGACGCTCCCGCGTGCGGGCGCCGCGGCCGGTGCCGGCTCTCGGGTCACGTTCGCCTCCCGGACACCATTCAAGCGGATGCCGCGGGCAGGGTGCGCCCTGCCGTGCCGGGCATGCGTGCGCCCCCGGGTCCGCCTTCCTAGGATGGGCGGTCAGCGGAGGGAGCGGCGATGGCCGGGCGGGTGCGGGTGGGGATCTCAGGGTGGCGCTACCCGAGCTGGCGCGGCGACTTCTACCCGCGCGGTCTCGCTCAGGCGCGGGAGCTGCAGTACGTCGGCGAGACCATGTCGACATTGGAGCTGAACGGGTCGTTCTACTCGCTCCAGCGCCCGAGCAGCTACCGCAGATGGCGTGAGGCCGTCCCCGCCGGATTCGTGTTCGCGGTCAAGGGCTCCCGCTACATCACCCACATGCTGCGGTTGCGCGGGATCGAGGTGGCGCTGGCGAACTTCTTCGCCTCGGGCGTGCTGGCACTCGGCGCTCAGCTGGGGCCGGTGCTGTGGCAGCTGCCGGAGCGGGAGGAGTTCGACCCCGACGTGCTCGAGGCGTTCCTGGCATCGCTGCCGCGCACGACCGGCGCAGCCCTCGAGATCGCCCGCCGCCACGACGCGCGCCTGGACGGGCGGGCCTGGCTCGAGATCGAGCGCGACGCCCCGATCCGGTACGCGCTGGAGCCCCGGTCGGCCACCTTCGAGCATGCCGCCCTCGCGCCGCTGCTGCGCGCCCACGACGTCGCGCTCGTGGTGGCGGACACGGCGGGACGTTTCCCCGCGTTCGGCGAGGCGACGGCGTCGTTCGTCTACGTGCGCCTGCACGGCGCGGAGGACCTCTACACCAGCGGCTACACCGACACCCAGCTGGATGCCTGGGCCGCCCGCGTCCGCGACTGGCGCGACGGCACGACCTCCGGCGGCGACGGCAAGCCGCGCGACGTCTACGTCTACTTCGACAACGACGCCCGGGGTCACGCCCCGCACGACGCGGTCGCGCTCGCCCGCCGTCTCGGCGACGGCCCGGCGTCGTAGGCCCGTCGCCTCCCGGCATCCGCCTCAGCCCACGTCGCGCGCGCCGATCGGCCGCACGAGAACCCGGCGCCGGTCGCGCACCCACCGCACGCGGTCGCGGCGGAACTCCGCATGGGTGGCGAAGCGGTAGCGGTAGGACACCACACGCACCCAGCGGGGGCGGTCGCCCGCGAACGGGTCCACGCGCAGCAGCGCAAGCGTCGCGGCATCCGCCTCGAGCAGCCGCCCCAGCAGCGCCGCGAACCAGCCCTCGAGCGACCGCCCCAGCGGCAGGAACCACATGAGCCAGTCCAGCCGCAGGTGGTAGGGCGCCCACTGCCGGGGGATGCGGCGCACATCGCCGGGCTTTCCGCGGAACCCGTACTCCCGCCATGTCGCCGTTTCGGGGTCGGGGTCGGTCGTGCCCTCGATGATGTACTCGACGCGCTCGCGGGTGACCGTGCCGAACGCGCCGTAGGCGTTGGCCAGCTGCCAGCGGTTGAAGCTGGCGTTCATCAGCTGCCGCCGCGCGGCGAGGTTGCGCAGCGCCGGCCAGCTGATCACGACGTACAGCAGCCCCACACCGCTCGTGATCACGAGCCAGTACAGTGGCAGGCCGTCGACGACCCACGGCGGGTCGGATGCCGGCGGGGCGCCGGAGCCGGGCACCGACACCGCCGCGAAGCCCAGCACGATCGTCGCCCAGTTCAGCCAGGCGAAGTTGCCCGTGAGCACGAGCCACAGCTGGGTGACGATGACGATGCCACCGGCGACCGTGCCGACGATCGACGGGACGGGGCCGGGCACCCAGAGGCCGAGCAGGGGTGCGAACAGGAACCACGGCACCACGAGCTGCGAGAAGTGGTTGCCCACCACTTCCAGACGGTGGAACCATCGCGGCAGCAGGTGTGCCTGCCGGCTGAGCGGCCCCGGCATCGGCTGCGTCTCGTGGTGGAACATCAGTGCCGTGAGGTCGCGCCACTCCCGCCCGCCGCGGATCTTGATCATGCCGGCGCCGAACTCCAGCCGGAACAGCAGCCACCACAGCAGCACGATCACCACGGTGGGCGGCGGCTGATCGTCCGACCCGAGGAAGGCCGCCACGAAGCCCGCCTCCAGCAGCAGCATCTCCCACCCGAACCCGTAGAAGGTCTGCCCGATGCTGACCACCGACATGTAGCCGAGCCACAGCAGCAGAAAGCACACCATCGGCACCCACGGCGGCCCGAGCTGGGGGGTGCCCGCGACGAGCGCCGCGCCCACGGTCATCCCCGCCACGCAGAGGGCGCGCAGGCGCCGGTCGCTGTAGCGCACGCGGCGGAAGAGCGTCGGCCCCACCATCCGCGCCCGGCGCGGTGAGGCCGTGGCCCACGCCAGCAGCTCCGGCGCGGGCAGCAGCCCCCGCTCGCCCAGCAGGGCGCGGAACTGGTGGAACGTCGACAGGAACGCCACGATGTACAGCGCCGCGATCCCGCGCTGCAGCACCTGCCGCGCCGCCTCGAAATCCACCGCCGCGAAGCCGTCCATGACGGAACGCTAGAGCCGCGCGGCGCCGAAGCGAAGGGGGTGGCGTGATCGGCGCGCGGGCCGACCGCGACTCAGAGCAGTTCGCCCACGAGCTGCTCGATGCGCGCGCGGATGTCGTCGCGGATGGGGCGGACGGCATCGATGCCCTGACCGGCGGGGTCGTCGAGCGTCCAATCCTCGTAGCGCTTGCCGGGGAAGATGGGGCACGCGTCGCCGCATCCCATCGTGATGACCACGTCGGATGCCTGCACGGCCTCGGTCGTGAGCACCTTGGGCTGCTCTGCGGTGATGTCGATGCCGATCTCGGCCATGGCGTCGACGGCGACGGGGTTGATCCGCTCCGCCGGCAGGGAGCCGGCCGAGCGCACCTCGATGCGGCCGCCGGCGATGTCGCGCAGGAATCCGGCGGCCATCTGGGAGCGGCCGGCATTGTGCACGCAGACGAACAGGACGGAGGGCTTGGCGGGGGTCATGGTGTCTCCGGTCGGGTGGCAGGGGGATCGGTGCGGAACCACGCGCGTGCCGCCCACAGCGACACGTAGACGAGACCGACGAGCACGGGCACCTCGATGAGCGGCCCGACCACGCCGGCCAGGGCTTGCCCGGAGGTGGCGCCGAAGGTGGCGATGGCGACGGCGATGGCCAGCTCGAAGTTGTTGCCCGCTGCGGTGAACGCCAGCGTCGCCGACCGCGCGTACCCGAGGCCGAGCGCCTTGCCGGTGAAGAGCCCGACGAACCACATCACGGCGAAGTAGACCAGCAGGGGCAGCGCGATGCGCCCCACATCCCAGGGGCGCGAGGTGACCTGTTCGCCCTGCAGGGCGAACAGCAGCGCGATCGTGAAGAGCAATCCATACAGCGCCCACGGCCCCACCCTCGGCAGGAAGCGCTCCTCGTACCAGGTGCGGCCACGGCGGCGCTCGCCGATGAAGCGGGAGGCGAAGCCGGCCAGCAGCGGGATGCCGAGGAAGATTGCGACGTTCAGGGCGATCTGCCCGATCGACACGTCCACCCCCTGGCTGTCGAGCCCGAGCCAGCCGGGGAGCACGGTGAGGTAGAACCAGCCCAGCAGCGAGAAGGCGACGACCTGGAAGACGGAGTTGATCGCCACGAGCACGGCGGCCGCCTCGCGGTCGCCGCAGGCCAGGTCGTTCCAGATCACGACCATCGCGATGCATCGCGCCAGCCCCACGATGATGAGCCCGGTGCGGTACTCCGGCAGGTCGGGCAGGAACACCCACGCCAGCGCGAACATGAGGGCGGGTCCGGCGACCCAGTTCAGCGCCAGGGAGGCGACCAGCAGCTTCGTGTCGCCGGCCACCGCGCCGACGCGGTCGTAGCGCACCTTCGCGAGAACCGGGTACATCATCACCAGCAGGCCGAGGGCGATGGGCACCGAGATGCCCCCGAGCTCGAGGCTCGCGAGCAGGGTGGACACCCCGGGGACGAACCGGCCGATCAGCAGCCCGGCGGCCATCGCCAGCGCGATCCACGCGGGCAGCCAGCGGTCCAGCGGCGACAGGCGCGGCCCAGCGGCCGTCGTCGGCCGGGCGGCGGTGGAGGCCCTCATGCGGACCGCAGGGCTGCCGCGGCCGACTCCAGTGCGTCGCCGGCCACCGCGAAGTACGCCCACTTCCCGCGCTGCTCGCGGGTCACCAGTCCGGCGTCGGCGAGCAGCTTCATGTGGTGGGAGACCGTGCCCTGGGAGAGCCCGATCGGATCGGTGAGATCGCAGATGCATGCCTCTCCGTCCGCGCCGGCGGCGATGAGCGACAGCAGCTTCACCCGCGCGGGGTCACCCAGCGCCTTGAACACCTTCGCCAGGCTCCGCGCCTCGTCGTCGCTCAAGGTCGAGGTGATGCGCGGACCGCAGCACGCGGCCCCGGCATCGATCGTCGCGGGAAGACTCATGCCCCGATCCTCTCACGTATCGACGTTCATCGATAGGTGAGAGGGGCTGCGGGTGCGGGGCGGGACGGCGTGCGCGACGCGGGAGGATAACGCGCCGCCGCAGGAAGGGGAACCGGCTGAACCGGATCGCGGCGGTGCGGCACGCTCGTTGCACCGGGACACGTCCCGGACCCGACGACGAGAGGAGTTCGGCATGGCCGACCACGACGACCAGAACGCCCAGGGTGGCAGCACCAGCGCCCAGGAGACCGACACGCTCGCCGGTGGCGAGTACTCCGAGGAGCTCGGCGCGGCGACGCAGGACGCTGACGCGGAGGTCACCGAGCCCGACGACCGGTTCGCCGGTGGCGTCGACGACGGGCCCGGCACGGCCGCGCAGGCCGACGAGCGGTTCGGCGACCCCGGGCCGCAGGCGGCGGCTGCGGCAGCCGCCGATGACGTCGGCGCTCCCGCGGTGCTGCAGCCCGAGACCCAGGGGGAGGACCCCGTCGTCGCCGAGCTCGGCGAGGACGGCGAGGGCGATCTCAGCCCTGAAGACCTCTGACCTCGCCCGACGACGACGGCGCCGCACCCCCGCAGGGGCCGGCGCCGTCGTGGTGCGGGTGAGGGGATGACGTCGGGGGTCCGCTCAAGCCTCGCCGAGGATGCTGCGCATGACCTCCACCGAGATCTCGCTGCGCTCGCCGTCGACGCTCTCGTGCAACAAGAAGGGCACGCCGTTGTCCGTGAGGAACGCGACCGCCTTCTCCAACCGGGGCACGGCATGGATGTGGTCGGCGCCGAAGAGACCGCAGGTGTACAGCGGCTCGCCCGCCCCCGCAGCCAGGCGCATCTCGACCGTGGAGCGGCCGGTGATGCGGTACAGCGCCTGCAGGGCGGGCGGGGAGAGCACGCTCACGCCGTCGAGGGTGATCGAGATCGACACGGGGGAATCGGTCATGCTCTCATCGAACCACGTCGGCCGACCGACTCACGCCGCGCTGCGGCGCACCGCCCGTGCCAGCGGCTCGGTGGCGCGCATCGCAAGGCTCACCGCGGCGAAGCCAGCCACGAAGGTGAGCACCACCACGAGGATGGGAACGGGCGCGATGATCCCTGTCGCCCCCACGATCGGCAGGCTGAGTGCGGTGCCGGCGGCCGCTCCGCCCAGCGCCGCCCAGCGCAGCGGCACCATGACCACGAGACTCCGCGAGTGGCGCAGCTGCTCCTCGGGCATGCCGAGCCGGTCCAGCCCGACGATGAGCTCACGGTCTTCGAGCACCGACGCCGCCTGCGTCACGCCCACCGAGCAGGCCAGCAGCACGAACGCCGCACCGAGCGTCACCAGCACACCGACGCGGATGTCGGACAGCAGCGTGCCCTGCTCGTTCTCGCCGACCGCTTCGAGCAGGCCGATGCCCCCACCGGCCACGACGGCGATGAACGCGATCATCGCGATGCCCGAGACCCGGCGCCACGCCTGCGGCGCGTGCGCAGCGAGTTCGCGACCGGCGATGAGGTTCGCCGCCGAGGTGGCGCGGCGCGCCATGATGCGGCCGCTCAGCGCCACCAGCGGCGCCCCGATGAGGTTGACCAGCCCCATCGCACCGGCGAACATGCCGATGAGGATCATGACCCCGAGGGTGTCGGCGAGCGAGCCGAAGCTGCCCGCCACCACGATGAGGGCGATGAGGAGGACCAGCCCGACGACCAGCAGCACGGTGCGGCGCGGTGCGGCATCCGTGCGTCGGCGCACCCCGAGGGGGCCGAGACGCACCGCGCGCAGGCTGAGCGCGGCGCTGATGGTCGCGAGGGCGGTCACGCCGATGACCGCCCAGAAGACCGCGGGAAGCCCGGCCCACACCGCGCCCATGCCCACCGGTCCGCCGAAGAACGGCAGCAGACCCACGAGCGGCAGCAGCACCAGGTAGAGCACCACGCCTCCGACCGCACCGGCGAGTGCCGTCAGCGCCGCCTCGGCGACCGTCATCGCCGAGACCTCGCCGCTGGTGGCCCCGAGCAGCCGCAGGGTGGCCAGGCGGTCGTTGCGACGGCGGCTCGACAGCCGCGCCGCCGCGGCGCCGAGGGTGAACACCGGCACCGCCAGCAGCACCAGGGCGAGCATGCTCAGCATGGGATAGACCGGGTCGCCTGCCACGCGCGGGTCGGTGTGGAACATGACGGTGCCGCCCACGACGACCAGCAGCAGTGCCGTCGTCACCGCGAAGGCGACCACCGGCAGCAGCAGCGCCGCGCGTCCCTGACGGGACGGTCGTGACAGCAGCGTGGTGAGGGTGACGATGCGGCGGGCCGAGCCGGCCGTGCCACGGGGCGGGGACTGCGGAGCGCGCAGCACGGCGGTGCCGGCGCTCATCGGGCGGCCCCGTTCGCGTCGGCGCGCGCGGCGGTGCCTGCGGTCTCGCCGACGATGCGGCCGTCGCGCATGTGCAGCACGCGGTCGCAGCGTGCCGCGACGTCGGAGTCGTGCGTGACGACGACGAGGCTGCGGCTCTGGCCGGTGGTGGCCTGCAGCAGCGCCGTCATCACCTCGGTCGAGGTCGCCGAATCGAGGGCGCCGGTCGGCTCGTCGGCGAACACGACGGGTGCGCCCGTGGCCTGGGCGCGCGCGATCGCGACGCGCTGGGCCTGACCTCCCGACAGCTGGCCGATGCGTCGGTCCTCCATGCCCGCGAGCCCCAGAGCGGCCAGCCAGCCGGCGGCGTGCGCCTCTGCCTGGCGGCGGGCCACGCCCGTGACGATCAGCGGCAGCGCGGCGTTCTCGACGGCGGTGAGCTCGGGCAGCAGCAGGTGCTCCTGGAAGACGAACCCCACGTGCGAACGGCGCACCGCCGAGCGCTCCGACTCGGTCATGCCCACGAGCTCCAGCGGGGCGCCGCCGTCGACGGCGAGACGCACGGAGCCGCCGTCGGGGGCCAGCACCGCGGCGAGGCAGTGCAGCAGGGTCGTCTTGCCCGAGCCCGAGGCGCCCATCACCGCGACCGACTGCCCCCGCTCGATCGTGACATCGACGCCGGCGAGGGCGGTGAGGGGGCCGTAGCGCTTGACGAGGCCGGTGGCGGCCAGGGCGGGGGAGATCGGAGAGACGTTCATGGCTCCAGTCTTCGCGCCGGTCGTGCACGTGTCGTCGCCCCCGCGGGGGACACGGGTCCGTCGCGAGGATGATCCGCGCCCCATCGCGACCACCCGAGGTTCTCAGCTGCGCGCGAAGCGCGCGGCGTGATCGGCCCAGCCCCCCTCGGTCGGAAGCGCGCGCAGCCCGCGGCTGGCGACGGCCATCGCGGTGGCCACCCCGCACAGGGCGGCGCAGACGAGCAGGGTGCCCTCGCGCCCGACCCACGTCAGGCCGAAGCCCGCGATCAGCGGCCCGAGCGGCATCGCTCCGATCGCCAGCACGGTGCTGACGCTGTTCACCCGCCCGAGCAGCTCGCTCGGAACGGCGACCATCGTGTATCCCATCAATGCGGCGTTGAGCGCGGGAAGCAGCAGCACGGAGGCCGCGAGCACACCGACGATCGCCCACACCGTCTCCAGCTGGGACAGCGCCAGCACCCCGGCTGTCGCCACGCCGAGCCCCGCGATCGCGATCACCCCGGCCTTCACCCGGGGAATCAGTGCGGGCGCGGCGACCGCTCCGACGAGCATCGCCACGCCCGCCCCCGCCGACAGCCAGCCGATGACGGCGGGAGAGTGGCCCGCCTGCTGCATCGCGTAGAGCACGGTCGTGAGGCCGGCGTTGAACCCGAGGTTGATGATCGTGGCGATGAACAGCACCGCGCGCAGATCGTCGCGGGCCCACAGCCAGAGGAAGGCCGTGCGCATCTCGCCGGCTGCGCTGCTCTTCGTCCGCGCGGTCGGGGCGTCGGACGTCGCCGCCGGCGCCGGCGCGCTCTCGGTCGCGCCGGATCCTCCGCCCCGCAGCAGCCACGCCGAGACCGCGGCGATCAGCTGGGCGAGCGTCATCGCGGCGCCGATCAGCCAGCCGCCGACGGCCAGCAGCGCCCCGCCGAGCGGTCCGCCGGCCAGCTGCAGCGCGGCATCCCTGGCCTGGTTCGCCGCCTGCGCGCGCCCCATCGCCGCGTCGGGCACGACCTGCTTGATCGCGCTCTCGCCGGCCACGTCGAACAGACCGGCACGCGCCCCCAGCAGCAGCGTCAGCACCAGCAGTCCGGCGAAGGTGAGGGAGCCGCCGAACGCCAGCACGGTGAATCCCAGCGACAGCACCACGCCGATGGTGGAGCCGAGGATCATGAGCCCGATGCGCGGATGCCGGTCGGCGAGCACCCCGCCGTAGAGCGTCGTGACCGCGAGCACCGCGCCGCCCACCGCGCCGACGATCCCGGCCTGAGCGGGGTCGTCTGTGACGATCAGCGTCAGCAGCGGCAGGGCGAAGGCATACAGCCCGTCGGCCAGACCCCTGCTCGTGTCGCTGACGAGCCAGGTGAGGTAGCGGCGGCTACGCCAGAGCCGGTGCGGCGCAGAAGTCGTCGTGGTCATGCCGCCAGACTAGATGCACAGGAACTATTGCGCAATAACCATTGCGCAACTTCTCCTGCGGAACAGCATGGATACACTCGGACCATGGTCGACGGCGGTGAGGCTAAGCGCAGCGGGGTGATGACGTCCGCGATGCTCAAGGCGATGTCGCATCCCCTGCGGCGCCGCATCATGCGGGTCCTCGCCTCGCGCGACTTCGCCCGGGCCGCGGACATCGCCGCCGAGCTCGACGTGCCGGCGAACAGCGTGAGCTTCCACCTGCGGTCGCTCGCCGATGCCGGGCTCGTGGTCGAGGCTCCCGAGCAGGCACGCGACCGCCGAGACCGGGTGTGGACGGCCGTGGAGGGAGGCTTCGACCTCGGCAGCCCCGATCACCCCGTCGAGGATGAAGCGCTGGGCGGGACGCTTCTCGCCGCGCTGGCCCAGGAGCACACCGACATGCTGCGACGCGT
Organism: Microbacterium sp. zg.Y1084; assembly: GCF_024623595.1. Lineage (NCBI taxonomy): Bacteria > Bacillati > Actinomycetota > Actinomycetes > Micrococcales > Microbacteriaceae > Microbacterium > Microbacterium sp. zg.Y1084. Next base: position 217,805 of record NZ_JANJGV010000003.1, read on the forward strand.
GGTCGTCTGGGCGCCGGAGTACACCGCCGGTCGCAGCTCGGGAGTTCACGGCACGTTCGCCCGCACCATGATCCGGCTGAGCGAGCCGGAGTTCGTCGACCTCATGGAGCGGATCGGCGCGGTGATCGATCAGGCGCGCGAGGCACACGACGCGACCGTCGCCGAGGCACGGGTCTGGGAGCTCGACATCGTCGCGGCAGACGACGTCATCTGAGCCGGCGCCGCGAAGGGCCTGCGATCAGCCGGCGGCGGCGGCGTCCACGGCCTCGCGGAGGCGTGCGGCATCCGAGCCGTCGCCGCGCAGCTCGAACGTCTCGCCGTTGACGACGAGCAGGGGCACGTGGTCGACGGGGGTCTCCGAGCCGACGACCTCGCCGATCCAGTGGTCGTTGCTCTCCTGCACCCACTCGGCCATCGTCAGGTTCTCGACACCGGCGGTGAGGTCTGCGGCGACGCCCGCCTCGGTGGCGTAGGCCAGCAGGTCGGCGTCGGTCGGTGCGCCGTCGGCATCGACCTGGTTCTCCTGCAGCAGGGCGTACAGCGGCAGGACGGCATCGGTCTCGCCCGCGTCGGCGACCAGGCCCAGCAGGTTGGCCGCGCGCGTGGAGTAGTCGGTGGTGTCGCCGCGCTTCTCGCTCACGTAGTTCATCGGGTGCAGCGACAGCGTGATCGTGCCGTCGGCGACCCACTGCTCCAGGTCGCTTCCCGTGGTCTCCTCGAGGACGGCGCAGTATGGGCATGACAGGTCGGTCCACAGCTCCACGGCGACCGGACCGTCGCCGACGACGATGCCGTCGGCTGCCGACAGCGACGTGGTCGCCGCGGAGGGCTCGGGGCTGGTGGCGGGTGCCGCATCCGTGTCGGAGGCGGTGCAGCCGGTGAGTGCGACCAGGGTGGCCGCGAGGACGGCGAGAGGGAGGAGTCGCTGACGGGTCATCCTTCCGTACTACCGCGCGGGCGACGCCCGCGCACATCCGTCGTAGGCCGTCCACGAATCCCTCGGGCATTGTGGTCAGACCACATGTGGAATCCCTACGAACGGCCATCGAGCGGAGCGGCGGCGATAGCGTGGAGCGCATGCCCACGACACCCTTCCACTCGCTCGACGACTACATCGCCCTCGCCCGCACGGAAGGGCTGACCCTCTCACCGGACGGCACGCGGGTCGTGCTGACCGTCGCGACGCCGACGAAGGATGCCACGGGCTACGAGCGCTCGCTCTGGCAGGTGCCGGCCCACGGCGATGGTGCCCCGCGCCGGCTCACGCGCTCGGCCAAGGGCGAGGCGGGGGCGGCGTTCCTCCCCGGTGGCGACCTGCTGTTCGTCTCGGCGCGGCCCGACACCGAAGCCGCCGACGGCGAGGAGGCGGGTCAGCTGTGGCTCCTGCCCGCCGAGGGCGGGGAGGCCCGCCCGGTGACGCGGCTGCCCGGCGGCGTCTCGGGCATCGCCGCCGTCGCCGGAGCCGCGGAGCGCCTCGTGCTCGCCGCCGGACTGCTGCCGTCGGCCGACACCCTCGAGGACGAGGCGCGGCTGCGGGCCGAGCGCACGAAGCGCAAAGTGTCGGCGATCCTGCACGACACCTATCCGGTGCGCCACTGGGACCACGACCTCGGCCCCGACGAGCCGCACCTGCTCTCGCTCGACCTCGACGGCCTCGTCGACACCCTGGCTGCCGTCGTCGACGAAGAGGCCGCCGAGGCGGACGCCGCCAACGCCGCCGCGGATGCCGACCGGCCGCAGCCCTACCCGGCCTCGCTCCCGCGGCCGCGCGATCTCACCCCCCGGCCCGGGCGCACCGGAGAGAGCGCCGGTGCCGCCCTCACCCCCGACGGCGCGACCCTGATCGCCTCGCTGCTCGTGCCCACGGGCCTCGACGGCCGCTACCGCCTCGTGTCGATCGACGTCGCCACCGGCGCGCACACCCTGCTGCGCGACGAGCCGGGCGTCGACAGCACCGGCCCGGCGATCAGCCACGACGGCCGCACGCTCGCCTACGTGCGCTCGGTCAAGTCCACGCCCGCGGGCCCCACCGAACAGGAACTGTGGATCAGCGGCGTCGACGGCTCATCGCCCCGGCGCATCGCCGCCGAGTGGGATCGCTGGCCGAGCAGCATCCAGTTCGACCACGACGACCGTGCGCTGATCGTGACCGCCGACTCCGACGGGCGCGGCCCCGTCTTCCGCATCGGCCTGGACGGCGGCGCGGTGACGCAGGTCACCGGTGACGACTTCACCTACACCGACGTGCACGTCGACCGGGGCACCGGCGACCTCGTCGCCCTGCGCTCGTCGTGGGTGGCCCCCGCCCACCCCGTGCGCATCGCGCGCGACGGCACGGTCACGGTGCTCGCCACCCCCGCCGCGGCGCCCGAGGTGCCCGGCACGATCACCGAGGTCGAGACCACCGCGGCCGATGGCGCGCGCGTGCGCGGGTGGCTGCTGCTGCCCGAGGGCGCGTCGGCCGAGAAGCCGGCGTCGCTGCTGCTGTGGATCCACGGCGGCCCCCTCAACAGCTGGAACGCATGGAGCTGGCGCTGGAACCCGAACCTCGCGGTCGCCCGCGGTTACGCCGTGCTGCTGCCCGACCCTGCGCTGTCGACGGGCTACGGCCTCGACTTCATCGCGCGCGGCTGGAACAGCTGGGGTGAGGCGCCCTTCACCGACCTCATGTCGATCACGGATGCCGTCGAGGCACGCCCCGACATCGACGAGACCCGCACAGCGGCGATGGGCGGGTCGTTCGGCGGATACATGGCCAACTGGGTCGCCGGTCACACCGACCGGTTCCGGGCGATCGTGACGCACGCGAGCCTGTGGGCGCTGGACCAGTTCGCCGGCACGACCGACCACGCCGGGTACTGGCAGAGCATCTTCACCCCGGAGGCGATGCTCGAGAACTCGCCGCACCTGTCGGTCGCCGAGATCCGCACCCCGCTGCTGGTCATCCACGGCGACCGTGACTACCGCGTGCCGATCGGCGAGAGCCTGCGGCTGTGGGCCGAGCTCATGGAGCACCACGGCAACGACGACGGCACGACCGTGCACCGGTTCCTGTACTTCCCGGACGAGAACCACTGGGTGCTCAAGCCCCAGCACGCCGTGGTCTGGTACGAGACGGTGTTCGCGTTCCTCGCCGAGCACCTGCGGGGCGAGGCACCCACCCGGCCCGCCGGCCTCGGCTGACCGGCCGGCCGGCCGGGCGCGCGCCGCAGGTCAGCTGCGGCGGTGCGCCCGGTAGTACTCCAGGAGCCCGCGCGTCGAGGCATCCTGCGCCTCGAGCGCGTCCTGGTCGCCTTCCAGCGCCGGCGCGATCTGCAGGGCGAGCTGCTTGCCCAGCTCCACACCCCACTGGTCGAACGAGTTGATGCCCCAGATCACGCCCTGGGTGAAGGTGATGTGCTCGTAGAGCGCGATCAGCTGGCCGAGCACCGCGGGGGTGAGGGCGGGCGCGAAGATCGACGTCGTCGGGCGGTTGCCGGGGAACGTGCGCGCCGCCACGAGCGGGCCGGTGGTGCCCTCGGCCTCGACCTCCGCGGCGGTCTTGCCGAAGGCCAGCGCCTTGGTCTGCGCGAGGAAGTTCGCCAGGAACAGCCCGTGCACGTCGCGCCCGTCGTCCGCGAGCGGATATGCCGGGTTGGCGAACGCGATGAAGTCCGCCGGGATCAACCGGGTGCCCTGGTGGATCAGCTGGTAGAACGCGTGCTGTCCGTTCGTCCCCGGCTCGCCCCAGAAGATCTCTCCGGTGCCCGTCGTGACCGGCGTGCCGTCCCAGCGCACCGACTTGCCGTTGGATTCCATCGTCAGCTGCTGGAGGTACGCCGCGAACCGGTTCAGCTGCTGCGCGTAGGGGAGCACCGCGTGCGACTGGGCGTCGAGGAAGTTCGTGTACCAGACGTTCAGCAGCCCCATCAGCACCGGGACGTTGCGCTCGAGCGGCGTCGTGCGCACGTGCTCGTCGACCGCGTGGAACCCGGCGAGGAACTCGCGGAAGGCATCGGGGCCGAGCTCGATCGCCAGCGACAGCCCGATCGCGGAGTCCACCGAGTAGCGGCCGCCGACCCAGTCCCAGAAGCCGAACGCGTTGGCGGGGTCGATGCCGAACGCGGCGACCTTGTCCAGCGCGGTCGAGACGGCCACGAAGTGGTGCGCGACGGCATCCGTGCGGGCCTCGTCGGTGCCGTCGATCGCGCCCGCCTTCTCCAGCGCAGTCCACAGCCAGTCGCGCGCGAGCCGGGCGTTGGTGAGGGTCTCGAGCGTGGTGAACGTCTTGGATGCCACGATGAACAGCGTCGTCTCGGGGTCGAGGTCGGCGGTGTTCTGTGCGATGTCGGTGGGGTCGATGTTCGACACGAACCGGGCGGAGATGCCGGCGTCGGCATAGGGCGCCAGCGCCTGGGAGACCATGACGGGGCCGAGGTCGGACCCGCCGATGCCGATGTTGACGACCGTCTCGACCTTCTTGCCGGTGACGCCGACCCACTCGCCCGAGCGCACGCGATCGGCGAACGCCGACATGGCCGTGAGCACCTCCTGCACGTCGTGGTCGACCTGCTGCCCGTCGACGACGAGTGCGGGGGACGCGCCGGCGGGGCGACGCAGGGCGGTGTGGAGCACCGCGCGGTCCTCGGTGGTGTTGATGTGCTCGCCGGCCAGCATGGCGGCGTACCGCTCGGCGACGCCGGTCTGCTCGGCCAGCCGCACGAGCGTGGCGAGGATCTCGTCGGTGACGAGGTTCTTCGACAGGTCGACGTGCAGGTCGGCCAGCGGCAGGCTCAGCCGCTCGGCCCGCCGCGGGTCGTCGGCGAACCAGCCGCGCAGGTCGGGGGTGAATCCGTCGCGGAGGGCGACGAGGTCGTTCCAGGCGGACGTGGTCGTGGCGTCGATCGGGGCAGTCACGCCGTCAACGGTAGCCCGCCGAGACGGAGAGCGTCCACGGGAGGAGCCGTGACTACGCGCCGCACGCACGGCGAAGGGCCGGTCGGATTCCTCCGACCGGCCCCGACCCGTGCGCCGGGGTCAGCGACCCGAGCGCAGCGTGACGTCTCCGGCGGAGACGCTGACGGTGATCACACGGGATGCCGACGACGACGTCTCCAGGCGGTTGTCGACACCGCCCGCCGATACGTCGGTGTCGACGCGGTACGCCCCGCTCGGCACGCTCAGATCGAGCGAGCCGGCGCTGACATCGATCGTGACGTCGTCGGGGGCGTCACCGGTGAAGACCGCCTTCAGCCCGCCCGCGCTGACATCCAGGTCGGCGGTGACGACGTCGGCGAGGTCGAGATCGGCGCGGCCGGCGCTCACGGTGGCGGCGACCTGCGCGGCGGCGCCGCCCAGGGTGAGCTCGCCCGCACTGACGTCGAGGTCGAGCACGCCGAAGTCGCCCTCCACATCGAGCGAGCCGGCCGACAGCGACAGCGTCGCGTTCAGCGCCTCGCCCTGCAGCGACTGCGGAAGTTCGAGCACGACCCGGGTCGGCCCGTCGTAGAACCACCAGCCGAAGAACCAGCGCTGCGGGGAGCGGACCACCAGCTCGTCGCCCTCGCGCGTCAGGCTCCAGCGGCCGGCGTCGGCTTCGGCCGTGACGTCGAGCACGGCCTCGTCGGTGTCGGTGAAGCGCACCCGCACGTCGCCGGCGGCCGCTTCGACATCGAGGCTCTCGACGCCGGCGGCATCCACCACGATCCGCTCGTCCGCGACGCCGCCGGCGCGGACCAGCGAGCCGATGACGCCGAAGACCACGGTCGACAGCAGCAGCAGGCCCCCGAGCACGATCGCGATGATCGCGATCACGCGTCCCGTCGACCGCGATGACGGCGGCGGCGGAGCGGTGGGAGGGGTCGGCGCCTGGCCCGAAGGGGGCAGCGGCGGCGGGGGGCTGACCGGGGGAGTGAGTGACGTGCTCATCGTGAGGCTCCTGTCTGCGGCTCTTGGCCGCCGTGATCGAGATGGGCGAGGGCTGCGAGCACCCGCCGGTTGCCGTCCTCGTCTTGTTCGAGGCCCAGCTTCTGGAAGAGGGAGGTGATGTACTTCTCGACGCTCGCCTCGCTGACGTGCAGCGTGCGGGCGATGGCCTGGTTGGACTTGCCCTCGGCGATCAGGGCGAGCACGGTGCGCTCCCGGTCGGTCAGCCGCGCCATCCGATCGTCGCGGGTGCGCCGAGTGAGCAGCTGCGAGACGACCTCCGGGTCGAACACCGTGCCACCGGCGCCGATCTGGGCGACGGTGTCGATGAAGTCGGCGACGTCGGCCACCCGGTCCTTCAGCAGGTACCCGAGGGCCCCGCCCCGGCCGGCGATCAGCTCGGAGGCGTAGCGCTCCTCGACGTACTGGCTGAGCACCAGCACCGGGAGGGCCGGGTTCGCGGCCCGCAGCGTGAGTGCGGCGCGGATGCCCTCGTCGGTGAACGTGGGAGGCAGCCGCACGTCGAGGATGCAGAGGTCGGGATCGGTGTCGGCCACCACCTCGTCGAGGTGGTGGGCGTCGGGGAGCGCGGCGACGACGGTGTGTCCGGCGTCTTCGAGCAGGCGCACGAGGCCCTCCCGCAGCAGCGCGGAGTCTTCGCAGATCAGGATGCGCACGGGACACTCACCTCCAGGGAGGTCGGCCCGCCGGCAGGGCTGTCGAGCCGAGCCGTGCCGCGGGCGGCGAGGATGCGGTTGGTGATGCCGTCGAGTCCGCCCCCGGGGATCACGCGGGCGCCACCGGTGCCGTTGTCCTCCACGCGGGCCCAGAGGGTCCCGTCGTCGCGGCGCCGCACGATCACCCGGCATTCGCCGGCGTGGGAGTGCTTGGCGGCGTTGGTGAGGGACTCCGCGATGGCGAAGTAGACGGCGGCCTCGGCCTCGCGGGTGCACCGGCCGTCGACCCGCACGTCCAGGTGGACGGGAACATGGGACCGGGCGGCGAGGGCAGACAGTGCGGCGTCGAGGCCGCGGTCGTCCAGGACGGACGCGTGGATGCCGCGCGCCAGCTGCCGCAGCTCGGTGATGGCGGCCTTCGTGGAGGTGTGCGCCTCGGTGATGAGTTCGCGCGCAGCCTCGGGGTCGGTGTCGATCTTCTGCCGCGCCAGGCCCAGCGTCATCCCCACCGACACCAGGCGGGGCTGCACACCGTCGTGGAGGTCGCGCTCGATGCGGGTGCGCTCCACCTCGCTGGCACGCACGGCGCCGGCGCGCTGCACGTCGGAGGTGGCGGCCTGCTGGGCCAGCACGGCTTCACGGGAGGGCACCAGGATGGCGCGGGTGAGCACACCGTCGAGCAGGCCGATGCCGAACAGCAGTGCGGCGCTGAGCAGCACGGCGATGCCGCCCGCGACGGCCGCCCAGCCCGGGTCGAGCATGAGGCCGAACCAGGGGGAGGGGATCGTCTCGCCGCCGAAGAAGGGCGAGAACAGCAGTCCCACGCCGGTGGCGACCATCGAGGCGAGGAAGATCACGGCCGACCCGAGCAGAGTGGCGAGGGCCGCGCTGGCGACCCCGCGCCACTGCGGGCCGTCGGTGAACTGCTGCCACACCATGTGCAGCCACCCGCCGAATCCGGGCCGCTGACGGCGCCGCAGTCGCAGCGACGGCAGGCCGTAGCCATAGAGGCCGTCGGCCCGGGCGTACTCGAGCCAGGCGGTGGCGAACAGCAGGTAGACGAAGGCGAGGAGGAACGGGATGCCGAGGCCGATGACGAGCAGCAGGCTCACCCCGAGGCTCAGCAGCACACTGAGGGTCGAGAACAGGAAGGTCCCGGCGACGGCCATGGCCGCCAGCTGCGCGAGTGCGCCGAGGAGGCGCAGCGCGGACGGGCGCGCCGCGGTCGGGGCCGCGGCGGCAGGGGCGGGGGTTGAGGTCATGGCTCCACGCTAGGGGTGGCGGAAGACCCGGCGCCGCCCCGGCATCCGGAGTCTTTTCTTCGGGATATCCCGACGGGGCCGGCTCCCGCTCGGCGGCGGGTGGGGGAGGCGCCCAGATGCGCCTGGGAGGATGGCGGGATGGCTGCTCCCGACATCCGCCTCATCGCCGTCGACATGGATGGCACGCTGCTCGACCCCGCCGGACGCATCCCCGACGGGCTCTGGCCGCTGCTGGACAGGCTGCGCGAGCGCGGCATCGCCTTCGCCCCGGCGAGCGGCCGGCAGCTGGCGACGCTGCAGCGATCGTTCGGCGCGGCGGGGCGCGATCTCGACTACATCGCCGAGAACGGCGCGTACGTCGTGCGGGAGGGGACGGAGGTCAGCTCCGACGCCCTCGACCCCGTCTTCGTGCGGGACGTGATCCTGCGGCTGCGCGGGCACGTCGCCGCGGGTGACCTGCGCATCGGGATCGTGGTGTGCGGCAAGGAATCGGCGTACATCGAGGGCTCCGACCCGGTATTCCGGGCCGAGGTGGAGAAGTACTACGCGCGACTCACCGTCGTCGATGACCTGCGGGCCGTCGACGACCAGGTGCTCAAGCTCGCCGTCTTCGACCACGACGGCGGCGAGGCGCACACCGCGCCGCTGCTGACCGACGTCGCCGCCACGCACCAGGTGGTCGTGTCGGGCCCCCACTGGGTCGACATCATGAACGCCGGGGTGAACAAGGGCGTCGCGCTGCGGAACCTGCAGCAGGCGCTCGGCGTCGACCGCGCGCAGACGGCCGCGTTCGGCGACTACCTCAACGACATCGAGCTGCTGCAGGTCGCCGACTGGAGCTATGCCATGGCCGACGCCCACCCCGACGTCGTCGCCGTCGCGAACCACCGGGCGCCGTCCAACGCCGAGCACGGAGTCATCACCACGATCGAGGCGCTGCTGGGCTGAGACGTGAGGGCTGCCGGCGCAAGCCCCGATCCGTGACCGCCCCCGCGGCGTAGCGTGGGCGCATGATCACGATTCCCACGGTGACGCTCAACGACGGCATGGACTTCCCCGAGCTCGGACTCGGCACATACAACCTGCGCGGCGACGACGGCGTCGACGCGATGCTGGCGGCCATCGACACCGGCTACCGGCTGCTGGACTCGGCGGTGAACTACCAGAACGAGACCGAGGTGGGCGAGGCGGTGCGCCGCAGCGGCATCCGCGAAGAGCTGCTCATCACCACCAAGCTGCCCGGACGCGATCACGGATACGAGCAGACCCTCGCCAGTGCCGCGGGCTCGCTGGAGCGGCTGGGCCTGGACCGCATCGACCTGTACCTGATCCACTGGCCCAACCCGTCGGTCGACGAGTACGTCGAGTCCTGGCGGGCGATGATCGAGCTGCGTGAGCGGGGGGCGGTCCGCAGCATCGGGGTGTCGAACTTCACCGAGACGATGCTCATGCGCCTGGTCGACGAGACCGGCATCCTCCCGGCCGTGAACCAGGTGGAGATGCACCCGTACTTCCCGCAGACCGAGCTGCGCGCGTTCCATGAGGCCCGCGAGATCCGCACCGAGAGCTGGAGCCCGCTGGCCCGGCGCACGGAGCTGCTCTCCGAGCCGGTCATCACCGACATCGCCACCGCGCACGGGGTGACCCCCACGCAGGTCGTGCTGCGCTGGCACACCCAGCTCGGGTCGACGCCGATCCCCAAGTCGGCCAGCCCTGAGCGGCAGCGTGAGAACGCCGACGTGTTCGGCTTCACCCTCACCGACGACGAGGTCGCCGCCGTCAGCGGGCTCGAGCGGGGCCGGCTGTGGGACGGCGACCCCGACACGCACGAAGAGATGTAGCGAGCGGATGCCGGCGCTTCCGGCATCCCCTCACCGGGTCGCGAGCCACTGCGCGAAGGTGACCGTGCCGTGGTCGGCATCGGGGCCGGGCAGCAGTATGCCGTCGCGCTGCGCGCGGCCGAGCGGGCCGGGAAGCGGGACGGCGGGGATCCAGCCGCGGTGACCGGTCGCGCGCGCGTAGGCGCGGATCATCTCGACGAGCGACTCCTCCCGGGGCCCCGCGAGATCGCGAGCCCGCCCCACGGGTGGCGCTTCGGCGAGGTCGACCAGTCGCGTCGCGACCTCGTCGAGGGACACCGGCTGGGTGCGCATCCGCGGCGCCAGGTGAACGGGGCCGACGCGCGCCGAGGCGAACAGCTGCGCCGCGAAGTCGTGGAACTGCGTCGTGCGCAGGATCGTCCACGGCACCTCGCCGGCGGTGATGAGGGACTCCTGCGCCACCTTGCCGGCGTAGTAGCCGTGCGGAGCCCTGTCGCATTCCGGGTCAGCATGAGGGGTCCTCTCGCATCGGCTCCGGATGCGGGTGATCCAGGATTCAGCTGATCCACAGTATTCAGCCGGCGGGCCGCGGCGAGCAAGCGCTGCGTCGTGCTCCCGCCTGCGGGGCTGCGGGGACGGTGGCGGAGGAAGACGAAACGCCTGATCCGAGGGCATCTCCCCTCCCATGGATCCCTCAGCGGCGGCGGAGGGTTCGTCCAGATGCGGGGACGAGAGTGGGAGGACGCCCGACCCGAGGGCGTGCGCCGTCGTGCCGGCGCACCCGACCCGAGCACGTTCACGCATGCAGACCGATCCTCACCCTGCCCTCCTTCGCCGCACCCTGCGTGCCGAGCGCCGCCGCCGTCACCGCACTCGCCTCACGGCCACCCTGGCCGTCGCGTCGGGGGTCGTCCTCGGCGGACTGCTGACCTCCGGCGCGGCCGCCGCGGCCGCGGAGCTTCCCATCGCGGCGGACACCTCCGTCGCTCCCGCGCTGCAGGAGGTGGCCGACGAGGCCCAGGCGGCGGTGGATGCCGCGCAGACGGCGTTGACCGACGCCGACGCCCTCGTCGACGAGGTGGCGCAGTCGGGCCTCGACGTCGGCGGGGATGCCGAGGTCGACACTGCCCTGCTGAGTGCCAGCCTGCAGGAGCTCGACGACGCCGAGGGTGTGCAGCTGCTGCGGCGTACGGAGGTGGTCGAGGCCATCGACGACCACGCCGACGACGTGACAGCCGAAACCGCCCACCTGCGCAGCCGGTTCGGCGAGGCGCAGCAGAAGAAGGCCGAAGCCGACGCCGCTGCCGCGGCAGCACGGGCCGAGGCCGAAGCGGCCGCGGCACTGGCGGCGGGCAACACCGTCGAGGGGGCGAAGTCGACTGCCGCCCATCTGGCCGCGACGCAGTACGGCTGGGGCGGCGACCAGTTCCAGTGCCTCGACTCCCTGTGGCAGAAGGAGTCCGACTGGAACTACCAGGCGGTCAACCCGTCGAGCGGAGCCACCGGCATCCCGCAGTCGCTTCCCGGCGACAAGATGGCGGCGGCCGGACCGGACTGGCAGACCAACGCCACCACCCAGATCCGCTGGGGGCTGGACTACATCTCCCGTGCGTACGGCACGCCCTGCGCGGCGTGGGCCCACTCGCAGGCGACCGACTGGTACTGATCGGCGGCGTCCGCCGCCGACGGTGCGGAGTCAGTGAGGGGCGTGGTACTCGGTCTCGCCGCGCTTCCAGTACCCCTTCGCGACGAACCCGTCGGCGGGCAGCGCCCACCGCTCCTGCAGCAGCGCGCGGGCCGGCTTGACGATCGCCTGCTCGGCGGCCACGAACGCGAACACATCGCCGGCGGGGCGGTCGGCGGCGGTGAGCGCGTCCAGCGTCTGCGCGAGGGCTGCACCGGCCCGATCGGCGCCGCGGTGCACGAACGACACCGCCACCCCCGACGGCGCCGCGATCGACAGCTCGTGCGCCACGTCGGCCACCTCGACGATGATGCGGCCCTGAGCATCGGCATCCATCAGCGCTGCGTACCGGCGCATCGCCGGTACGGCGGTCTCGTCGCCGGCCAGCAGCCAGGAATCGGGCCTGCCGCTGAGCACGAGCGAGCCACGAGGGCCACCGACACCGGCCACGGCCCCGAGCTCTGCGGTCGCCGCCCACTGCGACGCGACGCCGTCGCCGTGGATCGCGAACTCCAGGTCGAGCCGGCCGGCCTCGGCGTCCCAGTCCAGCGGGGTGTACTCGCGGCTCGGCGCCGAGCGCAGCTGCTCGACCGACGCGGGCGGGGCGGCGGGGAAGAAGACGCGGATGTGGTCGTCCGAGCCCAGCGATGAGAAGCCGATCAGGTCCTCGCCCACCAGCCGCAGGCGCACGTAGTGGGGCGTGAGCCACTGTCGCTCCGCCAGCCGCGCCATGCGGAAGCGAAGGTCGAGCGGCTGGCGCTCGAGGCGGAAGGATGCCGGGCTGGTCGACGCGATCACACAGGTTAGGCTAACCTACATTCGCGGCCGTCCTCCGCCTCCGCGGCGGATGCGGGCGGCCCGCTCCCACCCTACCGACGGCGCAGCGAGCCTCGTCTGCCGCGCCCGATGCCGCGCGACCGCGCAGCACCCAGGAGAAGACATGACGCTCACCTCGTCCCGGCCGCTGCTCGCGGCATCCCTCGCCCTCGCGACCGCCGTCGCGCTCACCGGCTGCGCCACCGCCGACGCCGATGCCGATGCCGCGGCCGCCGCCGACCCGGCCGACACCGTCACGTACTCGTGGGACCGCAACACCGCCGGCGAGGATGAGGATCCGCAGTTCGAAGCCACCACGGTCGAGGTGCCCAAGAACCCCGAGACGATCGTCGTGTTCGACATGGCGAGCCTCGACACCATCGGCGCCCTCGGCGGCGAGGTCGCCGGCGCCCCGCTGGACTCGGTCCCCGACTACCTGCAGGACCACCTGGCGGCCGACGCGTTCAACGCCGGCACGCTCTTCGAAGCCGACCTGGTCGCCATCGAGGCGGAGCAGCCTGATCTCATCATCATCGGCGGCCGCTCGACGGCCCTGTACGACGACCTCAGCGAGATCGCCCCGACCGTGGACCTCAGCATCGCCGGCTCCTTCCAGGAGACCCTCGAGCGCAACACGACGTTCCTCGGTGAGGTCCTCGGAGCCGAGGACGCCGCAGCGGAGGCGCTCGCCGAGCTCGAGGCGGGGATCGAAGAGGCACAGGCCGCCACCGCCGGCGCCGGAACGGGCCTGGGGCTCATGGTCTCCGGTGGCCGGCTCAGCGCGATGGCACCCTCGGAGGGCAACGCCACCGGCCGCAACGCCCGCGGCGGGCTGATCTACGACGTCTTCGGCGTCGAGCCCGTCGTCGAGGACGTCAAGGCGGCCACCCACGGCGAGCCGGTCTCGTTCGAGTTCCTCCTCGAGCACAACCCCGACTTCCTCTGGGTCGTCGATCGCGACGCCGCCACCGGCGAGGAGAATGCGCAGGCCGCGGCCGCCGTACTCGACAACGACATCATCAAGCAGACCACCGCATACCAGGAAGACCAGATCGTCTACCTCGACCCCACCGCCTGGTACATCGTCTTCGGCGGGATCGACACCACCCGCATCATGATCGAGGACGTCCTGCAGATCGCCGAATAGGCGCTCGATCAGAGAGATCCGGCACTGAGGTGACTGCGACAGCCGTCGCGACGACGAGCACCCCCGCCCCTGCCCGCCCCCGGCGGACGTGGGTGGGGGTGCTCATCGGCGTGCTCCTGGTGGTGCTCGGCATCGTGAGCCTGTTCGTGGGGGTCTCCGACGTCTCGGTCGCCACCCTGCTCGAGGGCGGTGCCGACGGCACGGCGGCGTTCCTCCTCGTCGCGAGCAGGATGCCGCGCACGGTCGCCGTCGTGCTCGTCGGGGCATCGCTGGGCATCGCCGGGCTCATCCTGCAGATGCTCGTGCGCAACAAGTTTGTCGAGCCGGGCACGACAGGGGTGAGCGAGTTCGCCACCCTCGGCATGCTGGTGACCATCGTGCTGTGGCCGGGCATGGCGATCATGGGCAAGATGGCCGTCGCCGCGGTGTTCGGTCTCATCGGCACCTGGGTGTTCCTGCGGGTGATCCGGGCGGTCCCGGTGCGCCAGCTCGTGCTGGTTCCGCTGGTCGGCATCATGCTGGGCGGCATCGTCGGCGCGGTCACGGCGTTCTTCGCCTATCGGCTCGACCTGCTGCAGTCCCTGGGGCAGTGGTCGCAGGGCAGCTTCGCCTCGGTCATGCAGGGGCGCTACGAGTACGTCTGGGTCGCCGCCGTCATGGTGCTGGTGGCGTGGGTGGCCGCCGATCGGTTCAGCGTCATCGGGCTCGGCGAGGACTTCGCGACCAACCTCGGGCTGAACTACCGGCGCGTGGTCGCCGTCGGCATGGTCGTCGTCGCCGTCATCACCGCCTCGGTGCTCGTGACAGCCGGCATGATCCCGTTCCTCGGTCTCGTCGTTCCCAACATCGTCAGCCTCATCATCGGCGACAACGTGCGCCGCTCGATCCCGTGGGTGGCCGGCCTCGGCGCGACCTTCGTGCTCGCGTGCGACCTCATCGCGCGCACCGTGCGCTTCCCCTACGAGATCCCGCTCTCGGTGGTCGTCGGCATCGTCGGTGCGGGGCTGTTCCTCTGGCTGCTGCTGCGGAAGGGGAGCCGTGCGCACTGACACCGCCCCCGCCCCTGCCGCTGTCGCCGGTGTGCGCCCGCCGTCGCGCCTGGCATCCGCATGGTCGCGACCCGGCGTGCGGCTCGCCGTGCTCGCCGCCGCCGTGCTCGTGCTGGCCGCCCTCTACCTCTTCACGGCGGTGCCCGGCTCGCTCGGCTACGCGGTGAAGATCCGCAGCGTCAGCGTCGCGGGCATGGTCGTCGTCGCCGTGGCGGTCGGGGTGTCGACGGTGGTGTTCCACACCATCACGCAGAACCGCATCCTGACGCCGTCGATCATGGGCTTCGACGCGTTCTTCATGCTCATCTCGACGGTCATCGTGTTCGGCCTCGGCGCGACGACCTTCCTGCGCGCCGACCCGGTGGTGCTGTGGCTCGTGCAGGTGGCCGTCATGACGGCGTTCAGCGTGTTCCTGTTCACCTGGCTGTTCGGCGGCAAGCGTCGGTCGATCCACCTCATGCTGCTGGTCGGCATCGTGCTGGGCACGTTCTTCCGCAGTCTCACCGAGTGGATGCAGCGGATGCTGGACCCGCTGGATTTCCAGGTGCTCACCGACACCGGGTTCGCCTCGCTGACCCGGCCGAACGAGACGCTGCTGCTGCTCACCGGCATCCTCGTCGCCCTCGGGTGCCTGGGGGTCGTGCCGCTCCTGCGCACCCTCGACGTGCTGACCCTCGGCGAACCGACGGCGGTGGGACTCGGGGTGGATCACCGCCGGGTCGTCATGGCCCTGTTCGCGATCGTCTCGGTGATGGTCGCGGCCTCCACCGCCCTCGTCGGCCCGATCCTCTTCTTCGGCCTCATCGTCGCCAACCTGGCCTACAGCTACGCCGGCACCTTCCGCCACCGGTTCACCCTGCCGGCCGCCGCCCTGCTGGGCGTGGTGTGCCTGCTCGGCGGACAGCTGCTGCTTGAGCGGGTGCTCGGGTTCGGCGGGAGTCTGTCGATGGTGATCGAGTTCGCCGGCGGACTGTTCTTCCTCTTCCTCGTGCTGCGAAAGGGGGCGCGATGATCGCGCTCGACGGTGTGACCAAGCGCTACCGCGGACAGGCGGTGCTCGACGACGTCACGCTCACCCTGGGGGATGCCGGGGTGACCGCCCTGATCGGCCCGAACGGTGCGGGCAAGTCGACGCTCTTCGGGTTGATCGGCCGTCTCATCCCCGCCGACGGCGGCACGGTCACTGTCGACGGCGTCGACGTGCGCACCGCCGCCTCGGCCGACCTCGCGAAGGTGCTCGCGGTGCTGCGGCAGGACAACCACATCGCCGCGCGGCTGACGGTGCAGGACCTCGTGGAGTTCGGGCGCTACCCGCATTCGAAGGGCCGGATGAGCGCCGACGACCGCGCGCACGTGGACCGCGCCCTCGCCTATCTCGACCTCGACGCGTTCCGCGGGCGCTTCCTCGACGAGCTGTCGGGCGGGCAGCGGCAGCGCGCGTTCATCGCCATGGTGCTGGCGCAGGACACCAAGTACGTGCTGCTGGACGAGCCGCTGAACAACCTCGATGTGCGGCACATGGGCGAGATCATGAAGCTCGTGCGCCGCATGGCCGACGAACTCGGCAAGATCGTGGTGGTCGTGCTGCACGACATCAACTTCGCCGCCGCCTACGCCGACCGCATTGTGGCGATGCGCGACGGCCGGGTCGTCGCCGACGCCGCGGTCGCCGAGATCATGCGGCCCGAGGTGCTGGCCGAGGTGTACGAGACGCCGGTGGACGTGCGGCAGATCGACGGGCGTCCGGTGGCGCTGTACTACCGCTGACTACAGCTGAGCGCCGTCGTCGTCGCGGTCGTAGATGCCGCTGTTGCGCCCGCGCGACGACTCGTAGGCGATGAGCCAGCCGATCGACACCGCGCCGGCCAGCACCACGCCGAGCCACACATTGCTCATGATGAGGCCGAACAGCACGCCGACCACGAGCAGCAGGGCGGTGCCGGCGATCCAGCCGATGCGACCGCGCGGCCACCCCGGGCCGGTGCGAGAGTCCGTCATGCCGCCAGCCTACGGGCGACGCGGGCGGCCGGCATCGACGGGCAGCCGCGGCGAGGTCAGGACGGCGCGTTCAGCGCCACCATCCAGGGGACGTCGAACCGATCGGTGAGCATGCCGAAGCGACCGCCCCACGGCGGCGGGTCGAACGGCAGGGTGACGGTGCCGCCGCCGGTCAGGGCATCCCAGAACCGCTGCAGCTGCGCCTCGTCGTCCCCGCTGAGGGACACCGCGATGCCCGCGGGGGCGACGTAGGGCAGCGCGCCCGGTGTGTCGGAGCCCATGAGCACGAAGCCGTCGGGGGTGGTGAGCTGGGAGTGCATGACGAGCTCGCGCTCGCTGGGATCCTGCGCCATGCCCTCGAACTCGCCGAAGGTGGAGATCTGCAGGTCGCCCCCGAACACCCCCTGGTAGAAGGTCATGGCGGCGCGCGCCTGAGCGCGGAACGACAGGTAGGGGTTGAGAGCGGCCATCTCGCTTCTTCTCGTGACGGTGGATGCCGCGCCGGCGCGCGACGGGTCCAGTGTGAACCGCGCCGCGACGGCTCACAAGGGCGCCCGTCAGCGGTCGCGGTGGTCCTCGGGGTGCAGTCGAGGACCCCGCCGCTGCTCGCGCACGCCACCGGCGTAGATCAGTCGGATCACCCTCTGGCGGTGACCGGCCCACGGCTCCAGCAGCTCCAGCATCCCGTCGTCGTCGACGCGGTGGCCGGTCAGGGCGTTGCCGACCTCGTGGGCCAGGTGGTAGTCGGCGACGCTCACCGCGTCGGGGTCGCCGAGGGCACGGATGCGCGTCTCAGCGGAGGTCCAGATGCCGATGCCGCGCAGGCTCATCAGCACGCGGTCGACGGCCTCGCCGGCGCCCGCATCCATCACCGCCGCGACGACCGACGCGCCGCGACGTGCTGTCTCGACGATCGTGCGCGCCTGCGGCGGCTCCACGCCGGCGCGATGCCACGCCCAGCTGGGGATGTGCCGCCAGCCGTCGATCGACGGCGGCGCGAACATGGCCTTCGGAGTGGGGCCGGGAGCGCGCTCGCCGAAGCGGGTCACGAGCACCCGCCACGCGCCGAACGCCTGCAGGCCGGTGACCTTCTGCTCGATCACGGCGCTCGCGAGGGCCTCGAAGACGAGGTCGGTGCGGCCGATGCGCAGGTCGGGATGGCGTCGGTGCACCTCGGCGATGAGCGGATGCCGCCCGGCGTCGAACCCGGCCGGGTCGTCGAGGCCGCCGCACAGCGCGGGCAGCTGGTGCAGGGCCCACTCGGCTCCGGGTCCCCACGCCGCCGCCCTGATGCGGCTGCGGTCGGGGCGGATGGCCAGGGTCGCGACGCCTTCGGGGGTGCGGCTTGCGCGCCACAGCACCGATCCGTCGACCGCGAAGGCGGGGTCGTTCGCGCCGTGGCGCTGGTACCGGATGGCCCGCGCGGCGTCGATGGGGACCCGCGGCCGGTACTCGGTCTCGAGTGGGCGCGCGGCCCCGGGCGCGGGGGTGTGTGCGGGGGCGGCCGCGGGGGTGTGTGCCGGTGGCGTCGCGGTCGCGGTCGCGGTGGTGCGTGCGGCTGCTGCCGCGGCCGCGGTGGCCGGGGCGAGTGCTGCCGTGCGCGGCATCCTTCCCGCCTGCACCGTGCTCATGCCGCCACCCTACGCTCACCCCGCCGACATCCCGCTGGACGCGGGCGCCGGGGCCGGCGTGCGCAACGCCGCGGATGGTGCGAGTGCGGGTGCGGGTGCGCCGCCCTGCAACGGGCTGGGGGTGTGCACAACGTCGCTGATCCGCGCATCGGGGCGCCCACATCGCGCGTCGGGGCCCCGTCGGCAGGCGGGAAGGCGGCGTGATGCACGCGGTGCGGGCACAACGTCGCGGATCCGGCCCGTGCGGACGTCCACGCCGCCCGCCGGCATCTCCCGCGGGACGGGAAGGCGTCGTTGTGCACGCGGCCGCCGGCGCACCGCGCGCGGCTGCCACCGTACGGGGAGGATGCGGGTCAGAAGCGGTCGGGCGAAGGGCTGCCGTGGCCGTAGCGGATCACGACGTCGGCGTGGCGGTCGAACCGGTAGCCGACGCCGCGCACGGTGCGCACGATGTCCTCGTACCGGCCGAGCTTCGCCCGCAGGCGCCGCACGTGCACGTCGATGGTGCGCTCACCCGGCGCCTCGTCGTCGCCGGTGCCCTGCCAGAGCGACGAGACCAGCTCGGCGCGCTCGATCGTGCGTCCCTCCCGCAGCACCAGGTACTGCAGCAGCTCGAACTCCTTGAAGGTGAACGCCGCCGAGGCGCCGTCGATCAGCACGCGCTTGCGCGAGATGTCGACGGTGACGCCGCCGGGGACGGCATCCTCGTCGGGTTCGTCCTCCTGGGTGCGGGCGACGGCGCTCGGCTCGTGCAGAGCGAGTCGCACGACGTCGACGTCGCGGCCGCCGGCGCCGGCCGGAGCGAGCGCAACGGTGGCGTAGGTCTCGGCCTGCGGCGCGAGATCGGCGAGCGTGCGGCGCAGCGCGGCGACGAGCACGGAGAGCGAGACGCCGTCCTGCGCTGCCTTCACCTCGTCGATGCCGACGTACAGGGCGAAGCCGCGGGGGGCGGTGCCTGCCGGCACCGGGCGGGGGGATGCCGGGCGGGCCTCCGCCTCAACGGGTGCGGCGGCGCGTGCAGCGGGAGCGGTGGGCGCGACGTCTTCGACGGCGCGGAGGTGGCGGGCGGTGGCCGGGCGATCGAGGATGGCGATGTTCGACATGGGAGTTGACGTCCTTGCAGGTGGAACCCGGGCGATGCGCCGGAACGGGTTCAGGGTGTGCTGCGAAAGCCCGAGAGTGGGCGATGTGTCGGAGCAGCGGTTGCGCGTTGTGGGCGCATGCCGCAATGCTCGGGGGCCGGCCGCGGCGCTCAGATCAAAGGCGCGGCTCGAGCCCGGCGTGGGGTCGTGGTGTCAACGACACATTCGGCAACACATGACAGCGCGGCCGGGCATCATCATGCCGGCAGTCCCGTTCGCCTCCCAGGCGGACAGAGAGCGTGCGTTGTCAGTCATGAGGCCGATTATGACCCACCGAGTCGGAAAGCGTCAAACCGCTCGGACGCCCCGCCCTGCAGATGACGAAATGTGACAGATTGCTCAGCGTCCGCGCACCGGCGACATCTGGCTGGAGTCGGCCGGTGCCGATAGCCCGCCCGCCCCGCCGCATCCGGGTGCTCGTGACGTCCGGCTCCGGCACGTCGCGACGGGCCGCGCAGCTCTCGGCCGAGCTCGGGCTGCCGCGGCCGCCCGCGCGGCGGAAGGGTGGTCGATCGTGCACCTCCGCGGTCAGCGCGCCGTCGACCGCCGGCTCGCCGACGTCGTCGCGGCATCCCGGCCGCGCTGACGCTTCCCGAACCGCCCCCGGCCTCGGCCCCCGGCCTGTCACACGGGCGTAGCCTGGCGGCATGAAGGACCTGCGCTTCGAGAATCAGACCGACGCGTCCCGATGGGCCCTGCTGCGCGGCGATGAGCTGCTCAGCGTGCTGGACTACCGCGACGACGGCAGCACCATCGCCATGACCCGCGCCTACACGGTGCCCCCGCACCGCGGCCACGGCTACGCGGGCGAGGTCGTCTCGCGCGCCGTCGCCGAGCTGGAGGCCCGCGGCGACCGCACGGTCATCCCGGTCTGCTGGTACGTCGCGGACTGGTTCGACGAGAACCCGGCGCACCGCGGCATCCTGCGCACGCCCCACCCCGCCTGAGCCTCCCGCGCTCCCTACGCGCGGCGGACGCGTTCGTCAAGCCCGCGACGGCCCCCGACCTGACGCCGCAGAGTGGGGGGCAGACGAGAGGAGCGCATCATGACCGACAACCCGGATCGCACGTTGCCCGAGGGAGTGATCGACGCCGACCCGCCCGGTGGCTGGGAGGGCATCGATGACATCGAGTCCCGTGAGCGCAACGCGGATGCCGTCGGCTCGCCCAATCTGACCGACGCGCCCGTCGACGTGGGCGATGTCGAGTCGCCCGAGCCGTCCCGCGGCGCCGACCCCGACCTGGGAGTGGAGGAATCATGACCGAGCGCGAGAACGAGTTCGAGAACACCGGGGGCAACCACCCCGATCAGGGCGGAGCGGATGCCGAGGCGATGCAGCGCACAGCCGCAGCCAGCCCGGCCGACCGCGACCCCGCCAACCCGGTGACCGGTCCCGAGGGCGACTCCACGGCCGCTGCGCCGTCGCAGGGCACCGTCACCGACGCCGAGCGCGAGGCTGAGCCGGTCGACGGCTCGGCGGCTCCTGCCGCGGACCCCACGCACGAGGCGGTCGGCATCGGCGTGCCCGACGTGCCCGACCACCACGGTCAGGACGAGGGGCGCGACACCCTCACGGCCAGCCAATCCCAGCGTGATCTCTCCGGCGCGCAGGAGCAGCGCCTGCCGGCGATGGCGCAGAACAACGCCTCCGAGGTCGACAAAGTCGCGGGCATCGTGGCGCAGACGCGCAACGACCTCGGCACCGAGCCCCACGATCGCATCGTCGAGGTGCTGCACCAGCGCCTCGAGCAGTCCGGCATCCAACTGCCCGACAACGAGGTCTCGGAGCTGGCACGTCAGGTCTCGACGGGCTGAATCCCCACGTTGGCGAGGATCTCGCGGGAGGCCGGCGCCGCGTCGCGGATCATCGTCTCGTGCCCGTGACCGGGCACCTCGACCAGTCGTGCGCGCAACGCCGTCGCCACCTGACGACACCAGGCGCGCGGGCACACGACGTCCTTCTCGCCGCGGATGACGAGGGCCGGCACGTCGATGCGCGGGTACGCCAGCTCCGGGCGGTGCGTGAGCATCGCCCGGGTCTTGCGGCGGAGGTTCGGACCCGCGCGCACATACTCCCGCGCGCCCAGCGCGAGCACCTTGGGGCTCTCGATCACCAGGTCCAGGGCGAGCCGGCCGAGCTGCGGCAGCGCGCCCCGCGCGGCGGGATCCACCGTGGGCGCCACCAGCACGATGCGGTCGACCTGATCGGGATGCCGCGCCGCCAATTCCGCGACGACCTGCGTGCCCATGGAGTGGCCGATCGCGATCGTCTCTCCCGGCGTCACGTCGTAGGCCCGCAGGTAGGCGGCGAGCAGGTCGGCGAGGCGTTCGATCGAGGGCACCCGGGGCGGCTCCGCGGCGGCGCCGTACCCCGGCAGGTCCACCGCGAGCACGCGGCCGTGCGGCTCGAGCCGGCCGACGAGGTCGACGAAGACACGTCGGCCCATGCCGATGCCATGCACCAGCAGGAACGTGCGCGGACCCGAGCCGGTCTCCTCGACGACGAGTTCTGCACCGTCATGGGTGAAGCGTGTGAGGGCGTCGCCGGGGTCGTCGGATGCGGTGTCCACCGTCCGAGACTAGGGTCTGGCCAGGGCGGCATCCTGAGCGTACGGTGACCGCATGTGCCGCAACATCCACACGCTCCACAACTTCGAGCCCGCCGCCACCGACGATGAGGTGCGCGCTGCGGCGCTGCAGTACGTGCGCAAGATCTCGGGCGTCACCAAGCCTTCCCGGGCCAATGCGGCGGCGTTCGACCGGGCCGTGGACGAGATCGAGCACGCCACGCGCCACCTGCTGGCGGACCTCGTCGCCGTGGCGCCCCCGAAGAACCGCGAGGAGGAGGCGGCGAAGGCTCGCGCCCGTGCCGAGAAGTCCGGGCGCTACTCGCCCCGCGTCGCCTGAGGCCGCCGCCGGCGCGGCCGCGGCGCGTCGAGGCCGATGTGGATGCGGGTGCGCTTGCGCTCGACGACGATGAACGCCGTCCCGACGATCCACAGCGGAACCTGCACGAGGAACGCCAGACGGAAAGCGTCGAGCGTGTAGGTCGCGGGCGTGCCCGCGCCCTGCAGGTCGAGTGCCACGCCGATGAGGAAGATCGCGAT
The DNA here is from genome assembly GCF_024623595.1 of Microbacterium sp. zg.Y1084. Taxonomy (NCBI): domain Bacteria; kingdom Bacillati; phylum Actinomycetota; class Actinomycetes; order Micrococcales; family Microbacteriaceae; genus Microbacterium; species Microbacterium sp. zg.Y1084. The sequence goes on from NZ_JANJGV010000003.1 coordinate 240,043, forward strand.
CAGCGACGCGAGGAAGCCGCCGGAGTTCGTGATCCCGGTCGCCGTGCTGAGCCGGTGCGAGGGGTTGTGGGTGCGGGCGTGGTCGAAGGCGACCATCGATGCCGGTCCGCCCATCGCGAGCGCCACCGCCAGTGCGAGCAGCAGCCACAGGGGTGAGGCGCCGGGCTGTGCGATGACGACGAGCCACACCAGCGCCTGCACGGCGATCGACGGCAGCACGAGGGCGCGCGAGCGCAGCGTCGGCACGCGGCTCGACAGCGACCCCATGACGGGGCCGATGAGGATGCCGGACAGCACGTACACCGTCGTCACGACGGCCGCCTCGCCCTGCGTCAGCCCCTCACCGGCGGTGAGGAAGGGGAAGCCCCAGAGCATGACGAAGGCCGATCCGGCGAACGGCGTGGTGAAGTGCGACCAGAACGCCAGCCGGGTGCCGGGGTGCGACCAGGCGGCACGGATGCCGACGCGGTTGTCCACGGCGGAGGTGACCACCCGGATCGATCCGGTGTCGGTGTCGACGGTGACGTCGGAGTCGAGGTCGGGTGGGTGGTTGCGGATCACCGCGAAGACGAGCACCGCGAAAAGGACGCCGAGCCCGGCGACGCTGCCGAAGGCCACCGACCAGCTCGTGGCGTGCAGGAGCGCCGCCAGCGGCACGACCGCCACGATCTGCCCCAGCTGACCGACGATCCCGGTGACCTGCACCATCACGGGTCCACGCTGCGCGGGGAACCACGTGGCGATGAGCCGCAGCACGCTCGGGAAGATCGCGGCATCCCCTGCGCCCAGCAGCATGCGCGCCGCGATCGCGATGCCCACGTTGGGTGACAGCGCCATCACGAGCTGCCCGACGGCCATGAGCACCATGCCCGCCGTGATGAGGGGTCGGGCGCCGTACCGGTCGAGCATCAGTCCCACGGGGATCTGCATCGCGCCGTACACGCCGAGCTGGATGACGGCGAACATCGACAGGGTCGAGGCGTCGATGTCGAAGCGGTGCGCGGTGTCGACGCCCACCGCCGACAGCGACGTGCGGTTGACCACCGACAGGATGTAGGCCGCGACGCCGACGGCCCAGATCGTCCAGCTGCGCCACGAGGGGGCGGAGGCGGGGAGCACGGCGGTCACGGCGGAACCAGCCTACGCGGGCGATCCTCCAGGAGGATGTCGGAAGCGCCGATTACCGTGAAGGCATGCGCATCCTGCACACCTCCGACTGGCATATCGGGCGCACCTTCCACGGGCACGCGACCCTCGATGCCCTGCGCGTCGTGCTCGACGCGATGGTGACGCAGGTGCGCCAGAACGACGTCGACGTCGTGATCGTCGCCGGCGACGTGTTCGACTCGGCCACCCCGGCCGCCGCCTGCTACGCACTGCTCACCGACACCCTCGTCGCGCTGGCCGACGCCGGCGCTCAGGTCGTCGTGACCAGCGGCAACCACGACTCCGCCGCCCGGCTCGGCTTCCAGTCGGCGCTGCTGCGCGAGGGCATCCACGTCGTCACCGACCCGCAGACCGCCGGCACGCCGCTCACCTTCACCGACGCGCACGGTGCCGTCCACGTCTACGCGCTGCCGTTCCTCGAGCCTGCGCTGCTGCGGCATGTGTGGCCGGGTGTTCGGTCGCAGGCCGATGTCATGACCCACGCGATGCACCTGGTGCGGACTGATCTCGCCGAGCGCGGCGGGCGCTCGGTCGCGGTGGCGCACTGCTTCGCCGCCGGCGTCGAGCCGACGCCGCACCTCGAGCGCGACATCCAGCAGGGCGGGCTCGACGTCGTGCCGCTGTCGGCGTTCGACGGCGTGGACTACATGGCCCTCGGCCACATCCACGGGCGCCAGCGCCTGTCCGATGCGGTCCGCTACGCCGGCGCCCCGCTGCACTACAGCTTCGGCGAGGGCGACAAGCCGCGGGGGTCGTGGCTGGTCGAACTCGGCGCCGCCGGTCTCACCGAGGTCACCTGGCTCGAGCTGCCCGTGCCCCGCCGGCTGGTCACGCTCACCGGTCCTCTCGACGAACTGCTCGCCGACGAGCGCTTCGCCGTGCACGAGGATGCCTGGGTGTCGGTGGAGTACACCGACCCGCTGCCGCAGCGCGATCCGATGCGCCGGCTGCAGCAGCGCTTCGCCCACTGCGCGTGCGTCGCCCACCGACCCGCCGAGACGATGCCCGACGACGGCCGCAGCTACTCGCAGCGGGTGCGCGCCGCGCGCAGCGACCGCGAGCTGCTCGACGTGTTCCTGCGGCACGTGCGGGAGGGGGAGGGCGCGAACGACCGCGAGAGTGCGCTCATCGACGACCTGCTCGACGACCGCACCCTCGCCGAGGCGGCGACGTGAAGCTGCACCGGCTGGAACTGACGGGCTTCGGGCCGTTCCTGGCCACCCAGACGGTCGACTTCGACGCGTTCGACCGTGACGGCATCTTCCTCATCTCGGGTCGCACCGGCGCGGGAAAATCCAGCATCCTCGACGGGGTGAGCTTCGCCCTGTACGGCAGCGTGCCGCGCTACGACTCCGGCGACAAGCGCCTGCGCAGCGATCACTGCACCCCTGACGACCCCACCGAGGTGCGGCTGGAGTTCACGGTCGCCGGCCGTCGGTGGCGGGTCACCAGGGCGCCGGAGTACCAGCGGCCGGCGCGGCGTGGTGGGGGACTGACCACCGAGCCGACCCGCGCGACGCTCGAGGAGCAGGTCGCGGGGGAGTGGGTCGGGCGCGCCGCGAAGCCGCGCGATGTCGGGCTCGCCCTCGACGAGATCCTGGGCCTGAACGCCCAGCAGTTCCAGCAGGTGATCCTGCTGGCGCAGAACAAGTTCTCGCGCTTCCTCCTCGCCTCGGGAGCCGAGCGCCAGCCGCTGCTGCGCACGCTCTTCGGCACCCGGCGATACGAGGAGTACGTGCGCGTCCTCGCCGAGCGCAGCAAGGAGGCCGCGAGGAGTCTCGACACGCTCGGGGAGCACGCCCGCACGCTGCTCGACCAGGCCGAGCGCCTCATCGCCGAGCACGCGCTCGCCGGTGAAGGCGGGGTGCCGACCGATCTCGCCGGGCGCCGCAACGCCGCAGAGCGGGCCGTCCGGCGTGCCGACTACCGGCAGGAGACCCTCACACGCGCGCGGGCGGATGCCGACGCCGCGTTCGCTGCGGCGACGGCGGCTCATGCCGAGCGCGTGGCCCTGGCCAAGGCGCACGCCGACCTCGCGCAGGCCCGCGACCGGCTGGCATCCCTCGAGGGCGATGCGGAGAGCATCGCCTCCGACCGCATCACGATGGAGCGCGCCCGCGCAGCCGAAGCCCTGCGCTCGGTGCTCGACATGGCGACCCGCACGGCGCAGGCCGCTGCCGAGGCGACGTCCGCGGCGACCCAGGCCGACGAGGCATGGGCCCTCCTGGCCTCCGACCCCGAGGCAGACCTCGCCGTCGTCGAGGAACAGCTCACCGGCGACCTGGCGGTGTGGGCCGCCGCCGCGGCCCAGGAGTCCGCGCTCGCCGACCGCGAGGCCGAGCGTGCCGCTGCCCGAAGCCGGGTCGCCGTGCTCGAGCACGAACTCGCGACGCTCGACGAGCAACGTGCTCAGATCCCCGCCGAGCTGACGCGGCTGCGCGACCAGCTCGCCGATGCGCGCACGCGCGCCGCCGTTCTCGCGGGCGCGACCGCTCACCGTGACGGCCTCGCGGCTCGCGTCGCCGCGGCCAGGGAGACAGAGACGCTCGGGGTCGTGCTGCGCGAGGCCGATGCCGCCCATCGCGACGCCGCCGCGCTGTCGGCCGCCGCGGCTGCCGGTGTGGCGGTGCTGCTGCAGCGACGACTCGACGGCTACGCCGGAGAGCTTGCGGCCGCGTTGATCGACGGCGAGCCGTGCGCCGTGTGCGGTGCCACGGCGCACCCGGCCCCCGCCGCGCGCGGCGACGAGCCGGTGACGGATGAGCTGCTGGCCGAAGCAGAAGCGCAGCGCGATGCCGCACTGGCAGCCGAGCGCGCCGCGTCGGACGCTGCGCGCGCCGCGCGTGACGCGCACGCTCACGCGGCCGCGCGAGCCGGCGGCGAGGGCGTCGAGTCCCTCGAGACACAGCTGGCGGCCGCCGAGGCCGCTGTGGGCGCCGCCGCTGCCGCTGCCGGTGAGGGTGACCGCCTCGACGCGCAGTGCCGGCAGCTCGAAGAGCTCGAAGCCGTCTCGCTCACGGCGCGCGACGGCCTGGCCGCCGACCTGAACTCGGCACGTGAAACCGCCGCAGCGCTGGACGCGACCGTGACGGCCATGGGTGAGACCATCGCGGCCGCACGGGGGGACCACCCCACCGTGGCCGACCGTGTCGCCGTGGCCACGGCGCAGCGAGACGCCGCCCGCGCGTGCCGTGCTGCCCGCGCCACCGCTGCTCGCGCCGTGGAAGACCGTGACGCGGCGGTCGCCGAGCGAGACGCCCGCCTCGCGGCATCCGTGTTCACCGACGCCGACGACGCCGCGGCGGCGCTGCGCGACGATCGTGTGGTGCGGGAGCTCGTCGACCGCATCGGCGCTCACGACGCAGCTCTGGCCGCCACGCGCCAGCGCGCCCTCGAACTCGAACTGGAACTGGCCGGGGCGCCCGATGAACCGGTGGATCTCGCGGCGTCTCAGGCCACGGTCGACGCGGCCGACGCCACTCGTTCGACCGCCATCGCCGCCGAGCGCGACGCGCAGAACGTCGCCGCGCGGCTGCGCGACCTGCTCGTGCAGGCCGACGACGCCTATGCCGCCGTCGCCGCCCACGCAGAGGAGGCCGAAGCGGTGCGCCGGCTCGCCGACACGGTGGCCGGGCGTGCGCCGAACACGATGAAGATGGACCTCGAGACGTTCGTGCTCGCCGCCGAGCTCGAGGAGATCGTGGCAGCGGCCAACGTGCGGCTCGGGGAGATGTCGGCGGGGCGCTACACCCTGCACCACACCGACGCCCGCGCGGCCCGGGGTGCCGCGTCCGGGCTGGGCATCGAGGTGCTCGACGCGCACACCGGCCGCCTGCGCCCGCCGCAGTCGCTGTCGGGGGGCGAGACGTTCCTGGCCTCCCTGGCCCTGGCGCTGGGCCTGGCCGAGGTCGTCACCGCGCGCGCCGGGGGACTGCGGTTGGACACGCTGTTCATCGATGAGGGATTCGGCTCACTCGATGCCGACACGCTCGAGCTGGCGATGCGCACCCTCGACGAACTGCGCGCCGGTGGCCGTACCGTCGGCGTCATCAGTCACGTCGAGGCGATGAAGGAGCAGCTGCCCGCTCAGCTGCTCGTCGAAGCGACCCCCCGAGGCCCCAGCGTGATCACCCAGGACGCGCCCGTCCCGGCGGCCTCGTAAGCTGGGGGGATGAACAAGAGCACACTGTGGACCGTCGTCGGTGTCATCGTCGCTGTCGTGATCGCCTGGGTGCTCGTGGAGGTGCTGGGCGCCTTCCTCGTGTTCGCGTTCAAGCTGGCCATCGTCGCCGTCGTCGCGGTGATCGTCTTCCTCGTGCTGCGCGTGGCCTTCTCCGGCTCGCGGCGCTGAGCGGAGGTCCGCGGTGAGTTCGGTCGACCCTGAGAAGAACAAGCCCTCTCCGGCCCGTATCGGCGTCTGGCTCGTCGTGGGCGCCATCGGCGTGTACATGCTCACCTCGGGGGTCATCGGGATCCTCTCCGGCGGCAGCTGAGCCGGCGGTATTCACGGCCCGGCCCCGTGGCCCCGGGGCGGGACCTGGGCGAAGATGGTGGACGGCTTCGGCCGGAGAAGAGGAATGACATGGAATCCGTCCTGCTCGAGACGCCTGAGGCGATCACTGCCCGGCTGGGCTGGGACCCCGCCGTCAGCGTGCACGATCGACGGCGCATCCTGACGCGCGAGATCGTCGCGAAGCTGCAGAAGTGCGAGCCCCACGAGATCCGCGTCGAACGCGAGCCCCCGCGAGGCTACGGCTACCACACCCGCCTCATCGCCTCCCGCGACGGCGTCGAGCTGCCGTACGAGGTCAAGACCGCCAGCTATCGCTCCGCCACGGTCGTCGCCGTCGCCGATCCGGCGCTGCCGCTGGGACTGGACGTGCGGGACATGCACCCGGATGCCGCTGACATCCACATGATGCAGAAGCACTCGCACCTGTTCAACGAGGACGACATCCCAGCGCTCCTGGACCACTGGACGAAGGTGCAGGCCGTGCTCGAGGCCGACGGGCGCGGCGTGCGCGTGGCGGCGGAGCGGGTGAAGCTCGACGCGGCCAGGCGCAAGGGATGGCTTCCTGACCGCAAGCTCGGCTACCACCTGCTCGACGCCTCCCGCGATGGGTGGATCATCACCATCGCCTACGGCGCAATGCCCGTCTGACCCTCCCTCACCGCCACGCACCTCGCGGCGCCGCAACGCACCCGGCGGCGCCGGCCGGCGGTGCCGGCCGACCGCTGACTACCTGTCGGTCAGCGCGGCGTCGAGTTCCGCGAGCCAGGCCCGCGCGTTGCCGTCGCTGGGCGCCCGCCAGTCGCCGCGGGGCGAGAGCGAGCCTGCCGCGGCGACCTTGGGGCCGTTCGGGATCGCCGACCGCTTGAACTGCGCGAAGCCGAAGTACCGCTGCAGGAAGACCCGCAGCCACCGCACGATCGTCTCGCGGTCGTAGCCGTACCGCTCTTCGGCGGGGAACCCGGGCGGCCAGGAGCCGGCATCCGGGTCGGCCCACGCGTGCTCGGCGAGGAACGCGATCTTCGAGGGGCGCAAGCCGTAGCGCAGCACGTACGCGAGGGTGAAGTCGTGCAGCGCGTACGGGCCGATCGTGTCCTGCGTCGACTGCACCTTGCCGTCTTCGCCTGCGGGCACCAGCTCGGGGCTGATCTCGGTGTCGAGCACGGAGCGCAGCACGGCGACCGCATCGTCGGACAGCCGGGTCGCAGCGTCGTCGGCGGTGCCGCCGCTGCCGGGCCGGTGCGCGATCACCCAGCGGATGATGTGCTGGATCAGCGTCTTCGGCACACCCGCGTTGACGGCGTAGTGGCTCATGTGGTCGCCGACGCCGTAGGTCGCCCAGCCGAGCGCGAGCTCGGACAGGTCGGACGTGCCGATGACGATGCCGTTCTCGCGGTTGGCGATGCGGAAGAGGAAGTCGGTGCGGACGCCGGCCTGCACGTTCTCGAAGGTGACGTCGTACACCGGCTCGCCGGAGGCGTAGGGGTGCCCGATGCCCTTCAGCAGCTCGTTCGCCGCGGGACGGATGTCGATCGTCTGGATGCTGGCGCCGATCGCCTCGGCGAGGGCGATCGCGTTGGACTTGGTGTGCTCGCTCGTCGCGAACCCCGGCATCGTGTAGGCGAGGATGTCGCTGCGCGGCCGGCCCATGCGGTCCATCGCGCGCGCGACGACCAGCAGGGCATGGGTGGAGTCCAGCCCGCCGCTCACGCCGATGACAGGGCGCGGCCCGCCGATCGCGCGCAGGCGCTGCTCCAGGCCCGACACCTGGATGTTGAACGCCTCGTAGCAGTCCTGGTCGAGGCGGGCCGGGTCGTCGGGCACGAACGGGAAGCGGTCCAGGGGCCGGCGAAGTCCCACATCGGTCGCCGGCGGGTCGAGGAACAGCTCCACCGTGAGGAACTCGCCGCCGTCGGCGAGACGGTTGTCGTCGAACGTCCCCTGCCGCAGGCGCTCCTGTCGCAGCCGGTCGAGGTCGACGTCGACGACGGTGCGGCGCGGCCCTTCGGGGAAACGCTCGGTCTCCCCCAGCAGCGCGCCTGCCTCGTAGACCATGGTCTGGCCGTCCCACGACACGTCGTTCGTGGACTCGCCCATGCCGGCGGCGGCATACGCGTACGCGGCGAGGCAGCGCAGCGACTGGGACTGGCAGAGGATCTTGCGATCGTCGGCCCGGCCGATCGTGATCGGACTGCCCGAGAGGTTGGCCAGCACCGTCGCGCCGGCCAGCGCGGCCCGTGACGACGGCGGGATGGGCACCCAGACGTCTTCGCAGACCTCGGCGTGCAGCACGAGCCCCGGCACATCGCGCACCTCGAACAGCAGGTTGTTGCCGAACACGGCTTCATGGATGCCGATGCGGATCGGCTCGCCCGACCATGCCTCTCCCGCCGCGTACCAGCGGCGCTCGTAGAACTCCCGGTACGTCGGCAGGTACGACTTCGGCGCGACCCCGACGACCTCGCCGCGGTGGATGACGACGGCGCAGTTGTAGAGGCGGTTGCGATGGCGCAGCGGCGCCCCGACGACGAGCACGGGGAAGAGGTCGACGGATGCCGCGACGAGGCGCTCGATCGCGCGCTCCACGGCATCCAGCACGGCGTCCTGCATCACGAGGTCCTCGATGGCGTACCCGGTGAGGCAGAGCTCGGGGAAGACGGCGACGGCGACGGTGTCGTCGTGGCACCCCCGCCACGACTGCAGCACCGACTCGGCGTTGGTGGCCGGGTCGGCCACAGCCAGGGGGATCGTGCACGCGGCGATGCGGGCGAACCCGTGACGGTAGACGCTCTCGAAGGGGAGGCTCATGGCTCCAGTCTGGCAGGGTGCACGCGCGGTGCACGGAGAGGGTTGCGCGTCGCTGCCGGAGGCGGGCTCGCCGGGATCGTTCGCGACCGCTCCTCAGGCGGCCCGGGGCGCCGCGCTCGGTGTCCGAACCCGCGGCTAGGGTCGAAGGCGAAAGGGGAACATGCGATACATCGAGGACGAAGCCCGAATCGTCTGGAGCGCGAGCGACCTGAAAGCGGCCGCGGAATGCGAGTTCGCCTGGCTGCGCGCCATCGACGCGAAGCTGGGACGCATCGCCGCCGTGGACGAGGTGGAAGACCTCACGCTCGAGCGCGCCGGCCGTCTCGGCATCGCGCACGAGCTGCGCGTGCTCGACGACTACCGCCGCGCGTTCCCCGGCAGGGTCATCGAGATCCCCGAGGCGCGGTCGAGCGATGCCGCGGCGCTCGCCGATGCGGTCGCGCTCACCCGAGAGGCGCTGCGCTCCGACGCCGCCGTCATCTACCAGGCCGCGTTCGCCGCACCCGATTTCGTGGGCTTCGCGGACTTCCTCGTGCGCGACCCCGCCACAGCGGACGCCGACGGCCACGGCCGCTGGGTCGTTCAGGACACCAAGCTCGCCCGGCACGCCCGGGTCACGGCGCTGATGCAGCTCGCGGCCTACGTCGTGCAGCTCGACGCGCTGGGGGTCGCGCGGGCCGACCACGTCGAGCTGCTGCTCGGCGACGGCACCACGTCGCGTCACGCGGTGCGGGACCTGCTGCCGACGTTCCGCCTGCGCCGCGCCCGGCTGCTCGCGCTCATCGCCGACCGCGACGTCGCCGCCGGCGCGGCGGGTGCGCCGATCGCCTGGGGAGACCCGCGTGGTGAGCTGGGCGTCATCGCCTGCGGGCGCTGCGCCACCTGCGACCTGGAGGTCATCGCCCACCGGGATCTGCTGCTCGTGGCCGGCATGCGGCCGGTGCAGCGCGACCGGCTGCGGGCCGCGGGCGTGACCACGATCGACGCGCTCGCCGCCGCCGACGAGGCTCCGCCGCGCATGTCGTGGGACACCTTCGCCAGCCTGCGCACCCAAGCCCGGCTGCAGCTGGAGAGCCCTGCCGGTGTGCCGGACACCGTCGCGGTCATCGAGCGGGCGGAGCGAGACGAGACACCGGTGCCCGCGCCGCTGCCGACCTTCGAGGTCGTCTTCCCGCAGGCGCTGGGCGCCCTGCCGCTTCCCGACGCCGGCGACCTCTTCTTCGACTTCGAGGGCGACCCGCTGTACACGGAGGGCGCAGGCACCACCTGGGGCATCGACTACCTCTTCGGCTGGGTCGATGTGCGGGAGCAGTACAGCGCCCTCTGGGCGCACAGCTTCGCCGAGGAGCGCGCCGCGTTCGAGCGCTTCCTCGATCTCGTCGCGCTGCGCCGCCGCGAGCGCCCCGGCATGCACATCTACCACTACGCGCCCTACGAGCCGACCCACCTGCTGCAGATGGCCGCTCGCTACGGCGTGCGCGAGGGCGAGGTCGACCGGCTGCTGCGCGACGGCGTCTTCGTCGACCTCTACCCGATCGTGCGCCGGGCGCTGCGGGTGGGGTCGCGGTCCTACTCGATCAAGAAGCTCGAACCGCTGTACATGGGCGCTGAGGTGCGCACCAGCGACGTGCAGCGCGGCGACGACTCCATCGTGAAGTACGTGCAGGCGCGGGCCGCTGCCGCCGACGGCGACGCCGCGGCATCCGAGGCCGTGCTCGCCGACCTCGCCGACTACAACCGCTACGACTGCGTCTCCACGCGGCGCCTCCGGGACTGGCTGGTCGAGCGTGCGAAGGACGCCGGCATGCGACCCTCGGTCGAGCCCGACCCCGTCGACGCCGGGTACGAGCCGTCGCCGCGCGCCGAGGCGCTGGGACGCCTCGCCGAAGGGCAGGCGGAGTCCGACGCGCAGGCGCTGCGCCTGGCCGCCGCCGCCATCGACTACTACCCTCGCGAGCGCAAGACGTTCTGGGCGACGCACTTCCTGCGGCTGCGCGAGCCGGTGTCGGTGTGGGCAGACAGTCGCGACGTCGTCGTGTTCGACGCCGAGCGCTCTCGCGTCGTGCAGGACTGGCACCGTCCCGAGGGCGGCCGCGTCGACCGCCGCCTGGTGGAGCTGCGGGGCGAGCTCGCCCCGGGCACGCGCCTGAAGGAGCGCGGCCGGCCCTTCGTCGTCTACGAGCGCCCCGCGCCCTTCCCCGTCGATGCCGGACCCCGCGCCCTGCATGCGGCACGCTCAGCGGAGATCGTCGAGGTGCTCGACGACGGCGTCGTCGTGAGCGAGACGCCCGTCGACGGGTTCACCTGGTCGGAGCTCCCGGTCGCGCTCACTCCCGAGGGGCCGCCCGCCGCCGGCAGCCAGCAGGGCGCCATCGACGAATGGGCCGATGCCGTCATCGCCGCCGCGCCTGCTCTGCCCGCCGATGCCGCGACCGACCTGCTGCGACGAGTGCCGCCGCGCAGCCGGTCGGGCGCGCTCGTCCGCGGCACGGGTGACATCGTGGCGGACATCACCGCCTCGATCGCCGACCTCGACCGCAGCTACCTCGCCGTGCAGGGACCCCCCGGCACCGGCAAGACCTATGTCGGGTCTCACGTGATCGCGCGCCTCGTCGCCGAGCGCGGCTACCGCGTCGGAGTCGTCGCGCAGTCGCACGCCGTCGTGGAGAACATGCTCGACCGCGTCGTCGCCGCCGGGGTGCCGAAGGCGCAGGTCGCCAAGGCGCTGAAGGATGCGCCGACGGGGGAGGAGTCCTTCACCGTCATCGCGAAGAACGGCGTGCAGGCGTTCACCGCAGAGCAGACGGCCGGGTACGTCATCGGGGGCACCGCCTGGGACTTCTGCCACCCGACCCGGGTGCCACGGCAGAGCCTCGACCTGCTCGTCATCGACGAGGCCGGGCAGTTTTCCCTGGCATCCACCATCGCCGTGTCCGTCGCGGCTTCTCGGCTTCTGCTGCTGGGCGATCCGCAGCAGCTGCCGCAGGTGAGCCAGGGCACGCATCCCGAGCCGGTGGACACCTCCGCCCTCGGCTGGGTGATGGACGGCGCCGAGGTGATCGACGCGGCCCACGGATACTTCCTGGCCCAGACCTGGCGCATGCATCCCGCCGTCGCAGGACCCGTCTCGCAGCTGGCGTACGCCGGCGAGCTGGCATCGCACCCGTCTGCCGCCGAGCGATTGGTCGGCGGCATCGAGCCGGGCGTGCACCCGATCCCCGTGCGCCACCACGGCAATGCCACCCAGTCACCCGAAGAAGCAGACGAGGTCGTGCGGATCGTCCGCGACGTCGTCGGGCGCGCCTGGACCGACGGCGCCGGTGCGCCGCCGAGGCCGCTCACCGCCCGCGACGTCATCGTGGTGACGCCCTACAACGCCCAGCAGGTGGTCGTGGAGGAGGCCCTCGCCGCGGCGGGCTTCGGCGAGGTGCCCGTCGGCACCGTCGACCGGTTCCAAGGGCAGGAGGCGGCGATCGCGATCGTCTCGCTCGCGGCATCCAGCGGACGCGATGCGCCGCGCGGGCTGGAGTTCCTGCTGCTGCAGAACCGCCTCAACGTCGCCGTCTCACGGGCGAAGTACGCCGCCTACATCGTGTACGCGCCCGGCGTGCTCGACGACCTGCCGCGTACACCCGAGGGGGTGGCCCGGCTCAGCGCGTTCGCGCGCCTGGTCGGCGCCTGAGGCCCCGCGCAGCGCCGTCGGCGCATCGCACCGCGCGGCGGGGTCTCAGACGGTGCCGTAGAGGCGGTCGCCGGCGTCGCCGAGACCGGGCACGATGTACCCCTTCTCGTCGAGCCGCTCGTCCAGCGCACCCAGCACCAGGGTCACATCGCGGTCGCCGACCTGGCGCTCGATGGCAGCGACACCCTCGGGTGCGCCCAGGATGCAGATGGCGGTGACGTCCTGCGCGCCGCGCGCGAAGAGGAAGTCGATCGCCGCACCCAGCGAGCCGCCGGTGGCGAGCATGGGGTCCAGCACGAAGCACTGCCGGTCGCTGAGGTCGTCGGGCAGGCGCTCGGCGTAGGTGGCCGGCTGCAGCGTCACCTCGTCGCGGAGCATTCCCAGGAAGCCCACCTCGGCGGTCGGCATGAGCCGGACCATGCCCTCGAGCATGCCGAGACCGGCGCGCAGGATCGGCACGACGAGGGGGCGGGGCTCGCTGAGCTTCACGCCGGTGGTCTCGGTCACGGGCGTGCGGATCGACACCGGGTCCACCCGCACCTGGCGGGTCGCCTCGTAGGCGAGCAGGGTGACGAGTTCCTCCACCAGCTGTCGGAACATCGGCGACGGTGTGCGCTCGTCGCGCAGCACGGTCAGCTTGTGGGTGATGAGGGGGTGGTTGGCCACGTGCACACGCATGAGTCCAGCCTACGCGGTGGGGTCGTCCGCCACCGTCGTCGGCCGCGAGAGCCTGCGCGAGACGCTCGGATCCGACGTCGTCGGCTGCGGCGATGGGCGCAGCTCCCTCTTCGCACGGGTGCGGGGCAATAGCCTGGAGCGCGTGACCCTGCCTGCCCGAGACGCCGACCTGGCGGCGATGGACCGTGCGCTGGCGCTCGCCGCCGAGGCCGCCGCGCACGGCGACATCCCCGTCGGCGCCGTGGTGACCGATGCGACCGGCGCCGTCATCGGCGAGGGCCGCAACCTGCGCGAGGCCACCGGTGACCCGCTGGCGCACGCCGAGGTGGTGGCGATGCGCGCCGCCGCCCAGACGCTCGGCTCGTGGAATCTCTCCCGATGCACCCTCGTGGTGACGCTGGAGCCGTGCCTGATGTGCGCGGGTGCGCTCCTCCAGGCCCACGTGGACCGTCTCGTGTACGGCGCGTGGGACGACAAGGCGGGAGCGGCGGGGTCGATGTACGACGTCGTGCGCGACCGGCGCCTGCCGCACCGCGCCGAGGTCGTCGCCGGGGTGCGCGAGGCGCAGTCGGTGGCGCTGCTGCGCGCCTTCTTCGGCGCCCGTCGCGAATTCTGAACCTGGTCGGCCGGCGGGGGGGGGGGGGGGGGGCGCCCCCCCCCCCCCCCCCGCGGGAGCGGCCCCCCCGGCGGGGGCGGGGGGGGGGGGCCCCCCCCCCCCCCCCCCCGGCGCCGGGGCCCCCCCCCCCGCCCGATGGCGTCAGTCCGAGGAGGCGATGACGATCGCCTCGGTGGGCGGTGCGGGGTCGGCGCGACGGCCGATGTAGCCGATGTTCGCCAGCAGAGCCTGGCGGAACTCCGCCGGGCGCTCGAGGTGGGGGGAGTGGCCGACGCCCTCGAGGGCGACCTCGACCACGTCGCCACCGCCCTGGGCATAGGCGCCCAGCACATCGCGGGTCTGCGTGACCATCGCCTGCGCCGGCGCCGCGTCGACGCCCGGCCAGTCCGGCACGATCCCCAGCTGTCCCAGCTGGTTGTAGTCGAAGAACGACGCGTCGGACACGATCGCGTCGGAGGTGCCGTGCACCCAGAGGATCGGCGGCTTCGGGTCGAGGTCGACGACGCCCGACACATCGAAGTAGCGCGGCGCGAGGGCGTTGAGCACGCCGGTGGTCCCCGGGGCGAAGCCCGGCCAGTTGTCACTGTGGGCGGTGTCGCCGGGATAGTTGCCCGACGCGGTGGACGTGGTGAGCATCGAGGCGACCCACAGGTCCTCGTGCTCGGTGCGGTAGCCCGCGGCGACGTAGGAGTTGCGGAAGACGTTGCGCGGCGAGGTGGATGCCTCGTCGCCGGTGTCCCGGTCGTTGAGACGCTGCACGAAGTCGGGGTTGGCCGCTCCCGCCCCGCATCCCGCGTCGTCATCGGTGAGCCTGCTGCCGTCGCGGCGCGTGCCGCCGAAGCCGTAGGGGGAGATGGGGGACTCCAGGGTCAGCGACCGTGCGCCGTGGTCGAGGGCGTACTGCATCACGACCCCGGCCCCCAGCGACCAGCCCACGAGGTGCACGGCGCTCAGCCCCAGGGCATCCAGGGTGGCGTGCAGGTCGTCGCTGAAGTCGCGCACGCCGCGGGTGGCGTCGACGGGGGCGTGGTCGGTGCCGCCGAACCCGCGCAGGTCCACCGCGAGGGCGCGCAGCTCTCCGGGGAGGTCCTGCATGATCTCCTGCCAGAACAGGCTCGACGAGACGTTCCCGTGCACGAACACCACGGTGCGGTCCTCCGGGGTGGCCGGGTCGTCCGCGGCGCGCTCGAGGATGTTCACCGTCAGCCGCGGCGTCTCGATGAGGCGCGACTGGATCCCGTCGAGGAGGGTCTGCATGATGCGTCCTGCGTCCTTCGTCTGCTCGATGCAAGCGGGTGCGGGCCGCGCCCGTGCTCGTCACTATAGCCGCGCGCCCGTTGCGCCGACGGGGCCGGGCATGCGCCGGTGAGTCCCGCCGGTCGTCTGCGAGGATGGCCCCATGACCTCCGCTCTGCCCCCCATCGCGATCCTCGGCGCCGGCTCCATGGGGGGTGCGGTGCTGCACGGTCTCGTGCGCTCGGCATCCGCGCCGCAGGTCACCGTGACCAACCGCACCGGGGCCAAGGCCGCGGCGCTGGAAGGGCTTCCCGGCGTGCGCAGCATCGCCCTCGAGCGGGATCCGCAGGGCAACGTGCGCGCGGCGGAATCCGCCGACATCGTGCTCATCGGGGTGAAGCCCGCCTTGGTGCCCGATCTGCTGCGCGAGATCGCTCCGGCCGTGCGGCCGGGCACGGTCGTGGTGAGCCTGGCGGCCGGCGTCACCGTCGCCACATTCGAGTCGATCCTGGGTCCTCGGGTGCCGGTGCTGCGGTCCATGCCCAACACCCCCGCCCTCGTCGGCAAGGGCGTCACGGGGCTCGCTCCCGGCACCACCGCCGACGCGGACCACGTCGCGCTGGTGCGTCGGCTGTTCGAGACGGTCGGCGCCGTCGTCGAGGTGCCCGAAGAGCAGATCGACGCCCTGTCCACCATCTCGGGCTCGGGCCCCGCCTACGTCTTCCTCCTCATCGAGGAGCTCACCGCCGCCGCCCGGGGCAAGGGCTTCGCCGACGCCGACGCCCGCCTCATGGTGCAGCAGACCTTCCTCGGCGCGACCGCGCTGCTGGAGTCATCCGGTGAGGATCCCGCAGAGCTGCGGCGTCAGGTGACGAGCCCGAAGGGCACCACCGAGCGGGCCGTCGCGGTGCTGCAGCACGCCGATCTGGCGGGACTGTTCGCCCGCGCCACGGATGCCGCGCTCGCGCGGGCCCGGGAGCTGGCCGCCGGCGACTGAGCCTCGCGCGGCCTCAGCGGTCGAGGCCCGCGAACCTCTCGATGTCGGAGTTCGTGCCCGACACGATGATGAGGTCGTGGTTGGTGACGACGGTGTTCGCCTCGGCGTACCGGAAGGGCTTGCCGGGACTCTTCACCCCGACGACGGTCACCCGGTATTTCGTGCGCACGCCGGATTCGTTCAGCCCGACGCCGCGGATGAACTTCGGCGGATACATCTTCGCCAGCACGAAGTCGTCGTCGAAGCGGATGAAGTCCAGCATGCGGCCGCTGACGAGGTGCGCCACGCGCTCGCCGGCCTCACGCTCGGGGTAGACGACGTGGTTCGCCCCGACGCGGGCCAGGATCTTGCCGTGCGACTGCGAGACGGCCTTCGCCCAGATCTGCGGCACCTTCAGGTCAACGAGGTTCGCGGTGATGAGCACCGACGCCTCGATCGACGAGCCGGTGGCGACGATGGCCACCTGGAAGTCCTGTGCACCCACCTGCTTGAGGGCGTCGATGTTGCGCGCATCGGCCTGCACGGTGTGGGTGACGCGCTCGGACCACTTCTGCACGAGCTCGAGGTTCGCGTCGATCGCGAGCACGTCGCGGTCGAGGCGGTCGAGTTCCCCCGCGCACGCGGCGCCGAAGCGACCGAGTCCGATGACGAGGACGGGAGCGTCTCCCCGGATCTGCTCAACCAACGATCGGCCTTTCCACCGGCATCGAGTACAGCTGCGAACGCGCTGTCGCGGCGATGGCCGCGGCGAGAGTCACTGTACCAACGCGGCCCATGAACATCGTCGCGGCCATGACGTAGATGCCCGAGTCGGGCAGTTCCGCGGTGAGTCCCGTCGACAGCCCGACGGTGGCGAACCCGGAGATCACGTCGAACAGCACGAATTCGACGGGCGCCTTGGTGATCTGCGCGATCGTGATGGTCGACAGCGCGACGATGGTCGCGCCCCACGCCACGACCGAGAGCGCGACGCGCTGCACGTCGCTGGGGATGCGGCGTCCGAAGGCTTCGACCTGCTGGCGCCCCTTGGCCTCGGACCACACCGCCAGTGCCAGCACCGCCAGCGTCGTCACCTTGATGCCACCCGCCGTGGAAGCCGAGCCGCCGCCGACGAACATGAGCATCGAGCCGACCATGAGCGACGAGCCGTTGAGTTCTCCGATGTCGATGAGCGAGAAGCCGCCGGACCGGGTCATCGCCGACAGGAACAGCGACTGGAACGCGGTGTCCCAGGCATCCATCGCCCCGAAGGTCTTCGGATTGGCGTACTCCAGGCTGACCACCGCCACGGCCCCCGCGAAGAACAGCACGATCGTGGTGATGAGCGTCAGCTTGGTGTGCAGCGACCAGCGGCGCACGTGCCACGTGTGCCGCCACAGGGTGAAGATCACCGGGAAGCCGATGGACCCGAGGAAGACGCCGATCATCAGCACGGTCAGGAAGTAGTAGTCGTCGGCGAAGGGAGCCAGACCTTCGGCGTTCGGGACGAATCCGGTGTTCGTGAAGGACATCGCCGCGTAGTACGGGGCCTCCCACAGGGCGGTGAGAGGGTCGATGCCGGCTGCGAGCAGGGCGGGATAGATGAGCACCGCGAGCGCGGCCTCGATGATGAGGGTCGACAGCGCCACGGTCGAGAGCATCTGGCCGACTTCACCCAGCCGCACCGTCTGTCCTTCGTTGACGGGCCCGCCGTGGGCGCGCAGCGGATTGGTGTCGCCGGCGGCGATGAGCTTCGCACGCAGGCCGAGCCGCTTGGAGATCACCAGACCCAGGATCGAGGCGAGGGTCAGCACGCCCAGTGCCCCGACGTTCACGCCGATGTAGGTGATGACATGGCCCAGCGGCGACCAGTGCGCGTACATGTCGACCGTGGCAAGTCCGGTCACGCAGATCGTGGAGACGGCCGTGAACAGGGCATCCGCCAGCGGGGTCGCCCGCCCGTCCGCCGCGGCGGCGGGAAGCGAGTACAGCGCCGTGAACACGAGGATGAGCACGACGAAGATCATCACCGCGAATCGTGCGGGAGAGGAGGTCGTCAAGTCGCGGAAGGTGTCGCGGATGCGATTCATTCGCGCGAGGGCGCGGCTACGCAGCCGGGTGCCGACGGTTCGCCCCGTCATGCGGGGTCCTCCTCGCTCTCGGATCCGTGTCATGGTACTCCCGCAGGGGCGCGGCTAACCTATACCCCATGGCGGATATCTTCGACGTGATCGCCGACGGCACCCGTCGGGAGATCCTGCAGCTCCTTCTCGCGCGCACGTCGGGCGGTGAGCACGGTGGCACGAGCGTGTCCCGCATCGTGGCGGATCTCGGTGTCAGTCAGCCGACGGTGTCCAAGCATCTCAAGGTCCTGCGCGAGGCAGGGCTCGTCTCCGTGCGCGAGGAAGGGCAGCATCGCTACTACAGCCTCTCCACGGCGCCGCTGGACATCGTGGACGACTGGCTCATGCCGTTCATGCTGGAACAGGAGCAGGAGGAGCTCCCCGCCCTCCCCGGATCCGCCGCGCAGGCGGCGGAGGCTGTCGGGCGCGCCGCGGCATCCGCGAAGCATGCCCTCTCGAGCGTGTTCAGCAGGATGCCGGGGCGCTGAGCCCTACACCACAGCCGTCCCAGTGGTCACACCGGTTTACAGCCGTCGCATGCGGACCCTAGAGTGTGGTCATCACGAGGGGGAACCATGGCTGAACTGCCGGATATGCGATTCTTGACGGTCGCCGAGGTCGCCGAGCTCATGCGCGTCTCCAAGATGACGGTCTACCGCCTCGTGCATGCCGGCGAGCTCCCCGCCGTGCGCTTCGGCCGCAGCTACCGCGTGCCCGAGAGTGCCGTCGTGGATGCCTTGCAACGTCCTATCGCCGACGTCGGCTAGACTGATCCGAGGCATTTTTCCGTTTGCCCGATCCCGGGTGTGGTTCCACCACTCCCAGACCCCTGACATAGTGAGGTTTTCCGTGGGTTCAGTCATCAAGAAGCGCCGCAAGCGCATGGCGAAGAAGAAGCACCGCAAGCTGCTTCGCAAGACTCGCCACCAGCGCCGCAACAAGAAGTAAGCGGCATCCCACACAAGCGCCCCCGACCGGTTCACCGCGTCGCAGGGGGCGCTTCGTGTTCTGAAGGCCGGGTGTGAAAGGACCGTCATGAAGTCGATCACCGTCCAGCAGCTGCGCGAGCGCCAGGGCACTCCGCTCATCGATGTGCGCGAAGAGCACGAGTTCGCCGCCGGCCACGTGCCCGGTGCGGTGAACCTGCCGATGTCGCAGCTGGGCGACCTGCTCGATCGTCTGCCCGACGAGCCGTTCGACGTCATCTGCCAGGCCGGCGGCCGCTCCGCGCAGGTGGTGACCGCGCTCGAGCAGCGCGGCTACGACGCCACCAACGTGGCGGGCGGCACCGGGGAGTGGATCGCTTCGGGCTTTCCCGTCGAGCACTGACGTGACCAGGCTCACCCTCATCTCCAAGCCCGACTGCCACCTCTGCGACGTGGCACGGGAGGTCGTCGAGACTGTCGTCGCCGAGCTGCCCGAGGACAGCGTCACCGTCGACGAGCTGTCGATCCAGGACGACCAGGCTCTCCACGACCTGTGGTGGGAGAAGATCCCGGTCGTCCTCGTCGACGGTCGTCTGCACTCCCACTGGCGCGTCTCGCCCGACCGGCTGCGCGCCGCACTGACCGAGGAGGTCTCCCGATGATCCGTCACGTCGCGGCGTTCACGTTCGCCGATGCCGACCCCGCCGTGCGCTCGGCGCAGGCTGCCGAGGCCGCGCGCCGGCTCACCGCGCTCGTGGGCGTGGTTCCGTCGCTGCGCGCCATGAGCGCCGGCGCCGAGGCGCTGCACCTTCCCGGCAACTGGGACCTCGTGCTGGTGGCGGACTTCGACGACGCCGCCGGTCTCGACGCCTACCAGGTGCATCCCGCGCACGAAGAGGTCGCGGCCTTCATCGGCGGCCTGCGCTCCGACCGCGCCGCCGTGGACTTCGAGGTCTGAGCCGCCTCAGCCGCGCAGGCGCGCGTTCAGCCCCGCCGATTCGTCCTCGCTGAGCCCCCCGGCACGCAGATACGCGGCCGATCCGCCGCGCTCGTCGACCCAGGCCAGTGCCGCCTCGATGGCGGATGCCGGTGCGCCGGCGATCAGCGTGGTCAGGGCCGGTGTCAGCGGCACGCCCATGCCGGTGACGAGGGAGAACATCTGGTCCGCCCACGCGCCGGAGAGGTTGCGCTCGGAGGCGGTGTAGTCCGCCACGATCGCGTCACGCTCCACGCCGACCGTGTCGAGGATGAGGGCCATGGCGACGCCGGTGCGGTCCTTGCCGGCCGTGCAGTGCAGGAGCACCCCCTGGGAATGCTCGACGGGAGCCGCCACCGTGCGGGCGGCCTCGGCGAACGCGGTGGCGCCGTGCTCGAGCATCCGCGCGTAGATCTCCTCCAGGGTGGGGAGCTGCTCCAGGGCGTCGGCGATCGCCTGCTCCGCAGCACCCCGGTCGCCCGATTGCCGTCCCATCTGCATCGCCTGCTGGGCGAGCCCGGTGAGGGCGCCCTCCAGCAGCGGCAGCCGGACGGTGTGGAAGGCGCGGCTGGCGGGCAGCCGGTCGGGAGCCATCTGCTGCTCGAAGGGGGTGCGGAAGTCGACGATCACCTCGATGTCGCTTTCGGCGAGCTGTCCGAGGCCGTCGGCGGTGAGTCCGCCCAGCGCGTCGGAGCGGAACAGGACGCCCGCCGCCGTCGAGCCTCCGCCCTGCAGCGGCATCCCGCCGGCATCGCGGAAGTTGACGGTGCCTTCGAGCGTGTCGATCATGGGCCGAGCCTAGCCCGGCGCACGGGCCCCACGCCCGGGCCGCCCCCGGGGAGGAGGCGGCCCGGGGGTCGGTCTCAGCGGTGTGCGTCGGCCGTGGGGCCGTCGAGGCGCAGGCGGTCGGTCCGGCGATTGCGTACGAAGACGATCGCGATCACGGCCGCCGCCAGCATCCCGACCGCAGCAGTGACGAACGTCGCACTGTAGCCCTCGACGAGCACAGCGGGGGAGGGCAGACCCGACCCGTGGGTCCCCACCACCGCGGCGTACACGGCGGTGAACACCGATAGCCCGATGGAACCGCCGATCTGCATGGCTGAGTTGGCCGTCGCGGAGGCGACGCCGGCATCGTGCGCCGGAACGCCGGCGAGTGCCAGGTTCTGCAGGGGCACGAAGATGAACGCCATCCCGACCCCCATCACGATCAGTGCGGGGAGCACCTCGACCGCGTACGAGCCTCCGGTGATGCGTGAGAGCAGCAGCAGGCTCCCCGCCACGACCACGGGCCCCGTGATCATGAGCGGCCGCGGGCCGATGCGCCCCAGCAGCGAGGTGACCAGCGCCGCAGTGAGCATCGTCGCGAGGGGCAGGGGCAGGCTCGCCATGCCCGCCGTCAGCGCCGTCATGCCGAGGACGAGCTGCAGGTGGAAGGTGAGATACAGCGTCGCCCCGATCATGACGCTGCCGGCGACGGCCTGGATGAGGAAGGCGCCGGCACGCACACGGTCGGTGACGACGTGCAGCGGCAGCAGGGGGTTGGCGACGCGCGTCTCGATCCACACGAACAGGGCGATCAGCGCGACACCGGCGACGAGGAAGCCGACGGTCGCCGGGTTGCCCCAGCCGAACTCCGCCAGGCTGAAGCCGTAGACGAGCGAGCCGAGCCCCAGGGTCACCGTCACTGCGCCCCGGACGTCGTACCGGTTGTCGCCCTCCGCCTTGGACTCGCGCAGGAACAGTGCCGCGCCCACGAGGCCGACGACGACGAAGACGAGGTTCACCAGCAGGCACCAGCGCCAGCTGAAGAACTCCGTGAGCAGGCCGCCGAGCGCGAGCCCGACGGCCGCGCCCGCGCCGGCGACCGTGCCGAACACGGCGAAGGCGGTGTTGCGGTCCCGTCCCGTCGGGAACGTCACCGTCAGCAGGGCCAGGGCCGCCGGCGCCAGAAGTGCGGCGAACACGCCCTGCAGGCCGCGGGCGAGGATCAGCTCGGCGCCGGTCTGGGCCAGCCCGCCCCACAGCGAGGCGATGCCGAAGCCCACCATGCCCACCATGAAGGTGCGCTTGCGGCCCCAGTAGTCGGCGATGCGGCCGCCCAGAAGCAGCAGCGCTCCGAACGCGAGGGCGTAGGCGGTGACGACCCACTGGCGTGCGCTGTCGGTGAGGTCGAGGGCGGCCTGGGCCTGGGGCAGCGCGATGTTCACGATCGTGCCGTCGAGGACGACTACGAGCTGTGTGAGCGACAGCACGGCGAGGGCCCACCAGCGGGTGCGCGGGGACAGGGGTGAAGACATGGAAAAACCTCCGGGTGTCTGGGTGAGAGATGCCGGAGGTTTCGAGCCTCGGACCGCAGCGGAAGAGCCGTGCGACCACCTCGCGCAGGGGGCGAGCGAACCTCCAGTTTACCCTCCGCCGGCACCGGCAGGCCGCCACCGACCCCCCTAGTCGCGGTGTCGGGGCGTCACTATGCTCACCGCCATGACGGTCAGAGAGCATGCCACAGACAGCAGACCGCACCACCCCACGCCCGCGTTCGCGCAGCCCAAGCTCATCGCCTTCGTCTTCTTGGGGGGCATGGTCGGGGTGGCCGCACGACTCGGGCTCACCGTCGCGATCCCCGAGCAGCGCGGGGATGAGTGGGCGGTGCTCACAGCCAACCTGCTCGGTCCCTTCCTCCTCGGATTCCTCCTCACGGCGCTGGCCTCCCGCAAGCCCGAGACACCCGGCAGGCGCGATTTCCGCCTCTTCGCCGGCACCGGCATCATGGGCGGCTTCACCACCTACAGCTCGCTGGCGACCAACAGCGCGCTGCTCGTGGAGACCGACGGCTTCATCGGCGTCGCCTATGCGCTCGGCACGCTCATCGGCGGCATCCTGACCGCCTGGCTCGGAGTGTGGCTGGCCGGGGTGGCCTTCCCCGCCAGACCCGCCCCCGCGACGAAGGGTGGCGCGTCATGACCGTCGGAGTCTTCCTCCTCGCGGTCGTCGGCGGTGGCCTGGGAGCGGCCCTGCGGTTCGTCACCGATGGGCTGATCATGCGCCGCGTGTCCTCCGGCTACCCGTGGGGCACCTTCGTCATCAACTCCGTCGGCTCGCTGCTGCTCGGGTTCCTCACCGGTCTGTCGGACTCCTCGGTGCTGGATGCCGCATGGCTCACGATCCTCGGCGGCGGGGTGATGGGCGGGTTCACCACCTTCAGCACCGCCATGGTCGACACCGTGCACATGCTGCAGAAGCGCACGTACGGACGCTTCTTCGCCAACTCGCTGGGGATGCTGATCCTCACGGTGCTGCTGGCCGTCGTCGGACTGGCGATCGGCCGAGCCCTGTGACGCGGCACGGGCGGTGACCCCCGTGCCGTCCGGTCCTGCCACTGCGCCCGCGGCCGCGGCTGACGGTGCGCGGGGACGGGGGCGGGCGCGCACCCTGACCGGGTGCCTGCTGGCGGTGACCTTCGGCACCGGCATCGTCGACGCGCTCAGCTGGGTGGTGCTCAGCGGGGTCTTCACCGCCAACATGACGGGAAACGTGCTGATCGTGGGCATGGGGATCGTCGGCGCCGGAGGCAGCCACTGGTTCCCCTCCCTGTTCGCCCTGGCGTGGTTCCTCATCGGTGCGGGCGTCGTCGGTGCGACGGCCCGCCACGCGGCTCCGGGCTGGGGGCGGCGCACCACCGTGGTGTTCGCCGCCGTCGCCGGCACGCTCACGGCCGTGGCGGTGTTCGCCGCATTCTGGCAGCCCCACCGGCTCGACGCCGGGGCGTTCGCCGCGACCGCCGCGATGGCATTAGCGATGGGGGCGCAGGGCGCCGAGGCGATGCGTCTGGCAGTGCCCGGGCTCATCACCATCGCCGTCAGCAGTGCCACGGTCGGGGTGGGCATGAGCCTGTTCCTCGGTCTGGGTGCCCGGGGCTCCGGAGTGGCGAGGCGCCTGGCAGCCATCGTCCTACTGTGCGCCGGCGCCTTCGTCGGCGCACTGCTCTCGCCGCACGGACTCGCCCCCGGGCTGCTGGTCGCCGCAGCGGTGGCGGGGCTCGCAACGGCGGTCGGGCACCGACAGGTGAGGGAGGCGGCGTGATGGAGGTCGTATGGATCGTCCTGGGCATCGTCGTACTGGCGGCGACGCTGCTCGACGTCTTCCTCAGTGTGCTCAACTACGACGAGGCAGGGCTGTTCGTTCACCGTGTCGTGCGCTGGGAGTGGGTCCTCATCCGCGCGGGAACGCGGCGCATCCGCCGTCGGTGGCGGCCCGTGGTGCTGCGCCAGGTGACCGGCCTGCTCATCGTCTCGTCCATTCTCTGGTGGGTCACCGGCATCATCCTCGGGTTCTCGTTCATCTACTACGGCGCGATGCTGGCCGGAGACCTGCAGATCTCCACCGGCGTGCCGCAGGACTACTGGGGAGCGCTCTACCTCAGCGTCGGCCAGTTCTCGACCGTCGGCGTGGACAACATCTCGCCCGGCGGACCCATCCTGGACCTGCTGACGGTGAGCGAGGCCATGGCGGACGTGCTGCTGCTGTCGTTCATCATCGCCTTCCTCAGCAACATCTACGGCGTCGTCCAGTCGCTGCGGGCGCTCTCGTCGAACTTCTTCCACGCCGGGCATGGGGTCGTCGCACCCGTCGACACCCTCGCGCCGTTCTTCCCCGATGGTCAGGCCCGCGGCCTGGACAGCCAGCTGGGCGCCATCGCCGACTCGCTCGCGGCTTACTCCGACGGCCTGTCGCAGAACCCCGTGGCCTACTACTTCCAGAGCGGCCGCGACCAGTTCTCGCTGCCCTTCTCGCTGTACATGACCTCCGGGGTGATCGGGGCGCTGCGGTGGGGGCTGCCGACGGGCAGCGACCCCGCCAAGGAGCCCGGACTCGCGCGGCTGACCGAGCAGTTCTACGACCTGCGGGCGGCACTGCTGCGGATGCTGGGACGCGTGGCGCCGCAGAACCCCGAGCCGGTGTCGGCAGAGGACTTCGCCGCGGCCATGGCTGTCCTGCAACGTGGCGGCCGCGCCGCCAAGCTCGACCCGTGGGTGGTGCGGTTCTTCACGGTGCAGCAGCGCATCGGCGCACTCGTCGCGCCCGGTGCCGGTGCGGCGCCGACGGATGCCGGTCCCGCCGCGGCCGCGCCGGGTGCGGCGGCGCAGCGCTCTGCCGACCCCGGCACGGCCGACGCCTACCGGCGCTACGTGCAGTGGCTGCCGTTCGAGGTGCAGTCGCAGTGGCTGCTGGCACTCATATCGAGGGACCTCGACTACCAGCCCGTGTACCGGGGCACGGCGGCGACGCCCGACGGCATCCCGTTGGACGACGCGACCCCCGCCGAGCTGTTCGCCGCCTCGGATGTCGGCGCGCGGGTGCCGATCCTGGGGGCGCCGGTCGAGGGTGATCCCGGCCGCAGGCCCTCCCGCCTGACACGCTGGCTGCGCCGGCGCCACCTGTTCATCGACCCCGGCTGGGCACGTCTGATCGACGCGTTGCGCACACTGGCGGCGGTGGCCCTCGCGCTGGCGGTGGTGATCCCGCTATCGCAGGTGCTCGGACCGGGCGACCAGAGTGGTGCGGTGTTCGCCGCGATGGTGGCGCTGTTCACCACGCCCGCTGCCGCTGCGCAGGCCGCGCCCGCCGCGCGCACGGTGAGGGCGCTCGTCTCGATCATCCCGGTGTCCCTCGCCGTCGTGCTCGGTGCCCTGCTGTCGGCGGATCAGCCCGTCATCGTGGTGTCGATGGCGCTCGCCGCGGGACTCGCCGTCTGGCTGCGGCGCTTCGGCCCGCGCGTGGGGGCGATGGGACAGCTGTTCTTCCTGATCTTCTATTTCAGCCTGCTCGTGCACCTGTCGTCGCAGGACATCCTCTTCTCGCTGCTCGCGGCGATCGTCGGGCTGGCGGCGAGTTGGCTGGTGCAGGCGATCCCCGGCGCGCCGCCAGCCAGGCAGGTGCACGCCGGCATCGCGGCCGTGTACGAGCGCATCGAGGACCTTCTCGACACGCTCGTCGATCTCGTGTCCAGCGGCCGGCCCGACCGGCGTCTGGTGCGGGAGCTGCGCTCAGCCCGTACCGCGCTGGAGCATACGGTCGATGACATCAACGGGCCGCTCGAGCGGATGTCGGGGGATCAGATGAATCCGATGCGGGTGCGCGTGCTGCGCATGCGCATCTTCGACGTGCAGCTGGCGGCCGAGAACCTGCTGACGCTGCTGCCGGTCGTCCCCAGCATCGCGATCACGGTCGACGAGCGTGCGCGCCTGGCCGGCGACCTCGTCGCCACGAGCGCCGAGATCTCGGCCTTCCGCGGTTCGGCCGCGCCGCCGGAGCGCTCGCGCAAGGACCTCGAGCTGCCCCCGGGGCTCACCAGCGACGTGCGACGGGTGCTGTTCTCGATCATGCAGCTGCGCTATGCCGTCGAGCGCCTGCGGCGTCTGCAGCTGGCCGACGACAAGGCGCTGGAGTCCCTCCCGGAAGCCGCGGCCGATACGGACCCCGGCCCGGGGGCCGCGCAGAAGTCGGGCGCCGCAGCGCACCCGGCGCCACCGCCGCAGCGCACGGGTGCGCTGCGGCCGACAGACCGGCAGGCCGCCCAGGCGACCGCCGCGACGGGGATCGCGCTGCTCCTCGGCTCGCTGGTCTCGTCGACGCATCAGTACTGGGCGGCCATGCCCGCGTTTCAGACCATCAGCGGCTCCGACGGGGAGACCCGGGTCAAGAGCATCCAGCGCATCGTCGCGACCGTCGCCGCCTCCGGCATCGCGTTCGGGCTGGCGATCGTCGCGGGGCACGATCCGCTCTGGGCCTACCCGCTGCTGATCGTGAGCGTCTTCTTCGTGGCCTTCACCCGTTCCATCTCGCCGGCGGCGATGGTCTTCTGGATCACGCTGGGGCTGGCGACCATGTACGACGTGATGGGCACGCTGAGCGTGGAGACCGTGCAGGCGCGCATGCTCGAGACGTTCGTCGGCGGCGTGGTCGCCATCGTGATCTCCGCGTTGCTGCTGCCCACCCGCACCGGGTCGCAGGTCGCGGCGGGTATGACGTCTACTGTGGGGCGGGCGCGGGCGCTGATGTCGGACCTGCTCGCCGCGCGTAGGGGGGAGCAGGCGCTGACCCCACAGCAGGTCGCCGAGCGCGAGCGCGAGCTGGCCGGCCAGCTGCGATCGCTGGAGATGCGGGCGGCTCCGCTGCGCCGGGACCCCGGCTCCTTGCGCACCGACGGCATCGAAGCGCAGCTGACGGCGCTGTGGTCGGTGCTCGACTACGAACGGCGCCTGGGACGCTCGCTCGTGCGGCTACCGCGCGCGGACAGCCCCGCCGACACCGCGCAGTGGTCGCGTCTCGCGCAGATGTCCGACGACAACTTCGCGGCCCTCCAGGAGGTGCTGCGAGGCGCTCTGCCCAGCAGGTTGCACCCCCTGGCCGATCTCGCGCTCAACCCTGGAACGGGCGAGGGGCCTGCAGCGGACGCGCTCATCCAGCTGACGCGCCTGAACCAGTCGGTGCTCGCACTGATCGAGTCGATCCGCCCCGGAACCGTGGACCCTCCCGACGGGACGACCGCGCAGGTGCCCGCCGACATCGGCCGTCGCCGCCGCGCGTCGCGCTGACCCGGCTCAGCGCTGAGCTGGGCTCAGTGCACGGCGGCGGGCTTGCGGGGCACGGGGATGTGCGTGCGTGGCGTGCTGACGGCGAGCACGGCGATGAGCGCCCCCGCCGCCACCAGCACCGCCCACACCCACCCGCCCATGTCGTCGAACGCGACCGCATCCGATGATGTGCCGGCGACGGCGAGGATCGATCCGGCGCCGGCGATGCCCAGCAGCTGGCCGGTCTGCTTGGACGTGGAGATGAGACTCGACGCCAGGCCGGACTCCTCGGTGGGCAGCTCCGAGAGCGCGGTGACGCTCACCGGGTCCGCGATGAGGCCGAAACCGAACCCGAAGACGAAGTACGGCACGATCACGGTCCACAGCGGGGCGCTCTCGGTCAGCCACAGGCCCGCGGCGCCGATGGCGATGAGCGCGCCGCTGGCGATGAGGGCGGCGCGGGAGCGCTGATGCGCAACGAGGCGGGCGGCCCACAGTGCGGACGCCGTCGCGCCGGCGGCCAGCGGGATCGTCATGAGACCCGCCGCCGTGGCATTCAGCCCCCGCTCGGACTGCAGGTAGAACGTGTTGAGGAAGAGCAGTGCCGCCAGCGACAGGTAGCCGGCGATCGCCATCGTCAGTGCGGTGACGAACGGCCTGTCGGTGAGCAGATGCAGGGGCAGGAGCGGATCCGGCTGACGTCGTTCGTACGGCACCAGAGCGACCAGCGACGCCACCGCCACGAAGATCGCCACGAGCACCGGCACCGAGGTCCAGCCGAGGTGCACGCCCTCGATGAGGGCGAAGGCCATCGCGGCGAGGAAGAGCGTCAGCAGCAGCTGTCCCACGCCGTCGAGCGGCGCCGGATGCTGGGCGCGGGACTCCTGCAGCAGGACCACGGCGAGGATCGAGGCGACCGCTCCCAGGGGCACGCCTGCCCAGAAGACCGAGGTCCAGCCGAGGTCCTTCACGATCAGTCCGCCGAGGATCGGGCCGGCTGCGAGCGACGCGGTGCCGATCGTCGTCCACCACATGACGGCGACGGCGCGGCGCGCGGTCTCGGGGAACGCCGCCGCAAGCAGCGACAGTCCGGCGGGTGCGATCAGGGCGCTGCCTGCGCCCTGGATCACCCGCCCGACGATGAGCAGCGGCACGGACGTGCTGACGGCGCAGATGATCGAGCCGGTGATCATCACGACGTTGCCGAGCACCAGCACACGGCGCCGCCCGATGCGATCGGCCAGGTTCCCCGCGAAGATCAGCAGGCTCGCCAGGGTGAGCACATATGCGCTGACGACCCACTGCAGCGAGTCGATTCCGGCACCCAGATCCCGCGAGATGTCGGGGAGGGCGATGTTCGCGACGCTGCCGTACACGGTGTGCAGGAACTGCGACAGACAGCAGACGAGGATCAGCCAGCCGCCCGCGACACTCCCCGATCTGACCATGCGACCCCCGTTCGAGGCCTCGACTATAGCCCCGCCGGAGGGCCATGCCCAGGGCTCCTGCGACCTCGTCGCAGGAGCGCTGGAACGGTCGACGACGGGCCTGGTCACACCCGTCTTCGCGTGTAATGCTGACCCCCTATCGACGCCCCACGCAGACACGTCGGAGCGCCTCCTCCCTCATCTGATGTCAGGAGTTGCAATGGACCTCACGCCACGAGAGATCGACAAGCTGTACGTCTACCAGGTCGCGGAGCTCGCGCGACGCCGCCGGGATCGCGGCACCAAGCTCAATGTCAGCGAGGCCATCGCCCTCGTGACCGAAGGCGTTCTCGAAGCCGCCCGCGACGGCAAGACCGTCTCGGACTGCATGGAGCTCGGCAAGAAGATCGTCACCGTCGACCAGTGCATGGACGGGGTGCGCGAGCGCGTCACGCTGCTGCAGGTCGAAGCGACCTTCCCCGACGGCACCAAGCTGGTCTCCTGCCACGATCCCATCGGCGGCTGACACGATGACGGGCGCCACCGGAGTGCAGGTCGTCCTGGTCGGTGGACACGAGAGCGACGACGCGCGCGACCTCGAACGGTTCGAGCCGCTCGCAGGTGGGGCGCGCACGACCGTCGCGGGCCGCGCGCTGGACAACATCGCCCGCGCCGCACTCGACCACGGCGACCGCGTCGTGGTGCTCCCGATGACCTTCGGGCGGGACCCCGCCATGGTCGCCGATGCGGCCAAGACGCTCCGTTGGCTGAACCGCACGCATCCCGGGCGGCTCGCGCTGGCCGCGCCCTTCGGCCAGATCGACCATCTCACCGCCTGGCTGCGCACCGCAGCCAATCGCGCGAGCCTCGTCGATCCGGCATCCGCCCTGCTCATCGTCGCGCCGCACTCCAACCCGTTCGACGAGGCGGAGCTGCACCGCGTGGCCTATCTCGTCGCCACGCACGGCGCGCTGGACGAGGTGGCGGTGGCGATCGCCGACGACGGCGCCCAGATCTCGGCAGCAGCGGCGCGGCTGCGCACGCTCGGCGCGACGCGCGTCGTGGCGGTTCCCGCGGGATTCGCCGCTTCGCTGCCCGCAGCAGACGCCGAATTCGGCGGGCCGCTGATGAGCGACGCGTCGATCGTGCGGGTGATCGGCACCCGGGTGCGCGACGCGCTCGCCGCCCTCGATGACGGTGACGACGGCATCGAGGCGGGGCTCCTCGCCGACCACGGCCACGGGTACGCCCACTCGCACGCGTTCGAGGGGGACGCCCACGCCCACCCCCACCCGCACGACCACGCCGACGGAACGCGGCACTCCCACACGCACGGGGGCCTTCACGCCCACGTGCACCATCACGACAGCGACGCGTTGGCGCTCTCCGACGCGCACCACGACCACGACCACTGAGTCGTAACCGGAGGGAACATCATGCTCAGCAGACGCCCCAGCTACCACCACGGTGCCGACACGATCGAGATCAACGAGGGTCGGCCCTCGGCGACGATGAATGTCACGAACACCGGCGACCGGCCGGTGCAGATCGGCTCGCACTTCCACTTCTTCGAAGTCAATTCGGCCATGCGCTTCCCGCGCGAGCAGGCGTGGGGGATGCACCTGGACATCCCGGCAGGCAGCGGGGTGCGCTTCGAGCCGGGCGAGACCAAGCAGGTCACACTGGTGGCCTTCGCCGGCGCGCGCCGGATCATCGGCTTCAACGGGTTCGTCAACGGCGGTCTGGACGCGCCGCAGACGAAGGTCGAGGCGCTGAAGCTCCTCGTCGAGCGCGGCTACCAGGACGGCGAAGCCGACAGCACCCCGAACGCTCCGGCCAAGACCGCGAAGACATCCGGAAACGGAAAAGCGAACAAGAACGCATCCGGAAGCAAGAAGGGGAGCAAGTAGCCATGGCCATCATCTCCAAGAAGCAGTACACCGACCTCTTCGGTCCGACCGTCGGCGACCGAGTGCATCTGGCCGACACGAACCTCGTCATCGAGATCGAGAAGGACTACGCCGCCGACAGCTACGGCGATGAGGTCGTGTACGGCGGCGGCAAGTCCGCCCGTGACGGCATGGGGGCAGACCCCCAGGCCAGTTCCTCCCAGGGGTCGCTCGATCTCGTGATCACGAACGTGATCGTCATGGATGCCATCCTCGGCATCGTCAAGGCGGACATCGGCGTGCGGGACGGCAAG
Source organism: Microbacterium sp. zg.Y1084 (assembly GCF_024623595.1). Classification (NCBI taxonomy): domain Bacteria; kingdom Bacillati; phylum Actinomycetota; class Actinomycetes; order Micrococcales; family Microbacteriaceae; genus Microbacterium; species Microbacterium sp. zg.Y1084. The sequence goes on from NZ_JANJGV010000003.1 coordinate 270,948, forward strand.
ATCGCGGGAATCGGCAAATCCGGCAACCCTCAGACTCAGAAGGGCGTGGACCCCCACCTCGTCGTCGGTCCCGGCACCGAGGTGATCGCTGGCGAGCACCTCATCGCCACCGCCGGCGCGATGGACCCGCACGTGCACTTCATCTCCCCGCAGCAGGTGTACAACGCGCTCTCCAACGGCATCACGACCCTCTTCGGAGGCGGCACGGGGCCCACGGACGGCACCAACGGCACGACGTGCACGCCGGGCACCTGGAACATCCACCGGATGTTGCAGGCGTGGGACGACCTTCCGATCAACGTGGGCATCCACGGCAAGGGCAACAGCTCGCTGCCGCAGGCTCTCATCGACCAGGTCGAAGCAGGCGCGGGCGGGCTGAAGGTGCACGAGGACTGGGGAACCACCCCGGCCGCCATCGACATGGCACTGCAGATCGCCGACGAGTACGACATCCAGGTCGCCATCCACACCGACAGCCTGAACGAGTCGGGATTCGTGGAGAACACCATCTCGGCCATCAACGGGCGGACGATCCACACGTACCACACCGAGGGTGCCGGCGGCGGCCACGCCCCCGACATCATGAAGATCGCCGGACAGTCCAACGTGCTGCCGTCCTCGACGAACCCCACGCTGCCGTACACGGTGAACTCGGTCGACGAGCTGCTGGACATGGTGATGGTGTGCCACCACCTGTCGTACGACGCGCCGGAGGACGTCGCGTTCGCCGACTCGCGCGTGCGTGCCGAGACGATCTCGGCAGAGACCGTGCTGCAGGATATGGGCGTCATCTCCATGTTCTCGTCGGACTCGCAGGCCATGGGCCGTATCGGCGAGTCAGTGACGAGGGCGTTCCAGACGGCGCACCACTGCAAGGACAAGCGCGGCAAGCTGCCGGAGGATGCCGAGGACAACGACAACTTCCGGGTGCTGCGGTACCTCGCGAAGGTGACGATCAACCCCGCGATCACCCACGGCATCTCGGACTACGTCGGCTCGCTCGAGCCCGGCAAGATGGCCGACATCGTGCTGTGGCCGGTGGACACCTTCGCGGCGAAGCCGAAGGTGGTCATCAAGGGCGGGCTGATCAACTGGGGCCTGATGGGCGACCCCAATGCGTCGCTGCCCACGCCCCAGCCGGTGTACTTCCGTCCGGCGTTCGGTGCCCTGCCCCAGACGCTTCACGCGACGAGGGCGACCTTCGTGTCGAAGGTGTCGATCGAGAAGGGGGTGCCGGAGAAGCTCGGGCTGAAGAGTCAGATCCTGCCGGTGCGCAACACCCGCTCGATCGGCAAGAGCAGCATGGTGCGCAACAGCGAGACGCCGGAGGTCACGGTCGATCCGGAGACGTACCGGGTGTCGCTGGACGGCGTTCCGGCCGAGATCGAGCCCGCCCAGTCGCTGCCGCTGACGCAGCTGTTCTTCCTTGCGTGATCGCCACGAGATGACGATCATCACGAGCGCGGGGTCGGCGGTGGCACCGCTGCTGGTCGGCCTGCAATTGACCGACTCCGCGTTCCCCAGTGGGTTCTACACGATGTCGCACGGCCTGGAGGGGTTCCACCAGGCCGGGCTGGTGGATGCCGGCACCGTGGGCGACCTGCTCGAGGATCTCTTGATCTCCGCGGTGGGCCCGGGCGACGCCACGGCGCTCGCGCGGGCGCACGGCTGCGCGTCGCGCGGCGAGTGGGACGCGGTCGCGGAGATCGACCGGGTGCTGTTCGCGTCGAAGCTGAATGCGGAGCTGCGCACATCCAGTGTGCGAAGCGGCAGGCAGCTCGCCGACATCACCGCGGAGATCTTCGAGGGGACCCCGGGGGCCGACGACATCGCGGCCTGGGCGGCACGGGTGAAGCAGCGCCGCACGCCCGGCTGTCAGCCCGTCGTGACGGCTGTCTGCTACGCGGCGGAACGGGTGCCGATCGCCGCGGCGGTGGCGGCGGACCTGTTCGCGTTCGCCGCGAGCTATGCGTTCGCCGCTCTGCGCCTGCGCCTGGCCGACCACCGGTCGGCGCAGGTGATGATCCGGCGTGTTCACCCGGTCATCGAGGCGGTGACCGCAGACGCGCTGGTGCGCCCGGTCGCCGACATCGGCGGCTTCGTGCCGATGGGCGACATCATGTCGGCCGGCCACGAGCGCGCCGAGGCGCGACTTTTCACCAACTGAGCACACGAAGGCAAGGAAAGAGGAACACATGAGCGACAACGTTCTGCGCGTCGGAATCGGCGGCCCCGTGGGGTCGGGCAAGACCGCGCTCACCGAGGCGCTGGTGCCGATCTTCATCGCCAGCGGCCGTACGCCGGGCGTCATCACCAATGACATCTACACCCAGGAGGACGCCCACCACGTGCGACGGGAGCTCGCCGGCATCCTCGACCCCGAGCGCGTCGTCGGTGTCGAGACGGGCGCTTGCCCCCACACCGCAGTGCGCGATGATCCCACCATGAACCTCGCCGCGGGGGAGGAGATGCTCGAGCGCTTCCCCGACATCGACACCCTCATCTACGAATCCGGCGGCGACAACCTGACGCTCACCTTCTCGCCGTCGCTGGCGGATGTGTTCGTGTTCGTGCTCGACACATCGGAGGGGGAGAAGATGCCGCGCAAGCGCGGTCCCGGCATCACCGAGAGCGACATCCTGGTGATCAACAAGATCGACATCGCGCAGTACGTGCGCACCGATCTGTCGATCATGGAGCGCGACGCCCACGCGGTGCGCAGCGGCAAGCCGGTCGTGCTGACCAACTCGCTCGACGGCACCGGGGTGCAGGAGCTCTTCGACACGATCATGTCGGTGTGGCACGCGAAGACGGGCGAGCTGGTCTCGTGACCGATCTCGAGGTGGGCGAGGTGGATGCCGAGTCGTCGTCGCCGACGCCGGAGCCGGCACCGCTGTACGGCGGGCCGCGCCTGCAGCCCGCCCACTTCGAGCCGACGCACGTGCCGATCGAGGTGGCCCGCTACGGCACCGAGAGCTATACGCTGCCCGTGGGGAGCCCGGGAAAAGTCGGCATCCTCGAACTCGGATTCGCGCTGCGCGGGCGGGGCGACGCGCAGCGCACGGAGCTGGTGCATCACTACCAGAAGGCTCCGCTGCAGATCATGAAGCCGCTGTACTACAACACCCTGCGGCCCGACATGCCGTATACGTACCTCATCACGACCGGCGGCGGCATTCTGCACAACGACCGTCAGCGCATGGACCTCACCTTCGGCGAGGGGACCTCGGCCTTCATCACGACGCAGGCGCACACGAAGGTGTACCGGATGGTCTCGGGCTACGCGACGTCGATCGTGAACATCGACGTTGCCGAGGGTGCATACGTGGAGTACCTCCCCGACCCCCTCATCCCGTATGTCGACTCGCGCTTCTATCAACAGCTGACGGCGCGCGTTCATCCGGATGCCACCCTGCTGGTCGGCGAGACGGTGTACGCCGGCCGCCTGACGCGCGGTGAGCGGTACGCCTTCAGTGCCTATGCGAGCGACCTCGACGTCCGCCGTCCCGACGACCAGGGCGGTGAGCCCGTCGCCATCGACCGCGTGCGGCTGGTGCCCCGCGACGGCCGCGTCGGCGGAGATGCGGTGCTCGGCGGCCGCGACATCGTGGCGTCGTTGTACGTCGTCACACCGCTGCAGCCCGCCGCACGGGTCGCGGAGGTGCTGCACGATGCCGTGGGTGCCGTGGTCGCGGCATCCGGCGACGCCGCCGCACGCTTCGGCGTCAGCGTGCTGCCGGGGGACACGGGCGCATGGCTGCGCTACGCCGGCGACGACACCGTCGTCTCGCTGCGCGTGCAGACGGCCGCCGCGGCTGCGATGCATGAACTGCTCACGGGGCGACCCGCCCCGCTCATCCGCAAGTAACAGCTTCGTGGGGAGGATGTCATGACCGACACGCAGACGGAGAAGCGCACGTCCGGCAGGCAGTGGGGCCTGGGGTTCCTCCACGGTCCATCGCAGATCTACTTCCAGATCAACATCATCACCGGCATCCTGGTGCTCGCGGCCTTCGTCGTCGCGGACTGGCGGATGGGCGTGCTGGCGGCGATCGGCGCCATCGGCGGCATGCTCGGCGGCCGCGCGGTCGGGTTCCCGCCCAGCAGCGTGGAAGCGGGCATGCAGTCCTTCTGCGGCACGCTCGTGGGCGCCGCGGTCTTCGCGGCGCTCGGCGGCGACGCATGGTGGTCGTACGTGCTGGCCTTCGTCGGCGGTGTCGCGACCGGTCCGGTGACCTGGCTCGTCAACGCCCTGTTCACCAAGACGCCGCTGAAGGTCTACAACCTGCCCTACACCACCGCGCCCTTCGTCATCGTCGCCACGATCATCGCGCTGTCCACGCTGAGCCTCGCGGTCGCGTCGTCGCCGTCGGATCTCCCCGACGAGCCGTTGCCGGCCTTCCTGCTCTCGCTGCTGACGAACGTCTCACAGGTGGTACTCGTCGACAGTCCCATCGCGGGAGCGCTGATCCTTCTCGGCCTGTTCATCGCGAGCTGGAAGGTGGGGCTCGCGGCGATCATGGGATCGTTCGTCGGCACGCTGACGGCCATCGCGATGGGGGAGACTTGGAGCGAGATCGCCAACGGGCTGGCGAACTACTCGGGGGTGCTCACCGCCATCGCGTTGGCCGTGACGTTCCTGAAGAGCAGCACCGGCTCATGGTTGTACTCGCTGCCGTGGATCGTGGTGACCGCGGTCGTGACCCTCGTCATGCACCGGGCAGGCCTCGACACCTACACCTGGCCGTACATCCTCACCACGTGGGTCGCGCTCATCGTCGCGCACTACATCCCGGGTCTCAAACGCTCGTGACCGGTGCCATCGGCTCTGCGCTCGACATGGGGTAGAGGAAGCGCAGGGCCGGTGACACCATGAGGGCATGTCCGAGTCCTCGGCGTTCCCCGAGCACGATGCGCTGCATGCGGCGGCGCGCGGCGAGGACCTCCGTGCGGCGATCTCGACGCTGCGGTCCCGCGGCGAGCGGGTGACCGCGCCGCGCCGCGCGGTGCTCTCGGTGCTCGCCGCCCGAGCGGACCACCTGACCGCCGACGACGTGGCCGCCCTCCTCGGCGACGGGGACGTGCACCGCGCCACGGTGTACCGCACCCTCGACCTGCTCGCGGCATCCGGTGTGGTCTCGCGGCAGCACGTGCCGGGCGGGGCCGCGCGCTACCACCTGGCCACGACCGGGGGTCGGCGACGCCACCTGCACGGTCAGTGCACCGACTGCGGCGCGGTGGTGATGCTGCCGCCGGAAGCGCTGCGCGCGGCAGGACGGACGCTGCGAGCGATGACGGGCTTCGACTGGTCGCCCGATCAGAGCACGTTCAGCGGCAGATGCGCCACGTGCGTCGACCTCGCGCGCTGAGGCCGGGTGCCGGCTGCGGCTAGGGTGCCAGACGCGTGGGACCGCGGAAGAGGTAGGTGACCTCGCGGATCGAGTCCTGCCCGAGCAGCAGCATCAGCACGCGGGCCAGGCCCATGCCGAAGCCGCCGTGCGGCGGGGCGCCGTAGCGGAAGAAGTCGAAGTAGAACTCGAGGTGCTCCGGCTCCAGACCCTTCTCGCGCGCCTGTTCGATGAGCACGTCGACGCGGTGCTCACGCTGTGCACCGGTCGTGATCTCGACACCCTTGAACAGCAGGTCGTACGACTTCGTCAGCCCGGTCTGCTCGTCGCGCATGTGATAGAACGCGCGGATCTCGGGGTGGTAGTCGGTGATGAAGACGAACTGGTGGCCGTACGTCTCCTCGACGTACGCCGAGATCTGCCGCTCGCCTTCGGGGTCGAGGTCGCCATCGGTGCGGGGGATGTCGTAGCCGCGGCTCTTCACGATCTCGCGGGCCTCGGCCAGCGGGATGCGGGGGAACGGGATCGCCGGCACCTGCACCTCGATGCCGAACAGCTCCTCGATCTCGGCCCCGTGCTTGTCCTTGACGGCCTGGATCGCCGTCTGCAGCAGTTCCTCCTGCATCGCCGCGACATCCTCGTGCGAGTCGATCCAGCTGATCTCGGCGTCGATCGAGGTGAACTCGGTCGCGTGGCGGCTGGTGAACGACGGGTCGGCCCGGAAGGCGGGGGCGATCTCGAAGATCTTGCCGAAGCCGGCGACCTGGGCCATCTGCTTGAAGAACTGCGGAGACTGCGCGAGGTACGCGGTCTTGTCCTCGAAGTAGGGGACCTCGAACAGCTCGGCGTTGGACTCCGAGGCGGAGGCCATGAGCTTCGGCGAGTGCACCTCGATGTAGTCGCGCTCGATCCAGTAGGACCGCATCGCGTGCTCGAGCGTGGTCTGCACGCGGAAGATGAGGTTGTTGCGGCGCTGGCGCAGGTCGAGGAAGCGCCAGTCCATGCGCTTGTCCATGCCGCTGTCGGCGGCGATGGGGGTCTCGGGGAGAGCAGCGGATGCCACCTCGAGCGAGCCGATCTTGATCTCGACGCCCCCGAGCTTGACGCGCTCGTCGTGCTTCAGCTCGCCGGTGACGGTCAGGAACGTGCCCGTGGTCAGCTCGGAGATGAGCGAGGTCAGCGCCAGCTTGTCGGCATCCGGCTCGGGTGCGTCGACCGCGTCGGCGGCGGGCGGACGGGTGGCCGGGTTGACCAGCTGCACCGCCCCCGTCTCGTCGCGCAGGATGACGAACTGCACCTTCTTCTGGTCGCGGACCGTCTCGACCCATCCGGATACCGAGACGGGTCCATCGGGGAGACCCTGCAGCTGCTGGACGAGAACGCGTTCACTCACGATCGACCAGTCTACGTGGGCGGACGGCGCGTGCCCCCACCCCACTTCGGGGGCATCCTCCAGGTTTCCGGCCGCGCTGTTCCCTATCGTGGGAGGAATGACGCCTGACGCCGTGATCGCCGCCGCCGCCGCCGCCCCCTCGGACGGCGGCTGGCTGACCGCTCTGGCGGACTGGACGGTGTCGCTCATGGACACCATCGGCCCGATCGGCGCCGGCGCCGCCATCGCGCTGGAGAACCTGTTCCCGCCGCTGCCGAGCGAGGTGATCCTGCCGATGGCGGGACTGGCTGCCAGTCGCGGCGGGTTCACGCTGTTCGAAGCGCTGTTCTGGACCACCGCGGGATCGGTCGTCGGCGCGTTCGCGCTCTACGGCATCGGCGCCTGGCTCGGCGCGCGCCGGCTGACCGCCTTCGCGGACAAGATGCCGCTGCTGCACCCGGAGGACATCGACCGCACGATCGCGTGGTTCCTCAAGCACGGCGGCAAGGCGGTGTTCTTCGGGCGGATGCTGCCGATCTTCCGCAGTCTCATCTCCATCCCCGCCGGGATCGCGCGGATGCCGCTGTGGCGCTTCGGCCTGCTCACCACCGCCGGCAGCCTCATCTGGAACACCATCTTCGTCCTCGCCGGGTTCTTCCTCGGCGAGCAGTGGCACATCGTCGAGACGTACGCCGACGTGCTGCAGTACGTCGTCATCGCGGTCACGGCCATCGGTGTCGCCTGGTTCATCTACGTGCGCGTCCGCGCGCTGCTGGCCGCGCGCGGCACCCCCGGCGCCGACGCGGTGTAGCCGCACTCAGCGCGCGCTCAGCCTGCGCACAGACCGGGCCACCGTAGACTTGGCGGGTGCCCGCCGATCGCCTTCACCTCGTGCGCCACGGCGAGGTCCACAATCCTGGCCGCGTGCTGTACGGACGGCTCCCCGGATTCGGGTTGAGCGCCGACGGCCGCCGCATGGCGCGGCAGGCTGCCGAGTACGTCGCATCGCTCGACCGGCCGGTGGGGAGTCTCGTCTGCTCGCCGCTGCAGCGCACGCAGGAGTCGGCGGAGCCCTTCACCGAGATCTTCGGCATCGAGCCACTCGTGGACGAGCGGGTCATCGAGCCGACCAACGTCTTCGAGGGCCGGCGGATGAAGCGGGCCATGTTCAACCCGTGGAACTGGCGCCACCTGCTCGCTCCCGCGCTTCCCAGCTGGGGCGAACCGTACCTGAAGGTCGTGGCACGCATGGATGAGGCGATGCGCGAGGCATGGGAGCGGACGGAATCGGGTGACGTGGTCATCGTCTCCCACCAGCTGCCCATCTGGGTGACGCATCTCTCGGTGACCGGGGCGGCGCTGCGCCACAACCCCACTCAGCGGCGCTGCGCGCTGTCGAGCGTGACGAGCTTCGACCTGGCCGATGACGAGTGGTCCGAGGTCGCCTACGCCGAGCCCGCCCGCCTGGACGGCGCCGTCGACGTGGGGGCGGTGTGATGCCCGCCGCACGCGCGTCGTCCTCCCGTACCCGCTCCGCACGCCGCCGGCTCCGCGCGGCCACCGCGGCGCTCGCCGCGGTGGCCCTGGCCGGGTCGCTGGCGGCCTGCACGGCTCAGAACGACGACCTGGTCGACGCCTACCGCGAGGGTGATACGTCCGGCTTCGTCTCCCGCGACTTCGCGGCGACCGAGATCGCGCTCGACGCACGCGACGAGGCGATCGTCTTCTCCGGCACCGGCGTGGACGGCAGCACGATCACCAGCGACGACATGCTCGGCGACGTCGTCGTCGTGAACTTCTGGTACGCCGGGTGCGGGCCGTGTCGCGCCGAGGCGCCGTTCCTGCAGGAGGCGAACGAGGAGTTCGCCGACGCCGACGTGTCGTTCCTCGGCGTCAACATCTACGACGAGGCCGCCACCGCCGAATCGTTCGATCGCACCTACGGCATCACCTACCCGTCGGTGCTCGCCCACCGCGACCCCGACCTCAAGCTCGCCTTCGCCGAGGTGACGTCGCTGCAGGCCGTGCCCACGACGCTCGTGCTCGACGCCGAGGGGCGGCTGGCCGCGCGCATCATCGGGCAGCTCTCCGACGCCTCGATCCTCACCACCCTGGTGCGCGACACGCTCGCGGAGACGCCGTGAGCCCGTTCGGGATCGTCTTCGACGGTGCGCTGTGGCTGGCGATCCCGATCGCGCTGCTCGCGGGGCTGGTGTCCTTCCTGTCGCCGTGCGTGCTGCCGCTGGTCCCCGGCTACCTCGGCTTCCTCGGCGGCGCCGCGCCCGAGCGCGCCGGCGCGCGCGCGGGCGGACGCTCACGACTGCTCTGGGGCGTGCTGCTGTTCATCGCCGGGTTCACGGCGGTGTTCGTCGCGATCTTCGTGCTCGGCGGCACGCTCGGACAGCTGTTCATCCGCTTCCAGGACCCGATCACGCGGGTGCTGGGCGTGGTGGTGATCCTGCTGGGTCTGGTGTTCATCGGCCTCTTCGGCGTCGCCCAGCGCACCGTGCGCCTGCGCACGAGAGACAATCTCGGGCTCGTCGGCGCCCCTCTGCTGGGGGTCGCCATGGGGATCGGCTGGGCCCCGTGCATCGGCCCCACGATGACGGCGATCCTGGCGATCTCGATCAACCAGGGCGACCCGGTGCGCGCCGGCATCCTGGGGGTGGCCTACTCGCTGGGGCTCGGGGTGCCCTTCATCCTGCTCGCCGTCGGCTTCGGCTGGGCGACCCGCTCGGTCACGTTCGTCAAGCGCCACATCCGCGCGATCAACATCACGGGAGGGGTGCTCCTCATCGCACTCGGACTGCTCATGGTCACCGGGGTCTGGACGGACCTGCTGTCGCGACTCGGGGCGGTGATCGGAAGTGTCCAGCTCCCGCTCTGACGACGGCACGCTCACCGAGCAGCCCATCGACGGCCCGCTGCGCCCCAGCGATCACGCCGATGGCGCCGGTGACGGCATCCGCGGACCCGCGCTGGGTGGAACCGGGTGGCTGCGGTGGGGCTGGCGACAGCTGACCAGCATGCGCACCGCGATCGTGCTGCTGCTGCTGCTGGCGATCGCGGCCGTTCCCGGCTCGATCGTGCCGCAGCGCTCGGCCGACCCCAACGGCGTCACGCAGTTCCGCTCCGACAACCCCGACCTGTATCCGGTGCTCGACGCGATGAGCATGTTCGACGTGTACACGTCGCCCTGGTTCTCGGCGATCTACCTGCTGCTGTTCATCTCGCTGATCGGCTGCGTCATTCCGCGCACCAAGCACCACTGGAAGGCGCTGCGCTCACGCCCGCCGCGCACGCCTGCACGGCTGACCCGACTCGACGACCACACCGATGCGGTCGTCACCGTGCCGGAGGGGCGGGATGCCGACGCCGTCGCCGCCGAGGCGATCGCCCTCGCCGACGAGCAGCTGCGCAAGGCCGGGTATCGGGTGGAGCGCTACGACGACCGCGGGACGATGTCGGTGTCGGCCGAGCGCGGGTACCTGCGCGAGACCGGGAACCTCGTCTTCCACGCCTCCCTGGTGGGGGTGCTCATCGCGGTGGGCGTCGGCGGCGGGTACACCTATACCGGCCAGGACGTGCTGGTGGAGGGACAGAGCTTCGTCAACACGCTCGCGGACTACTCCTCGTTCAACCCCGGACGGTTCGTCGACACCGAGACGCTGCCGCCGTACTCGATGACCCTCGAGGAGTTCCAGGTCAGCTACGTGCCCGTCGGCGAGCAGGGAGCCGGTCAGGCCGGGGACTTCGCCGCGGTGCTGACGACGCGGGTGCCCGGCGGCGACGAGCAGCCCGCCGAGGTGCGGGTGAACCACCCGGTCGACATCGAGGGCGACCGCATCTATCTGATGGGCAACGGCTACGCGCCGACGCTCACGATCCGAGACGCCGACGGCGACGTCGTCTACAGCGAGTCGGTGCCCTTCCTGCCCCAGGATGCCGCGATGACGTCGCTCGGCGTGGTGAAGGTGCCCGACGGCATGCCCGAGCAGCTCGGCATGGTCGGTTTCTTCTACCCGACGGCAGCCGCCCTCGGGACCGGGGCGCTGACCTCGGTCTATCCCGACCTGGTGAACCCGGTGCTGACCCTCGACGTCTACGCCGGCGACCTCGGCATCGACGACGGCACGCCACGTTCGGTGTACACCCTCGACCCCGAGGGCATGGAGCAGCTGACCGGCCGCGCGATCGGCGTCGACTCGATCGAGCTGGCGCCGGGGGAGACCGCCGACCTGCCCAACGGGTGGGGGACGATCACCTTCGAGAACACGTCGCCGGCCGGCGTCGCCGGCTACGCCGAGTCGGTGCCCCGGTTCGCGTCGCTGTCGATCCACCGCGACGTCGGTGCGCCGTGGGTGCTGCTGTTCGCGGTGCTGGCGACGACCGGGCTGATGGTGGCGCTGTTCGTTCCCCGCCGCCGCATGTGGGTGAAGGCGACGGTCGACGGCGACGCCGTGCGGCTGGAGTACGCCGGCCTCGCCCGCGGCGAGGACCCGACGCTGCGCGCCGCGGTCGACGACGTGGCGCGCCGCCACGGCGACGCCCTCGAAAGCCGTCTCCGAACCCGCGAGTGACTGTTCCCGCGCCCGCGCGCACTCGTTCCACCCCCTTGTTCCGCCCTCTGCGCCCCCGGTTCCCCGGGACGCGCCCGACGTAGACTGGATGCCATGCCTGCGACCGAAGCGCTTTCGCTCGACGACGTGTCCGTGCTGCTGGTGTGGACCGCGATCGCGATCTATGCACTGGCCTTCATCGCGTACGCGGTGGACCTGGCCCGCCGCTCCGAGCAGGCTGTGAAGGCTCAGGACACCCGCGCCCGCACGCTCGTGTCCGCCGCTGCGACCGCGGGAGCCACCGGATCCGCCGCCGGAGGCGGTTCGCCGGACCCCGCGGCATCCGCCACCGACGTCGAGGCCCGCCCGAGCGAGCGCCCCCGGCACCTCTGGGCCCGCATCGCCACGGCGATGATGTGGCTGGGCTTCCTCTTCCACGTCGCCGCCGACGTGCTGCGCGGTATCGCCGCCGAGCGCGTGCCGTGGGCGAACATGTACGAGTTCGCCCTCACCGGCACGATGCTGATGGTCGCGGTGTACCTGGGCGTGCTGTTCCGGTACGACCTGCGCTTCCTCGGCGCGTTCGTCAGCGGCCTGGTCGTGGTTCTGCTGGGCGGGGCGACCCTGGCGTACTACGTCGAGGTGCAGCCGCTCATGGACCCTCTCAAGAGCGTGTGGCTCGTCATCCACGTGTTCGTGGCTTCGCTGTCGACGGCGTTCTTCGCCCTCGCGTTCGCCCTGTCGGTGCTGCAGCTGTTCCAGGTGCACCGCGAGGCGAAGCTGCGGCGTCTGGCCGAGACCGACAGTGCGTCGCTGGCCGCCCCGGGCGCCGGATCGCGTCTGCTGCGCACGCTGCCGAACGCCGACACGCTCGAGTCGCTGGCCTACCGCTTCGCGATCATCGGCTTCATCTTCTGGACCTTCACCCTCATCGCCGGATCGATCTGGGCGAACGAGGCGTGGGGCCGCTACTGGGGCTTCGACACGAAGGAAGTCTGGACCTTCGTGATCTGGGTGCTCTACGCCGGCTACATCCACGCCCGCGCCACGCGCGGCTGGCGCGGCGTGCGTTCGGCGTGGCTGTCGATCATCGGCTTCGTGACGGTCATCTTCAACTTCACGATCGTCAACCAGTTCTTCAAGGGGCTGCACGCCTACAGTGGCCTGAACTGACCGACCGGCACCCGCCCCCGGGCGGGTGAGTGGATGCCGCCAGGTCCACCGGTCGCTCAACTCGACCGGCGGGCGACGTCCGCTTCTCGGCGCAGGCGGTCGAGAGCCTCCGCGTTGTCCGTCACGTCCTCCTGCGACGCGACTTCCCACGCGCTCCGCTCATACTTCGTCTCCAGAAGCGCCAGGACGTCGTCGTAGAGCGCGGCGAACGTCTCCGGCGACGCGAACACCCGGATGGACAGCTCGGCGAGGGTGAACTGCTCGATGTCGTTCATGGAGGTCATCCTCGCGTTCGCTCCCCGTCTCCTCCACCTCACGGCCCCGGCCCTCACCCCGAACCGCACCCGGACGCTCGACTCCTGATCGGCCACGGACGTCGACGAAGAACACACCGTCCCACCGAACGACGCAACGGGCGCGCCACCCGAAGGCAGCGCGCCCGTTGCGGAGCGCCTCGACGTGGCGGCTACACCGCGGCCGCCGCCACGATCGCCTTGGCCGACGTGGAACGGCGCCGCGCGACCACGAGCGTGGAGGCGATGAACGCCAGCGCGCCCCAGACGATCAGCCCGGCCACCGCGGCGCCGACGCCGCCGGCGTCGGTCAGCGCGCCCAGCAGAGCCTGGTACGCGGGCGTGGTGGGCATGAGCCCCGCCAGGGAGGCGAGCACCCCGGGCACCGTCGACACCACGCCGGTCGCGACGGCGAGCACGCCGACGAGGGCGGCGATCCAGCGGCCGGCGCCGCCGAACACGGCGATGAGCGCCTGGTTGACGGCGGCGAAGGCGACGCCGGCCAGCACGCACAACAGGGCGAACAGCGACCAGGTGCCGCCGTCGTAGTCTGCGGCCAGCTGCACCACGATCGCGACCAGCAGGCCCTGCGCAGCGCCGATCGCGGCGGCGGGCGCGAGCGATCGCAGTGCCAGCAGCACCGACGGGCGGCGCGAGGTGAGGGCGCGGGCCGAGACGGCGCGCAGCGCGACGAACGAGGCGACACCGCCGAACCACAGCGCCAGGGTCACCAGCAGCGGCACGGCGGATGCTCCGAAGAGGTTGTTGCCCAGCCCCTCGGCGGCCACCGGGTCGGCGACGACGGAGGCGAGGTCGGCTGCCTCCTCGTCGGTGTAGGACGGCAGTGCGTCGGTCGCGGTCGTCAGCCCTTCCGAGAGCGTGTCGGCCCCGCCGGCGAGCTCGCCGATGCCGTCGGCGAGGGCATCCGCGCCGTCTGCGGCATCCGTCGCCCCCGAGGTCAGCTGATCGGCACCGGATGCCAGCTGGGAGGCGCCCGTCGCCAGGGCGCCCGCTCCGCCGCCGAGCTCCCGCACGCCGCCCGCGGCCTGCTCGGCGCCGCCCGCGAGACCGGCGACGCCGTCGGCGATCTGCCCGGACTGCGCGGCGATCTCGGTCAGGCCGGCTCGCAGCTGCGGCAGGTCGTTCAGGCCCTGCAGCGCCCCTCCGATCGGTCCGGCCTGCCCCACGAGCGTGGTGAGCGTGGGCAGCAGCTGCTGGGACTGCCGGCTCGCCGCCTCGAGCTGCGTGCAGAGCTGCGGGGTGGCGGCCGGGTCGCACGCCGCGGCGAGGGCCGCGAGCTGGGTCGCGGAGTCGGTCAGCTGACCGATGATGGCATCGCTGTTCGCACCGATGCCCGCGAGGGCGTCGGTGAGCTGCGCCGGCACCTGCGCCTCGCTGGGAAGCTGCGCGGCGATGCCGTCCAGCGCTCCGGCGACCTGACGCTGGCCGTCGGCGAGGGTCGTCGCTCCGCCGGCGAGGGTGTCGAGACCGTTCGCGGCCTGCGTCGCGCCGCCCGCGAGCTGCCCGGCACCCGATGACAGTTCGCGTGCACCGTCGGCGATGGCGCCCGCTCCCGTGCCCAGCGCCCGCACGCCGTCGGCGAGGCTCGTCGTGCCGTCGGCGATCGTGCGTGCGCCGTCGCCCAGCTCTGCGGCGCCGTCGGCGGCCTCGCCCAGCTGGTCGCCGAGCGTCGTGAAGCCGAGGAAGACGTTCTCCAGGTACACCTGCGACAGCTCGCTGCCGAGCAGCGATGCGGCGGCCTGCGTGACCTGGGCGGTGATCGCCTCGTCGACGATCAGGCTGTCGGGCGCGGTCTCCACGACGATCGTCGCCTGCTCGGGGGTGCTGCCGGGCGCGGTGGAGGTGGCGGCGGCGGAGAAGTTCTCCGGAATCGTCACGATGGCCGCGTACGTCCCGTCGGCGAGCCCGTCGCGGGCGTCGTCGTCGTTGGAGATGGTCCAGGTGAGGTTGCTCGGCAGCTCATCGGACCCCTCGACCAGGCCGGCGGTGAGCTGGCGACCGAGCGGAACCATCTGGTCGTCGATCGTGACCGGCTCGTCGTCGTTCACCACGGCCACGTTCATCGCATCGAGGCGCTCGACCGGGTTGTACAGCGCGGCGACCAGGACGCCGCCGATGAGCACCGGCAGCAGCAGCACCCCGATGAGGGTGAGCCACGTGACGGGGCGACGCGAACGGGCGCGCTCGAGGGGGAGGGTCATGCGTGGGCCTTGCTTTCGGCGAATCGGGGGGAGCCGGCGTCCGCGTCGCGGCGCAGGGAAGCCGGGTCGTCCAGGGTCAGAAGGATCGGATCGGTGCGGCCGGCATCGGCGAGCACCGCGCGGGCGGTGCCGTCGGCGCGACCGGATGCCACGATCGTGAGGGCCGCGCGGGGGTCGCTGGAGCGTTCCCGCAGCGCGTCGACAGCCGCGCGCAGCAGCTGGGCCGCGGTCTCGCGCTGCTCGACGGGAAGGGTGTCGAGACCGTCGATGACCACCAGCCGCGGTGAGCCCGACAGGGCGTGACGGAGAGCGCGGATCGGGTCGTCGGGGGCATCGAGCAGAGCGACCGACACGTGTGCCCGCACCCAGGCGGCGCGCCCGGGCAGCAGGTGGCCGGCCACCCGCAGCAGGCCGGCGTCGGGGGTGATGCGACCGGCGATCATCAGCGCGAACGCCCGCGCGGCGCGGGGGTCGCCGTCGACGATCAGCGTGCCGCCGTCGGGGACGCGCACGTCGACGTCGGCGAACAGGGGGATGTCGTCGTGGCGACCGCCGTCGGCGGTGAGCGTGAGCCCATCGCCGGCGATGGCGGCCGGCTGCTCCGGCCAGTGCGCCGTCGCGAGCTCGCGCTCGACGGCCTCGCCCTCGATGTCGAAGTGGGGGAGGCGCCGGTCGAGCCACCGGGGGATGCGCCAGGCGCGCTCGCCCAGCAGCGCCATGACGGCCGGCACCAGCGTCATGCGCACGAGGAACGCGTCCACTGCGATGCCGGCGGCCAGTCCCAGCGCGATCGGCTTGATGGAGGAATCGCCCTCCGGGACGAACGCGGCGAACACAGCGAACATGATCACGGCGGCCGCGGTCACCACGCGAGCCGATGCGGTGAAGCCGGAGCGCACCGCGCCGACGGCGGTGTGGCGATCCGATCGACCGCCGCGGTCGCGCCGGGCGTGCACGTAGTCCTCCCGCATCCGCGACACCAGGAACACCTGGTAGTCCATGGCGAGCCCGAACAGCACGCCCATCAGGATGATCGGCATGAAGCTGATGACCGGGCCGGTGCGGGTGACATGCAGCAGGTCGGCGAACCAGCCCCACTCGAACACCGCCGCGACGACGCCGAACGAGGCGGCGACGGACAGCAGGTAGCCGGCGGCGGCGGTCAGGGGCACCCAGATGGAGCGGAAGACGATCGTCAGCAGGATGAGCGAGAGGCCGACGACGAAGAGACCGAAGGGCAGCAGCGCCTCGCCGAGCCGGTCGGAGATGTCGATGCCGACGGCGGTGAACCCGGTCACCACGAGGTCGACGCCGTACTCGTCCAGCAGCCGGTCGTGCTGGGCGCGCAGCTCGCGCACGAGATCGGCGGTGGCCGGGTCGTCGGGCGCCGTCTCGGGCACGATCTGGATGAGGCCGGTGTCGGCGGTCTCGTTGGGGGTCGCGAGCGCCACCTCGGCGACGCCGGGGATCTTCTCGATCTCGTCGGCGAGGTCGCTCATGAGGCCCAGGGGGTCGGTGGATGTCACGATCGTGCCCGTCATCACCAGGGCGCCGTTGGTGCCGGGGCCGAAGTGCTCGGCGGTCAGGTCGTAGGCCTGGCGGGCTTCGCTCGACGGCGGCTGCACGCCGGCGTTGGGAAGGGCGAGGGTGAGGGATGCCGCGGGGATCGCGACGACGCCGAGCCCCACGATCACGGCGATGGTCGTGACGACGGGATGCCGGGTGACTCCGGTCACCCAGCGCTGCGCGAAGCCGCGGTCGCTGCGGGGCGCCCGGGCCTTGCGAGGACGGCGCGGCGCGCGGCGGGGACGCCCCGCCACCCGGCCCTTGGCGAAGCCGAGCAGCGCGGGAGTGAGCGTGATGGCGACCGCGACGGCCACGGCGACCGACGCGGCGGCGGCGATGCCCATCGTGGTGAGGAAGGGGATTCCCGCGAACGACAGGCCGATCAGCGCGATGAGCACCGTGACACCGGCGAAGACGACCGCCGAGCCGGCGGTGCCGGTGGCCCGTGCGGCGGACTCCTCCGGCTCGACGCCGGCGCGGACCTGGTCCTGGTGGCGGGCGACGATGAACAGCGCGTAGTCGATCCCGACCGCCAGTCCGAGCATGATCGCGAGCATCGGCGCCGTCGACGGCACGGACTCGAACGCCGTCGCGACGTAGATCAGGGCGATGCCGAGCCCGACACCGATGAGGGCGCTGACCAGCGGGAAGAAGGCGACCGCGATGGAGCGGAAGGTGACGATCAGCACGAACAGCGCGATGAGCACACCGACCGCCTCGATCAGCGACAGGGTGGGGATCGACGTGCCGAACAGGTCGCCGCCGAGCGCGACCTGGGCGTCCGCGGGCAGTGCGTCGCGGGCGTCGGCGGCGATCGCGCGCATCGCATCGGTGGTCTCCTGGGAGACGTCGATCGACTGGCCGTCGAACTGCAGGCGCACGATGGCGGCGCGCTCGTCGTCGGACACGAGACCGGACACCATCTCGTCGAACGGGTCGGTCACCGCCAGCACGCCGTCGAGGTCCTCGAAGGCCGCGACCGTGTCGTCGATGGCATCCACGTACGCGTCATCGGCGACGGTGTCGCCGTCGGCGGCCACGATCACCAGCTGGGCGCTCGTGCCGCTGGCCTGCGGGAAGGTGCGCTCCAGCAGCTCGATGCCCTCCTGCGCCTCGGTGCCGGGGATCCTGAACGCGTCGTCCGTCCCCTTCATGAAGGCGAGGGCGCTGCCCCCGACGATGGCCAGCAGCAGCAGCCACCCGATGAGGACGCGCCACGGGTGGCGGTACGACCAGCGGCCCAGGGAGAACAGGAGAGTGGACACGGCGTCCTTCGATCGAGGTCGGACAATCTCGATACATCACTGTATCCGATACACAGGTGTATCCTAAGGGCCACAGGGTGTGCCAATCTGTGGAACACGTGTGAAGAGAGGGACAGGGCCATGGTCGATGTGCGTCCACCCGTCCGCAGCCGTGAGAACACGCGCGGACGGCTCATGGATGCCGCTCTCGACGTCTTCGCGCTCGTCGGACTGGACGGAGCATCGGTCGAGGCCATCTGCGAGCGCGCCGGCTTCACCCGCGGAGCCTTCTACTCCAACTTCGCCTCGAAGGACGAGTTGTTCCTGGCGATCATCGCCCGCCTCGCGGAGGCCAAGGTCGAAGAGGTCGAAGCGCGTGTGCGCGACCTGGGCGAGCTCGGCACCCCGCTCGGCCCGACCGAGATCACCCACCGGGTGGCCGACCTCTCGATCGGCCCCAGCATCGACCCCGCGCTCACCGGAGAGATCCGGGCGCAGGCCCTGCGCGACCCCGAGATGGCACGGGCGTACCTGGAGTGGCAGGACGGCATGATCGCCCGCATCGCGCAGATCGTGTCGTCGCTGGTGGACACCTACGGCTTCCGGCTGCGGCTGCCCGCCGACGAGGTGGCACGACTGTTCGTCGAGATCGCCGACGACACCGCGACACGAGCGGCGCTGCAGGGCATGGACCGGGCGGAGGCCAACCGCCTGCTCAACGAGCGCGCCCAGCGTCTCGCCGGCGCTCTGGTCGACCTGCCCGCGAGCTGAGCCCCGATCCGTCGGGTTGCGGCGCGGGTCGCTAGCCGGCCGCGGTGCCGGCGTCGGCCTGCGCGGCCAGCAGGGCGTGGCAGCGCGCGATGCGCGCGAACCACCAGTCCCGGTGGGCGTCGTCGACGGCGAGGGCGCGCACCACGGCGTCGTCCACGGCGACCCGGCCCACGCGCAGCATCCCGTCGATCGGCGCGAGCGGCGGCGTCGTCACATCGGCGGTGAACAGCGCCGCCGTCCCCAGTCCGCAGTCGTAGTCGAGGTCGGGCAGGGCCGCCGCCAGGGCCACGCCCATCGACAGGCCGACCGAGGTGTCCAGGGCGCTCGAGACGACCGCCGGCAGTCCTGCCTCTGCCACGATCCGCAGCGCCCGGTGCACGCCGCCGAGCGGCTGGGCCTTGACGACGAGGATGTCGGCGGCGCCCGCCCGGGCGACCGCGAGGGGGTCGGTGGCTTTGCGCACGCTCTCGTCGGCGGCGACCGGGATGTCCATGTAGCGGATGCGGGCGCGCAGTTCGGCCAGCTCGGGAACGGTCGCGCAGGGCTGCTCGACGTACTCGAGGTCGAACGGCGCGAGGGCGTGCACCGCATGCTCCGCCTCGTCGACGTTCCAGCCCCCGTTGGCGTCGACGCGCACCCGGCCCTCCGGGCCCATCGCGGCGCGGACGGCGCGGACGCGGGCCACGTCGTCGGCGAGCACCTGGCCGCGCTCGGCGACCTTGACCTTCGCCGTGCGGCATCCGTCGTAGCGGGCCAGGACACGGGCCACCTGTTCGGCCGGCACGGCGGGCACCGTGGCATTGACCGGAATGCGGTCGCGCTGGACGGTGGGCTGCCCCGCCCAGCCGAAGTCGACAGCGCCCGCCAGCCACGCCGAGGCCTCGGCGTCGTCGTACTCCGCGAAGGGCGAGAACTCCGTCCATCCGGCCGGACCGCGCAGCACGACGGCCTCGCGGACGTCGACCCCACGGAAGCGGGTGGCCAGCGGCAGGGCGACGACGGCGGCGTTGCGGAGGATGTCGTCGAGTGCGGGAAGCGGAGTCACCTTCCCATCCTGGCCCGGCCGCGCGCGGCTCGCCCGGGTCCGCGCCGTGCATACCTGCCACCGGTGCGGAACTTCGATGATTGCATCAATGTGTTATTGACTATGGTGTGTGTCGCACAGTACAGTGTGATCCATGAGTGAGAACGAAGCCCTCGACACCCACCTGCAGGAGCTGCGGCGCGGCACGACGGTGCTGGCGTGCCTGCGGCTGCTGCAGCAGCCCGGCTACGGGTACGGGCTGCTCGAGGAACTGAGCCGGCGCGGGTTCGACACCGACGCCAACACGCTGTACCCCCTGCTGCGCCGACTGGAGAAGCAGGGGCACCTCACGAGCGAGTGGAACACCGACGAGGCCCGGCCCCGCAAGTTCTACCGCACGAGCGAGGCCGGGCAGCGCCTGGCCCGTGCCCTCACCGCCGACTTCACCGCGATCGCCGACGCGATCGCCGGCCTCCCCGAGGAGAACTGAGATGCCCACCACCACCGCCACCCTCACCGACCGCTACGTCGAAACCGCCATGCGCACGGTGCCCGAGAAGCAGCGGCCCGACCTCGCCGCCGAGCTGCGCGCATCGATCGAGGATGAGATCGAGGCCCGCATCGCCGCCGGCGACACCCCGGATGCCGCCGAGATCGCCGTGCTCACCGAGCTCGGCGATCCCGACGCGCTGGCGGCGGGATACATCGACCGTCCGCTCTGGCTGATCGGCCCGAAGTACTACCTGACGTGGTGGCGCCTGACGAAGCTGCTGTGGGCCATCGTGCCGGCCTGCGTCGCGTTCGCCGTCGCCCTCGGCCAGGTGCTGGCGGGGGAGAGCATCGGCACCGTCATCGGCGCGGTCGTCCCCGCGGTGATCTCGGTCATCGTCAACATCGGCTTCTGGACGGCGCTGGTGTTCTTCATCATCGAGCGCTCCACCGGAGACAAGGATGCCGCCGTCGTCTCCGCGTGGACCCTCGACCGCCTCCCGGAGAAGAAGGAGCGCGGCGCGGGCCTCAGCGACCTCGTCGCGAGCCTGGTGTTCCTCGCGCTCGCGGCCGGCGCCGTCATCTGGGACCAGCTGTTCGGCCTGGCCTACCTCACCGACGCCGGCGGCTGGCTGCCGGCGCTGTCTCCGGCGCTGTGGCCCGGGTGGATCCTGGGTCTGCTCGCCCTCATCGTGCTCGAGGCGCTGCTCATGACCGTCGTCTACCTGCAGGGCCGCTGGACCGCAGTGACGGCCACCGTGAACGCCGCGCTCAACGTGGCCTTCGTCATTCCGCTGCTCTGGCTGCTGTCGCGGGGGGAGCTGCTGAACCCGGAGTTGTTCCCCGGCCTGATCCCGGCCGGCTCGGCCGACACCGTCGAGACCGTGCTGGTGACGCTCCTCAGCTTCGGAGCCGTCGCCATCGCCGCCTGGGACACGATCGACGGCTTCCTCAAGGCGCGTCGCGCCCGGTGACACCGGACGCCAGAAGAGAGGCACGAAAATGGAATCGATGGCCACCGGCGACCACACCAGCCGCTACATCGCGGCGGCAACGCGGCCCCTGCCGGCGCGCGAGCGCGCCGACCACGCCGCCGAGCTGCGCGCGTCGATCCGCGACCAGATCGACGGTCGTCTCGAGCAGGGGCAGGACGCCGACGCCGCTGAGATCGCCGTGCTCACCGATCTCGGCGACCCGGCCGTCCTCGCCGCCGACTACGCCGACCGACCGCTGCACCTTCTCGGCCCTCGCTGGTACCCCACATGGCGGCGCATGCTGCGGATCGTGCTGTGGAGCGCGCTGCCGTTCGTCGCGTTCGCCGTCGCCCTGGCGATGGCCCTCGAGGACCGGCCGTTCTGGGGGATCGTCGGGCCGACGATCGGCGTCACGCTCGCCGTCGGCGCCGGCATCTTCACGGGCATGACGCTCGTCTACGCCGCCCTCGAACGCGCAGGGGAGCAGGCGCAGCCGTGGAACGTCGAGCAGCTGCCGGGGGGCGATGCCGACCAGATGTCGCCGGTCGGCCGCGGCGAGTGGATCGCCGGGATCCTCGCGGTGGGCTTCGCCATCGCGGGGCTTGTCGTCCTCACCGTCCCGTGGGACATCGACGGCCCCGGGCGCCTCTCGGTGCTCGATCCGGCGCTGTGGCCGTGGAACCTCGTCGTCGGAGTGCTGCTGGTCCTGGCCGGTGCTTTCGCGACGCTGCGGGCACGCATCACCGGGCTCTGGGGGAGGGGCAGCGCAATAGCCGGCGCCCTGCTCGCGCTCGCGTGGGCGGTGCCGATCGTGGTGCTGACGGTCACCGGTCGGCTGTGCGATCCCGCGTTCGTGGCGTACCTCGACATCGACGCCGACGCGAAGACGGCGATCGCGGGCTGTCTCGTCGCGGGCGCCGTCGCGATCGCGGGCTGGACCGTCTTCGCCGCCGTGCGGCGTGCGCGCCGCGCCGGCTGAGGCGATCGGGTGGATGCCGCCCCGTGCGGCATCCACCCGCCTTAGGCTGTGCCGCATGCCTCTTCTCGACACGCCCGTCCGCCTGGGGATCCAGCTGCAGCCCCAGCACGCCCTGTACCCCGACTTCCGCGAGGCCGTCATGCGGCTGGAGGAGATGGGGGTGGACGTCCTGTTCAACTGGGACCACTTCTTCCCCCTCTCGGGCGATCCCGACGGCCTGCACTTCGAGTCGTGGACGATGCTCGCCGCCTGGGCGGAGCAGACCGAGCGTGTCGACTTCGGGGCGCTGGTCAACTGCAACAGCTACCGCAACCCCGACCTGCAGGCGGACATGGCCCGCACCATCGACCACATCTCGGCCAAGGGCGGCACCGGACGGTTCATCTTCGGCACCGGGGCCGGCTGGTTCGAGCGGGACTACGACGAGTACGGGTACGAATTCGGCACCCCGGGCTCGCGCCTGCGCGACCTCGAGCAGGGTCTCGCCCGCATCGAGCGGCGCTGGGAGAAGCTCAACCCGGCCCCGACCCGGCGGATCCCGGTGATGATCGGAGGCGCGGGCGAGCAGAAGACGCTGCGTCTGGTCGCCCGCCACGCCGACATCTGGCACAGCTTCGTGGGGCCCGACAACCTGTCGCACAAGCTCTCGGTGATCGAGAAGTGGGCCGACGTCGAGCAGCGTCCGACGGATGGGCTCATCATCTCCAACGAGTTGAAGGACCGTGACGAAGACGTCGCCGACGCCCTCTACGACCACGGTGTGCGCCTGTACACCCTCGGCTTCCAGGGGCCCGACTGGGACTACGCGCTCGTCGAGCGGTGGCTGCGCTGGCGCGACGGCAAGAACGCCTGACAGGCTCCGTCGCCCACGGTGGCCGGGAATAGGCTGGAGCCATGGTCTCCGAGCTGTTCGACCCGGCCGCGTGGGTGCCCGCGCCCGGCGCCGATGCCTACACCGACATCACCGCGCATGTCTCCACCGACGGGCGCATCGCGCGCATCGCGTTCGACCGGCCCGAGGTGCGCAACGCCTTCCGGCCGCACACCGTCGACGAGCTGTACCGGGCGCTGGACATCGCGCGGCAGGACTCGCGCATCGGCGTCGTGCTGCTCACCGGCAACGGCCCCAGCCCCAAGGACGGCGGGTGGGCGTTCTGCTCCGGCGGCGACCAGCGCATCCGAGGCCGCGACGGCTACAAGTACGAGGGCGATGAGGCGTTCGTGCCCGACCCCGCCCGCTCCGGGCGCCTGCACATCCTCGAGGTGCAGCGGCTCATCCGCTTCATGCCGAAGGTCGTCATCGCGGTGATCCCGGGATGGGCGGCCGGCGGCGGGCACTCCCTGCACGTCGTCTGCGACCTGTCGATCGCGTCCCGCGAGCACGGAAGGTTCAAGCAGACGGATGCCGACGTCGGCTCGTTCGATGCCGGGTACGGGTCGGCCTACATGGCGCGCCAGGTGGGGCAGAAGATCGCCCGCGAGGTGTTCTTCCTCGCCGAGGAGTACTCCGCCGACCGAGCGTACGAGATGGGCGCGGTCAATCGCGTCGTGCCGCACGCCGAACTCGAGCGCGAGGCGATCGCGATGGCGCAGACCATCCTCACCAAGTCGCCCACGGCGATCCGCATGCTGAAGTTCGCCTTCAACGCCGTCGACGACGGCCTGGTGGGCCAGCAGGTGTTCGCCGGGGAGGCCACGCGCCTGGCCTATGGCACCGACGAGGCCGTCGAGGGACGGGACGCGTTCCTCGAGAAGCGCGACCCCGACTGGTCGCCCTACCCCTGGCACTACTGAGGTGGCGATGGACCTTCAGGCGGTGTCGGGGGACGACCCCCGTGAGGTGCTGCGTGCCGTGCGCGCCGCGATCGACGGCGCAGGTCCCGCGCTGGGGCTCGGAATGGTCGACACCGCACCGCGGGAGGTGCCGGCCGGCACCGCGGTGGTCGTCACGACGTCGGGTTCCACCGGCATCCCGAAATCCGTCGTGCTCAGCCGCACCGCGCTGACCGCCGGAGCACGTGCCACCGCGGCGCGCATCGGCGAGGGTGCGTGGCTGCTCGCTCTGCCGGCGTCGTACGTCGCCGGGCTGCAGGTGCTCGTGCGCTCGATCGTCTCGGGGCGCGAGCCGACGATGCTGAAGGGTGCGTTCACCCCGCAGGCATTCGCGGCGGCGGCGCGCGACATGGCGTCGGCCACCGGTGCGCGGGAGGTGCCCGCCTACACCTCGCTCGTCCCGGCGCAGTTGACGAAGCTTCTGGATGCCGCGGAGCACGATGCCGCGGTGGGGGACGCGCTGCGGTCGTTCGAGGCGATCCTCGTGGGCGGCCAGTCGCTCCCCGCCGCCGTGTACGACCGTGCCCGCGAGTGCGGCGCGCGCATCGTGCGCACCTACGGGTCCACCGAGACCAGCGGCGGGTGCGTCTACGACGGCGTGCCGCTGGACGGCGTGGAGCTGCGCCTGGTCGACGGCGAGGTGCAGGTGGCCGGCCCGACGCTCGCCGACGGCTACCTCGACGATCCCGAGCGCACCGAGGCGACGTTCGTCCGTGACGGCGACGGGACCCGCTGGTACCGCACCGGCGATGCCGGGGTCATCACCGACGGCGTGCTGGCGGTGCGCGGCCGCCTGGACAACGTGATCATCTCGGGCGGCGTCAACATCTCGCTGGACCGCGTCGAGCAGGTCGTGCGCGGGGTCCCCGGGCTCGCGAATGCCGTCGTCGTCGCTGTCCCCGACGCACGGTGGGGGGAGGCATCTGTCATCGTCTGCGCCCGCGGCAATGCGCTGCGCCGCAGCGATGCCGACCACCTCGCCGCCGCCCGCAGCGCCGTGGCGGACGAGATCGGCGCGCATGCCCGCCCCGTGCGGCTGGTGCTGCTGGACGAGGTCGCGACGCTCGCCAGCGGCAAGCCCGATCGTGAGGCGATCCGCCAGGCGGTGCGACAGACGCCGCACTGACGCGGCCGGGCGCGTGGCGGGGAGTGTCCCGGCACGGCCTAAACTGACTGGTCGTGGCCGCACCCTCCCGTAAGAAGAAGCGCACCCCGTCGGCATCCGCCCGCAAGACGCGCGGCAACCCGCAGCGGTCGCAGGCGCCGCAGGCGCCCGCCCGCGTCGAGCCCGCGACGCTCGGCGACTGGATCGGAGCCGCCCGGCTGCGCACACTGCCGCTGGCGGTGACGCCCGTGCTCATCGGCACCGGCGCCGCGCTGGTCGTCGAGCCGGCGTTCCACTGGGCGCTCGCCCTGGCCTGCCTCGTGGTGGCGGTCGCACTGCAGATCGGCGTCAACTTCGCCAACGACTACAGCGACGGCATCCGGGGCACCGACGACCACCGCGTCGGCCCGGCGCGCCTCACCGCCTCACGCAAGGCCCGGCCGCGCACCGTGCTGATCGTGGCCCTCGCGTTCTTCGCCGTCGCCGCGATCGCCGGAATCGCGATCGTGATCCGCACCCAGCACTGGTGGATGCTCGCGATCGGCGCGGTCTGCATCATCGCGGCCTGGTTCTACACCGGCGGCAAGCGGCCCTATGGCTATGCCGGCCTCGGTGAGCTCTTCGTCTTCGTCTTCTTCGGGCTCGTCGCCACCGTCGGCACCACGTTCGTGCAGGTCGGCGTCGTGCCGCAGGAGGCGTGGTTCGGCGCGGTGGGCGCGGGTCTGCTGGCCTGCGCGGTGCTGCTGGCGAACAACCTGCGCGACATCGACCAGGACCGTCTGGCCGGCAAGCGCACCCTCACGGTGCGCATCGGCAAGCGCGCCACTCAGGCGCTGTTCACACTGTTCCTGCTGATCCCGTTCGCCATCGCGGCGTACCTGGCGCTGTTCTACCCGATCGCCTGGCTGACGCTGCTGGCACTGATCCCGGCCGCCGCGGCGATCCTCATCGTGTGGACCTACCGCGCCCCGCGGGAGCTGGTCGTCGCCCTGGGCGTCACGTCGCTGACGTCGGTGGCGTACGGCGCGCTGCTGCTGTGGGCCTTCGCGGGCTGAGTCAGCGTGCGGCGGGACCGGCCGTGGTGCCGGGGCCGGCAGCGTCGGTGTCGTCGCCGGTAGATCTGCTCACGGCGTCGTTCGCGGCATCCTCCGCGTCGGCATCCAGGTGCTCGGTGCGCCGCGCACGGCGGTCGGCCAGGCCCGCCGTGACGTCGTCCAGCGGCGCGCGCAGGAACAGCAGCGACAGGCTCAGCCCGATCAGCGCGGCGAAGATCGCCGAGAGCCAGTAGAACTCCCGCATGATCGGAAACAGCATCATGATGCCGAACGGCACCAGGAACGCCAACAGTCGCAGCACCGAGTAGACGATCACGGAGCGTGCTTTCACACCCGCCATCCTACGCGGCATGACGAGGGCGGCCCGGTTCCACTCCTCTGGGCGCCCGCTCAGCCCAGCGCGCCTAGGATGGAACGCGTGGCGCGTATCCTGCTCATCGTTGCGCTGCTGTTGATCCTGTTCTGGGTCTACAGCATCGTCGACTGCGCCGTTCAGCACCCCAGCCGGCACCGTGGCGTCAGCAAGCCGGTGTGGATCCTGATCGTGGCGCTGCTGCCGGTGCTCGGTGGCGTGCTCTGGTTCGCGGTGGGCCGCACTCGTTCCTCGGCGATGCCGCGGCCGAAGGCGCCGGATGACGACCCCGAGTTCCTCGGCCGCATCGGCGACATCCGCGACACGGATGAGCGCATCCGCCGCATCGAGGAGGAGCTGAAGGCCCTCGACTCGGAGGACGACGATCCGCACTGGGGCAACCCCCCGCCGCCGCGCCCGACCGACGCATGAGCGCAGGGGAGCGGTCCCCGGCCACGGATGCCGCCGCCGCGCTGCTGGGCCGACTCGTCGAACGCGGCGTGCGCGACATCGTGCTCAGCCCGGGCTCGCGCTCGCAGGCGCTCGCGCTGATCGCCGCCGAACTCGAAAGCCGCGGCGTGGTGCGGCTGCACGTGCGCATCGACGAACGGGTCGCCGGGTTCACCGCTCTGGGCCTCGGCCGTGAGTCGGGCGTTCCCGCTGCGGTGATCTGCACCTCCGGCACCGCCGCCGCCAATCTGCTGCCGGCCGCCCTCGAGGCGCACCACGCGGGCGTTCCGCTGCTGCTGCTCACCGCCGATCGTCCCCCGGAGCTCCGCGGCGTCGGCGCGAACCAGACCACCCGCCAGCCCGGCATGTTCTCCGCCGCGGTGCGGCGCGAGGCCGACCTTCCGGTGCCCGACCGCATCGACGCCGACGGCACCGACGAGCAGTCGGCGATGCTGCGCGCCGTCGCGGACGACGCGTTCGAGGCGAGC
Organism: Microbacterium sp. zg.Y1084; assembly: GCF_024623595.1. Classification (NCBI taxonomy): domain Bacteria; kingdom Bacillati; phylum Actinomycetota; class Actinomycetes; order Micrococcales; family Microbacteriaceae; genus Microbacterium; species Microbacterium sp. zg.Y1084. The sequence continues at coordinate 298,245 of NZ_JANJGV010000003.1, forward strand.
CTGGGCTACGGGGCGCTGCCGCGCGGACCGGTGCATCTGAACCTTCCGTGCCGGGAGCCGCTGGCCGGGACCCTGCCCCCGTGGCTCATCGCGGCCGCGGCCGTCGACCCCACCGCTGCGGACGATCCGTCCGGCGCGCCGGACGCCGCCCCGATCCCTGCCTCCGGGGACGATTCGGGCGCGCTGTACCAGGGCGGTGGCGGCATCGGACGGGCGGATGTGCCCGCCGCCGACGACGCACCGGTCGTGCTGGAGCCGGGCCCGCGCACCCTCGTGATCGCCGGTGCCGACGCCGGGCCCGCCGCAGAGGAGCTCGCCCACCGCGGCGGGTGGCCGCTCGTGGCCGAGATCGTCAGCGGCGCGCGGTTCGGCCGTCAGCTCGTGCACGGCTATCGCGGGCTGCTGCGCGATCCGCGCCTGGGCGGTCGCGTGCAGCGTGCCGTCGTCTTCGGCCACCCCACCCTCAGCCGCGAGGTCGTCGCCCTGCTCTCGCGCGACGACGTCGAGGTCATCGCCGTCCGCGGCCCGGGGGAGCCCCTCAACCTCAACGGAGCGACCGTGGCCGCCGCCGCGGTGACGGTCTCCGCCAGGGACGCCGACCCGCAGTGGCTGCCGGAGTGGATGCGGGCCTCGCGGGACGCCGCGGTCGATCTCGCCCCGCCCGCGCCCGACGCGGTCGGCCTCGCCTCGGCCTCGCCCGCCGCGCGACTCGGTGCGATCGCCGCCGAGCTGCAGGCCATCAGGGCGCCACTGGACCGCGAGGCGCTCGTCGACGCGGTGTGGCGCGCCACGTGGCCGCACGACCGCCTGGTGTTCGGGTCCTCGCGCCTCGTGCGCGTCGCCGATGCGGTGCTCGGCGGCAAGAAGGTGCCCGTCCACGCCAACCGTGGCCTCGCGGGCATCGACGGCACGATCGCGACGGCCACGGGCATCGCCCTGGCCTCGCAGGTGATCGGCGCGCCGGGCGTCACCCGCGTGCTCATGGGCGACCTCACGTTCCTCCACGACGTCGGGGCGCTGCTGCTCCCGCCGCATGAGGAGGAGCCCCGCCTGCAGGTGATCGTCGGCAACGACGGGGGCGGAACGATCTTCGACGGGCTCGAGGTGGCCGCCGTCGCACAGGCCTCGGCCATGGAACGGGTGCTGTACACCCCGCAGACCGCGCGGCTGGAGCAGCTGGCCACCGCCTATGGCTGGGAGTACCAGCGGGTCACGACGCGGGCGGCGCTCGACCAGGCGCTCACCTCGCCTGTCGGCGGACGCCAGCTCATCGAAGTGCCGCTGCCGCGGTGAGCGCCGGGCGCTGAGGGTTCGGCGCACGAACCCGGTGCCGCGGGCTCCGGCATCCGCCATGATGACTGCATGACCGCGAGAAGTCAGTCCAATGTCACCGTCGACCTGATCGAGACGCTGCGGGTGCGGGAGGGGTTCCGCCTCGCCGACGTCGACAGCCGTGCGACACCCGGGTACGGCAAGGACAAGGCCAAGGCCGCGGAGGATCTCGTCGCCGGAGCGCATGAGTTCGACGAGCTGCAGGAGCGCCTCTACGCCCAGAGTCGCGAGGATCCGACCAAGCCCTCGGTGCTGCTGGTGCTGCAGGCGATGGACACCGCAGGCAAGGGCGGCATCGTGCGGCACGTCATCGGTGCGACGGACCCGCAGGGCATCCACCTGAAGGCGTTCAAGAAGCCGACGGCGGAGGAGCTCGCCCACGACTTCCTCTGGCGCATCGAGAAGCACGTGCCCCACCCCGGTTACATCGGCGTCTTCGACCGCTCGCACTACGAGGATGTGCTGATCGGCCGGGTGCGCGAGCTCGCGCCGCCGGAGGAGATCGAGCGCCGATACGGGGCGATCAACGACTTCGAGCGGCGCATCTCCGACGCCGGCACCACCATCGTGAAGGTGATGCTGCACATCTCCCCGGCTGAGCAGAAGGAGCGCCTGATGCAGCGCCTGGAGCGGCCGGAGAAGCACTGGAAGTACAACCCCGGCGACATCGATGAACGCCTTCTCTGGCCGCAGTACATGGATGCCTACCAGACGGTGTTCGACCGCACCTCCACCGACGTCGCGCCCTGGTACGTCGTCCCCGCCGGTCGCAAGTGGTACGCGCGCATCGCGGTGCAGCACCTGCTGCTGGCGACGCTGGAACGCCTCGACCCGCAGTGGCCGCCGGCCACCTTCGACGTCGAGGCGGAGAAGCGACGCCTCGAGGCCACATGACGCTCCGTCCGGCAGGGCGGGCCGTGCGTGGCGGACGCTACGCCAGCGCGTCCACGATCGGCCGGAACTTCACCCGCGTCTCGATGAGCTCGGTCTCGGGGTCGCTGCCGGGCACGATGCCGGCGCCGGCGTAGGCGGTCACAGCGATCGGCGCCGCCTCGTCGGCGGGAAGGTCGAACTGCGCGCAGCGCAGCGCGATCGCCCACTCGCCGTCGCCGTGCGCGTCGATCCAGCCGACGGGCCCGGCGTACCGGCCGCGGTCGAAGGGCTCCAGGCGCCGGATGACCTCGATCGCCGCGGCGGTCGGGGTGCCCGCCACGGCGGCGGTGGGGTGCAGCGCGCCGACGAGGTCCAGCGCCGAGGCCACGCCGCCGAGCTCGCCCTCGACGTCGGTGGCCAGGTGCCAGACGTTGGGCAGCTTGAGGGTGAACGGCGCCTCGCCGGCGACGAGCGCCCGGGTGTAGGGGCGCAGTGACGACAGCACGCTCTGCACCGCGAACTCGTGCTCGTCGAGATCCTTGCCGCTCGAGGCGAGCGCGGACGCCGCGGCCGTGTCGGCGTCGGCGTCGGCGCCGCGGGGGGTGGTGCCGGCGAGCACGCGGGCGGTCACAGTGCCCCCGTGCACGGTGACGAGGGTCTCCGGACTCGCGCCGATGATCCCGTCCACGGCGAAGGTCCAGGTGTCGGGGTAGTCGGATGCCAGCGCACGCGCGAGCCGGCGAAGATCCGAACCGGCCGGGGCGGTGCCGCGCAGGTCGCGCGCGAGCACCACCTTGCCCACCTCGCCCGCGGCGATGGCGTCCAGCCCGGCGCGCACGGAAGCGAGGTATCCCTCGGCGGACTGCTCGCCCGGCCCGAGCGTGCCGGCCCAGTGCCCGCCGTACGGCGTCTCGTGCGGCTCCAGGGGTCCCTCGCCGGCGGGGTCGATGGTGGTCACCCAGCCTCGTCCCCCGCGGCGGCCCACGATGACGCGCGGCACGTGCAGCTCGCCCGCCCGGCGCGATCGGGTGTCGAACGTCAGCGCGCCGAACGCCACGAGCCCGGTGCCGGGAAGACCCACCGGGTCGTCGATGTCGGCGGCGGCGGCCAGAGCGGTCCACTGCCGCGAGAGCTCGCCCGCGGCATCCCCGTCGGCGACCGTGAACGTGTGGGCCGCGCCCCAGCCGACCATGCCGTCGCCGCGGCGCATCCACGCGGTCGGGCGGGTCGGGGAGGTGAAGGTCAGCAGGTCTTCGACGTGGTCCGTCTCGCGGGTCCGGACGACGAGATGCGGAAGGGACACAGACACGCCTTCCAGCCTAGACTCGCGAAGATGACCGTCGCCCCCGAGCCGCCGCGTCGTCCCGCGCCCGGCACCCGCCTGTCATTCCGCTGGCGCAAATGGGACGGCGGGGTGCACTGGGTGCACGAGTGCGTCTATCTCGGCAGCGACCGGTGGGGCGACTGGGTCGGTCAGCGACCGGGCGATCGCAGCGTGCGGCCGGGGCGCGATGTCATCGCCGAGCACCCGAACGTCAGTCTGATCCCGCCCGACGGTGACTGGGTGCTGACCATGAACGCGCCGCCGCACCGCACCCGGATCTACATCGACCTGGCCTGGGACGCCGGCTGGCAGGACGGCGAGCCGGTGGGCATCGACATGGACCTCGACGTCGTCGACCATGTCGGCACCGGCGTCTACGTCGACGACCGCGACGAATGGGAGGAGCACCGCGTGGCATACGGGTACCCCCTCGACGTGGTGGAGCGGCTCGAGGACGTCGCCGTGACGCTCGAGGCGCGGGTGCGCGCGCACGAGGCGCCGTTCGACGACGCGACGGCGGCGCACTGGTTCACCCGTCTCGCGGCGCTCGCTGCGGACGCGCGCGCCGCCAGCGGGGCTGCCGCCGACGCGGACGACCCTGACGCCGCGCCGTAGGATCGAATGGTGACTTCCGAACCGCTGCGCGCCGACCTCGGCAAGGACCCTGCTCGTGTGAGCGGCATGTTCGACGAGGTCGCCCCCGCGTACGACCGCACCAATACGGCGCTGAGCCTCGGCAACGACAAGCTGTGGCGTGTCGCCACCACCCGCGCCGTCGCCCCTCGGCCCGGTCAGCGCATCCTCGATCTCGCCGCCGGCACCGGCGCGAGCTCGGTTGCGCTCGCCGCGAGCGGCGCCGAGGTGGTCGCGGCCGACTTCTCGCCCGGCATGATCGCCGAGGGGCGACGCCGTCACGGTGCGGTGCCGAACCTCTCCTTCGTCGAGGCCGACGCCACCGCGCTGCCCTTCGCCGACGACACCTTCGATGCCGTGACGATCTCGTTCGGCCTGCGCAACGTCGCCGACCCGCAGAAGGCGCTCGCCGAGATGCTGCGCGTCACCGCGCCGGGCGGTCGCATCGTGGTGTGCGAGTTCTCGCACCCGCGCTCGCCCGCGTTCGCCGGTCTCTACCGCTTCTACAACGACCGCGTCCTCCCGGTCATCGCGCGGGCCCTCAGCTCGAACGCCGCCGCGTACGACTATCTCAACGAGTCGATCCGCGACTGGCCCGACCAGACGACCCTGAGCGCCTGGATGCGGCAGGCAGGCTGGGCGGACGTCGCCCACCGCGACCTCACGTTCGGCATCGTCGCCCTGCACCGGGCTCGCAAACCCCTGACCACTCCCTGAGCGGCGGCATCCCCCCTGCCTGACCCCGGTAGGCTGGAGAGCGTGACTGCAAGCCACCCTGCGCCGGGCATGCGCCTGTCGAACCGCCTCGGCCTCACCGAGAGGGTGTTCGCCGGACCCCGCGCGCGGAAGCTGCTCACCCGCGTGGAGGACGGCCTCGACCGCGTCGAGGCGAACCTCGCCGCCGAGCTGCGGGTCGCCGACACCCTCGCCGACGCCACCAGCCGTTACCTGTACGAGGCGGGCGGCAAGCGCGTGCGGCCCATGCTGACCCTGCTGACCTCACAGCTCGGCGACGGCATCACCGACGACGTCATCACCGGCGCCACGGCGCTGGAGCTCACCCACCTCGGCTCGCTGTACCACGACGATGTCATGGACGGGGCGGACGTGCGCCGCGGCGTCCCCAGCGCCCAGACGGTGTGGGGCAACAACGTCGCGATCCTCACCGGCGACCTGCTGTTCTCCCGCGCCAGCCAGCTGATGGCGCGACTGGGGGAGCGGGCCATCCGCATGCAGGCCGACACGTTCGAGCGCCTCGTGCTCGGCCAGATGCACGAGACCGTCGGGCCGCGCGCCGACGAGGATCCCGTGGCGTTCTACCTGCAGGTGCTCGCCGACAAGACCGGGTCGCTGATCGCGGCATCCGCGCAGGCCGGCGTCGCGTTCAGCGACGGGCCGCGCGAGTACGAGGAGCCGTTGGTGACCTTCGGCGAGAAGGCGGGCGTCGCCTTCCAGCTGCTCGACGACGTCATCGACCTCTCCGCCGACCCCGACGAGACGGGCAAGGTGCCCGGCACCGACCTGCGCGCGGGGGTGCCGACCATGCCCTACCTGCTGCTCGGCCAGCGCACCGATGCCGCGTCGCAGGCGCTGCACCGTGAGATCGACGAGGGCGTCGCGGCCATCGCCGAGGGCGCCGACCCGGCCGTGCTCGACCGTCCGCTCGCGCGGCTGCGCGACCACGAGGCCACTGCCGCGACCCGCGACCTGGCGGGCGACTGGTCGGATGCCGCGATCGCCGCGCTGGACCCCCTCCCCGACGGTGCGGTGCGCGAGGGCCTCACCCGCTTCGCGCGCGCCGTCGCCGACCGCTCCAGCTGACGGCACCCGACACGCTGCGACGGGACCGGCAGGTGCCGGCCGTCGATCACGAAAGGACATCATGACCAAGTTGCGACTCGCGATCGTGGGCGCCGGCCCCGCAGGGATCTACGCCGCCGACATCCTGCTCAAGGCCGAGCGCCGCTTCGACGTCTCGATCGACCTGTTCGAGCAGCTTCCCGCCCCCTACGGCCTGGTGCGCTACGGCGTCGCGCCCGACCACCCGCGCATCAAGGGCATCGTCACGGCGCTGCGCGGCGTGCTCGACAGCGGCGACATCCGCTTGTTCGGCAACGTGCGCTTCGGTGAGGACATCACCCTCGACGACCTCAAGCGTCACTACAACGCGGTCATCTTCGCCACCGGCGCCATCCGCGACACCGCGCTGGACATCCCCGGCATCGACGCCGAGGGCTCGTTCGGCGCGGCCGACTTCGTCAGCTGGTTCGACGGTCACCCCGACGTGCCGCGCACGTGGCCGCTCGAGGCCGAGTCGATCGCGGTCATCGGCAACGGCAACGTGGCCCTCGATGTCACGCGCATGCTGGTCAAGCACCCCGACGATCTGCTCCCCACCGAGATCCCCGACAACGTCTACGAGGGCCTGAAGGCCTCGCCCGTCACCGACGTGCACGTGTTCGGCCGCCGCGGTCCCGCACAGGTGAAGTTCACTCCCCTCGAGCTGCGCGAGCTCGGTGAGCTGCGCGACGTCGACATGGTGGTCTACGACGAGGACTTCGACTACGACGAGGCGTCCCGCGCCGCGGTCGCCAGCAACAAGCAGGTCATGGTCATCGACCGCGTGCTGCAGTCGTGGCGTCAGCGTCCGTCGGCGAACAACGCCGGCGGCGAGGCATCGCGCCGGCTGCATCTGCACTTCTGGGCACGTCCGGTCGAGGTGAAGAAGGATGCCGAGGGCCGGGTCACCGCCTTCGTCTACGAGCGCACGCGTCCCGACGGTCAGGGCGGCGTCGAGGGCACGGGGGAGCTGCGCGAGATCGCCGTGCAGGCGCTGTACCGGGCCGTCGGCTACTTCGGGTCGCCGCTGCCGGGCGTGCCGTTCGACAAGCGCCATGGCGTCATCCCCAACCAGGAGGGGCAGGTGCTGCACAAGGACTCCAACGAGCGGGTCCCCGGCGTCTACGCCACCGGCTGGATCAAGCGCGGCCCCGTCGGCCTCATCGGCCACACCAAGTCGGACGCCATGGAGACGGTGAGCCACATCATCAATGACCAGGGCTCGTGGTGGACGCCCGAGGACCCCTCGGAAGAAGCGATCCCCGAGCTGCTGGCATCCCGTGGGGTGCGGTGGACCGACCTGGAGGGCTGGCACCGTCTCGACGAGTACGAGGTCGCCCTGGGCGCCGCACGCGAGCGTGCCCGCGTGAAGGTGGTCTCGCGCGAGGAGATGATCGCCGTCTCACGCGGCGAGTAGCGCGCGGGCGCGGGGCGCCGCGATGGCCAGGACGACGGCCGTGGTGATCGCGATCTGCCCGGCGACCATCAGCGCGGGCCCGAATGGCGTGGCATCCGCGCCCGACGTCATGAAGGTGTCGGCCAGGCCCATGCCCATGGTGAACGACGCCATCCACTGGGTCGTGGCGATCAGCCCGAGCATCGCGCACCCGATCACGATCCCCGAAGCATAGGGGGATGGCATTCCGCGAGCGTGGACGAGCATCGCCACCCCGCGCCACCGGCCGCCGCCCCCGTAGGCTGGCCGCATGCCCGAGCAGTGGATCACCGACATCCTCGGAGCGCCGTTCGAGAGCCTCACCCTGCCCCTGGGCGAGGACGACGAGGGGCCGGTCGTCGCGACACTCGTGCGCAGCCTGCCCTCGTTGACCGCGCGCCTGACCCAGCCCCTGCGCGACGTCGACGTGCTCTACGTGCACGGCTGGTCGGACTACTTCTTCCAGACGGAGCTGGCCCGGTTCTGGAACCACCTCGGGGCGCGGTTCTACGCGCTGGACCTGCGCAAGTACGGGCGCAGCCTGCGCGAGGGGCAGACGCCCGGCTACATCACCAACCTCGACGAATACGGAGCCGACATCGGCGCGGCGCTCGCGGTCATGGGCCACCCGCCGGACGCCGCGTCGGGGCGGCGGCTGGTGCTGATGGGGCACTCCACCGGCGGATTGACCCTGACCCTGTGGGCCGCCCGGCACGAGGGTCGCGCGGCAGCGCTCGTGCTCAACAGTCCGTGGCTGGAGCTGCAACTGGGCGCGATCGGGCGCCAGGCCATCGCGCCACTGGTCCAGGTGCGGGCGCGGATGGACCCCCTCGGCGCGCACCCGGTGGTCGACCTCGGGTTCTACACGCGCGCGCAGACCGAGCTGGGGTCGCTGCCCGCGGACCCGCCACGCGCCCTGTGGCGACCGGACCGGGGGTTTCCGACCCACCCTGGATGGCTCGCCGCCATCCTCGACGGGCACCGGCGGGTGGCGGCGGGGCTCGACGTGGGGTGTCCCGCCCTGGTGATGCTGGCGGAGCGGTCGTCGAATCCCATGGTGTGGTCGCAGCACATGACCTCCACCGACTCGGTGCTGATCGTCGACGACATCGCCAAGGCCGCCACCCGCCTCGGGCGGCGCGTCAGCGTGGAGCGCATCAGGGGCGGCATCCACGACCTCTTCCTCTCCAGCGCCGATCCCCGGGCCGAGGCCTACGCGGCCCTGCAGCACTGGCTCACCCGCGGCGCGCTGCGGTGAGCGGTTCCGTACGCTGGAGTCATGGACGCGACGACGGGATGCCGCAGCGGCGGGGAGGCCTGAGATGAGCGGGGATCTGCTGCTCAACATCGCCCTCGTCATCCTCTTCGTGCTGATCGGCGGGGTGTTCGCGGCGACCGAGATGGCGCTGGTCACACTGCGCGAGAGTCAGCTGAACGCGATCGCGCTGCGCGGGCCGCGCGGACAGAAGGTCGCCGAGCTGGCACGCAACCCGAACACGTTCCTCTCGGCCGTGCAGATCGGTGTGACGGTCGCCGGTTTCGCCTCGGCGGCGTTCGGCGCCTCGTCGATCGCACCCTCGGTCGCGCCGCTGTTCGTCTCCTGGGGCTTGTCCGAGTCGACCGCGACGCTCGTCGCCACCATCCTGCTGACCCTCGCGATCGCCTACCTGTCGCTGGTGCTGGGGGAGCTCGTGCCCAAGCGGCTGGCCATCCAGCGCAATGCGCAGTTCGCCTACGGTGTCGCGCCGCTCGTGAACGGCTTCGCGCGGCTCATGCGCCCGGTGATCTGGCTGCTGTCGGTGTCGACGAACTTCATGGTGCGACTGCTCGGGGGCGACCCGGACAAGACGGCGGAGGGCCTCAGCGACGAGGAGCTGCGCGACATCGTGTCGAGCCACGAGGGCCTTCCCGAGGACGAGCGGCGCATCCTCGACGACGTGCTGTCGATCCGCCACCGTCACCTGAGCGAGGTCATGCGCCCCCGGCCCGAGGTGGTCACGCTGGACCTCGACAACACCGTCTCCTCCGCGGCAGCGCGGGTGCGCGACCTGCCATTCTCGCGGTACCCGGTGCTGGATCAGTCGATCGACGACATCACCGGGTTCGTGCACGTGCGGGACGTGCTCGAAGCGGCCGCGACCGACGCCGAAGCCCCGCTGGCCGGCATCCTCCGTCCCATCCGCTATCTGCCCTCCACCGCGCGGGTGCTTCCCACCCTCACCGGCATGCGCGCCGAGAACGACCAGATCGCCGTCGTCGTGGACGAATACGGCGGCACCGACGGCATCGTGACCCTCGAAGACCTCGTGGAGGAAGTCGTGGGGGAGATCTTCGACGAGTACGACACCGAGGTGGCGCCCGCGCAGCTCGCCGCCCACGGCGGGCTCGTGGACGGCCGGCTGAACCTGCAGGACTTCGAGGAGGCCACCGGCATCAGTCTGCCCCGCGGGGCGTCCGACACCGTCGCCGGCTTCGTCGTCGAGCAGCTCGGCAGGCTGGCGGTCGTCGGGGACAAGGTGGAGGTGCCCGGTGCGACGATCCAGGTCGCCGAGATCGACCGACGCCGCATCTCGCGGGTGCTCGTGACGCCGCACGGGGCCGGGGAGACGGTCGTGGCGACCGACGCCGACTGAGCGCCTCGGTGGACGAGGGGCGCGCAGATCGACCGTGGTCATTGTGCCGACGGGGTGTCGGTAAGGTGGGGGCATGGAGATTCTGAAGAACGTCATCCTCGCCATTCACATCATCGGCGTGGCCGCTCTGCTCGGAGGCGTCCTCTACCAGATGGGATCCGCCCGTCGCGGTACCCCCCGAGTGCTGCCCGCCATGATGCACGGCGCCTGGACGATGCTCGTGACCGGCGTGATCCTCGTCGGTCTGCAGTACCCGATCGGCAACGAGCCGAACAACGTCAAGATCAGCGTCAAGCTGGTCGTCCTGATCGCGATCATCGTCATCGCGCTGATCAACCGCAAGAAGGAGCAGGTCGCTTCGTGGGTGCTGCCCACGATCGGTCTGCTCACCGTCGTGAACATCCTGCTTGCGACGGTCTGGAAGTAGCCCCTCGCCGGGCTTGCCGGCATCCGCATGACGCCCGTCCCGCTCGCCGGGGCGGGCGTCGTCGCGTACGCGGGTACGCGCTGATCTTCCTCCCAGCTTTTGGTGACAGACTGTCGGCATGATGTCGACGGACCGTCGATAACCCCCGAGAACGGAATCCTTCATGTTCCTCGCCTTGCGCGAACTGAAATTCGCCCGTGGCCGCTTCGCTTTGATGGGGGTCGTCATCGCCCTCATCTCCCTGCTCGTCGTGCTGCTGTCCGGCCTGTCGTCGGGACTGGTCAACGACGGCGTGTCCGGCCTCAAATCGATGCCCGCGACCGCGTTCGCCTTCGACGGCGGCACCAAGAAGGACAACGCCTTCAGCCGCTCCGTCGTCGACGGTGACCAGCTGGCCGCCTGGCAGGACGCCGAGGGCATCGCCGAAGCCGAGCCGATGGGCGTCAACATCGTCAACGGTGTGACCGACGACGGCACCCAGATCGACCTGACGCTGTTCGGCGTCGAGCCCGACGGGTTCCTGGCGCCTCCGGTGTCTTCCGGTGACGGGATCGCCACTCCCGGTGGGATCGTCGTCTCGGAGCCGATGAAGGATGAGGACGTCGAGATCGGCACCGTCGTGACGCTCGACCGCCTCGACCTCGAGCTCACCGTGGTGGGGTTCACCGAGGGTCAGGCCACCTTCGGCCACGTCGACGTCGCCTACCTGCCGCTGGACACCTGGAAGCTCATGGCCGCCGGTGCCACTCAGCCCGGTGCGCCCACGCAGGCGCAGATCGCCGAACTGGACTTCCCGTTCTCGAGCGTCGTCGCACTGAAGGCCGCCGACGGGGCGAAGCCCGATTACGCCGCCATCGACGCGGACGCCGATACGACCACGATGACGCTGACCGAGTCGTTCAACGCCTCGCCCGGCTACGAGGCCGAGACGCTGACGCTCAGCATGATCCAGTTCTTCCTGTATGCCATCTCCGCGCTCGTCGTGGGTGCGTTCTTCACCGTCTGGACCATCCAGCGCAGCCACGACCTCGCGGTCCTGCGCGCCGTCGGAGCATCCAGCCGCTACCTGCTGCGTGACAGCCTGATGCAGGCTGCCATCCTCCTCGTCGGCTTCACCGCCCTCGGTGTGGCCGCCGGCGTCGGCCTGGGTGCGCTCATGCCCGCCGCCATGCCCTTCGACCTCGAAGCGGCACCGATCGCCCTGGCATCCGGCCTGACGATCCTGCTCGGACTCATCGGCGCCGGCGTCGCGGTGCTGCGCATCGTCCGAATCGACCCGCTCCGAGCCCTGGGAGGCCAGCGATGAGCACCGACAACACCCCCGCCCTCGACATCAGCAACGCCGTGCTCGAGCTCGGCGACGGCGACTCGCGCGTGCGTGCCCTCGATGACGTGTCGCTGACCGTCATGCCTGGCGAGTTCCTCGCCATCGTCGGTCCCTCGGGCTCCGGCAAGTCGTCGCTGCTGGCGATCGCCGGCGCGCTGGCACACCCCGACAGCGGCACCGTGCGCGTGCACGGCACCGATCTGGCGACGCTCTCCAAGCGCACCCGCGCACGGTTCCGTCTGCGCAACATCGGGTTCGTCTTCCAGTCCGGCAACCTGCTGCCCGCCCTCACGGCCGCGGACCAGCTGCGCCTCGCCGGGCGCCTGGCGGGCAACCGCCACGTCGACCCGGCGCCCGTGCTGGAGTCGGTGGGCATGAGCCACCGCGCCGGTCACCGTCCCGGGGAGCTCTCCGGCGGCGAGCGTCAGCGTGTCGGCATCGCCCGTGCGCTGGTGAACCAGCCCACCCTGCTGCTGGTCGATGAGCCCACTGCGGCCCTCGACCGCCGCCGCAGCCACGAAGTGGTCCAGCTGCTCGCCGACCGGGCGCACGACGCCGGCGTCGCCGTGGTCATGGTCACCCACGACCGCGATGTGCTGGAGCACTGCGACCGCGTGCTCGAGATGGTCGACGGTCGCCTGGGAGTTCCCGCCACGGTCTGAGCCATCGCCCCCGTCGCCCGCGGCAGCTTCGGCTGTCGCGGGCGACGTGCTCCTTCTCCCGAACATTGCAGCCGCCGCGCCGCTCCGTGCGAGGGCTGCCGATGAGGACGATAATTGCCGGATGCCCAAGATCACTGCGCCCACGGTCGCCGAGCACCGCGCCTCGCAGCGCGCCGCTCTCGTGCGCGCGGGTGAGGCGCTGCTGCAGGAGGCCGGTCTCGCCGGGGTGACCCCGGGGAGCGTCTCCGAGCGCGCCGGCATGTCGCGCTCGAGCTTCTACGACTATTTCCCGTCCAAGGACGACCTGCTCGTCGCGATCGCGATCGATGCGATCGAGCGGTGGGACGCCGACATCGAGCGCACGCTCGACGGCGTCGATCGCGGCCTGCCCGAGCTGCGCGCCTTCGTCGACGCCACGATGCGGATGACCGCCGACGGCCGTCACGCGATCGCCGGGGCGTTGCGCGACGCGAAGCTCTCCCCGAGCCGGTTCGAAGACCTCATGACGCTGCACGACGCGCTCATGCGTCCGCTGACCCGGGTGCTGGCGGATCTCGGTCTGTCGGCATCCCGGTCGACTGTCGCCCTGGTGCAGGGTGTGCTGGGCGCGGGCGTGCAGCTCGTGTCGCACGGCGTCGATCCGCAGGTCGCCGCCGACGACGTGTACGGGCTGCTGACCCGCGGCATCATCACCGCCTGACGGCAGCCTGCGCGCTGCGGCGACGCGGGTGCCAGCGTGCCATGTTCGCCGTGCCGCGCCGTGCCGCGCCGCCGTGCCGGACGCGCGGTGCCGCGCTGCCGTGCCGCGCTGCCGTGCCGGACGCGCGGTGCCGCGCCGAGCGCGTGCACAACGTCGCTGATCCGCGCCGCCCACCACGCTGATCGTGGCCGTCGCGGTCCGCGCGCGCCGTATCGGCGACGTTATGCACGCAGGCTCGCCGCGATCTGTGCTCGGCGTCAGCGCTCGCAGGCGTACCCGTCGCCGTCGCGGTCGAGGCCGTAGACGTCCGATCCCACGACCCGCGCAACACCGTCGAAGTAGGCGGGACCGTCCCCGGTTCCCCAGGCGCAGTCGACATCGCTCGCGATCGGAACGCACGCGTCGGCATAGTTCGGGTCGCAGCTGGGTGCGGGCGGGGGAGGAGGTGCGACGTAGGTCCCGATCGACGTCACGTGGGTGACGGGCTCGGCGGTCACGACGTCCGAGATCAGTTCCCGCTCGATCTCCACACCATCGAGCTCCGTCACGCGGTATGTGAGGGTGCGTTCGCCGTCGCGCCCCTCCGTCGTCACAACCGTCTGTCCCTGCGCGAGCGCGCCATCCTCGACCGTGGTGGACGAAAACGCGATCGGCTCGGTGGCGACCACCTCACGGAACGTCGGTGTGGGCGTCGGCGTGGGTGTGGGCGTCGGCGTGGGCGTCGATGTCGGGGTCGGGGCGGCGGTCGCCTCGGCCAACGCCGGGCGAGACGACTCCGACGAGCTCGCCGCCCGCTCGGTGCCGCCGTCGCCGGAGGACATCGCCGACGAGATGCCGCTGCTGACGAACAGCAGGACAGCCGCGAGCAGGGTGGCGCTCAGGGCCCATCCGCGGGAACGGAAGCGCAACCAAGTCGGCGAGTTGCGGACGAGTGCCACGATGCCGGTGATCATCACGGTCAGTGCGATCACGGCCACGAGCGGAGCGAGGAAGACCAGCAGCAGGATTCCGATGACCCCTGCAACGACCCAGCCCCAGACCGGAAGGCGGAAACGGGGTCCGAGTACAGAGGGCAGCGGTGGCGGCGGCAGCGTGCCCACCGCTGGGGCAGCGTAAGTCTGCTCCGTCCATACGGCGCCGTTCCACCATCGCTGCTGAGCCGGCTCTGAAGGATCGGCGTACCATCCCGCCGGCGGCGCGCTCACCGACGTGCTTCCGACGTGCGCATGACGAATGTACGAGCGCTGAACCCCATTGTTTTCTCCCCAGTGCGACGCGCCCTTCCCCAACGAAACATGAGAGCGCGCTAATAACCTACATCGACCGGCTCACGCACGGGCGGGTCTTTTCGCGCGGCGACGCGAGCACAACGTCGCCAATCCGTGCACCACGGTGCGATATGGCGGGGCGACCGCGCCCGGCACACGACGGATCAGCGACGTTGTGCACGGGCGGGCACCGGCACCGAGCCCGCGACCCCCGTCCCGGCGACCCTGCGCGCGGGATCCCGCCGCCCGGCCCCCGCGCCCCACCCCGGACGTAGCCTGGAAGCATGAGCCTCGCGCCCGAGACCACCGTCGACCTGGGCTCGCGCTTCGCCCGCGAGTTCCCGGAGCTGTCCACGCCGTGGTCCGCGGCGGACTTTCCCGACGCCCGTCTGCTGGTCCTGAACGCCCCGCTCGCCGTCGAACTGGGACTCGACCCCGAGGCCCTCCGCGCAGCCGACGGCGTCGCCTTCCTCACCGGAAACCGTGTGCCCGCGTCCGCCGCCCCGGTCGCGCAGGCCTACGCCGGTCACCAGTTCGGCGGCTACTCTCCCGTGCTCGGTGACGGGCGCGCGCTGCTGCTCGGCGAACTCACCGCCCGTGACGGCGCCCTGCGCGATCTGCACCTCAAGGGGTCCGGCCCCACTCCCTTCGCCCGCGGCGGCGACGGGCTGGCCGCCGTCGGCCCGATGCTGCGGGAGTACGTGATCAGCGAGGCCATGCACGCGCTGGGAGTGCCGACCACCCGCGCGCTCGCCGTCAGCGCGACCGGCCTCGGCGTGCAACGCGAGACGATGCTCCCCGGCGCCGTGCTCACCCGCGTCGCCGCGAGCCACGTGCGGGTGGGAACGTTCCAGTTCGCGGCTTCCACCGGCGAAGTCGACCTCGTGCGCCGGCTCGTCGCCCACGCCCTCGAGCGCCACTACCCGGAGCGCGTCGGTGCCGAGAACCCGTCGGTGGCGCTGCTCGAAGCCGTCATCGACGCCCAAGCCTCGCTCATCGCGAAATGGATGCTGCTCGGCTTCGTCCACGGCGTGATGAACACCGACAACATGACGATCTCGGGGGAGACGATCGACTACGGCCCGTGCGCCTTCATGGATGCCTTCGACCCGGCATCCGTCTTCAGCTCCATCGATCTGCAAGGCCGCTATGCCTTCGGCCGGCAGCCGCTCATCGCCGAGTGGAACCTCACCCGCTTCGCCGAGGCGCTGCTGCCCACGCTCGATGACGACGAAGACCGGGCGATCGAGCTGGCGCAGAACGCGCTCGGGCGCTTCCGCGACGCGTACAACGCGGCATGGTTCGGCGGGATGCTGGCCAAGCTCGGCATCCGGGCCGACGCCGACGACGCGGTCACGACGGCCCTGCTGACCGACCTCGTCAGCCTGCTGCAGATCGGTCGTGTCGACTACACGGGCTTCTTCCGGCGCCTCGGTCAGGCCGCGCGCGGCGACGAGGCTCCCGCCCGCGCGCTGTTCGCCGACCCGGGGCCGTTCGACATCTGGGGCGCCCGGTGGCGGGCGCTGAACCCCGACGCGGATGCCATGGACGCGGTGAACCCGGCGTACATCCCGCGCAACCACCTCGTGGAGGAAGCGCTGGCGGCGGCCACCGAGGGCGACGTCACCCTGGTCGAGCGGCTGGTCGAGGTCGTAGGCTCACCGTACGTCGAGCGGACCGGGGCTGAGCGCTATGCGGAGCCCGCGCCGGAGGCGTTCGGCCCGTACCGCACCTTCTGCGGCACCTGACCGGATCGACGCGCGCACGTCGAGAGGGGCGGCCCATGCCGGAGACCACCTGTCACATCTCGATGTCCCTCGACGGCTTCGTCGCGGGGCCGGACCAGAGCCTCGACGATCCGCTCGGAAGGCGCGGACTCGAGCTGCACCGCTGGCACCTGGGAGATCCGCGCGCCACGGAGGCCGATGCCCTCGCCTCCGCCTGGGTGGGACGCCCCCGGGGCGCTTACGTGATGGGCCGCAACATGTTCGGCCCGATCCGCGGCGCCTGGGATGGTGACTGGCGCGGGTGGTGGGGACCTGAGCCGCCGTACCACGCACCCGTGTTCGTGCTCACCCACTACGCCCGCGACCCGATCGAGATGGAAGGCGGAACCACCTTCCACTTCGTCACCCGAGGCTTCGACGATGCCTACGCGCGCGCGGTGGAGACCGCCGGCGATGACGGCATCCACATCGCGGGCGGTGCCTCCACCGTGCGCCAGGCGCTCGCCGCCGACCGGGTCGACGAGATCACCCTCGACATCGCGCCCGTGCTGCTCGGCTCGGGGGAGCGCATCTTCGACGGCAGGGAGACGTTCGACTACGAGCCCGTGGAGGTGCTGCACTCGCCCCTGGCGACGCACATCCGCTACCGCCGCGCCTGAGCGCGCACGGGATGCCGGGTGCGGCGGCGGGTCAGCGGTAGTTGATGAACTGCAGGTCGACGTCGAGGTCGGCCGCCTTCAGCAGGCGCTGCACCTCCTGCAGGTCGTCGCGGCTCTTGGACTGCACGCGCAGCTCGTCGCCCTGGATCTGCGACTTGACCGACTTGGGGCCCTCGTCGCGGATCATCTTGCTGATCTTCTTCGCGTTCTCGGAGGAAATGCCCTCCTTGAGCGTGGAGACGATGCGGTACTCGCGACCGCTGGCGACGGGGTCACCCGACTCCAGGCTCTTCAGCGAGATGCCGCGTTTGATGAGCTTCGACTGGAACACGTCGAGCACGGCCTTCGCGCGCTCTTCGCTGTTCGCCTTGATGATGATCGACTCGCCGCTCCACTCGATCGACGAGTCGGTGCCCTTGAAGTCGTAGCGCTGCTCGACCTCTTTGCGCGCCTGGTTGAGAGCGTTGTCCGCCTCCTGGCGGTCGATCTTCGAGACGATGTCGAACGAGGAATCAGCCATGGCGTGAGTCTACCGAGAGCCGTCAGCGGCGGTGGCGGATGCCGGCGAGGAAGTACGCCGCCGGACCGATCCAGTTGATGAGGATGATCGGGGTCCACAGCGCCTTCGGGCCGCGCACGTCGCCCGGGTCTCGGTGACCGAGGTCCCAGTAGGCGAGGAAGGCGAATGCGGCCTGCAGCACGCCCACCAGGCTGAGTCCGACCTTGGCTCCTGCGCTGAGAGCTGCGGCTTTCTTGGCCATGTCCCACCCCTTTCGTCGCGCTCATTCTGCCCCAGGTGGTGCCGGTGTGGGTCCTCCTCGCGGAAAAGCGTGCGCCCTCGGGTGCCGTCGGGCACGATGTGGTCCATGGGATCAGCGTTGACCACCATCGGATTGCCCGTCGCCCTCGGCATCATCATGTTCGGCTTGGGCCTCAGTCTCACCCCGCGCGACTTCGCGCGGGTCGCCACCCAGCCCAAGGCGGTGATCGTCGCGCTGGGATGCCAGCTGGTGCTGCTGCCGGCGATCTGCTTCGGCCTGGTGCTGCTGTTCCAGCTGCCGCCGGTGCTCGCCGTGGGCATGATGATGCTCGCCGCCTCACCGGGAGGGACGACCGCCAACCTCTACAGCCACCTGTTCCGCGGCGACATCGCGCTGAACATCTCGCTGACCGCGATCAACTCCGTCATCGCCGTGGTGACGCTGCCGATCATCACGAACCTGGCGATCGCCTACTTCGACCCCTTCGACGGGGAGCTCGGGATGCAGTGGGCCAAGACCGCCGAGGTGTTCGCGATCGTGCTGCTTCCGGTGGCGCTCGGGATGATCGTGCGGCGCGTGCGTCCGGGGTTCGCCGATGGCATGGACAAGCCGGTGCGCATCGTGTCGGTGATCGTGCTGGTGGTCGTGATCGCGGGAGCGGTGGCATCCAACTGGGCGCTGCTGGTCGACAACGTCGCGAGCCTGGCGCTCATCACGGTGCTGTTCTGCCTCATCAGCCTGGCCGTCGGATACCTCGTGCCGCGGCTGCTGCGCGTCGGGCAGCGCCAGGCGGTCGCGTCGTCGTTCGAGATCGGCATCCACAACGCCACGCTCGCCATCGTCATCGCCCAGACCGTGCTCGGCTCGATGGAGCTGAGTCTTCCGGCCGCCGTCTACGGCGTGCTGATGTTCTTCATCGCCTTCGGGTTCGGCTTCGTCATCCGCGGGCGCGGCGACGCCGCTGCCGCCGAGCGCGAGGAGAGGGACGGTGCCGCCGAGCGCGTGCCTTCGTAGACTGGCCGCCATGCGTCCGCTCACTGAGGACGAACTGCGCACCTCGTTCGTCAACGCCGGTCCTGAGGACATCCGCCAGGTGACCGTGCCCGCCGACTTCCCCTTCGCCGACTGGGACCACCTGGACTTCTACGCGTGGCGCGACCCGCGCACCCGGGGGAGGGGCTACGTCGTCGCCGAACTCGACGGCCGGCTCGCCGCGGTGATGCTGCGCGCGGCCGACGGATCGGGGCGGGCGCGAGCGGCGATGTGCAACCTCTGCCACACGATGCAGCCGGCTGATCAGGTGGCTCTGTTCACGGCGCGCAAGGCCGGGGATGCCGGAGCGCACGGCGACAGCATCGGCACCTACATCTGCGCCGATCTGTCGTGCCACGAGAACGTCAGGCTGGCGGCTCCCCTCGCGCCGAGCGAGGTCCGCGCGAGCGTGGACCGCCGCATCGACGGCACCCGGCAGCGCGCCGAAGCCTTCGTCGCGCGGGTGCTGGATGCCGAGGCGTGAGCCGATTTTCGCCACCCGCCGCGACAGAGTACGATAGACAATCGCGCCTCCGATCGCCTGATAAAGCCGGTCGGGTGCGCACCTGGCGAGTTACCCAAGCGGCCAAAGGGATCTGACTGTAAATCAGCCGGCGTAGCCTTCGGGGGTTCGAATCCCTCACTCGCCACCCTCAAGTGAAGGAGACAGCGGAGCGATCCGCGGTCTCCTTCACTTTTTTGCGTGCCGGGAGCGGGTCGCGGCAGCGACGAGGCCGTAACCGTCCAGTCGTGTCCAACATCGATCCCATGCTGGTGCTGTGTGGTTGCTATGCGCCATCGTGGACATACGAGACCGTGAGGGCCGTCCAGGAGGGGGGCTGAGCGATGGACCGAAGGCGATCTGTCCGCGCGGTGGTGCTGCCCGTCCTCATCATGTGGTGGGTGTTCACCGGACTCTTCGTGGTGAGCCTCCTCTCCGCTCCGCTCGGGGTGGGCGAGGAGCGAGGGTGCCTGCAGCGGCACGTGGGATTCAGCGTCGACCGCTCGATCATCGTCGAGGGGAGCTGGGAGCTTTTTCCGCTCGGACTCACCTGCTCGTTCACGATGCCGTCAGGCGAGCAGATCGTCTATGGCGCCGACCCGGTGCCGTCGGTGATGCTGGTGACGGGGGTCGTCCTGACGGTTGTGGGCGCCGTCGCCCTGATCGTCTCGCACCGTGACCCCGAACGTCAGCGTCGGGGTCGAGCGAGCAGTCCGTCACTGTAGAGGGCCCACGAGCCGTCAGAACGACGCCGGCCCCCGCCATCGCAGCGGGGGCCGGCGTCGGTCGCGCCGGATCAGACCATCAGGCCATCGCGGTGGTCGCTGCGACGCAGACCCGCAGGCTCTCGCGGATCGCGGCTTCGACGTCCTCGGGGCCGTAGCCGAGAGCTGCCTGCACCGGCTCCGGGTCGATGTAGGCGAAGCGCTCCTGCACGCGCGCGGCATCCTCCTGGTGCATGCCGTGCTCGATGCCGCGTGCGGCTTCGGCCTTGTCGTACGCCGTCATACCGGGGAGGAAGACCTCCGCAGGCAGGGGTGTCACGCGGGCCGGGTCCATGCCGGCCTCCTCCGCGATCATGCGGTGGAAGTCGGCGTACGTCATGTTGATGCCGCCGAGCGCATAGGTCTTGCCGTGCTCGCCGCGCTCGATCGCGCCGCGCGCGGCCTTGGCGACCTGGCCGGTGGTGATCATGACGGTGCCACCTGCGGGGACGGCGATGGGGGCGTCCTCGGGCACCGCGGCATCCATCGCCACGAACATGCTCCACAGCGGCACGGTGTCGGGCATGGTGCCGAAGATCCAGGGGAGGCGCAGCGACGTGACCGTCATCGCGCCGTCGCCCTCGAGGAAGGCGACCTGCTCCTGCAGGAGCCGGGTGCGGACGTACCCCGCCTTCTCACGCAGCCCCAGTTCTGGCCACCGCTCGGCGAACTCGGCGAAGTAGGAGCCGAACACGACGAACGAACTGACGCCGGCCTGCCTGGCCAGGCGCGCCATCCGCTGGGTGGGCAGCACGTTGGCGCGGTAGAAGAAGCCGGCAGCGGGTGCCTGCGGGGCGACCCGCTCGTCCACGCCGGCGGCGTAGGCCACAGCATCGACGCCGTCGAGCAGCGCGAGCAGCTCGTCATCGGATGCCGCGGCGACGTCGCAGTACGCGTAGCGCACGCCCTCGAGAGGGTGGGCGGTCTCCGGCGGAAGTGCGATGGAGAGCACGTCATAGCCGTGGGCGAGGAGCTCCTCAGCCGTGGCGCGTCCGAGGAGGCCGGTTCCGCCGATGATGGCAACAGTGGACATGATGTTCCCTTCGTTCTGGGTCAGTCCGCTGTAGTCAACCGCGTCTGGCCTGTGGTCTGACCACAACATATCGCGGGGGGTGCCCGCGGCGCCAGTGGTGGGCCGGGAAAACTCGCTCGCCCGTTCTGCGGCCGGGCTGTGCCGCCGTCAGAGCCGCAGACAATGGATGACCGTGGTCCGACACGCGGGGGCGTGTCAGGATGGGGGGATGCCGCGGCGTGGCGCCGCGCGAGAGGACCGATGATGAGCGAACCGATCACCAGCCCCGCCTCCGCCAAGCTTCTGCGCGTCGCGCTGTGGGTCGCCATCGGCGCGCTCATCGCCGCCGCCTTGGTGTGCGTCGTCTGGGTGCTGTTCGGGCCGGAGACCGGTCTCGTCGGCCGCGCGTTCCTGACGATCCTGTTGCTGGCGGCCTTCGCGGGGGTGGCCATCCTCGAAGCCCAGCTCGCCCCGCGCCGTCCCGCCTGGTTCGCGCTGGCGAGCATGACGACGTGGGTCGTCTCGCTGCTCATCGGCGCCTTCATGATCTGGATGCCGGAGCCGGACCGCTACTTCGGACTCGGTGCCGAGCGCTTCTTCCGCTTTCTGCTGATCGTGCTCATCTTGCAGCTCGCGCTGCTGCACGTGCGGCTGTTCACCAAGTCGCACACCCGCAACTCGACCACGTTCATCTCGATCGTCACCTACGTCACGATCGCGCTCGTCGTGATCCTCGCGGTCATGCTGGTGCTGCCGCTCATGCTGTCGGACTACTTCGACTTCCTCGCGGTGTACTGGCGCATCGTGGTCGCGCTCGCCATCCTGGCGGCGGTCGGAACCGCCCTGGTGCCGCTGGTCAACGCGCTGTTCGCGCCGAAGCGCGAGCGGCCCCTGCGCCACGCGCACGAGGGGCACGATCCCCGAGTCGTGCAGCAGTACGCCGGACAGTCGCCGTACGCCGGGCAGGGTCAGTACACCGCCGAGGGCACATACGGCGGGCAGGGCTACGGCACCACCTCGCCGTACGGCGCGCAGCAGCAGGTGCCGCCGCAGTGGCCGACCTATGCCGACGGCTTCACCCCGCTCCCCGTCATGCCCGATGGGCAGCCGGATTGGAACGCCTACTACACCGGGCAGCCGACCTTCCCGCAGCAGGCATACGGCGCCCCGTCGCCGCAGCCGCCCGCAGCGCCGCACGAAAGCGCGCCCGAGGTCGCACCGGCGCCGCCCGCGCAGCCGGATGCCACGGCGACGGCGCCCGCAGCGCAGCCGGAGGCGCCGGCATCCGTCGACGCCACCGACATCCCGCCGGTGCCGCCGCTGCCTCCGGTCCCGCCGCTGCCGCCCCGGCCGTAAGCGATACCGCAGCCGCCGCCCGTGACGTTCGTCGCGGGGCGGTCGCGCGTTCCGGCGCAGCGGGTGCGCGTAGCGTGGGCGCATGGCTCTGGAGCAGGAACTGTCCGCACTCGCCGTCGACATCGCCGCGGAAGCCGGGGAACTCGCCCACCGCCGCCGCGCGGAGGGGGTCTCGATCGCGGCGAGCAAGTCCGCCCTTGCGGATATCGTCACCGAAGCCGACCGCGAGGTGGAGAACCTCATCCGGGATCGGCTGTCCGCCGCGCGCCCGGGCGACGGCTTCCTCGGAGAAGAGTCCGAGGCCGACCGCGGCACCACCGGCATCACGTGGGTCGTCGATCCCATCGACGGCACCGTCAACTACGCCTACGGCATCCCCTCCTATGCGGTGAGCATCGCCGCCGTGTCCGGCGAACCCGACCCGCGTGCGTGGCAGGCGCTGGCCGGCGCCGTGTATGCGCCGGCTCTGGGAGAGATGTTCCGCGCGGAGCGCGGTGGGGGTGCGTGGCTCGGCGATGAGCGTCTGCGCGTCAACAGCGACCTGAACCCCGCCGGGTCGCTGCTGGCGACCGGTTTCGGATACGACCCCGCCACGCATGCGCCCCAGCTCGCCCTGCTCGGCCGGGTCATGCCGCTGGCTCGCGACATCCGCCGCATCGGCGCGGCGTCGCTGGATCTGGCCTACGTCGCGGCGGGCCGGCTCGACGGCTATTTCGAGCGCGGGCTGAACCCGTGGGATCACGCCGCTGGCGTGCTCATGGTGCAAGAAGCGGGTGGCATCGCGGTGGGCGTCGACGGCGGCGCCCCCAGCCGGGACATGACCATCGTGGGTGGGGAGCAGCTCGTCGACCGGCTGGCGGCGATCGTCTTCGGCGAGCAGGGAATCCCGACGTGACAACGGGGCCGTCGGAGGGATAGGGTTTACCCGATCGTTATCTTTTCCGCCCGAAGGAAAAGGTGACATCAACCGAATACGAAGACGTCCCTCGCCCCCCGAGTGGCTGACCCGAGAGCCCCCCGATTTGACCCTCGACGCCCCCTCGGCCGTCCCGGCGCCCGCGCGCAGGTCCGACCGCATCGCCGCCGCGAACGCGCGCGACGCCGTCGCTTCCGACGCGCCCCGCGTTCTCACGCGCGCGGAACTGCGCCAGCGCGCGGCCGTCGCTCCGGTCGAGCCCTCGCGTTCGTCGCTGCGCCGGCGTGCCTCGGGCATCCCGGGGGAGTCGTGGCGCGTCGAGCAGCCGACCGAGGTCGCGCCGGAGCCGCAGGCGGATGCCGCGCAGGCGACGGCGCCGCAGGCGGACGCACCGCAGGCGGATGCCGCGCACTCGGACGCGTCGCAGGTCGATGGCGCCCAGGTCGCGGGTCTCGCCGCATTCGTGGTTGCCGCGGCGGCCGTCGAGCTTCCCGCGGCGCTGACGCGCCGGTCTCCCGAGCCCGCCTCCGTGCTCCAGCCCTCCGCCGCCCCGATGACGCGCGCGGCCCGCGCGGCTGCGGCGCGCGCGGCCCGTGCCCCCGAGCCTCTCGCGATCGTGGCTCCCGATGCGCAGGTCCCCGCAGTCGAAGCGCCCGCAGCCGAGGCGCCCGCAGTCGAAGCGCCCGCAGTCGAGGCGCCCGCAGCCGAGGCGCCTGCAGTCGAGGTCCCTGCAGTCGAGGTCCCCGCAGTCGAGGCGCCCGCTGTCGAGGTCGCCGTGGCCGACGTCGCCGTCACCCTCGTGCCGGTGGATGACGCGTCCCTCACCGCCGCGCCGCAGGCGCAACCGCCGCTGCGGCGGCGCGCACGCCGAGCGGAGGCCGCCACGCCGCCCGCATCGGCTGCTGCAGACATCGATGCGACAGCAGAAGCGGACTGCCCCCTTCCTGACGCGGTGACCTCTGCGCCCGCCGCCCCACAGCTCGACGATTTCGAACGCGCCGCGAAGATCTTCGCGTTCGCGGGATCGGCCCGGCAGCAGGCCGCGGGTGCACGCGCCGGGGAGCGCGCCGCCCCCCGCGCGCAGGTCGCGCCGTGCGCCGAAGGCACGCCCCCTCGCGGGTGGGCGCAGGCGCGCAAGCGTCTGGCTGCCGCATCCGCGTCGATCGGCGCGATGGGCGTCGTGGGCCTGCTCGCGATCAGCATGACGACGCCGGCCGGCGCCGTCGCCGCGGGTGAGGCGCAGACCGTCCCGGGTGCCGCGGCTACCTCGGCATCCGCCGAGGACGCGCTCACCGAGACCGATGAGATCCAGGCGTTCGTGGCATCCGCCGCCACGACCGACATCAGCCTCGGTCGCGATGCGAACTACACCACGGCGACGCGGTCGGACCTCGCCGCCGAGTCGGGCGTGCGCAACTTCGACAATTCGTTCA
Organism: Microbacterium sp. zg.Y1084; assembly: GCF_024623595.1. Taxonomy (NCBI): domain Bacteria; kingdom Bacillati; phylum Actinomycetota; class Actinomycetes; order Micrococcales; family Microbacteriaceae; genus Microbacterium; species Microbacterium sp. zg.Y1084. The sequence continues at coordinate 322,860 of NZ_JANJGV010000003.1, forward strand.
TCAGCGACCCGAACTCGCCCGTGCAGTGGCCGTTCCCGGTGGGGGTTCCCTACACCTGGGGCTTCCAGATGCGCGACGGCAGCATGCACCACGGCATCGACTTCGTGCCGGGGCAGGGCGCCGAGATCCACGCGATCGCCGACGGCACCGTGCGCGTCGCCACCGAGGCCGGCGGGCTGTACGGGGTGCACGTCATCATCGACCACGTCATCGACGGCGAACTCGTCTCGAGCCACTACGCGCACATGGAGTACGGCTCCCTCAACGTGGCGGTCGGTGACACGATCACGGTGGGCGAGGTGCTCGGCACCGTCGGTGACACCGGCTACTCCTTCGGTGCGCACCTGCACTTCGAGATCCTGCAGAACGGGTCGACGCGCATCGACCCGCTTCCGTGGATGCGCGAACACACCGGAGGGTGACTGCGCGTTTCAGAGCACGCCGCGGCTCTGATATCCTCGTCTAGTTGCCTGCTTGCAGGCAGCACGCCCCGATAGCTCAGTGGCAGAGCACTTCCATGGTAAGGAAGGGGTCGTCAGTTCAATCCTGACTCGGGGCTCGAAGCATCGTGAGATGCGTCGCGGCAGGGTAGCTCAGTTGGTGAGAGCGCACGACTCATAATCGTGAGGTCGCGGGTTCGAACCCCGCTCCTGCTACAGATTGAAACCCCCGGATTTCCGGGGGTTTCGTCGTTTGTACCCGACGTCAGCCGCGATCTCACCCCCTCGAAAAGTGACCTCACGATTCGCGCCGTTGACCGCGTCGCGGACTGCGAGGGCTGCCTCGGTGCCGGACAGGTGCGTATAGCGCTCGGTGGTCGTGATCGACGCGTGCCCTGCAACCTTCTGAATGTGGGCAGGGGCGATGCCGTGACGTGCCAGTCGCGACAGGAATGTGTGACGCAGATCGTGGAAGCGCAGAGGGTGACCGTCTGCGAACGTCGCGATCTGGTCACGGATCGCGTGCCACCGGACAGCGCGGGCGAGGTTGCCGCTGTCGAACGGACCGCCGAGCTTGCCGGTGAAGATGTGATCGTGGCCGCCTCCGCGTGCCCCGTCCAGCCACGGCACCAATTCTTCGATGATCGGAACCTGCCGGGATTTGCCGCTCTTGGTTGACTGCTCGACGAGTCGCCCGTGCCCGTCAGGCGAGAAGGTGCGGCGGACGGTCAGCAAGCCGCGCTGCTCGTCCAGGTCCTCCCAGCGGAGGCCGACGAGTTCGCCCAGGCGGAGTCCCGTGAAGGCCAGGCCCGCAAGGGCGCGCTGGCCGTGCGGGTGAAAGTCCGTGAGGGCGAGCATTCGTCGCACCTGCAGGTCATCGAGCGCGCGTGAAGTCCACTCCGCCTCTGAGGCCTTGCCTCGGGAGCGGGGAAGCGAGCGGCACGGGTTTGTCGACAGGAGTTCGCCCACGACAGCGAACTCAAGGATCTTCGAAAGGAGCGCAAGAGCGTCACCCTTGGTGGATGCTGCGCCCGACCAGTCCGCACGCGCCTTGGCGATTATCAGAGGGCGAATGTCCGTGAGTGGAAGGGAGCCGAGGGATGGCTCAACGCGAAGCGCCCATGCGCGCTCGTAGGACTGGCAAGCGTTGGAGGTGAGGCCCTCGAAGAAAAGCGCGCGGAACTCGCTGAAGAACTCAGCCAGAGTCGTCGTCGCAGGGTCTAATCTCACAATTGAGACTGTAGACCCGTTCTGTCTCTAGTGTCAATCGTGAGACTAGGAGTCGTCCCTCTTAAGCCCGCCTTGTGCCGTCAGGCCGGCGTAGAAGGCCTCGACATCGACCGTGATCCCGGGGAACTCATACACGTCCGGGTGCTCACCGAACACGGAGCGAAACGCAGCGATCCGGCGATAGATCGTGGAGCGGCTCATCCCGAGGTGCTCCTGCAGACCCTCGAAGCCTCCGAAGAGACGCCACGCGAGCCAGAAACCGAAGACATCGACAGCGGCCGAGGCAGCTTGCCCCCGCATCATCGTCTTGATCCAGGGGAACGCAGCAAAGAGCGGCTTGTTGGCGGCGCGGTTGACCACGTAGTACGTGTCCCAGGCGTTCTCGAGGGCGTGCTTCGCGCGGCCTTCTCCTTCAGGAGAGGCCATGCGCTCAGATCGGAAGTCCGCCATGCGTCCGCCTAGTCTCAGTTGCCGGGACTACCAGGCTAGGCCGTGGTCGCCCGGAGCGGCGTCAGCGAAGCCAAGGAGTCCGCAGTCCCCGCAACTCCATGCGCGGCTTTCCTTCTGTCGAGCGGCTGATCCGCCTGAGCCAGACATCGCATCACCCAGGCTCGGCCACCACATCAGCTTGGGCGAGGAGCAAGCGGTGCACGCGGTCCCGTCCGGCCCAAGCAAATCGACCCCGATGCCGCCATGTCGCCCGGCAGTGGGCGGCGCGCCGGTCGAGGCGCTGCGCGCCGCCCGGCGACGCTGTGAGTTCTTCCCCATGGCCCGAGCATGGCACCCGCTACCGACATACCCGCGGCGGACGCTCCCGAAATCCTCTACACAGGATCAAGGCTCACCTGTAGATCGCTATCGGGTGCACAATCACTGCCGGATACTCGTAGGAGGTGTCACTGTCATCGATGGTGACGCCGAGTCCGCCGGCTGCGTCCCTGAAGCCGTCGAGGACGTTAGTCATCATCGTGACCTCCACCGGCGTCGGGGGCGTGTCTCTCAATATCCGTAGAGCTGGCACAACCTCGCCTCTGTCGACGAGGTTCGAGACCTGCGCGATAACGGTGAAGTCGCCTTCCACCATTTGTGCGCCGCCCACAAGGTACTGCTCGTCCAGACGCGCAACGACCCTAGGGCTATCAACGCCGAAGGGCGCGGCAAGAACCTGAATATTCCGCCCATTCCCGGCACCCCGGATCATGTTCTCGATGGGCCGCGCCTGTTTCTTCAGTTCGGCCACCTTCGCGGTGGGCTGCTTGAAAACGGAGTTGGGATCACCAGCCTGTGCAACGTACTCAAGGAACACGAAGAACACCTGCTGAACCTTCGAGAGCGTGACGCGGGCCTCAAAACGAACAGTGTCGCCAACTTCGATCTCATCCCGCGTTTCAACGTCCCACGCCGTGAGTTCGCCTACTCCATCCTCAGCGTCGAGATGCTTGATCCAGCTGTCGAATGCTGAGAAATGGGTGCGGGAGCGCGTCAGTTCTTCCTCCATGCTTGCCGACTTCTTCTTCCCGGCGCTGACCTTGGCGTTGGCTGGCCCGACGTTCGCCCCCAGCGACCCCGACAGGCCTCCATCCGAAGCTTCGGAGACCTTCTGCAGGATCTCATCCACCTTGCCTGCTTCGAACGCCGAGAGGGAGTTGATGATCGTGTCGTAGTTGAGGTACATGAACTCGCGATGCAGCCGCTTCTTCGGTGCCTTGTATCCACCCATAGCGACAACATAGCGACCGATAACGCCGTTGTAACGCGTGGCACCTGCCGCCCTACGCGCTACGCGCTGCGGTTGCCCTCGGCGGCGTGCTCCAATTCGGCAGGCGCGACCCGTGGCGAGCCGGGGCGGCCGCGCGCGTCCCGCATGCGGGACTCCGCGCGCTCCGCCCCCGGCTCCGCTCACGCGTCCTCGACTGCCTCCCACGGCGGCACAAGCGTCGACGGGCGCACGTGCACGAGCCCGCCCGACCAGTCCGGGTGCATCGACCGAAACATATCCGCAGCTTCCTCATGCGTCCTCGCGGCGTTGATCACGCCGCCGATCAACTCGGTCGGGCGTCCGAACGCGTCACACGCGTAGATATCCCAATGCGGCATCCGCTCGACCTCCGAGCCGGACCGAACAAAGAACTTCACCACGATTACCCCTCGACTACGGCGCGGCCCAACCGCGCGCGACCAACTCACGACGCGACCGCGCCGCAAGACCTTCCAGCGGAGCCGGCGCCACGGTCGGCGACGCGTCGCCGGCCCCCGACTGCTGCGACTCCCACCACTCCCGCCGCAACCGGCGCTGCACCGTCCGAGTCAGGCCGGTGAACGACCAACCCGGCCGGTGCTTCGTCCGACGTGAAGCGGAGACAACCTGGGAGCGTGACCCGAACCGCTTGTGCACGAGGCTCGAGCAGTTCTGCGGCTCGCAGACCCCCGAGCAGCGCATCCGGCGAGCAGCGTCACCGAGAGCGACCTGATGCCGCCACACCTCAACCGGCACCTCGCCCGCGTCCGTTGCCACGTCCTTCAGCACGTAGTTCAACGCTTTGGACAGATACCAGATCGTCTTCGCGCCGTCACCGTCCGCGCGGAACGCGTCACATTGCGCCTGCGCGCCCCACTCGACGACAGAGCCGTCGACCTTCGAGACCGCCGTCGCCGTCCGCGCGGCATCCCGCAGCCGTTCTGCAGGAGGAGCCTCCACACGCGCCACCCGGACGATCGCGTGCACGTGCAGCACGCCCCGGTCCTGCCACTCCCGGACGATGAAGTACTCGAGCGAGTCCCAGCGGTCACGAAGGCGACGGCGCGTCCGATCCCAGAGCACCCCCGCATCCCGGTTCCACGCCACCTGGCCCGCGTAGTCGTACTGTGCGGGGTCGAGGGGTACCCCTCGCAGCGCGGCGTCCGCTGCTGAGTGCGCTGAGCCGCAGCCGCAACGCGGCGCGGGACCGGACCGCGGTACACGGTGTACCCGCCCGAACGACGGAGCAGTGAGCGTGAGCAGGTAGAAGCGGTAACGCTCGACAGGGCCATCGAACACACCGGATCGAGCAATTGCCGCCCAGTCACCGCGGTAGAGCTCAGCGCACGACGCGCACTTGCTTTTGATGCGCGAGCCGCAGCGCACCCAAACGCCCGTCGCCGTCTTGATCGGGGAAGAGCAGCCGCGCGCGAGTACATCCGCCTTGCCCGGTTCGATGGTTTCGGAGTCGGCTCGCATGACGAGCGGCTACGGGTACACGTCTCATAATCGTGAGGTCGCGGGTTCGAACCCCGCTCCTGCTACAGATTGAAACCCCCGGATTTCCGGGGGTTTTCTGCATCTGCCGACGGATGCCGTGGCTACCGAGCTCCGCCGCCGAGGAACCATACGCCGGGATGACGGCAGGTCATCTTCGCGGCGGATTCGCCCCGCCGTGCCCCCGCGTTCACTGGGACCATGAACGAACCCACGTCGTCGCCCCGTCCTTCCCGCATCGCGCGCCTCACCGCCACCGGTCTGCTCGGACTCGCTGCCGTCGCCACGCTCGCCGGCTGTGCGAACCCCATGGACATCGTCTCGAAGGTGCACACCGAGACGTTCTCCGATCGGAAGGCGGCCGATGAAGGCTGGGTGGGCGTGCGGATGCCGGAATGGATTCCCGCGGACGCCGGTCCGATCCACTCCACGGCCACCATGAACGAGACCAACGCCGTCATCTTCGTCGAGGGCGGATCGGATCCGCAGGGGTGCGAGGAGCAGGACCGGCGGTCCCTCCCGTTCGACGGCCGCTACGGCGGATTCCCCGAAGACGACGCGCTCCCGGCGACGGTTCTGGCATGCGGGCCGTACGAGGTGCTCGAGATCGAGTCGGGCCTGCTCGGCTGGTTCAACGCCACGGAGGAGGGCCAGACGCCGGATGATCTCTGAGCCGAGCGGGCACCGAGGGGCGCGCCGTCAGAAGGGCGCGTCGTCGAACTCGGGATCGGTGGCGAACGCCACTTCGCTCACGGGCCGGTCGATGTAGACGCGCGCGGTCGGTGACGTCCACTCGAGCACACCACCCGGTCGTTGACGCACGCGCCAAGGGGAGTGGTGTTTGCCGGTGTGATGTCGCCGGCAGACGTGCGCGAGGTTGCGGACGTCCGTCGCGCCGCCCCGAGCGCGGTCGACAGTGTGATCGATGTCACAGATCTTCGCCGGCACGCGGCAGGCGGGGAACCGGCAGTGCTGGTCGCGGGTGCGCAGATGCCGTCGCATCTCCTCGGAGGGGCGGTACCGGTCCACGGCGAGCACGGCGCCGCTGACCGGGTGGGTGAGGATGCGATCCCAGCCGGGGGCGTCGGCGGTGAGGGATCGCGCGGTGGCCGCATCGATCGGCCCGTGCCCGACGAGCACGGTCGCCTCGAACGGATCGGCGACGCGGTCGCCGATGAGGGCCAGGACGGGCACGGTGACCTGCACCGTGCCGCGGATCGCGCGGAGACCACCGTCGGCGACGCTCAGCGTCGACGGCTCCCCGGTCAGCAGCAGGTCGGAGAGGACGTCGGCGCGCAGCTCGTTGAGGGTGCGGGTGTCGGAGGGGGCGGGTCGCCCGTCGTCGGTGAGTGCATCGTCACCGACGCCGGCCTGCGAGTCCTGGGCGCTGCGCGCGATCTGGGAGAGCCGGTCGAAGGCGCCGTGCGCGAGCACCGCCGGGAGGACGGCGACGAGCTCGGCCATGCCGTCGTCGAGGTCCGTCACCGACACCCCGCGCCGCAGCCGTGCCTGCCGGTGCCGCTCGTCGACGGTGGTGTCGGAGTACCACTGCGCGCGGAGGCGCGCGACCGGCGCGAGCCGGGTGGCCGCCTCGCTCTCGGCATACGGCAGTACCGCATCTTCATAAGCGGCGCGCAGCTCGGGCCGCGAGATGATCGCGCCGTTGGCGACGATGACCCGCACATGAGCGGCGGAGATGCGTCCCGCCTCGAGTGCCGCGAGCGTGCTCGGATAGTCCCTGACGAGCGTGGCGGCGTCGCCGATCTGACGCTGCACGGTGCGGTCGCTCACCCGCCACGCGGCGGCGATCTCCGCAGCGGCGATGCGGTGCGGCATCTCGGCCTCGGAGCGGTGCTGCAGCCCGGCATCCTTCACCCAGTCCGCCACGACGTCGTCCGTCGCGGCCAGCAACCGTGCCTCACGAGCCTGCAGGCGTGCCAGCTGCTGCCGCACGGCGATCAAGTCGGGCAGGATCCCGCCGAGGCGGTCGACGGCACGCGCCGCCGCCTCGTCGGGGGGAAGATATCTCGTATCCTGCATGCCCTTATCATCGCGCGAACCTCCGACATTGATTCGACGCCGGAGGGTGCTCACGTCACGCCGTCATCAGCACCTTCAGCGCCTTCGTCTCGGCAGCGCGGCCGAAGACGTCGTACGCCTCCTCGATCTCGTCGAGGGTGAACTCGTGCGTGACGAACAGCGATGCCTCGACCTTGTGCTGCTCGACGAGCTTGAGCAGGGTGTCGGTGGTGTTGGCGTTGACCAGCCCCATCGTGATGGCGATGTTCGCGATCCACAGCCGGTCGATCGGCAGCTCCACGGGCTTGCCGTGCACGCCCACATTGGCGACGACGCCTCCGGGGCGCACGATGTCGAGCGCGGCCGCGAAGGTGGCAGGGATGCCGACAGCCTCGATCGCGACGTCGACGCCGAGCCCGTCGGTCAGCGCCATCACCTGCTCGCGCCAATCCGCGTCGGAGGAGAGCACGCCGTCCGTGGCCCCGAACCGCTTGGCCTGCTCGATGCGGTTGGCGTCCAGGTCGAGGGAAATCACCCGCGACGGGCCGTAGAGTCCCGCGGTCGCGATGGTGGCGAGGCCCACGGGTCCGGCACCGATGACCGCGACCACGTCGCCGGCCTTCACCCCGCCCGCCTGCACACCGATCTCGTGACCGGTCGGCAGAATGTCCGACAGCAGCATCGCCTCGGCGTCGGTGACCGTGGCCGGCACCTTGTACAGCGACGTCTCGGCGTACGGGATGCGCACGTACTCGGCCTGCGTGCCGTCGATGAGGTGCCCGAGGATCCAGCCGATGCCCGACTCGCCCTCCGGGGCCAGACAGTGCGAGTACAGCTGCTTGCGGCAGTAGCCGCAGTGCCCGCACGCGCTGATGCAGGAGATGATCACGCGGTCGCCGACCGCCAGGCCTTCGACGGCGGCTCCGACCTCGGTGATCGTTCCGACGCCCTCGTGCCCGAGGATGCGCCCATCGGTCACGGCCGGCACGTCGCCCTTGAGGATGTGCAGGTCGGTGCCGCAGATCGTCGTCGCATCGATCTTGACGATGGCATCCGTGGCGTTCTTGATGACCGGATCGGGCACCGCCTCCCATGCCTTGTTCCCTGCCCCGTGGTACACGAGTGCCTTCATGGCCTTCCTCCTGTCGTCGTCGTGCGGCCCATCCTCCGCTCCGCGCGGGCCGGGCAACAGGCCCCTTGTCGCACCCCCGCCCCGGGGATAGCGTCAGCCGCACAGTGTGCATCATGCGAGCTCCGGTGGTGCATCCCGAACGCTGCCCGTCACGGTGCGTCGCGGGCGGCCTGAACGCAAGGTAGGCAAATCCATGGCTGATCTCATCGTCATCGCCTTCGACTCGGAGGCCGACGCCGAAGCGGCGTACAACACCGTGCAGCAGCTGCAGGACGACATGGTCGTGCAGCTGGCGGGTCTTGCGCTGGTCAAGGTGAACAACGAAGGCAAGACGAGCGTGGAGTACCCCGGAGGCATCGCGAACATCGGGTTCGGTGCGGTGGGCGGGGCGCTGTTCGGCACCCTCATCGGCATCCTCTTCTTCGTCCCCGTCGCCGGACTCGTCCTCGGCGGCCTCGTCGGCGCGCTGTTCGCGGGCCTCGACAAGGTCGGCATGGACTCGGAGTTCCGCAGCCGCGTGCAGTCGGCGGTCACGGCCGGCAAGTCGGCCGTCGTGATCTACGCGACCAAGCTCACGGCCGACAAGTTCGCCGCCGCGCTGGCGCCCTTCCACGGCACGGTCATGCAGACCTCGCTGTCGGAGGACGACGAGCGCGAACTCGCCCATGATCTCGGCGCGAACCAGGGGCAGGCGTCGCCGGCACCGGCACCGGCACCGGCCCCGGCCGAATAGTCGTACGGGGAGCGCTCGCTTGCCGTCGGTGCGGGCGAGCGCAACCCCTGGGCGCACCCCGGGGAGTGCTTCTAGGGTGGGCGGATGCCGGTGAACACTCTGTGGCTCGTACGACACGGTGAGAGCGTGGGCAACGTCGCGGCGAGCCGCGCGGAGCGGGAAGGACTCGAACGCATCCCGCTGGACATACGCGACTCCGACGTGCCGCTGTCCTCGACGGGGGAGGAGCAGGCCGCCGCGCTCGGGGATTGGCTCGAAGACAATCGCGGCGCGATCGACGCGTACTGGTCATCGCCGTACCTGCGGGCACGCGAGACGCTCGCGATCGCGCTGGGCGGCCACCCCGCCGACGTCGTCGTCGACGAGCGGCTGCGCGATCGTGAGCTCGGCATTCTGGACCTGCTCACCATGAGCGGAGTCGCGCGGCTGCACCCGGAGGAGGCGCAGCGCCGGCGTCACCTCGGCAAGTACTACCACCGCCCCCCGGGCGGGGAATCGTGGGCGGACGTCGCGCTGCGGCTGAGATCCGTCCTCGGAGATCTGCTGGCCGGCCCACAGGAATCGGCGCTCGTGGTCGCCCACGACGCCGTGGTCACCCTGATCGTCTCCCTGCTGCGCGGCATGCCCGAGCGCGAACTGCTGGAGTTCGCCGCGGCGAACCCGGTGCTCAACGCGTCGGTGACCCGTCTCGAGCTCGTCGACGGCCGGTGGGAGCTGCGGGCGTTCTCCGACGTGGGCCATCTGCAGGAGGAGGGTGCGAAGGTCACGGTGCACCCGGGGACCCCCGAGGTCGGCGACCCGGCAACCGGTCCGCAAGCCACCCCCGACGCCCGCACGGAGCAGGCGCCATGACGACACATCGTGACGACGCACCGCAGCCGGTGACGGAGGAGCTGCTGGCGCAGTGGGGCCTTCCCGATCCCGGAGCGGACAAGAAAGCACGCGGGGACGTCATCGTGATCGGCGGCTCCCGCAGAACGCCGGGCGGCGTGATGCTTGCGGGCGAGGCGACCTTGCGGGTGGGCGCGGGCAGACTCGCCGTCTTCGTGCCGGGTTCGATCGATGCGCAGGTGGGCATCGTGCTGCCGGAGGCGGCGGTCTATGCCCTGCCCGAGCGCGCCCGGGACCCCTTCCCCCGGGCGGCGCAGCAGAACATCGCCGCGGCGGATGCCGTGCTCGTCGGGCCCGGGTTCGACGACGCCGACGAGACGCGCGACACCCTTCTCGCCGTCGCCGACGCCGGCCCGCGGTGCCTGGTGCTCGACGCCTACGCCCTCGGCATCCTCTCCGACGTCGACCGTGCGCGCCTGCCCGAGGAGCTGCTCCTCACCCCCAACCGCGAAGAGCTCGCGCTGCTGCTCGGCGGAGACACCCCGGCGGATGAGCTGGGCGATGATCTGACGGATGCCGTGCGCGAGGTGGCCCGACGCCACTTGGCCGTCGTCAGCTGCTACGACGTCGTCGCCGACCCTGACGGCGCCGCCTGGCGCATCGACGGCGGCGGGCCGGGGCTGGCCACCTCGGGAAGCGGCGACGTGCTCGCGGGTGCCGTCACCGGGTTCGTCGCCCGCGGCACCGGATCGGCGCAGGCGGCGGTGTGGGCGGCCTGGGTGCATGCACGCGCCGGTGACCGGCTCACCGAGCGCTTCGGGCTCGGCTTCCTCGCCCGCGAGCTCGTCGCCGAGCTGCCGCTCGCGCTGCGCGAGGCCGCGTAGCGCGCTACGACGCCGCCGCGCGCGCGTCGAGCGCGGCCGCCATGCGCTCGACCGCCGTCCGCAGCAGCGGGCGCGGCAGAGCGAACACGAAGCGCACGTGACCTCGACCGGCCTCGCCGCACGCGATGCCGTCGATCATCGCCACCCGCGCATGCTCACGGAACCATTCCGCCAGGTCACCACCCAGGCCGTACGCGCGCAGATCGATCAGCGCGATGTAGGTGCCTTCCGGCATCGTCATCCGCGCAGCGGGGAGCAGCTCGCGCACCAGCTCCGCCAGCATCCGCCGGTTGCCGTCGAGATAGGCGACGGCGTCGTCGAGCCAGTCCGCGCCGCCGGCGAACGCCGCCGTGTTGGCGTAGACCCCGATCGTCGAGGTGCCGTGGCCGGCCCACATGCCGAACTCTTCCCACGCCGCGGCATCCGCGTCGTTCGAGAGGATCACCTGGGCGCACTTCAGCCCGGCGAGGTTCCACGCCTTCGAGGCGGATGCCGCCGTCAGCGTGTGCCCGGCCGCGGTCTCGGACACCGAGGCGTAGGGCACGTGGCGAGCCGGGCCGTAGACGATGGGCGCGTGGATCTCGTCGGAGAACACGCGTCCGCCTGCGGCATCGACCACCTCCGACACCGCGACGAGCTCGTCCCGCGTGAAGACGGTGCCGAGCGGGTTGTGCGGATTGCAGAGGACGAGCAGACCGCCCCCGTCGGCGAAAGCGCGGGCCACGCCCTCGAGGTCCATGACCATGCGGTCGTCCACCTCGATGCTCGGCACTTCGATGACCCGGCGGTCGTGCATGCCGGGCACCGTCAGGAACGGCATGTAGGCCGGCGTCGGCACGATGACGGCCGACCCGGGCGTGGAGAAGCGTTCGATCGCGAGCTCGAACGCCGCGATCACGTCGGGCACATGGTGCACCCGCTCGGGCGGTACGGCCCAGCCGTATCGGTCGGCGTACCACGCAGCGGTGGCCGCCGAGAGGTCGGCGGCGGCCTGCGTGGGCAGGTAGCCGGTCGCGCCGCGGTCCAGCGCGCCGGTGACGGCATCGCGCACCGCGGGTGCCACACCGAAGTCCATCTCGGCGACGAACGCGCCGATCGCGTCGGGGAACATCGTCCACTTCAGGCTGCCGCGCTCCCGCAGCCGGTCTTCGGTGAGGGCATCGACGTCGGTCGCGAAGGTCATGCCTCCACGTTAGGGCTCGCCGCAGACGACAACGCTCCGATGACGACCCGACGATGACGGCGTTGCCGGACGGTTAGCAGAAGAGCCGCCCCCGGACAACGGTCATCCCTCGGCGGGCTGTTCGGTGCACCATCGAGGCGGGCGAGGGTGCAGGGGTCGCCCGGACCGACGCCGCGCGCAGCGGATGCCGGGCGGCGCATCGCACCCCGCATGCTCGAGAAAGGACTCGGACCGGCATGGGCATTCGACAGAGGTCGCAGTGGCGACAGAGGGCCGTCGGCGCGGCTGTCGTGGTGGCAGCGCTGGTGCTGGCCGGGTGCGGCCGCGCGGACGACGGAGCGCCCTCGGGCGAGGCCGGCGCGGTGACCGACGGCCCCGCCACGGGCACGATCGAGCTGTGGGCGGCGGGGGCGGAAGCCGCGGAGCTGCCGGTGCTGTTCGATGATTTCATCGCCGAGAACCCCGACGTCGAGATCAACATGACGCCCATCCCCGAAGAGGAGTTCGTCACGAAGATGACCGCGGCGATCGCCGCGGGCACCGTCCCCGACCTGGTGTACGTCTTCACCGAGCACCAGCCCGCGCTCTTCGCCACCGAGGCGTTCGCGCCGGTCCCCGAAGGACTCGTGGACGAGGCGGACTTCTTCGCGTCGGTGTGGGAGAGCGGTCAGGTCGACGGCGTGTCGTACGGGGTGCCCTGGTTCACCTACGCCCGCGTCTTCCAGTACCGCGCCGATCTGGCAGAGGCCGCCGGCCTCGAGCCACCGCAGGACTGGGACGATCTGCGCGAGTTCGCCCAGACGCTGAAGGATGCCGGCGTGGCGTATCCGCTCGCCTTCTACGTCGTCCCCTTCGACGAGTACACCGCCGCGCAGTTCGACACGTTCGCGCATCAGAACGGCGGCGGCATCATCAGCGACGACGCCACGGAGTGGACCATCGACTCCCCGGAGAACGTCGAGGCGCTGGAGTTCTACGGTTCCCTCTTCGACGACGGCTTCGTCTCGCCCGACGGCCCGACCTCGGTCGACTCCGTGGCCTACCTGGCCCAGGACCGTATCGCGGGGGTGCTCAACGGGCCGTGGCTGCGTGGCTGGATCAAGGACGCGCACGGCCAGGAGTGGCTCGACGAGCACATGGCCGCGCTGGTGCCGCCCGCAGGCCCGGGCGGTGAGCGGGCCGCCTCGATCGGCGGCGGCAACTGGGCTGTGCTGGAGGACGCCGCCAACGCCGATGCCGCCTGGAAGTTCGTGCGGTACGCCTCGGAGCCCGAGACGCAGCTGGCCTGGTTCGCGAGCATGGGAAACCTGCCGACGGTTCAGGTCGCCTGGGACGATCCGGCGATCGCCGACGACGAGGCACTTGAGCAGGTGCGCGAGGCCATGGAGTACGGCGTCTCGGTCCCGCCGGTGCCGACATGGAACCAGGTCGGCAAGGCGCTGGGAGAGCAGATCGAGCGCGTGGCACGGGGGACCGCAACCGCGCAGGAGGCGCTGGATGCGGCGCAGGCCGAGGCGGAGTCCATCGGCGTCGGCCAGTAGATGACCGCCACCGTGACGTCGGGTCCGGAAGGCAGGGCAGCGCCCCCGCCTTCCGGACCCGGGGCGGCGGGGCGGCGATGGCGTGCGACGAACCCCCCGCGGCGGTCGTCGCTGCAACGGGCGCAGGCACGGGCGGCCTGGCTGTTCCTGTTGCCCTTCCTCGTGGTGACGGCCACCTTCACCGCCGTCCCGGTTCTCGCGGCCATGGGGATGAGCCTCACCGACATCACCTCGCGCGACATCCGCACCCCCTTCGCCGTCGACTTCATCGGCTTCGAGAACTTCGTGCGGGTGCTCGGCGACGCTGGCTTCCAGCGATCGATGCTCAACACCGCGCTGTTCGTGGTGCTGTGCGTCCCGCTCAGTGCCGGACTGGGCCTCGTGCTGGCCCTGCTGCTCGACAAGGGCATCCGGCGGCTGCGCACGTTCTTCCGCGCCGCCGCCTACCTTCCCGTCATCACCAACATCGTCGCCGCGGCGGTGATCTGGCAGTATGCCTTCGCCCCGCTCGGGCCGGTCAACGCCGCTCTGGAGGGCATCGGTGCGGCGGGACCGAATTGGCTGGGCGACCCGGTGTGGGCGGTGGCGACCGTGGTGATGCTGGCGGTGTGGCGCAACGTCGGCACGTGCATGGTGCTGTTCCTGGCGGGCCTGCAGGCCATTCCTCAGCAGGTCTACGAAGCGGCGGCGGTCGACGGCGCCACGGCCGCGCGCCGCTTCCGCTCCATCACACTGCCGCTTCTGCGCCCGGCGACGCTTCTGGTTGTGGTGCTCATGACGGTGTCGTTCCTGAGCATCTTCGAGGAGCCCTATCTGCTCACCGCCGGCGGGCCACTGGGCTCGACCCGGTCCATCGCCCTGTGGATCTATCAGCAGTTCGGCTTCGGCAACACGGCGATCTCGATGGCCGGATCGTTCCTCCTCATCGTGTTCGTCTCGATCGTCGCGGTCGTGCAGTTCCGTTTGCTGAGGCCCAAGCATTGAACGCGCCGTCGCGGCTGTCCTCGGCAGCGCTGTACACCGCCGTCGTCGTGATCGTCGGGGCACTGCTGCTGCCCTTCGTCTGGGTCGTCTTCGGATCGTTCAAGACCCAGGGGGAGTTCCTCTCCGACCCGGGAGCCTGGTTCCCGCAGAGCTTCCAGGTCCAGAACTACGTCGACCTGTTCGTGGAGGAGGGGTTCGGCCTCTACTTCGTCAACAGCGCCATCGTCTCGGTCGTGGCCGTCTCGGCCAACGTGCTGTTCAGCTCGATGGCGGGATACGCGCTGGCGAAGCTGGAGTTCCGCGGCAAGAACCTCGTCTTCTCGCTCGTGATCTTCGCCTGGATCGTGCCCTACGTGGCGATCTTCGTGCCGCAGTTCCTGGTGATCGTGCAACTGGGCCTGGTGAACACCCTGTCGGGCATCATCGCGCCGCTGCTGGTGACGCCGCTGTCGGTGTTCATCATGCGCCAGTTCGCGTACTCGCTGCCCACCGAACTGCTCGAGGCGGGCAGGGTGGACGGTGCGAGCGAGGCGCGCCTGTTCTTCGGCATCTTCCTGCCGCTGTCCGGCCCGCCCGTGGCCACCATCGCGATCCTGTCGTTCCTCGGGTCGTGGAACTCGTTCCTGTGGCCGTTGATCGTGGCCCAGAGCGAGGGGACGTTCACCCTTCCCGTGGCGCTGGCGGTGGCCTCGCAGGCATCCAACACCACGGAGTTCGGCATCCTGCTGGCCGGGGCCGTGGTCGTGCTGCTGCCGGTGCTGATCCTCTTCCTCTTCCTGCAGAAGTACTTCATCCAGGGGGTCGCCACCGCCGGCATCAAGTAGCGCCGGCCGCCGGCATCCCGGGAGGACCGAGGGGATCAGCTCAGCGCGCTGGAGGACTCCGGGGTGTCGTCTGCGACGTCCGCCGCGTCGGTGTCGATGTGCTCGGCGACGAGCATGACGCCGCCGGAGGAGTTCGCGCTGCTGGCGAGTTCCTCGACCCAGCTGCGGCTGAGCTGCGTCGGCTCCGGGTCGTCGAAGACGAAGCGCAGGGGGATCGACGGGTGGATCCACACGGTGCTGCGGCCGCGCTCCTGGTCGTCGGGATGCCGCCACGACACCGTGAAGCTCTCGCCACGGCGCAGCTTGGTCGCGATGACGACCTTCAGGTGCGCCAGCGCGCGATCCTCGATGTGTACGGGCGTGGACTCGCCCCCGTAATACAGCGTTCCCACGTCACTCCACTCTCTCGGTCTGGGCTAGATCACCGCCACCGACCAAGCGGCTGCAGCGACCCCAGCCTAGCGCCCTTACGATGCCCAGACCGTGAGCGCAAGCACCCCTCGCCGATCGGGGTCAGGCCTTACGTTCTTGGGCATGGTGTATCTGCTGGTGGGAGGGCCGAGGGCGCGGCAACTCGTTGATGATCTCCCCACGGGTTACCGACCGGCCCCCATGCCCGCGGGGTCCGACGCGATGACGCTCTTCGACGATCTCGTCGTGGAAGAGGCGCTGTGGACGGACCCGGTCGGGCTGCGCTGAGGCGACGCCCCACGCCGGTGCGGGACGTGCCAGGCTGGTGCGCATGACTGTTCCCACCCTCACGCTCAATGACGGCCACACGATCCCGCAGCTCGGGTTCGGCGTCTTCAAGGTCGACCCCACCGAGACGGAGCGCATCGTCTCCGACGCGCTCGAGGTGGGCTACCGCCACATCGACACCGCGGCCGTCTACGGCAACGAGGAAGGCGTCGGTCGCGCCATCGCCGCCTCCGGCATCCCGCGCGAGGAGCTCTTCGTCACGACGAAGCTGTGGAACTCGGACCAGGGCACGCAGTCGGTCTTCGACGCGATGGACTCGAGCCTGGAAAAGCTCGGCCTGAACCACGTGGATCTGTACCTGATCCACTGGCCGCGCCCCGATCTCGACCGCTACGTGGAATCGTGGCGCGCACTGGAGCAGCTGCGCGACCGCGGACTCACCCGGTCGATCGGCGTCTCCAACTTCCACCGCTCCCACATCGAGCGCATCCTCGCCGAGTCGGACACCGTTCCGGCGGTCGACCAGATCGAGCTGCACCCGGCCTTCGCGCAGCGCGAGCTGCGTGCGTTCATCGAGCCCCTCGGCATCCGCACCGAGGCCTGGGGCCCGCTCGGGCAGGGCAAGTACGACCTCTTCGGCGAGCAGGCGATCGTGGATGCCGCGGCCGCCCACGGCGTCACGCCCGCCCAGGTCGTCATCCGCTGGCACCTGCAGCAGGGGATCATCGTGTTCCCCAAGAGCAACTCCCGGCAGCGCATGGCCGAGAACTTCGACGTGTTCGGGTTCGAGCTCTCCGACGACGAGATGGCCGCGATCGACAGCCTGGACCGCGGTCAGCGGGTGGGGGCCGACCCCGATCAGGCCACGTTCTGATCCAGAACGAGAACACGGCCCGGGCGATGAGCCCGGGCCGTCTTCCCGGTCGGGGTGACCCGAACACCGCGCGACCGGGGTGAAGCAGATTCCACGCTAGCCGCGGCGTGCGGCCGAGCGCGAATTGCGTGAGAACACCCTCATCCGCGGCGCGGATGCCGATGCGGCCACCCGCCGCCCCGCGCATCGGAAGATTAGGCTGACCACCCGCGGCAGACGCCGCGCGACGCGAAGGATCGCCATGAGCTCACCCAGTCCGGGACGGTTCGACCAGGGCAGCGGCACCCTCGTGCCCGCAACGGACGGATGGGCGATCGACGAGGTGGTGCCGGCATGAGCGCGCCCGCGGCCCCGGTCCGTCGCACCCCCCGGTTCATCCTCTCGTGCCTGGGGGTCGGCCTTGCCGCGGGGCTTCTCTCCGGGCTCTTCGGCGTCGGCGGCGGCACGGTGATCGTGCCCCTGCTGGTGCTGCTGCTGCACTTCGACCAGCGTCGAGCGGCCGGCACGTCGCTCGCCGCGATCGTCCCGACCGCGACGGTCGGGGTGATCTCCTACGCCGTCAACGGCTCCGTGGCCTGGATCCCCGCACTCCTCCTCGCCGCCGCGGCGGTCGTGGGCGCGCAGCTGGGCACCTGGCTGCTGGCGCGGGTGAACCAGAACGCCCTGCGGTGGGGGTTCGTCGGGTTCCTCGTGGTGGTCATCGTCTCGCTGTTCATCGTCGTGCCGTCCCGTGACGCGCAGCTCGTGCTTTCGTGGGGCACCGGACTCGGCCTGATCGCGCTGGGTTTCATCACCGGCATCCTCGCCGGTCTTCTGGGCGTCGGCGGCGGTGTCGTGGTCGTTCCGGCCCTCATGCTCCTCTTCGGCACGAGCGACCTGATCGCGAAGGGGACGTCGCTGCTGATGATGATCCCCACCGCCCTCTCGGGGACGATCGGCAACATCCGGCGGCGCAATGTCGACCTCGTCGCCGCCGCTCTCGTCGGCGTCGCCGCGTGCACGACGACCGCGCTGGGGGCGTGGTTGGCGACCCTGTTGGACCCCCTCGCCGCCAACATCCTCTTCGCTTTTTTCCTGGCCTTCATCGCCGTGCAGATGGCGCTCAGGGCGCTGCGTGCGCGCCGGGCGTAGACCGCGGTCGGTCGGCGCGGCTGTGGGAGGATGGAACGCGTGTCCGTGAATCCCGAGCTGGTCGAGCGTGTGTTCCCGCCGACCCCGCCGTACCTCGTGGGGCGAGAGAAGGTGCGCGAGTTCGCACGCGCCGTCCACGCCACCGACCCGCAGCACACCGACGTCGCCGCAGCCCGCGAGCTGGGCTACCCCGACGTCGTGGCGCCGCCGACGTTCGCGATGGTGGTGCAGGATCTGACCCTCCAGCAGCTGCTGGCCGAGCCTGATTCCGGCATCGCGCTGGAGCGCACGATCCACGCCGAGCAGCGCTTCCGCTACAGCCGGCCGATCGTCGCAGGCGACGAGATCACGGCGACCCTGTCGATCACGGGCGTGCGTCCGTTCGGCAAGGGCGCGATGGTCACCAGCGAGGCCGAGATGACCGACGCCGCGGGCGACCACGTCGTCACCGCTGTGTCGGTGCTGCTGATCGGGGGAGAGGACGAATGAGCGACCTGACCGTCGGCGACGTCGTCGCGCAGCGCACCGTGCACCTGACCCGCGAATCCCTCGTCCGCTACGCGGGGGCATCGGGTGATTTCAACCCCATCCACTACCGCGACGACGTCGCCGCCCGCGTCGGGCTTCCCGGCGTGCTGGCCCACGGGATGCTCACCATGGGGCTCGCCGTCGAGACGATCGTGCCGTGGCTGGGCGACTCCGGCCGCATCCTCGACTACGGCGTGCGCTTCACGCGCCCCGTCGTGGTGGATGCCGAGGACGGTGCCGATGTCGAGGTGACCGCCACCGTCGGCGCACTGGACGACGACTCCGCCCGCATCGATCTCAAGGTCACCTGCGCCGACACCACCGTGCTCGGCAAGGCCCAGGTGCGCGTGCGCCGCTGATGCCCGAGATCACCCCGCTTCCGCTGTCCCGGCTGACCACGCTGCGCGCCGGCGGCACTCCCCGCCGCCTCGTCGAGGCACGCACCCGCGACGAGCTGATCGAGACGGTGCGCGCGGCCTGGGCCGACGACGAGCCGTGGCTGGTCATCGGGGGAGGATCGAACCTGCTGGTCTCGGACGACCCCTTCGACGGCACCGTCGTGCTGGTGCGCACCTCCGGCATCCAGGCGCTGCCCTCCCCGCGCGCCGGGCGCGTGCGCCTGCGGGTGGAGGCGGGGCATGACTGGGACGACCTCGTGGCGTACACCGTCGCCGAGGGGCTCGCCGGCATCGAGGCGATGTCCGGGATCCCCGGCACGACCGGTGCAGCGCCCATCCAGAACGTCGGCGCCTACGGGCAGGAGATCGTGCAGACCCTCGTGGAGGTGGAGCTGCTCGACGAGGCCACCGGCGAGGTCGAGACGGTTCCCGCCGCCGACCTGGGGCTGGGCTTTCGCACCTCGGTGCTGAAGGACCACTACGGCACGGGCGCCGCCCGCCGTGGCGTCATCATCTCGGTCACGCTGGAGCTGACCGAGGTCGGTCACGGGGAGTTCCCGGTGCGCGGCGCGCAGCTGCGCCAGGCGCTGCGGCTCGAGCCGGATGCCACCGTGAGCCTCGCCTGGGTGCGCGA
This sequence comes from Microbacterium sp. zg.Y1084, assembly GCF_024623595.1. NCBI lineage: Bacteria > Bacillati > Actinomycetota > Actinomycetes > Micrococcales > Microbacteriaceae > Microbacterium > Microbacterium sp. zg.Y1084. The sequence goes on from NZ_JANJGV010000003.1 coordinate 342,160, forward strand.
GACCGTGCTGGCCACCCGCCGCATGAAGGGGATGGTGCTCGACGACGCCGACCCCGACACGCACAGCGCCGGATCGTTCTTCCAGAACGCGGTCGTATCGGCCTCGTTCGCCCGCACCCTGCCGCCGGAGTGCCCACGGTGGCCAGTGGCGCCCGACCTCGACACGGTCACCGTCATCCCGCTGTCGGCCTTCGACGGCTCCGTCCCCGCGCCGGTCGCGCAGGAGCCGGAGGTGAAGGTCAGCGCCGCCTGGCTCATCGAGCACGCCGGGCTGCGCAAGGGATTCCGCCTGCCGCGCTCGCGGGCGGGTCTGTCGACCAAGCACGCGCTGGCGCTGACGAACCGCGGGTCGGCCACGGCCGAGGAGATCGCCGAGCTGGCGCGGTTCATCCAGCAGCGTGTGCAGTCCGATTTCGGGCTGATCCTCCAGCCCGAGCCGGTGCTGGTGGGCGTCGAGCTCTAGTCACGGCGTGCGCCGGCGCACGGCCTTCCGTGCGCCCCGGCCTCCGCTCGTGGCCGCGGGACCGGGGCCGACGGCTCAGGCGAACAGGCGCTGCAGACGCTGCACGCCTTCGAGCAGCTGGTCGTCGCCGAGCGCGTACGACAGTCGCAGGTACCCGGAGGGGCCGAACGCTTCACCCGGGACGACGGCGACCTCGGCCTGCTCGAGGATGAGGTCGGCCAGCTCCAGCGACGTCGTCGGGGTGACCCCGCCCCACGTGCGGCCCAGCAGGCCGGTGACGTCGGGATAGACGTAGAACGCGCCGAGCGGGTTCGGCACGGTCACACCGTCGATCTTGGCGAGCTCACCGACGATGAGGCGACGGCGGCGGTCGAACGCGACCCGCATCTGCTCGGCCTCGTCCTGGGGGCCGGTGAGGGCGGCGAGCGCTGCGCGCTGCGCGACGTTGTTGACGTTGGAGCTCAGGTGCGACTGCAGGTTGGCCGCCAGCTTGATGGCGTCGGCGGGGCCGACCATCCAGCCCACGCGCCACCCGGTCATGGCGTAGGTCTTCGCGACACCGTTGACCAGCAGCGTCTGGCCGGCCAGCTCCGGCACGGCCTCGACGATCGACACGGCGCGCGCTCCGTCGTAGACGAGGTTCTGGTAGATCTCGTCGGTGACCACCCAGATTCCGTGCTCGAGCGCCCACTGACCGATCTCGGCGGTCTCCTCGGGGGTGTAGACCGATCCGGTGGGGTTGGACGGCGACACGAACACCAGCACGGTGGTGCGCTCGGTGCGGGCGGCCTCGAGCTGCGCCACGGTGACCTTGTAGTCCTGGTCCGCGCCGGCGAAGACCTCGACCGGCACGCCGTCGGCCAGCGCGATCGCCTCGGGGTAGGTGGTCCAGTACGGCGCGGGCAGCAGCACCTCGTCGCCCGGGTTCACCACGGCCTGGAACGCCTGGTAGACGGCCTGCTTGCCGCCGTTGGTGACCACGATCTGCGAAGGGGAGACCTCCAGGCCGGAGTCGCGCATGGTCTTCGCGGCGATCGCCTCGCGCAGCACCGGAAGGCCGGCGGCAGGCGTGTAGCGGTAGTTCGCGGGGTCCCTCAGCGCCTCGGCGGCCGCGTCCACGATGAACTGCGGCGTGGCGAAGTCGGGCTCGCCCGCCGCATATGAGATGACGGGGCGACCGGCCGCCTGCAGGGACTTCGCCTTGGCATCCACCTTCAGGGTGGCGGACTCGGCGATGGCGGACAGCTTGCGGGACAGGGGAGCGCGTTCGGTCACGGTTGAAATCGTAGTGCGCGACCGTGCTTCGCGCCGGGCGAGCGGCGTTCACGGGCAACTGTGCGTAGGGAAAACATCGCCGATCACGCATGCTGTATCCATGGACATGGATGCCGTGCGGGTGGAGAACCTGCGCAAGACCTATGGCGATGTCGCCGTGGTCGACGACGTGAGCTTCACCATCGCGCGCGGCGAGACCTTCGCTCTGCTGGGCCCCAACGGCGCAGGGAAATCCACCACGGTGGAGATCCTGGAAGGGTACCGGCGCCGCACCGCCGGGTCCGTCAGCGTGCTGGGCGCCGACCCCGGCACGGCAGGGCTGGAGTGGAAGGCCCGCATCGGCATCGTGCTGCAGTCGGCGGGTCAGGGCGGCCTCTACACGGTGCGCGAGCAGCTGCGGCAGTTCGCCACCTACTACCCCCGCGCCCGCGACGTCGACGAGGTGATCGCCGCGGTCGGGCTCGAGGCGCAGGCCGGCACCCGCATCTCCAAGCTCTCCGGCGGTCAGCAGCGCCGCGTCGACGTGGCGCTGGGGATCATCGGCCGGCCGGAGCTGCTGTTCCTCGACGAGCCGACGACGGGGTTCGACCCGCAAGCGCGGCGCGAGTTCTGGCAGCTGATCCGCGGGCTGCAGGACGAGGGCACGACGATCCTGCTCACGACCCACTACCTCGACGAGGCTGCCCAGCTGGCCGACCGGGTGGCCGTGATCACTCGCGGGCGTCTGCGGGCGATCGGCCCGGTCGCCGGGTTCGGCGGGGAGCAGGCCCGCACGCCGCGGGTCACCTGGCGAGAGGGCGGGGTCACGCACGAGGCCCGCACCGCTCGTCCGTGGGAGTTCACCGCGGCGTTGGCCGAACGACTCGGCGGTGAGCCGGAAGGGCTGGAGATCCGCCGCCCGGCGCTGGAGGAGATCTACCTCTCGATGGTCGACGAGCAGGAAGGCGTGGATGCCGCCGGCGACACCGCGCTCGGCGGCGCAGAGGACGAGGCGCCCCAGGCCCCCGCGACCGAGGGGGCGGGTCGATGAGCGTCATCGCCCTCGGCGTGCACCGCGCCGCCTACGAGGTGCGCGGATACTTCCGCGCCGGCGACACCCTGTTCTTCACGTTCCTCTTCCCGGTGTTCATGCTGGCGCTGTTCAGCACGATCTTCCAGGAGGAGGGCGGCATCGCCGGCGGGCCGGGCGTTCCCGAGCTGTCGGCGGCCGAGCTGTACTTGCCGGCGATGCTCGCTGCGGGTCTGCTGCTGTCGGGCTTCCAGAACCTCGCGGTCGACATCGCCATGGAGCGCTCCGACGGCACCCTGAAAAGGCTCGGGGGCACGCCCCTGTCGCCGGTGAGCTACTTCGCGGGCAAGATCGCCCAGGTGCTCACCACGGGCGTGCTGCAGGCGTTCATCCTCATCGTCGTCGCAGCGGTCGTGTTCGATGTCGCGCTGCCGTCCGACGCGGAGTCGTGGATCACGTTCGCCTGGGTGTTCCTCCTCGGGCTCATCGCATCCGCGCTCCTGGGCATCGCGGTCTCTTCGCTGCCGCGCTCGGGGCGCAGCGCCACGGCGGTGGTCGTCCCCATCGCGCTCGTGCTGCAGTTCGTCTCGGGCGTCTACATCTTCTTCTGGCAGCTGCCGGACTGGCTGCAGTACGTCGCCAGCGCGTTCCCGCTGGTGTGGATGGCGCGTGGCATGCGCGCCGCGTTCTTGCCCCCCGAGTACGCCACCCTCGAGCCCGGTGACGGCTGGGAGCTCGGCTGGGTGGCGCTGGCGCTGGGCATCTGGCTGCTGGTGGGACTCCTGCTCAGCCGCGCGACCTTCCGCTGGATCCGCCGCGACGCGTGAGCCGAGCGCCCGCCCGGCGGGGCGGGCGCTGCCCCCGCGTCAGAGGTCCAGCGGCCAGGCCGGATGCAGCTGGATGACCCCTGCGGTGGCCATCGGATGCCGCGAGGCCAGCTCGACGGCTTCGTCCAGCGTCTCGCACTCGAGCACGTCGAAGCCGCCGAGGAGCTCGTAGGACTCGGCGAACGGGCCGTCGCTGACGATCACGCCGTTGCGCCGGCGTCGCACGGTCTTGGCCTCGGCGGCCGGTCGCAGCCGGTCGCCCAGCACAGCCCTGTCGGTCCCGTATGCCTCGTCGACCCAGTCCTCGATCGAGACGGGCGGCTCCTCGGGGGCATCGAGGTCGGGATCGGTGAGCACGAGCATGAGGTATCGCATTTGCGTCGCCTTTCGTTGGAGTGACGTTACGACAGCACGTCGCTGCGGCGGCAGGGGGAATCGACATTCCGGGAGAGGAAACGGCGGATGCCCCGGACCGGGTGGTCCGAGGCATCCGCCGTGTCGAGCGCGTGCTCAGCCGAACTGGTTCATCGTGTTGTGCGCGCCGCCCGCCTTCAGGGCCGCCGCGCCGGCGAAGTACTCCTTGTGGTTGTCGCCGATGTCGCTTCCCGCCATGTTCTGGTGCTTGACCGTCGCGATGCCCTCGCGGATCTCGCGGCGCTGCACGCCCCGGACGTACGCGAGCATGCCCTCGTCGCCGAAGTAGCCCTTGGCGAGGTCATCGGTGGACAGCGCGGCCGTGTGGTAGGTCGGCAGCGTGATGAGGTGGTGGAAGATGCCCGCCCGAGCCGACCCGTCGCGCTGGAACGTGCGGATCTTCTCGTCGGCCAGCCGGCCGAGCTCGGTGTCGTCGTAGGCGACGTTCATGAGCTCACCGCGGTCGTAGGCCGAGACGTCCTCGCCCTGCTCGGCCAGCTGGTCGTAGGCCTGCTGGCGGAAGTTGAGCGTCCAGTTGAACGACGGGCTGTTGTTGTAGACGAGCTTCGCATCCGGGATCTCCTCGCGGATCGCGTCGACCATGCCGGCGATCTGCTCCACGTGGGGCTTCTCGGTCTCGATCCACAGCAGGTCGGCGCCGTTGCGCAGCGAGGTGATGCAGTCCAGCACGACGCGCTCCTCGCCGGTGCCGGCGCGGAACTGGTAGAGGTTGCTCGCCAGGCGCTGGGGGCGCAGCAGCTTGCCGTCGCGCTTGATGACGACATCGCCGTTGCCGAGGTCGGACTCCGAGATCTCCTCGACGTCCAGGAACGAGTTGTACCGGTCGCCGAGATCGCCGGGCTCCTGCGTGACGGCGAGCTTCTGCGTCAGGCCGGCGCCGAGCGAATCGGTGCGGGCGACGATGATGCCGTTGTCGATGCCCAGCTCGAGGAAGGCGTAGCGCACCGCGTTGATCTTGGCGATGAAGTCCTCGTGGGGGACGGTGACCTTGCCGTCCTGATGACCGCACTGCTTCTCGTCCGACACCTGGTTCTCGATCTGGATGGCGCAGGCGCCCGCCTCGATCATCTTCTTCGCCAGCAGGTACGTCGCCTCGGGGTTTCCGAACCCGGCGTCGATGTCCGCGATGATCGGCACGACGTGGGTCTCGTAGGCGTCGATCTGCGCCTGGATGAACTCCGCCGCCGTCTCGTCGCCGGCGCTGCGCGCGTGGTCGAGCTGCGTGAAGAGCAGGTCGAGCTCGCGGGCGTCGGCCTGGCGCAGGAACGTGTAGAGCTCCTCGATGAGGGCCGGAACAGAGGTCTTCTCGTGCATCGACTGGTCGGGCAGCGGCCCGAACTCCGACCGGAGCGCGGCGACCATCCACCCGGAGAGGTAGAGGTAGCGCTTGTTCGTGGACTTCAGGTGCTTCTTGATCGAGATCAGCTTCTGCTGGCCGATGAAACCGTGCCAGACGCCGAGCGACTGGGTGTAGACCGACGAGTCCTGGTCGTACTCGGCCATGTCGCGGCGCATGATGTCGGCCGTGTACTGGGCGATCTCGAGCCCGGTCTTGAAGCGGTTCTGCGCCCGCATCCGGGCGACGGACTCGGGGTTGATGGCATCCCACGCGGATCCGTGCTCCGCCTTGAGCGCCTGGATGGCCTGGATGTCGTCCTGGTAGGTGGTCATTGCTGTTCCCTTCGTTGGGGTGTGAGTGTCGCGTCGCGCAGGCGACGGCGAGCGCGGGTCAGTCGGCCTCGATGAGGAAGCGCGAATACGCCGAGAGGGTGAGGAAGGCGGGGAAGTCCTGGCCGAGTGCGACCTCGCGGAACACCTCCGCGGCGTCGTCGAACCGATCGCCGCTGCGGCGCGGGACCTCGCCGAGCATCTCGGCGATGAGCCCCTCGATGTAGTCGCGGGTGATGCGGTCTCCCTCCGCGGTGGACAGATCCTGGTGGATCCACTGCCACACCTGCGAGCGGCTGATCTCGGCCGTCGCGGCATCCTCCATCAGGTTGTCGATCGCGACCGCACCCTGGCCGCGCAGCCAGGCCTCGAGGTAGCGGATCGCGACCGACACGTTGTCGCGCACACCCTGCGCGGTGATAGGGCGCCCGATGCGCACGTCGATCAGATCGGCCGCTGTGACGTTCACGTCGAACCGCTCGCGGTCCACCTGGTTCGGCTGCTCGCCCAGCACCGCGTCGAACTCTGCGCGGGCGACGGGGATGAGGTCGGGGTGGGCGACCCACGTGCCGTCGAAGCCGTCGGTGGCCTCGCGCTTCTTGTCTGCGGCCACCTTCTCGAACGCGCGCTCGGTCACCTCGGGGTCGCGGCGGTTGGGGATGAAGGCGCTCATCCCGCCGATCGCGAAGGCGCCGCGCTTGTGGCACGTCTGCACCAGCAGTTCGGTGTACGACCGCATGAACGGCACGGTCATCGTGACCTCGCTGCGGTCGGGGAGCACGAAGCGGGCGCCGCGGCCGCGGTAGTTCTTGATGATCGAGAAGATGTAGTCCCAGCGGCCCGCGTTCAGGCCGGCGCAATGGTCGCGCAGCTCGAAGAGGATCTCCTCCATCTCGAACGCCGCCGGCAGCGTCTCGATCAGCACCGTCGCACGGATGGTGCCGTGCGGGATGCCGACGTACTGCTCGCTGAACGTGAAGATGTCGTCCCACAGCCGCGCCTCTTCGCTCGACTCCAGCTTGGGGAGGTAGAAGTAGGGTCCGCGGCCGTTCGCGATCAGCTGCGCCGCGTTGTGGAAGAAGTACAGGCCGAAGTCCACGAGCGACCCGGATGCCGCCATCTCGCGACCGAAGCGGTCGGTGAAGCGGATGTGGTGCTCGATGAGGTGCCAGCCGCGCGGGCGCATCACGATCGTGGGCGTCTGCTCGGCGGTGACCTCGTAGCGCTTGCCCTCCGGGCTCGTGTACGACAGCTCGCCGCGGATCGCGTCGCGCAGGCTCAGCTGACCTTCGATGACGTTCTTCCACGTGGGGCTCGTGGCGTCCTCCTGATCGGCGAGCCACACCTTCGCGCCCGAGTTGAGCGCGTTGATCGTCATCTTCGGGTCGGTGGGGCCGGTGATCTCGACGCGACGGTCCTCGAGGCCGGGACCGGCGCCGGCGACCTGCCATTCGGCATCCTCGCGGATGTGCCGGGTGTCGTCGCGGAAGTGCGGGTCGTGGCCGTTGCCGATCTGGAACCGCCGGCGCATGCGGTCGGCGAGCCGGTCGTGGCGGCGGGAGCTGAAGCGCTGGTGCAGCTCGGTGAGGAAGGCCAGAGCGTCGGGGGTGAGGATCTCGTCGTAGCGGGAGCCGAGGCGACCGACGACGTCGACGGATGCCTCGCGCGTCGGGGTGGGGATCGGTGCGGTGCGCGTGCGCATCGGGGTGGCGGTTGCAGGTGTCATGTCCCTGTTCTCCTGTGAGCGAGTGCGGGTGAGTGTTCCTGGGCTGCGCGACCGGCGAGTGAGCCGGGTCTGCAGTCCGCGATCCTCGGTGCGGATCCCTGGGGGTGTGGCGTGGTTCCACTATCCGGTGAACATCCCGGGTCTGAACGGCCGAATCGGGTGTGAAGTTTCCCGATACTTCTGCATTCGTGACAGAATCCGGCCATGACGACCTCTCTCGATGTCGAGATCGACGCTCGCTCCGCCGACGATGAAGCGGTGGACGCACTGACGATGGGCCGGCGCATCCGTCAGCTGCGCACGGCCAGGGGGATGACCCTCGACGAGCTCGCCGCCGCCGTCGAGCGCGCACCCAGTCAGCTGTCGATGATCGAGAACGGCAAGCGGGAGCCGAAGCTCACCCTGCTTCGGGCGATCTCGCGGGCCCTGGGGACGACGCTCGACGCGCTGCTGGAGAGCCAGCCGCTCGACGAGCGGGCGACGCTCGAGATCCAGCTGGAACGGGCGATGCGCGGCCAGACCTTCCAGGCGCTGGGCATCGCGCCCTTCCGTGTCGGCAAGACGGTGCCCACCGAGGCGCTGAAGGCGATGATCGCACTGCAGGGCGAGATCGAGCGCCTGCGCGACGAGCGGTCCGCGACCCCCGAGGAAGCGCGGCGGGCGAATGTGGCGCTGCGGCGTCTCATGAGGACGCAGAACAACTACTTCGCCGACCTCGAGCAGCACGCCCGCGGCATCCTCGATGCCGTCGGCCACCCCGGCGGGCCGCTCACACAGCGGACGGCGTCGGACATCGCCGCGCACCTCGGCTTCACGCTGCATTACGTGCCCGACCTGCCGCAGACGACCCGCAGCGTCGCCGACATCAAGAACGGGCGGCTCTACCTCTCGAGCCGCGTCACGGCGAAGGCCGACCCGCGCACGGCCGTGCTGCAGGCGCTGTCCAGCCGCATCCTCGGGCACTCCGAGCCGCACAGCTACGCCGAGTTCCTGCGCCAGCGGGTGGAGACGAACTACCTCACCGGCGCGCTGCTGATCCCCGAGGCGCACGTCGTGCCGGCCCTGCGGGATGCCAAGGCCCGCAGAGCACTGTCGATCGAGGACCTGCGCGACACGTACTCCGTGTCGTACGAGACGGCCGCGCACCGGTTCACCAACCTCGCGACGACCCACCTCGGCATCCCGGTGCACTTCCTCAAGGTGCACGAATCGGGGACGATCACGAAGGCGTATGAGAACGACGACGTGAACTTCCCCACCGACCGGCTGGGGTCGATCGAGGGGCAGATGTGCTGCCGCAAGTGGACGAGCCGCGTGGTCTTCGACGTCGACGACCACTTCAACCCGTACTACCAGTACACCGACACCGGCAACGGCACCTACTGGTGCACGGCGCGGGTGGAGGCGTCCAGCGAGGGGGCGCACTCGGTCAGCGTGGGCGTGCGCTTCGATGACACGAAGTGGTTCCTGGGACGCGACACTCCGAACCGCGGCGTCTCGAAGCACTCGGTCGAGGCGTGCTGCCGCCGGGCGCCGGCCGACCTCGAGTCGGCGTGGCGCGAGCACTCGTGGCCGAACGTGCGTACGCCGCGGACGCTGCTGGCGACCCTGCCGACGGGCTCGTTCCCGGGGGTGGACTCGACCGAGGTGTACGAGTTCCTCGAGGCGCACGCGCCACGCTGAGCGCCGCCGTCGGGCGCTGCGCTGCTCCCGCGCGCTGCTCGTGTGTCGGGCGCTGCTCGCCCTCGCGCGCTGCTCGTGTGTCGGGCGCTGCGCGCCCTCGCGCGCTGCTCGTGTGTTCGGGCGCTGCTCGCCCTCGCGCGCTGCTCGTGTGTCGCGGATGGCGGGTTCCGCTGGCACGAGACTGTGCGTAAGCGACACTCGAGCAGCGCTCGGCGGGGGCGGGTGAGCGGTATGTTCGGGGCCATGATCATCGACGATCTCGCCCCTTCCCTCCCGCTCGGCGGACCCGGGCTGCCGCAGCAGCGCCGCATGGTGACCGCCATCCCCGGGCCGCGCTCTCGCGACCTGCTCGAACGCAAGAGCGCCGCTGTCGCGGCGGGCGTCGGTCACACCGTCCCGATCGCCGCGGTCGCCGCGGGCGGCGGCATCGTGATGGATGCCGACGGCAACGCGCTCATCGACCTGGGATCGGGCATCGCCGTCACCACTGTCGGCTCTGCGCACCCGAAGGTCGTCGAGGCGATCGCCGCGCAGGCCGCCCAGTTCACGCACACCTGCTTCATGATCTCGCCGTACGAGTCGTACGTCGCGGTGGCCGAGGCGCTGAACCGGCTCACCCCGGGTGACCACGAGAAGAAGACCGCGCTGTTCAATTCCGGCGCCGAAGCCGTCGAGAACGCCGTGAAGATCGCTCGCAAGCACACCGGCCGCCAGGCGGTCGTGGCCTTCGACCACGGCTACCACGGCCGCACGAACCTGACGATGGCGCTCACAGCCAAGGCCATGCCCTACAAGAGCGGATTCGGCCCCTTCGCCCCCGAGATCTACCGGGTGCCGGGGTCGTACCCCTTCCGCGACGGGCTGACCGGCGGCGAGGCAGCCGCCCGCGCGATCACGCTCATGGAGAAGCAGGTGGGGGCGGAGAACCTCGCCGCCGTCGTCATCGAGCCGATCCAGGGGGAGGGCGGGTTCATCGTGCCGGCGGACGGCTTCCTCCCCGCCGTCGCCCAGTGGTGCCGCGACAACGACGTGGTCTTCATCGTCGACGAGGTGCAGTCGGGCTTCGCCCGCACCGGAGCCATGTTCGCCAGCGAGCTGTTCGGCGTCGTGCCCGACCTCATCACGACGGCGAAGGGCATGGCAGGCGGCATGCCGCTGGCCGGAGTCACGGGTCGCGCCGAGATCATGGATGCCGCGCATGCCGGGGGCCTCGGCGGCACCTACGGGGGCAACCCGGTCGCGTGCGCCGCCGCGCTCGCCGCCATCGACGCCTTCGAGAACGACGGTCTCATCGAGCGCGCGCAGCAGATCGAGCGCCTCATGCTCGACCGGCTGCGGGAGCTCGCAGGGGCCGACCCGCGGGTGGGTGACGTGCGTGGCCGCGGAGCCATGATCGCGATCGAGCTCGCGGACCCGGGCACCGGCGCGCCGGACGCCGCGCTGGCCACCGACATCGCGCGGGCGTGCATCGCCGAGGGCGTCATCGTGCTCACCTGCGGAACGTACGGCAACGTGATCCGGTTCCTGCCGCCGCTCGCCATCGATGACGAGCTGCTCCACGAGGGCCTCGACGTCGTGGCATCCGCTATCGCCGCGCACTGACCCGCCCGCTGGCGCACCGGGCCGGGGTCAGGGCTCGGGGCTCGGGGCTGCGGGCTCGGGGCTGCTCGAGTGTCGCTTCCGCGCGGTCCGGGGGTCGGTGACCCGCCATTCGTGACACACGAGCGGCGCCGGGGGCGCGCGGCGGCGTGGGGCGACTCGGGCCCTCTGGGCGGCGCGGGAGTGCGCTGCGGCGGCGCGGGGCGGCTGCGGGCTGCTCGAGTGTCGGTTCCGCACGGTCGGGGGCTCGGCGGCGCGGCATTCGTGACACTCGAGCGGCGCGGGGTGCTGCGGGGGCGCGGCGCGGGGGCGCGGCGCGGGCGGGCGGGCGGCGGGGGCGCGCGGGGCGGCTGCGGGCTGCTCGAGTGTCGGTTCCGCACGGTCGGGGGTGCGGGTGTCGCGGCATTCGTGACACTCGAGCGGCGCGGGGGCGGCGGGGTGCGGGTGTCGGGCATGATGGCAGCGGGTGCCAGCGCCGGCACCCGTGCCGCCGGCATCCGTGAAGAGCCGACCACCCGGTCCACGCCGACCCCGCCGACGGCGGGCAGAACGGAGCACCATGAGCACGTACGCGGTCGTCAACCCCGCCACGGGGGAGACCCTCGCCACCTACCCCACCGCCACCGACGAAGAAGTCGAGTCGGCCCTGGCCACCGCGGATGCCGCCGCGCGCGGCTGGCTGCGGACGTCGACACCCGACGAGCGGGCGCGCCTGCTGCGCCGCGTCGCGGAGCTGCACCGGGAACGCCGCGACGACCTCGCCGCGATCATCGTGCGGGAGATGGGCAAGCCCCTCGCCGCCGCCGAGGGGGAGGTCGACTTCGCCGCCGACATCACCGAGTACTACGCCGACCACATCGGAGAGATCACCGGAGACACCCCCGTGGACGTCCTGGGCGACGGTACCGCGGTCATCCGCCGGGCGCCGCTCGGGGTGCTGCTGGGCATCATGCCGTGGAACTTCCCCTACTACCAGGTGGCGCGCTTCGCCGCTCCGAACATCGCGATCGGCAACGCCATCCTGCTCAAGCACGCCTCGCAGTGCCCGCAGTCGGCCGAGGCGATCGAGAGGATCTACGCCGACGCCGGCTTCCCGGCCGGGGTGTACACCGACCTGCGCCTGACCAACGAACAGGCAGCCGAGGTCATCGCCGACCCCCGGGTGCAGGGCGTGTCGGTGACCGGTTCCGAGCGCGCGGGCGCGGCTGTGGCCGAGGTGGCCGGACGCAACCTGAAGAAGGCCGTGCTGGAGCTGGGCGGATCCGACCCGTTCCTGCTGCTGTCCACCGACGACCTCGACCAGGCGGTGCAGGCCGCCGTCGACGCGCGGCTGGACAACGTCGGGCAGTCCTGCAACGGCGCCAAGCGCTTCCTCGTGGTCGACGAGCTGTACGACGCCTTCCTCGAGAAGTTCACGGCCGCGATGGCCGCAGCCACCGTCGGCGACCCGTTCGCCGAGGACACCGTGCTCGGACCGCTGTCGTCGCTGACGGCAGCGGAGCGCCTGGCCGAGCAGGTCGACCGCGCCGTGGCGCAGGGGGCGACGCTCGTCACGGGAGGCGCCCGCGACGGCGCGTTCTACCCCGGCACCGTGCTGACGGGGGTGACCCGCGACATGGACGCCTACCGCGAAGAGTTCTTCGGTCCCGTCGGGGTCGTGTATCGGGTCGCCGACGAGGACGAGGCGATCGAGATCGCCAACGACACCGGGTTCGGCCTGGGCTCCTACGTCTTCACCACCGACCCCGCGCAGGCGGAGCGCGTGGCCGACCGCATCGACGCCGGCATGGTCTACGTCAACCTCGTGCTCGCCGACTCGCCGGAGCTGCCCTTCGGCGGAGTCAAGCGCAGCGGCACCGGGCGGGAACTCGGCCTGCTCGCAGCGGACGAGTTCGTCAACAAGAAGCTGATCCGCGTCGCCGGCTGACCCTCGCCGGGGGTCGGCGCCGTGCGGGCGACCGACCCCTGGCATCCATGCTCCTGCAGGGGTTGGATAGGGGTATGGACCAGTTGCAGGAATACGTCGCCTCCCTGTCGGACGACGAGTGCTGGGAGCGTCTGGAGACGCAGAAGCTCGGCAGGCTCGTCACGCACGTCGGCGGGGTTCTGGACATCTTCCCGGTGAACTTCGTCGTCGACGAGAAGTCGCTCGTGTTCCGCACCGCACCGGGCAGCAAGCTGTTCGAGCTGACCGTCAGCGACGAAGTGCTCTTCGAAGTGGACGACCACACCGACGACGACGCCTGGAGCGTCGTGGTGCGCGGGCACGCCCACGTGCTCGACACGTACGATCAGGTCGCCGCCGCCGACAAGCTGCCGCTTCACCCGTGGATCCCGACGCTGAAGTACCACTACGTACGGATCGCCCCCACGTCGCTGTCGGGCCGCGCGTTCGTGCGCGCCGAGGAACCCGACCGGTACGGAGCCGCCGAATACTGACCCGGGGCGGGGCCCGGGCGGACCGGGGCGGACGCGCCGGGACACGCCGCCGCGTCGGGTGGGGGATTCGTCTGGCGCCGAAGCCATGCCGTACACTGGACAGTGCAGTCGAAATCTGCATTCTTTCGCCGTGCCCGCCGGTCGGGAACACCCTGGACTCACGTCGCGGCGGGGGATGTGATTTCATCCCGAAGGCCCCCGGGCCTTTTAGGGCGGTAGCTCAATTGGCAGAGCAGCGGTCTCCAAAACCGCAGGTTGCAGGTTCGATTCCTGTCCGCCCTGCGCGTCAGCACTCGCTGGCACACCAGGTCACACACAGGTGGGGTTGATGGTCCAGGACGAGCCGAAGGGCGAAGTCGTCGCCTCCAGCGACGCGTCGCGCGAGAAGAAGCCCAACTTCTTCCAGCGCATCGCCATCTTCATCCGCCAGGTCTTCGCGGAACTCCGCAAGGTCGTGACGCCGACCCGCCAAGAGCTCGTGAAGTTCACGGGCGTCGTCCTCGGATTCGTCGTCGTGATGATGGCGATCGTCTACGGCCTCGACTGGGTGTTCACCTGGATCGTGCAGATCGTCTTCGGCGTACCCAGCTGAGCCAGGCGGCGGACGTATTCCGGTGAGCTGGAACATGGCACCGGACCCCCGAACGGAAGAGAACCCAAGTGTCTGAAAAGTATGTCGACGACGCCGATTGGGCGACGGCCGCGGAGCAGTCGAGCGAGGATGACGAGGCCCAGGAGGGCAACATCCTCGCCGCGGAGGAGCGTGCCGTGGAGCCCGCCGAGCGTGCCGCGGTGCACATCGTGGAGGACGGCGACGACGCGGATGCCGACGCCCGCGAACTGGATGATGTCGACATCGAAGACCCGGAGGCGGATGCCATCGTGAACGACGCCCTCGAGATCGACGAGGCCGCCGAGGCCCAGGCCGCGGCTGAGGTGCTCACCGACTCCATGGCCGAGGAGGAGGCCGAGAAGGCCGCTGACCGCGCCGACGAGGTCACCCCCTACGACGGCCCCGACGTCAACGGCGAGCCCGACGCGCCCGTCGAGGACACCGACTTCCTGGCGGACTTCGAGGCCGCCGGTCGCATCGTCGACGACGCAGAGGCTGACGCCGAAGCAGGCGACGAGGATGCCGAAGAGGACCCTTACGACGCGTTCCGCGCCGAGCTGCGCAGCCTCCCCGGCAAGTGGTACGTCATCCACTCCTACGCCGGCTTCGAGCGCAAGGTGAAGGCCAACATCGAGCAGCGCAAGTCGACGCTCGAGGTCGAAGAGGACATCTACCAGGTCGAGGTCCCCATGGAGGACGTCGTCGAGATCAAGAACGGTCAGCGCAAGATGGTCACGCGCGTCCGGATCCCCGGCTACGTGCTCGTGCGCATGGAGCTGAACGAGGACACCTGGTCGGTCGTGCGACACACGCCCGGCGTCACCGGCTTCGTGGGCAACGCCCACAACCCGACGCCGCTGCGCTTCGAAGAGGCCTTCAACATGCTGAAGTCCCTCGTCGAGGTCAAGGAGGTCGCCTCCGCGAAGGGCGCCGCCAAGGGCTCGGCCACGCAGGCGCGCAGCATCCCCGCCGAGGTCGACTTCGAGGTGGGCGAGACCATCACGATCAAGGAGGGCTCGTTCGCCGGCCTTCCCGGCTCGATCAGCGAGATCAAGCCCGAGAGCGGCAAGCTCACGGTGCTCGTCTCCCTGTTCGAGCGCGAGACCCCGGTCGAGCTGTCGTTCGACCAGGTCACCAAGCTCTGACGCATCCCCGCGTCGTCGCGAACGCCCCGCAGCCTCGGCTGTGGGGCGTTCGCGCTGTCAGGGTGCGGTAGACTGTCGTGGTTTGCGCATGCTTTCGCGTGCGCACACGCAACCGCGGTCCGGAAGGGCCGGACCCGCGGGAGAACCGGAGGCTTCGGCATCCGATTCGAAGAGAGGAAGAAGCATGGCACCCAAGAAGAAGGTGACCGGCCTGATCAAGCTCCAGATCAAGGCCGGCGCTGCCAACCCGGCGCCGCCGATCGGCCCCGCGCTCGGTCAGCACGGCGTCAACATCATGGAGTTCTGCAAGGCGTACAACGCCGCGACCGAGTCGCAGCGCGGCAACGTCATCCCCGTGGAGATCACCGTCTACGAGGACCGCAGCTTCACGTTCATCCTGAAGACGCCCCCGGCCGCTGAGCTGATCAAGAAGGCCGCCGGTGTGGCCAAGGGCTCGCAGACGCCGCACACCACCAAGGTGGGCAAGCTCACCAAGGAGCAGGTGCGTCAGATCGCCGAGACCAAGCAGCCCGACCTGAACGCGAACGACATCGAGGCCGCCTCGAAGATCATCGCCGGCACCGCCCGTTCCATGGGCATCACGGTTGAGGACTGAGGGGATAACGAACATGGCTAAGTCCAAGGCTTACAACGCAGCTGCCGAGAAGATCGAGCCCGGCAAGTTCTACAGCTCCACCGAAGCGGTGCAGCTGGCGAAGGAGACCGGGTCGAAGAAGTTCGACTCGACCGTCGAGGTCGCGCTCAAGCTCGCAGTCGACCCCCGCAAGGCGGACCAGATGGTGCGTGGCACCGTCATCCTTCCCCACGGCACGGGCAAGACCGCCCGCGTCATCGTGTTCGCGACGGGCCCGGCCGCTGAGGCCGCCATCGCCGCGGGTGCGGACGAGGTCGGCGGCGCCGAGCTCATCGAGAAGGTCGCCGGCGGCTGGACCAACTTCGACGCCGCGGTGTCGACCCCTGAGCTCATGGGCCAGGTCGGTCGTCTCGGCAAGGTGCTGGGTCCCCGTGGCCTCATGCCCAACCCGAAGACCGGCACCGTGACCCCCAACCCGGCCAAGGCCGTGGAGGAGATCAAGGGCGGAAAGATCGAGTTCCGCGTCGACAAGCACGCCAACGTGCACTTCGTCGTCGGCAAGGCGTCGTTCACCGCCGAGCAGCTGGACGAGAACTTCAAGGCCGCGCTCGAGGAGATCGTGCGCCTGAAGCCGTCGAGCGCGAAGGGCCGTTACATCCAGAAGGGTGCGGTGTCGACCACGTTCGGCCCCGGCATCCCGCTGGACGTCAACGTCTTCTGAGCCGACCCGCTCACACACAGGGACCTCGCCTTCGGGCGGGGTCCCTGCGTCTTTCCGCAGGGGCGGGTCGGGCCGCGCTCGCCCGGCCGCGCTGTGCGCGCTGCGCTGCTCCGGTGTCGCAAGCGCAGGGTCGGGGGCGGGCGCACTCGCCATAAGTGACACCGGAGCGGCGCCGGGGCGCGCGGCGGTGCCCGCTCCCGCGGCCCCTCGCCCGCTCCCGCGGGCCCGGGCCTGTTCCCGCGGGACCGGGCCCGTTCCGGTGTCGTCAGCGCACAGTCCGCGGCAGGGCGCACCCGCCATAAGTGACACCGGAGCGGCCCCGCAGCGCGCGGCGAGGCCCCCGCGCGGCTCCGGTGTCGCAAGCGCACAGTGCGCGGCCGGGCGCACCCGCCATAAGTGACACTCGAGCGGCCCCCGGCGGGGCGGGGGTCAGGCGGTGGGGAGGACCTCGAACCCGGCGTCGCGCTGCGGGGCGCGGTCGGTGACGGCGGCCTGCTCGACGACCGCGCCGGGTGGGCCGCCGGCCATCCAGGCCAGTACCGCGTCGACCTGGTCGGCCGTGCCCTCGACCTCCGCCTCCACGCTGCCGTCGCGGCGATTGCGCACCCACCCGGACGCGCCGGCATCCCGTGCCACTATCCGCATCGTGTACCGGTAGCCGACACCCTGGACGTCGCCTCTGACGATCACGTGCACCCGCTTCATGACTCCATCGTGCCGGGCAGACGGTGCGGCCGCGAGGGGAGGATGCCAGGATGGGCGCCGTGGGCACCGTCGACGACTACCTGGCCACCCTCGACTCCGCGGATGCCGCGGCGATCGGCCGCCTCTACGACCTCGCGCGTGCGGTCGTTCCCGATGCGGAGCAGGGACTCGGCTACGGCATGCCCGCCCTCACCTACCGCGGCAGGCCGCTGCTGTCCGTCATGCGCGCCAAGCGGCACATCGGCCTGTATCCGTTCAGCCCCGAGGCGATCGCAGCGGTCGCGCCGCAGCTGGCGGGCGTCGAGACGGCCAAGGGCACCATCCGGGTCGCCCCGGACGCGCCCCTCCCGGAGGAGGCGGTGCGTGCGCTGGTGGCGGCGCGCAAGGCGCAGATCGACCGCTGAGCTCACCGGGGCAGGATCAGCGAGATCGCGATGGCCGTCATCACGACCGCGATGACACCGTCGAGCACCCGCCAGGAGCGCGGCGTCGACAGCCATCGGCCCAGGTAGCGCGCGCCGAACGCGAGCCCGAAGAACCAGACGACGCTGGCCGTCATCGCCCCCGCCGCGAACACCCAGCGTCCGTCGCCCTGCGCGCTCGCGACGGTTCCGAGGAGGAACACCGTGTCGAGGTAGACGTGCGGGTTCAGCCACGTGAGCGCCAGGCAGGTCAGCAGCACCGGGGCGAGTCGCGCCCGGGTCGCCGTGCCGCCACCCGGCTCGTCAGCCATGCTCCCCGCCGCGGCGGAACCCGACCCGGCCCGGGACCCTCCCCCGGACCCGGACCCGCCGCCGGACCCGCCCGCGGCCCCGGCCCCCGATCCGGCCCCCGATCCGGCCCCCGATCCGGCCCCCGATCCGGCCCCCGACCCGGACCCCGACCCGGACCCCGACCCGGCACCCGTCGTCAGCGCCGCCCCGGACGGCCGCCACGCGCGCCGAGCCGCCAGCAGCGCGTAGCCGAGGAGGAACGCCGCGCCTGCCCAGCGGACGACCTCCACCAGCCACGGAACGGCCGCGACCACGACACCCAGCCCCGAGACGCCGACCGCGATGAGCACGGCATCCGAGACCGCGCACACCGTCGCCACCGCCGCGACGTGCTCGCGCCGCACGCCTTGGCGCAGGACGAAGAGGTTCTGGGCGCCGATGGCGACGATGAGGGAGAGGCCCAGCGCGAAGCCGGCGACGAGGGAGGGGATCACCTCTCCACGGTAGGTCGGCGCTGAAGATCAGTACAGCTCATGAGGCTTACGAACCATTAGCATCGCTTGTGATGCGCCTTCCTGCCGATCTCGCTGAGACCCTCGCCGTCGTGGTCGACGAAGGGACGCTGGATGCCGCCGCCAGACGGCTGCACATCACCCCCTCCGCCGTGAGTCAGCGCATCAAGGCTCTGGAGCAGCAGGTGGGCCGGGTGCTGCTGGTGCGCGCGAAGCCCGCGCGACCCACCGATGCCGGTCGCGCCGTGGTGCGCCTGGCGCGGCAGTTCGCGCTGCTCGAGCACGACGCGCTGGGGCAACTGGGGGCGCCGGGGGAGGACACGGTGGCGGTGCCGCTCGCCGTCAACGCCGACTCGCTGGCGACCTGGTTCCTGCCGCCCCTGGCGCGGCTCTCCGAGCGGCATCCCGTGGTGTTCGACCTGCACCGGGACGACCAGGACTTCACGGCCCGCCTGCTCGAGGACGGCACCGTGATGGCGGCGGTCACGTCGCGGGCGGCCCCGGTGGCCGGGTGCGCGGTCAGCGCACTGGGCGCCCTGCGGTACGAGGCGGTGGCAGCGCCGCGGTATGTCGAGCGTCATCTGCCCGGCGGGCCGCACGCGGATGCGCTGGCCGGCGCGCCCCTGGTCGACTTCGACCGTCGCGACGACATCCAGCGCACCTGGCTCGCGGGCCGGGGCGTCGACCCCGACGCACCGCCGCGGCATTACGTGCCGGCCTCCGCCGACTTCGCCTCCGCGGTGCGCCTGGGGCTCGGGTGGGCGATGCTGCCGCGGCTGCAGTCGCAGGCGGCGCTGGATGCCGGGGACCTCGTGCTGCTGGGCGGCGACGCCGTGGACGTGCCGCTCTACTGGCAGCAGTGGAACCTGCGCTCCCCGCTGCTGGACGCCGTCGCGGCCGAGCTCATCGCCGAGGGCAGGCGGGTGCTGGCATCCTGAGCCACGCCGGAGGCGCCGGAGGCAACGGGCTCGCCGGCCGCGCCTGCCCGGCCAGGCCCGGCTCAGTCGTCGCTGACCTGCAGCACCGACTTGCCGCGGGTGTGACCGCGCTCGAGCTCGCGGTGGGCCGCGGCGGCCTCGCCGAGATCGAAGACCCGGTCGAGGAAGACGCGGATCGACCCGGATTCCAGGAGTCTCCCCAGCGTCGACAGCACCCCGCCGTCGGGGATCACCTTGTACGACGTCGCCCGCAGACCCGCCGCCGCGGCGGCCTCCGCGTAGCCCGGCCAGCCGCCCGTGGGCACCAGTACGTACAGGCCGCCGCGGCGCAGCACCGACAGCGAGCGCGAGCCCGTGTCGTCGTGCACGTTGCCGACGAGGTCGATGACCACGTCGACGTCGGAGACGACGTCCTCGAACCGCGTCGTGGCGTAGTCGATGGCCACGGAGGCGCCGAGCTCCCGCAGCCAGGGCAGGTTCGCCGCGGAGCCGGTGGCCGTCACGTGCGCGCCGAAGTACGACGCCAGCTGCACCGCGAAGTGCCCGACCCCGCCGCTGCCGGCGTGGATGAGGATGCGCTGGCCCTCGTGCGCGTGGGCGGTCTCGACGACGAGCCCCCAGGCGGTGAGCGCCGCCAGCGGAACCCCGGCGGCTTCGGCGTGCGAGAGGGAGGCGGGCTTGCGGGCCACAGACAGCGACGGCACGACGACGTACTCGGCATAGGTGCCGCCCGAGCGGGGAAAGGGCACCATGCCGTAGACCTCGGTGCCCGGCGCCAGCGGGTGCGACTCGTAGGGCGCCTTGACCACGACCCCGCTGAAGTCGAAGCCGAGCGTGCTGGGGTAGGACGGGATGCCGGCGGTGGCGCCGCCGCCGCTGCGGGTCTTCGCGTCGATCGGGTTGACCCCCGCGGCCACGACCCGCACGAGCAGCTCGCTCAGCACGGGTGCGGGCACCGCAACCTCGGCGAGGCGCAGCACGTCGGCGGTGCCGGGTGCGTCGTACACGACGGCCTTCATCAGTGAAGGCGGGTCGGTCACCACGAGGGAGGGCGTCTCGGGGACGGTGGACGATCTCAGCGGCCGGAATCGCATCGGTCGCTCCTTCCGCGCGCCGCGGGTGCGCGGCAGCGTTGCTCGATTCTGCCCCGGATCGGGCAGGGTCCCAGTCAACCGCGCGTATGTCTCGGCCGTGTTACGCGGGTGCAACGAGTCCCCCCCGGTGCGGCCGTCACGGTAGGTGGGTGGGGCATGGTCAGCCGCGTGCGGCGAAGGCCTCGACGCCCCGCACTCCGGCCAGCAGGTGCTCGCCCGCCCGGGCGATGCTGCCGCCGATGACGATGAGCGAGACCCTGCGCAGATCAAGAGCATCATCAGCGACGAGCTCGCCAAGGGCGACGTGGCGGGCATCTGGATGGATGCCGGTGACGGTGCGGTGGCCGCGATCGAGGCGTTCGAGGCTGCACGGCGCCGCCGAGGCGATCGGGTTCGTGCGGTCGCTGCTGTGGGACGCCCCGACGGCCTCGTTCGACGCCGCCTTCCAGAACCAGTAGGCGCCGGGGCTTCCGCGGCCGCCGCCTGCGACGGCCTCAGGACGGCGGCGTGCCGGTCGTCAGGGCGCGCAGCAGGTGGGCGAGCTGGTGGATGTCGTCGAGGTCCCAATCCTCGAGCGCGGCGTGCAGGGTGCTCTGCTGCGGGGCCCGGGCGGTGGCCAGGCGCGCCAGCCCCTCGGGACTCGCGGAGAGCAGGCTCGACCGGCCGTCGGCCGGATCCGGCATGCGCTCCACCAGTCCCAGCTCCTCGAGCTCGCGCACGGTGCGGCTGAGCTGGCCCTTGTCCACCGCCAGCTGCTCCGCCAGCGCCGCCTGCGTCACCGGCTCGCAGCGCACGATGCTCGTGAAGACCTTGTATGCCCCAGGGAGCATGCCGGGACTCACCCGGTGCGCGTTCTCGGCGATGATCTTGCGGAACCGGCTGATCAGCTCGCCGAATTCGCCCTCCAGGGCGCGTACCGCCGCTGCGCGCTCCTCGGAGGTCTCCTGACTCGTCATCGTCGTCACCCTATCGGCGTGCGTCGCGGGAGTCGGATGCCCCGTCCGTGGCATCCGTCTCGGCTGAGGCATCCGTCTGGTCCGCCTCGTCGATGATGCGATGGGATGCCGTCAGGCTGCCCATCCCTTCGGGGACGGAGACCGTCGCGAAATCGGCCTCCGCCGCGTGCAGGCGCTCGGTGGTCGTCATCGAGGTCAGCGGGGTGCGGGGGAGGAAGACGATCGCGATGAGACTGATGACGGCGAACGGCACGGCGATGAGGAACGCGCGCGAGATGCCGTTGGCGTAGATGTCCTCGAAGACGACCCGGAGTGCGTCGGGCATGGTCGCGACCGAGGGGAGGGCGCCGCTCTGCAGCTGGGCCGCCCAGACCGGGCCCTGCTCGCCGAGGCTCGCCAGCGCGGCGGTGATGTCGTCGGTGCGCGCAGTGAGGAGCTCGGCGACGCGCGAGGCCAGCGCCGCTCCCATCACCGACACGCCGAGCGTGCCGCCGAGGCTGCGGAAGAACGTCACCCCCGAGCTCGCGACGCCGATCTGCTTCGGGCTGGCGGTGTTCTGCACCACGAGGACGAGGTTCTGCATCGTCATGCCCACGCCGGCACCGAGGAGGAACATGTAGATGGAGACGAGCGTGAAATCGGTGTCGTACTCGATCGTCGACAGCAGCGCGGAACCGGCGGTCAGCAGCACGGCGCCCGCGACGAGGAACGCCTTCCAGCGACCGGTCTTCGTGATCAGAGCGCCGATGCCGATCGACGCGATCAGCAGACCCGCGATCATCGGGATCGTCATGATGCCGGCCTCGGTCGGCGTGGCGCCGCGGGCCAGCTGCATGTACTGGCTGAGGTAGACCGAGGCACCGAACATCGCGATGCCGGTGGCGATCGAGGCGATCACCGACAGCGTGAAGGTGCGGTCGCGGAAGAGCGTCAGCGGGATCAGCGGCTCAGGGGAGCGCAGCTCGACCCACACGAACAGGCCGGCGCCGACGAGCGCTCCGCCGAGCATGAGGGCGGTCTCGAGGCTCCACCAGTCGAACGAGTCACCCGCCAGCGACACCCAGATCAGCAGGAGCGACACCGATAGCGAGAGCAGCACGATGCCGAGGTAGTCGATGCGCGCCTTCTGCTTCGGCCGCGCGGGCACGTGCAGGTTGCGCTGCACGATGAGCAGGGCGGCGACGGCGACGGGGATCGCCACGAAGAAGTTCCAGCGCCAGCCCCAGGCATCCGTGATGAGGCCGCCCAGCAGCGGGCCGCCCACCGTCGCGACCGCCATGACCGCGCCGAACAGCCCCATGTAGCGGCCGCGCTCGCGCGGGCTGATGATGTCGGCCATCAGCACCTGGCTGAGGGCGGCGAGGCCACCGGCGCCGATGCCCTGCAGGGCGCGGAACGCGATGAGCGTCTCGGGGTTCTGCGAGAACCCGGCCGCGGCGGTGGCGAGCACGAAGATCACGAGCGCCAGCTGGTACATCACCTTGCGGTTGGTGAGGTCGGCGAGCTTGCCCCAGATCGGTGTGGAGATCGCGGTCGTCAGCAGCGTCGCGGTGACCACCCAGGTGAAGGCGGTCTGCCCGCCGCCGAGGTCGTGGAGGATCACCGGAAGCGACGTCGACACCACCGTCGAGGCGAGCATCGACACGAACATGCCCAGGAGCAGTCCCGAGAGCGCTTCGAGGACGCGACGGTGGGCGAGCTTCTCCGTGACGGCGGGATCGTTCGAACGGGGGGACTTCGGCACGTGTCTCCTTCAGGGGCTGAGACGGTGCGACGACACTGGCGACCGGAAGTTGACGGGAATCAACGGTTGAGCGAAGTCAACTATACCCCCGGAGTTGACATGGGTCAACCAGTTTGGCCGGGCACGGGACTGCCGGGCGCCGCTCGGTGGCGGGCGCTCAGTCGGCGAGGGCGAGAGCGCGGAAGGGCTCGCGCGGCGCGACCGGGGCGGCCGGCGGGGCGACGAGGCTGCGGCGCTGCATCGTGCGGTGGTACAGCTCGTCGATGAGAGAGGTCGCGAGCGTCACCAGCTTGCCGATCTCGTACTCGTCCCGGTCGACCCAGGCGCATCGCGGCTCGTCGCCCACGGGCACGAAGTCCACATGCTGCTCCCACGCCACGAGCGTGCGCTCGGCGCCCAGCACGTGCTGCTGCCACCACACCTGCCGCAGGTAGGAGCGGGGGATGGAGCGCCAGTGCTTGTTGGTCGTCTTGATCTCGGCCAGGATCACGCGGCCGTTCTTATCGAGACCGACGCCGTCGGGCGTCGCCAGGTGGCGCTTCTCGACGACCGCGTGGAACAGGGCAGACGACGGCTGGATGCCGTGGGTCGCGGCCACCCAGCGGGCGATCTCGGGTTCGCGGCGGCGTCCGTGGTCGGTGTAGGCGTTGCCGGAGAACCCGGAGCCCATGAGCTTGGCGTCGGCCGCGCGGGCGATCGCCTTCTCGGAGGTGAGGGCGGCCACGTCGGTCGCGGTGATCCCGCGCGACCGCGCCCGCACCCACGCCACGCGGTCGCGGGAGTCCGCGACGATCCGGGCAGCGAGTTCGGGGGTCACGCCTTCCACCGTAACCCCGGCGGATGACAGCCCCCGTCCGTCCACGCCGCCTGCGGCGAGCGGCGTCGGGCCTGATTTGTCCTGGAGGTGGTGCAGACGTATGCTTGAGGCAAGCCAAAGACCGTCGGTCATCGGTGTGCGCGCAAGCGCACGACGATCGAAGCTCTGCACAGCAGGGGCCCACGCAGGTGTACAGATCGATTCTCCGGAATTCGGCTCCGTGCGCTTGCGCCGGAGCTTTTTTGTTGGGCAGGGGCCCGGGTCCAGGCCGGCGCCCGCCTCCGCGGAGCGCCTCGTACACATCAAGGAGTGACCATGGCGCAGAAGGATGCATCGGTCGCCGAGCTCACGAAGAACTTCGAGAACTCGAACGCCGTCCTGCTGACCGAGTACCGCGGTCTGACGGTTGCCCAGCTCAAGCAGCTGCGCAACACCATCCGTCAGGACGCGCAGTACGCCGTGGTGAAGAACACGCTGACCAAGATCGCCGCGAACAACGCGGGGATCACGGCGCTGGACGAGGACCTCAAGGGCCCGTCCGCCGTCGCGTTCGTGCACGGCGACTTCGTCGCCACCGCGAAGGCTCTGCGTGACTTCGCCAAGGCCAACCCGCTTCTCGTGATCAAGGGCGGCATCTTCGAGGGCAACACCCTCACTGCCGACGAGGTCAACAAGTACGCCTCGCTCGAGAGCCGTGAGGTTCTGCTGGCGAAGGCTGCGGGCATGATGAAGGCGACGATGGGCAAGGCTGCGGCCACCATCGACGCGCTTCGCGAAAAGCTGGAGACCGCTGAGGCCGCGTAAGCGTCCGGCGGCATTTTTCCCACAAACCCCATCTATCTAGGAGATACATCATGGCGAAGCTCACCACTGAGGAGCTGCTCGAGCAGTTTGCCGGCCTGACCCTCGTCGAGCTCAGCGAGTTCGTGAAGGCGTTCGAGGAGAAGTTCGACGTCACCGCTGCTGCCCCCGTGGCCGTTGCCGGTGCCGCCGGCGGCGCTGCTGCTGAAGAGGTCGAGGAGAAGGACTCCTTCGACGTCATCCTCGAGGCTGCCGGCGACAAGAAGATCCAGGTCATCAAGACGGTCCGCGAGCTCACCTCGCTGGGCCTCGGCGAGGCCAAGGCCGTCGTCGACGGTGCTCCCAAGGCCGTCCTGGAGGGCGCCAACAAGGAGACCGCCGACAAGGCCAAGGAGGCCCTCGAGGCCGCCGGCGCCACGGTCACCCTCAAGTAATCACGCTTCACGCGTTGAAGGCCCCGGATGCCACGGCATCCGGGGCCTTCTCCCTGTGGGGCGGGTGGGCGCGGCGTTCGGGTCGCCGCGCCCACCCGGGTCAGGGCCGACGGTCGACGAGACCGGCATCCGTCGCCGCGACGCCGATCACGGCGGCCGGGGGAGCGGTGGAGCTGCGCACGACGAGGCGCGCATCGGGGCGCACATGGGCGGCCGCCGCGCGGGGATCGGCCAGCCGGGCCGCCAGCAGCTCGACGGCGACGCTGCCCTGGCGCCGCGGATCGTGCGCGAGCGTGGTGAGTCCGAACATCTCCGCGTAGTCGTGATCGTCGATGCCGACGACGCTCACCCCTCCGGGAACGGGGATCGCCAGGCGCCGAGCGGCGATCATGGCGCCCACGGCGACCTCGTCGCTGACGGCGACGATCGCGGTGGGGCGGCGTCGGGCGTCGCTGAGCACGTCGACGGCGGCGGCGTATCCCCCCGGCAGTGTGGGTGCCGAAGGAAGGTGACGCATCGGGAGGCCGGCGTCGCGCAAAGCGGCGAGGCAGCCCTCGCGACGGGCGGCGTCGGCGCGCGTCCCCGATGCGGATGTGCCCGGTTCCTCGGTGCCGCCGAGGAACACGATGTCGGTGTGGCCGAGGGCGAGGAGGTGCTCGGCAGCCCGACGGCCGGCGCGCTCGTCGTCGAAGGCGACGGAACCGTCGTGTCCGCCCTCGCCCATGACGCTCACCACCGGGCGGCCGATCCCCCGCAGGCGGTCGAGTTCGTGGTCCTCCGTCTCGAGCCCGACGGCGATGAGGCCGTCGAAGCGTTTGCGGGCGAGGAAGTCGTCGAACACCCGGCGTCGGGTCTCGGTGCCCGGCCGGGCGTCGTACAGGGTCAGATCGAGGCCCTGGTGCAGCAGTGCGGACTGGATGCCCTCGAGGATCTCGGCGAAGATCCATCGGCTCACCGACGGGATGATGACCCCGACGTTGCGCGTGCGGCCCGTCGCCAGGCTCACCGCACTCGTGGACGGCACATAGCCGAGGGCGGCGGCGGCCTCCTGCACGCGCCGTCGCGTCTGCTCCGACACTTGGCTGCTGCCGGTGAGGGCGCGACTGGCCGTGGCCTTCGAGACCCCCGCTCGACGCGCGACGTCGGCGATTCCGCTCATCAGTGAAACTCCTTCGGCGCCCCGGCCGCTCTGTCGTGGCGTCCCTCAAACCTGTAACCGGTTCCACGGAATGATGCCACGACCGCACCGGTGTTCGCCAGTCCCGGATTTGTTGTGATCACCGCAGTGGGAGCGCACCCAGGACCGGGTTACCGAGTTGTTATCTGCGGCGGTTGAGTCGCGCGGCGCGGTCCTCTACCGTGGGTACGGAAGCGGTTCCATTACCCGCACCGCTTCCCGCAAGATTGTGGACGCGACGACGCGCCGTGGTGCGTCGGCTCGATGAGGAGGACAGATGAAGACCATCCCGCGCAGGACCCTTGCCGCCGGATCGCTCCTGACGGTCGGAGCGCTCGCGCTCGCAGGCTGTGGCGGCGGACCGGGTTCGGGAGGCAGCGACGGCGAGAGCGGTGCCGCGGACGGCAACGTCGTCACCGTCTACGGCACCATCTCCGACACCGAGGCCGACCTGCTCGAGCAGTCATGGGCGGACTGGGAAGAAGAGAACGACATCGACATCCAGTACGAGGCGTCGAAGGAGTTCGAGGCGCAGATCGCCGTGCGCGCGCAGGGCGGCAACGCCCCCGACATCGCGATCTTCCCGCAGCCCGGCCTCATGGGTGACATGGCCGACCTCGGCTACCTGAAGCCCGCTCCGCAGGAGGTGGCGGACAACGTCGCCGAGTACTGGAGCGAGGACTGGGCCAAGTACGGCACCTACGACGGCACGCTGTACGGCGCGCCGCTCATGGCGAGCGTCAAGGGCTGGGTCTGGTACTCGCCGTCGTTCTTCGAGGAGAACGGCTACGAGGTGCCGACCGACTGGCAGGGCCTCGTGGACCTGACCGCGCAGATCCAGGGCGACACCGGCTCCGCGCCGTGGTGCGTGGGCTTCGGCTCCGACGCCGCGACCGGCTGGCCGGGAACGGACTGGGTCGAGGACGTCGTGCTGCGTCAAGCCGGCCCCGAGGTCTACGACCAGTGGGTGACCAACGAGGTCCCCTTCACCGACCCGCAGATCGCCTCGGCGTTCGACGAGGTCGGCAAGATCCTCAAGAACCCGGACTACGTCAACGCCGGCTTCGGCGGCACCGACACCATCGTGACCACGCCCTTCGGCGACCCGGCCTCGGCGCTGGTCTCCGGTGAGTGCGTGCTGCACCACCAGGCGTCGTTCTACGACGGCTTCATCACCGACGCCGGCGGCACCGTCGCCGAAGACGGTGACATCTGGGCCTTCCTGACCCCGGCCTTCGGCGACGCGGCCGGTGACGGCGCCGTCGTGACCGGCGGTGGCGAGATCGTCGCCGCGTTCAGCGACGACGAGGCCACCCAGAAGGTGCAGGCGTACCTGTCGAGCCCCGAGTGGGCCAACTCGCGTGTCTCCCTCGGCGGCGTCATCAGCGCCAACAAGGGCCTGGACCCCGAGAACGCCTCGAGCGAGATCCTCAAGGAAGCCATCGCCATCCTGCAGGACGAGGGCACCACGTTCCGCTTCGACGCATCTGACCTGATGCCGTCGGGCGTCGGCACGAACACCTTCTTCAAGGGGATGAACGACTGGGTCAACGGCTCCGACACGGCCACCGTGCTCGAGCAGATCGAGTCGGGCTGGCCTTCCAGCTGACGGTTCCACGCGCAGCGGGGCCGACCGCACCAGGCGGTCGGCCCCGCTTTTCTCGACCCGGAGTCCGCTGACGCACCCGAAAGGATCCCATGTCCGCCTTCTTCCAGTGGCTGAGTGACCTCACGCCGCTGCTGCAGATCCCGATCATCATCGGCGTGTTCGTCGCCGTGGTCGGACTCATCCTGTTCTTCGTGGAGATCGCCCCGCGCAGCGGGCGCGTCTACACGTTCATCCGGCTGGCGGTGTGCGTGGGAGCCCCCGCGCTGCTCCTGCTGCTGCTGAACTCCTACAACGCGGCGATCATCGGCGCGGCTGTGCTGGGCCTGCTGCTGTTCTTCCTCGACATGCGCTCGAAGGAGGGCACCGGGTCTCTGTTCGTGCTCGTGGCGTTCCTGGCGCCGGCACTGCTGCTGGTCGTCGTCGGACTCATCATCCCGGCGATCCAGACCACCGGTCAGGCGTTCATGAACCGCAACAGCACCGAATTCGTGGGCCTCGACAACTTCATCTGGATCTTCACCCAGCCCCAGGGCATCCGCGTCGTGCTCAACACGATCGTGTGGGTGGTCATCGCCCCGGTGGTCTCGACGATCGCGGGACTGGCCTACGCCTACTTCATCGACAAGACGCGCGGGGAGAAGTACTACAAGATCCTCGTCTTCCTGCCCATGGCGATCTCGTTCGTGGGCGCCTCGATCATCTGGCGCTTCGTCTACACCGCGCGTCCCGCCGGCCAGGAGCAGATCGGTCTGGCCAACCAGGTGATCGTGTGGCTGGGCGGTGAGCCGCTGAACTTCCTCGCCGTGCAGCCGTGGAACACGCTGTTCCTCATCATCGTGCTCATCTGGGTGCAGACCGGTTTCGCGATGGTCATCCTCTCGGCCGCCATCAAGGGCGTTCCCACCGAGCAGATCGAAGCGGCGCAGCTGGACGGCACCAACGGCTGGCAGCGGTTCATCAACGTGATCGTCCCCGGCATCCGCGGTTCTCTCATCGTGGTGCTCACGACCATCTCGATCGCCTCGCTCAAGGTGTTCGACATCGTCCGCACGATGACAGCCGGTGCCAACAACACCTCCGTCATCGCCAACGAGATGTACACGCAGCTGCGCAGCTTCGAAGCGGGCCGCTCGGCCGCCTTCGCGGTGGTGCTGTTCGTGCTGGTGCTGCCGCTGGTGGTCTACAACGCCCGGCAGCTGAAGAAGCAGAGGGAGATCCGATGACCGCCTTCACTCCCATCGACCTCCCGGTCGATGAGCAGACCAAGCAGCGCCTGCGGCGCGGCGAACGCAAGATCGAGCAGCAGTCCACCGCCGCGGGAGCCAAGAAGCGGCTGACGTCGCGCTGGGCGACCCTGGCGGCTCTGGTCATCGCCGTGCTCTGGACGCTGCCCACCTTCGGCCTGTTCGTGTCGTCGTTCCGGCCCAGGGAGCTGATCCAGACCACCGGCTGGTGGACCGTCTTCGCCAACTGGGGCTGGACGCTGGACAACTACTCCGAGGCGCTGCAGGCCGGCAACAGCCAGCTCAACATGGCCGGAGCCTTCGTCAACTCCATCGCGATCACGCTGCCGGCGACGATCATCCCGATCTCCATCGCGCTGCTGGCGGCATACGCCTTCGCCTGGATGAACTTCCGCGGCAAGAACATCCTGTTCATCCTGGTGTTCGCCCTGCAGATCGTGCCGATCCAGATGGCGCTCATCCCGCTGCTGCAGCTGTTCTCCAACGGCACGCTGTTCGGGTTCCCGGTGATCGAGGGGATCGGTCAGGCGGGGTACGCCCAGGTGTGGATCGCCCACACGATCTTCGCCATGCCGCTGACGATCTTCCTGCTGCACAACTTCGTCTCGGAGATTCCGGGCGAAGTGATCGAGGCGGCGCGTGTGGACGGCGCCGGCCACGGGCAGATCTTCTTCCGGATCATCCTGCCGCTGACCATGCCGGCGATCGCCTCGGTGGCGATCTTCCAGTTCTTGTGGGTGTGGAACGACCTGCTCGTGGCGCTGATCTTCGCCGACGGCGCGGTCGGGCCGATCACGAAGCTGCTGGCCGAGATGACCGGAAGCCGTGGTCAGGACTGGCACCTGCTGACGGCGGGCGCGTTCATCGCGATCATCGTTCCGCTGATCGTGTTCCTGGCGCTGCAGCGCTACTTCGTCCGCGGCCTGCTGGCCGGCTCCACGAAGGGCTGACGCGCGCCGCGCGCGCGGCCGCACGCGGCCCGCGCGCTGAGACAGCAACTGGCGGCTGAGACAGTGGGTGATACCCACCGTCTCAGCCGCCAGATGCGGTTTCACGGGTGTGGGAAGGTCAGGGGGCGGGGCAGGACAGGCGCTGCTGTGCGGCGGTCATCGCGTCGATCTCGAACTGCTGCGCGTCGCGCATGCGCTCGGCCACGGCCAGCGTGCGCGGCTCCGAGCCGAGCTCGAGCACGGCCTCGGCCATCGGGATCGCCGCCGCATGGTGACGGATCATCAGCGACAGGAAGAGGCAGTCCGCGTCGCGGCCCTCCGCCTCGGCCAGCGCCGTCAGCTCGGCGGGGGAGGCCATGCCCATCGCCTCGCGCTCCTGCTCGGCGGTGAGCGGCTCGGCGCCGGTCACGCCGTGGTCATGCCCGGCGTCGGATGCCGCCATCCACGCCATCGCGGGCCCGCCGGCCTGCGGCAGGCCCCACTTGACCAGCCAGTCGAACATCTCGCCGCGCTGCGCGGCCTGACCGGTGGCGATGTCGTACGACAGTGCCCGCAGCTCCTCGTCGTCGGTCTTGCGGTGCATGGTCATCGCCATGTCCACCGCCTGCCCGTGGTGGAACTGCATGTCGCGGGCGAAGCCGGCCTCGGCCGAATCAGTCGTCGGCAGGGCCGGCCCCGACGCGGCGAAGGTCGAGAAGCGCCCGGCGGCGAAGGCGACCGCGGCGACGGCGACGGCGACCAGGACGATCGCGAGCCACCGCAGCCGGGGCGCCTCGGTCACGACTGCTTGCCCGGTGCGTCGAGGGCGCCGGCGCAGGCGGCGTTGGGCTCAGGGGCGTTGAGATTGCGCCAGTACGCGGTGAGGAAGTCCTCGAGGCGCGGGTCGTCCACGGAGTCGAGCTTGATCTGGGCGTTCCAGGCACTGGCCACGACAGGTGCGTCGAGGTCTTCGCCGGGAGAGAGGATGACGTAGCTGTTGGGCAGCTTCGACTCGAGGGCGTCGACGCCGGCCTGGTCGACCGACGCCGGGTCGTAGGTGACCCACACGGCGCCGTGCTCCAGCGAGTGCACCGCGTTGACCTCGGGCACGGGCTCGGAGTACACGCCGCAGTTGAGCCACATGGCGTTGTGGTCGCCGCCGGCGGGCGGGGCCTGCGGGTAGGCGACGTCGCCTTCGACGTGGTTGGCGGTGTTCTCGAACGTCTCGACGCCCGAGATCGACGTGCCGTCGCCGTCGCCGCGCGCGTAGGTGACGGGCTTGGGGGTGAACATGTAGGACGCGACGATGGCGCCCACGATCGCGATGCCGGCGGCGCTGCCGACGACCCACCAGACGAGCTTGCTGCGGCGGCGCTTCGCCAGCTCCCGCTGGTACTGGGCGAGCTTCTCCTGCTTCTGCTGTTCGCGCTGCTGCTTGGCGGTGAGGGCGATCTTCGACTGGGTGGCGGGGTTGCCGCTCACACGCTGCGATTTGTTCGGGGGCGTCGGGGTCATGGTGATCTCGGCTCGGGGGAAGGGGGCGCCTGGGCGCGGGACCTGCTCAGCCTATGCGGCTGAATACGCCGGTTTGCTGAGAAGACGCTAGACTCGATCGGTTCTCGAATCGTTTCGACGGTTCTCCTTCGACTTCTTGGACACCGTGCCCGACACTTCTCCCACCCCTCGCGATCCCGCCACCACATCGACCGGGGCCATCCGCACCCTCGGGGCGAACCCCACCACCGCGCCCATCGTGCTGCACCCCGGCGACTCGCTGTCGACGCGGCGACGGGTGCTCTACATCATCCTGCTGGGCGCGCTCACCGCGCTCGGACCGTTCACGGTCGACCTGTACCTGCCGGCGTTCCCCGTGCTCGAGGCCGACTTCCAGACGTCCGCCGCCGCGATCCAGCTCACCCTCACCGGCACGATGATCGGCTTCGCGCTGGGCCAGCTGGTGGTCGGACCCCTCAGCGACAAGGTCGGCCGGCGCATCCCGCTCATCGTCGTGACCGCCCTGCACGTGGTCGCCAGCGTCCTGGCCGCCTTCGCCCCCACGCTCGAGCTGCTCTCGGTGACCCGCGTGATGATGGGTGCCGGAGCCGCCGCGGGCGGCGTCGTGGCGGCCGCCATCGTGCGCGACCTGTTCGGCGGACGCCGTCTGGTCGTCATGCTCAGCCGCCTGGCGCTCGTGTCGGGTGTCGCCCCCGTCGTCGCGCCGCTGATCGGCTCGGCCCTGCTGACGGTCATGCCCTGGCGGGGCATCTTCGTCGCGCTCGCCCTCTACGGCGCGGTCATGCTCGCCTGCGCGCTGCTGTTCATCCCCGAGACGCTGCCGCCGGCCCGTCGCCACGAGAAGGGGGCGACGACCGTGCTGCAGCGCTACCGCAGCGTCTTCAGCGACCGGGTCTTCATCGGCGTGCTGATCATCGGCGGCATGACGTTCAGCGGGATGTTCTCGTACCTGTCCGCATCGTCGTTCCTGTTCCAGCAGACCTACGGCTTCGACCCGCAGCAGTACGGTCTGCTGTTCGCGGTGAACTCCGTCGGCGTCGTGGTCGGCGTGCAGACGGCGTCGCGGCTGGCCGCGCGCTTCGGCCCGCAGTGGGTGCTGGCGTTCTCGACCGGGGCGCTGGTGCTTTCGGCATCCGCCATCATCGTCGGCGATCTGCTCGACGCCGGGCTGTGGGGCGTCGTGGTGCCGCTGTTCGTCTTCATGACGGCGTGCGGATTCACCTTCCCGTGCGTGCAGGTGCTGGCGCTCGACCGGCACGGCAAGGCCGCGGGCACCGCGCAGTCGATCATCGGCGCGGTCAACTTCGGGGTCGCCGGGCTCATCTCGCCGCTCGTGGGCGCGCTCGCCGGCGACACCGGCATCACGCCGACGACGATGGCCGCCGTGATGGTCGGCTGCGGCGTGATCGCGGTGCTGTCGCTCTGGTTGGTGGTGCGGCCGCGCACCGTGGCGCAGCTGGCGCCGTAGCGTCCACTCGGCGCCGGGCGCAAGCCCGGCGCCGCACGCGGGCAGCAGGCTCCACAATGGGGCGATGGATGCCCTTCGTCACCCGATCGCGCGCCTGCTCGTCCCGGGTCTCGTACTCGCCGCACTCGCCTGCGGCCTCGGCTGGTGGATCCTCCTGCGGGGCCCGGCGCCCTTCACACTGGACACGGCGTGGAACTCGCTGCTGGTCGGCTGGCGCGTCGGTGCTCTGACCGTTTTCTCGCAGGCTATGAACTGGCTCGGCGGGGGCATCTTCGGGATCTTCGTCGTGCCGATCGCCAGCGCGCTCGCGCTGGTGATCGCGCGCCGGTACATGGCTGCCCTCTACTTCGTCGCGGCCTCGCTGCTCAGCGCCGGCGCGGTGCAGGTGCTCAAGCACCTCTTCGGCCGCGCGCGCCCCGAGGAGATCATCGTCATCAGTGACTACGGCTCCTTCCCCTCTGGGCACGCGGCCAACGCCGCGACGGTCGCGGCCGTCGCCGCCGTGCTGTTCCCCCGGCTGTGGGTGATGCTGGCGGGTGCGCTGTGGGTGGCGCTGATGGCGTTCAGCCGCACCTATCTGCACGCACACTGGCTCAGCGACACGGTCGGCGGCGCCGCGATCGGCGCGGGGGTGGCCCTGGTCGTCGCGGCCGCGTTCTCGGTGCCGCTGCGCTCCGAGCAGAGCCGTCGGCAACGGCGGTACGCCTCAGTAGGCTGACGCCCATGACAGCGTCGTCCACGCCCGATCCGTCCCTCGCCGAAGCGCGGCTCGCACAGTTGCGGGCGGAGGCGCAGGCGGCTCAGGCGGCACTGGTTGCCGCGCAGGCCCAGGCGGCGCTCGCCGCTGCGGAGGTGGCAGCGGCCGAAGCGCGGGCGGCGGCGGGTGCGGGTGCCGCGGCGGCCGACTCTCCTGCGGAGACGCTGCGCGACGCGAGCGGAACCGAGACGGCTGCGGACGACACCGCGACGGCCGGGGAGGGGGCGGATGCCGGCGAAGCGACGACGGCGGCATCCGCCGACGACCAGCCGGAGACGTCGCCCGGCGGGCCGCTCGACGACGCGGAGGTCGCCGCGATCGTCCGCGGCTACACGTTCGACTCCGCGACACTGGATCTCGGGGCGCTCGTCAACGGCGCAGCGGCGCCCAAGGCGCAGATCCGCATCCCGCTGTCGATGATCAACCGGCACGGCCTGGTGGCCGGGGCCACCGGCACGGGGAAGACCCGCACGCTGCAGTCCCTGGCCGAGCAGCTCGCCGCGCACGGTGTTCCCGTGTTCGCGGCCGACATCAAAGGCGACCTGTCGGGCGTCGCGACGCCGGGGGAGCCGAGCGACAAGCTGCTCGCCCGCACGCGCGCGATCGGGCAGGACTGGCATCCGTGTGCCTCGGCGACCGAGTTCTTCGCGCTCGGCGGGGTGGGGACGGGCGTGCCCGTCCGCGCGACGGTATCGGGCTTCGGGCCGCTGCTGCTGAGCAAGGTGCTCGGGCTGAACGCGACGCAGGAGTCGAGCCTCGGGCTCGTATTCCACTACGCCGACGCGCACGGGCTGGCGCTCGTGGACCTCTCGGATCTGCGCGCCGTGCTGACCTACCTGACCGGGCCCGAGGGCAAGGCCGAGCTCGCCGGCCTGGGCGGGCTCTCGGCGGCGACGGCGGGCGTGATCCTGCGCAAGCTCATCACCTTCGCCGACGCCGGCGCCGACGTCTTCTTCGGTGAGCCGGAGTTCGAGGTGACCGACTTCCTGCGCAATGCCGCCGACGGCAGCGGCATCGTCAACCTGCTGGACGTGCCGGGGGTGGCCGACAAGCCGGCCCTGTACTCGACGTTCCTCATGTACCTGCTGGCGGAGCTTCACGAGGTCCTTCCCGAAGTCGGCGACCTGGATCGGCCCAAGCTGGTGTTCTTCTTCGACGAGGCGCACCTGCTGTTCCGCGATGCGTCGAAGGACTTCCGCGCGGCGATCGTGCAGACGGTGCGTCTCATCCGCTCGAAGGGGGTCGGGGTCTTCTTCGTCACGCAGACGCCCAAGGACGTCCCCGCCGACGTGCTCGCGCAACTGGGGTCGCGCGTGCAGCACGCGCTGCGGGCGTTCACACCGGATGACGCCACGGCGCTGCGGGCCACCGTGCGCACCTATTCGCGGTCGGGGTACGACCTCGAGCGGGTGCTGCAGGAGCTGGCGACCGGCGAGGCCGTCGTCACCGTCATGAGCGAGAGCGGAACCCCGACCCCGGTGGCGTGGACGCGGCTGCGCGCGCCGCAGGGGTCGATGGAGCCCACCCCCGCGCCCGCCGTCGCGGCCGCGGTGGCGGTGTCGCCCCTGCAGGCCCGCTACGGCACGGCCATCGACCGGGAGTCGGCGCGGGAGATCCTCGCGGCGAAGATGAATGCCGCCGCCGAGGCCGCCGCCGCGCAGGAGGCGGAGCTGGCGGCGGCGAAGGCGGCGGCGGAGCACGCTCGCCAGGAGGCCGCCGCGCGCAAGGCCGAGGCCGCAGCCCAGCAGGAGTACGACCGGCTCCTACGCAAGACGGCCGGCACCTCCCGCACGTCGCGATCGCGCCGGCGCAGCCCGGTCGAGCAGGTGCTGGGTCCGGACGTCGCGTCCACGGTCCTCTCCGGTGTGCTGCGGGGCGTCTTCGGCATCGGCCGGCGCTGACCGCCCGGCATTCCGCGCATGCGCGCCGCCCGGCGTCCCGCCGTCACGCCCCCGAAGGCGGAGACCGGGCGCCGCAGCGGCGTGGCCGCGCTGCCCGGGTCCGGCGTCGCTCAGCGCAGCGCGGGCGTGTCCGCGTCGTCGACGCGGACGATCGGCAGGGGCATGGTCGATGTGTCGATGAGCGGATCGTCGTCCTGTCGCTCGACGACGGCCGCCGCCTCGGCAAGGGTCTCCACCGCGGGCACCGACCCGAGCAGCGGGCGCTGCGCCGTCTCCTTCATCGTCAGCATCGCGATGCCGCCCAGCAGCGCGAAGAACATGATGTAGAACGCCGGCATGTAGGTGTTGCCCGTGAGCTCGATGAGGCCCTGGCTGAACAAAGGGGTCGTGCCGCCGAAGAGCGACACCGAGACGTTGTACGCGATCGCCATCGCGCCGAAGCGGGAGGCCGTGGGGAACAGGGCTGGCAGTGCCGAGGCGGCCACCGCCACGTAGAACGCCACCGGCACGGCGACCATGGCGAGCGCGAGGAAGACCGCCCACATCTCGCCGATCTGCATCACCGCGAACGCCGGCACCATGAGCACCAGCGTGGAGCCCGCCGCGATGAGATACACCGGCCGACGGCCGATGCGATCGCTGAGCAGGCCGATGAGCGGCAGGCATGCGGACATCACGATGAGCACCGGTACCGTCGCGACGGCGGCCATGAGGTTGGAGACCCCCACCTCCTGCTCGAGATAGGTGGGCATGTAACTGGTGAGCGCGTAGCCGGCGGTGTTGGTCGCCGCGACGATCGCGATGCCGATGAGCACCGGGCGCCAGTGGTGGCGCAGGATGCCGAGGACGCCGTGGCGGGCGAGGGGGTCGTCGCCGCGGACGGCGGCCTCGTGCTCGGTGGCCGTCTCGTAGGCGGGCGTCTCGGGGATGCGCAGGCGGAACCAGATGGCGACGGCGCCGAGGGGGATGGCCAGGAGGAACGGGATGCGCCAGCCGAAGTCCACCATGGCGGTCGGCCCCCACACGCTCTCGGTGATGAGCGTCGTGAGGGCGACGACAGAGGCCCCGGCGGCGAATCCGACGTAGGAGCCGACGTCGAGCCACGACGACCAGAACCCGCGGCGGCGGTCGGGGGAGAACTCCGCCACATAGGTCGTCGCGCCGGCGTACTCCCCACCGGTGGAGAAGCCCTGCGCCATCTTCAGCAGGTACAGCGGCAGGATCGCCCACAGGCCGATCTGCGCGGAGGTGGGCAGCACACCGATGAGTCCGGTGGCCACCGCCATCAGCGCCATCGTGAAGAACAGCACCCGCTGGCGCCCGATCCTGTCGCCGAGCGGCCCGAGCACGAGCCCGCCGACGGGACGCACGAGGAACGACACCGCGAAACCGAACAGCGTCACCATCAGGCCCCACGGCTCCGGCAGGTCCTCGGTGAAGACCACCGCCAGCGTGACGGCCAGGTAGCCGTAGATGCCGAAGTCGAACCACTCCATGAAGTTGCCGACGACCGTGCCGCCGATCGCGGTGCGCACCCGCTTCTTGTCGACGACGATGACGTCGTCGACCTCCAGCCGCGGTGCGTCAGGTCCCGTCGATGCCGCTGTCGTGCTCATGTACCTCCGCCTGTTCCCCGTCGCACGGGCGCGCGACGGATGTCTGCGAGAAGCGACGGTACGCCGGGGCTGCGAGGGCTCGCATCCGTTTGTCCTCGGGCATCGCGGTGCGCTATGCGCGCGCGGAGCGGCCCTCGCGGGCGGAGATCCGGTCCCGCTGTCGGCGCCCGGTGGGCCCGTGCCATGCACGGCCGCCGACGACATGCAAGACCGGGCGCCTCCCGCCAGGGCGGACATAGCGTCGACGCATGAGCGAACTCTCCGCCCCCACCGGCCACGAGCCGGCACTGCGTGCCCTGCCGCGGCCCGATGGCTCGCCGCCGCGGGCACTGGTGCTCGGCGGCACCGGGTACATCGGCGGTCGGCTCGTGCCGCGCCTGCGTGAAGCGGGGTACCGGGTGCGGGTGCTCGCCCGCGACACGTCACGGCTCGCCGCTTTCCCGTGGGGTCGGGACGTGGAAGACGTGGAAGGCTCCGCCGAGGATCCGGACGTGATGGCCCGCGCCGTCGAAGACGTGGACGTGCTCTACTACCTGGTGCATTCCATGGCCGCGGGACCGGGTTTCGCCGATGCGGACCTGCGCGCGGCCGAGACCGTCGCCGCTGCCGCTGCTGCGGCATCCGTCGGGCGCCTCGTCTACCTCGGCGGGCTCCACCCATCCGGGGGAGACCTGTCGCCGCATCTGCGATCGAGGGTGGCGGTGGGCGAGGTGTTCCTGCAGTCGGGGGTGCCCTCCCTGGTGCTGCAGGCCGGGGTCGTGATCGGGTCGGGGTCGGCCTCGTTCGAGATGGTGCGCCACCTCACCGAGGTGCTTCCCTACATGCCGGCGCCGCGGTGGGTGCGCAATCGCATCCAGCCGATCGCGGTGCGCGATGTGCTGCACTATCTGCTCGGGGCGGGGCGGGTGCCGGCAGAGGTCAACCGGGCCGTGGACATCGGCGGGCCGGATGTGCTGCGGTACGGGCAGATGATGAACGGCTACGCCGTCGCGGCGGGACTGCCGCAGCGGGCGATCGCGTCGCTGCCGGTGTTCACGCCGGGCCTGGCCTCCCACTGGGTGAACCTCGTCACCCCCATCCCGCGCGCCATCGCCCGCCCGCTCGTGGCATCGCTGCAGAACGAGTGCGTCATGGACGACCACGCCGTCGACGACCTCATCCCGCCGCCTGAGGACGGGCTCACCCCGTACCGCGGTGCGGTGGAGATGGCGCTCGGGCGGGTGGAATCCGACGACGTCGAGACCAGCTGGCAGGATGCCGAGGTGCTCGGCGCCCCGGCCGACCCGCTGCCGTCGGACCCCGACTGGGCGGGCCGAACGGTCTATACCGACGAGCGGTCGGAGATGACCACCACCAGCCCGGAGCGGCTGTGGGCGGTGATCACCGGCATCGGCGGGGAGAACGGGTGGTACTCCACCCCGCTGCTGTGGGCGGTGCGCGGGTGGATGGACAAGGTCGCCGGCGGCGTGGGGCTCGCGCGCGGGCGTCGCAGCCGGTCACGGGTCGCCCCCGGGGATGTCATCGACTTCTGGCGGGTGGAGACGGTCGAGGAGGGACGGATGCTGCGGCTGCGCGCCGAGATGAAGGTGCCCGGCCAGGCGTGGCTGGAACTGCGTGTCACTCCTGCTGACGAGGGATCCCGCTACGACCAGCGCGCGGTCTTCTTCCCCCGTGGGCTCGCGGGGCGCCTGTACTGGCTCGCGGTGCTCCCGTTCCACGGGTTCGTCTTCCGTGGCATGGCCAACCGCATCACCGCGACCGCCGAAGCCGAGTCGAGCGCGGGTGGCCGGCGGGGGAAGGGCTCTGCCGGTACGGCGCGGAACAGCGCGGTGCGGGTGACCGCCTCCTAGGCGGGTGCCGTCGGCGCCGCAGCGGGCGTCGCGTGCGCTGCCGCGCGGTGGGCGAGGGCCGCGATGGTGGCCACGACGTCGGCGGCGTCGGTCGCCGTCGCGTGCGCGCGCCCGGCGACCAGGCCGGCGACGAAGGCGCTCACCGGCGCCGCCGACGGCGACACCCCGGCGGCGATGTCGCGGGCGAGGTCGAGGACGAGGGAGACGGGCACGTCGTCGGGCACGAGGTCGAACCTCTCACGCAGCATCCTCGCCCAGTCATCGAGGGCGTCGGGGGAGGCGGGACGAACGGTCACGGCAGGACCTCCTCGGCGGTTCGACGGCTCGTGGGCGAGCCACGGGGGAGATCCTGCCACGTGTCGCCTCCTGTGTCGCGGGGTTGCGCCGGTGGCAGGATGAAGGGGTGACCCGCATCCGTCCGTTCCGTCCCGGCGACGAGCCGGCGCTCGCCGACGTATGCCTGCTCACGGCGGATGCCGGTGCCGACGCGACCGGCGTGCTCGCCGACGACGACCTCTGGGCGGAGGTGTTCGTGCTGCCCTATGCCGCGCGGCATCCCGACCTCGCCTTCGTGGTGGAGAGCGACCACGGCCGCGTCGTGGGGTACACCGTGGCCGTGCCCGACACCCGCGCCTTCGAGGACTGGTTCGCCACCGAATGGTGGCCGCGGCATGCCGACCGCTGGCCCGAGCCGGAGGTCGAGCTCACCCGGCAGGACGGCATCCTCCGCTACGCATACGGGCGCCGCGCGGGCGCCGAGTCCTACGGCGATGCGCATCCGGCGCACCTGCACATCGACCTGCTCCCCGAGGTGCAGGGGCAGGGGTGGGGCCGCCGGCTGATCGACACCGTGAGCGATGCCCTGCGTGAGCGGGGCGTGTCGGGGCTGCACCTCGTCTCCTCCGCCGACAACGCCGGCGCCCTGGCGTTCTACGACCGTCTCGGCTTCACGCGGCTGCCCTCCCACGACGGGGTGCAGGCGTTCGCCCGCACCCTCTGACGCCGAGAGCACCGCACGCCCATGACGACGATCCGGCCGATGACCGCAGAGGACTGGCCGCGGGTCGAGGCGATCTTCGCCGCCGGAATCGCCGGCGGTGAGGCCACCTTCGAAACCCGGCCGCCGACGTGGGAGCGCTTCGACACGGGAAAGGTGCCGGACGCCCGGCTCGTCGCGGTGGATGAAGCCGGCACCGTGGTCGGCTGGGCGGCGGCCTCGCCTGTGTCGGCCCGCGAGGCGTATCGCGGTGTCATCGAGCACTCGGTCTACATCGACCCCGCCCATCGGGGCGAGGGGATCGGGCGGGCGCTGCTGGCGACGTTCATCGAGGCCGCGGAGGATGCCGGCTACTGGACCATCCAGGCCACCGTCTTCCCCGAGAACACCGCGAGCCTGCGCCTGCACGAACAGGCGGGGTTCCGCGTCGTCGGACGACGCGAGCGGATCGCGCGCAGCGGTGTCGGCCCGCACGCCGGCCGGTGGCGCGACACCCTGCTCATCGAACGCCGCTCCACCCGCAACGGCGGCCAGCCCGACGCCTGACCCGCGGCCCGCCGCGTGGGCGCCGCGCCGCTCGGCGGCCGCGTCTCCTGGCGCCGATCCACGGCACCGGCCAGGCCGTAGCGGACCGGGCGATGGGGAGAACTCCCCATCGCGGCATGGGTGGGGCGGTGGTCCACTGGAGGCCAGGAGGAATGCGATGACCGCCGCCACTGCGCCGAACACCGACGGGTGGGATGCGGCGACCGCATGGACCGCACTGCACCGCGCGGAGACCTCCCCGCACGACCTCGCGGCGATCGCCGCGGCGTACCCCGCGTACGCGGAGCAGATCGCCCGGCATCCGCAGGCGTACCCCGCCCTCGTCGCGTGGGCCGGCCACGTCGCCGCCGCGGGCGGGAGCGCCCGGCCCGCCGCCGGGCGGGCGCGCGCGGGCATCATCACCGACCTTCCGGTCGGCGGACGCCGTCCCTCCGGAGCGCACCCCCTGGCCGTGTCCGCCGATGCCCGGGCGTGGCGGGAGGCGGTGGCCGCGGCCGAGGCGGCGTCGCCGCCGGCTGCGACGCCGGGCGCGCGTGCGGTCGACATCGCCGCACGCGTGAAGTGGGACCCCGATCTCGACACGCCCGCGCGGGGCATCCGCGCACCCGGCGCGGCGGCGCACGCGCCGGACGAGGTTGCACCGCGGCACCCGGCCGTCGCCACCGAGACCGCGTCCGTCGCCGCCGAAGCTGTGCCGGGCGCGCCCTCCACCCCGCCCCCCGGAGTACTCACAGCGGACGTGGCGCCGCCGGCGAGTCCCGCGACCGCGGATGCCCCCGCTGAGCCCTGGTGGGCGGCCGTCGGCGAGTCCGAGCCGCCGGTGAACGACAAGGCGCTGCTGGCCCTCGTCTTCGGCTTCGTCCTCGCGCCGATCGGCATCGTCTTCGGGCACCTCGCGCGCCGCGAGCTGCGCCGCACCGACGCCCGCGGTCGCGGGTACGCCGTCGCCGGCCTCGTGGTCGGCTACACCCTCACGGCTGTGGCGATCCTCGCCGCCGCCGCGGTGCTGATCACCGGGCTGCTGCTGCGCTGAGCGCCTGCGGCCGGTCAGGCAGCGGCGTCGAGGTGCCCGGCATCGAGGCGCACGACGCGGTCGACCAGTCCGGCGGGCACGGCCACGTGCGAGATGAGCACGACGGCCTGGTCGGGGCCGACCGCCTGCAGCAGGTCGGTGAGGAGCGCGTCGGATGCCGCGGGGTCCACGCCTGCGGTCGGCTCGTCGAGCACCAGCACCGGGAACCCCCGCAGCAGCGCGCGGGCCAGGGCGATGCGCTGCGCCTGCCCGCCCGACACCAGCGCGCCTCGCTCGCCGACCCGGGCGTCAAGGCCCCCGCGCTCGGCGAGCCACGGGCCCAGGCCGACGCGGTCGAGCACGGCCACGAGCTCCTCGTCGGTGGCGGTGTCGCGGGCGAACAGCAGGTTCTGGCGGATGTCCTCGTCGAACAGCATCGGCTGCTGCTCGCAGAGGCCGACGGTGAGCCGCACGTCGTCGGGGGACGACTCCCGCACCGAGCGCCCGCCGATCTCGTACGTGCCGGTGCACTCCAGGAACCGCACCAGCACGTGTGCGAGCGTCGTCTTCCCCGCCCCGCTGGAGCCGATGACCAGCAGCCGTTCGCCCGCGTGCACGTCGAGGTCGACCCCGGCCAGCGACGCGGTGTCCGCTCCCGGCCAGGTGGCCCAGACGCCGCGCAGGCGCAGCCCCTCGCCGAGCGCGGGGGCCTCTCCGGTGGCGGGTGCGGGGTGCTGGACGAGGCCCGCCGGGATCGTGTCGGGAACCGACTCGGCGATGCGCTCCGCCGACGCGCGCACCTGGCGCCACGAGGCGGCGGCCAGCGGCACCGCGCCGAACACCTCGAACACCGCCATCGGCACGAGCACCGCGACGGCGAGGGCGGGGCCGCCCAGCGTCGCGGCGTCGGGGGCGGTGACCACCACGGCGAGGATCGACGCGGCACCGGCCAGCAGCGACACGATGGCCGTGGTCGCCGCCTGGGCGCCGGCCCGGCGGACGACCGCACGGCGCACGGCGCTGTCGGCGTCGGCGATGCGGCTCCGGCTGGCGGCTTCGGCGCCGTAGGCCAGCAGCACATCGAGGCTGCCGAGGTGGTCGGTCACCGCGTCGGCGAGCCGCGCGCGCAGCGGAGCGATGGCCCGCTCGGCACGGCCGCCCGCCACCCACCCCCAGGCGGTCGCGACGACGGCCGCGACCGCGAGGCATCCCAGCAGCGTCAGCGCCGCCGGCCCCGAGACGAAGGCCACGAAGACGACCGCCGACAGGGCCACGGTCACCGAGGCCACCAGCGGCTCCACCACCCGCAGCGGAAGGTTCTGCAGCTCGTCGACGTCATCGACGAGCGCCCCGAGCACGGACCCTCGCCGGGTGCGGGTGAGACCGTCGGGCGCGAGCGGGATGAGCCGGCGCACCAGGGCGGTGCGCGTGGAGGCGAGCTGGCGCAGCGCCGCATCGTGCGAGGTGAGCCGCTCGAGGTAGCGGAAGGTCGCGCGGGACAGCGCGAACGCGCGCACCCCGACGACGGCGGCGGTGAGGTACATCACGGCGGGCTGCTCGCTGGCGCGCACGATCAGCCACGCGCTGACGGCCAGCAATGCCACGGCCGACGCCTCGTGGGCGAAACCGGTGGCGGCAGCGCGCCAGAAGCGGCGGGCCGGCGGCATGGCGCCGCGCAGCACGTCGGCGGTCGTCGCCCCTGATCCGCGCGGCGTGCCGTGGGCGGACGCCGTGCTCGGGGTCGGCGTGGTCGTCGCAGCGCTCATGCCGCCACCTCCGCAGGCTGAAGCCGCACGATGCGGTCGGCGTACGCCTC
This sequence comes from Microbacterium sp. zg.Y1084, assembly GCF_024623595.1. Lineage (NCBI taxonomy): Bacteria > Bacillati > Actinomycetota > Actinomycetes > Micrococcales > Microbacteriaceae > Microbacterium > Microbacterium sp. zg.Y1084. The sequence continues at coordinate 385,509 of NZ_JANJGV010000003.1, forward strand.
GGCGGTCGTCCGGTGCGAGATCAGCAGCACGGTGGCGCCGCCGTCTGCCAGCGTGCGAAGGCTCTGCCACAGCAGGTCTTCGGTGACGGGGTCGAGCGCGGCGCTCGGCTCGTCGAGGGCGAGCACGGTCGCGGTGCCGCGGAGATGGCGGTAGATCGCCCGGGCAACGGCGATGCGCTGCGCCTGACCTCCGGAGAGGCCCGCGCCCTGCACGCCGAGCTCATACGACGGGTCGATGTCGCCGGCGCACGCCAGCTGCAGCGCCCGCACGATGACAGCGGCGTCCGGGGCGGCATCGCCGAGCGCGACGTTGTCGGCCACGGTGCCGGCGATGAGGCCGGGGTGCTGCCCTGCCCATCCCAGCCAGCGGTCGGGGGTCAGCTGCGCCAACGGGATGCCGCCGACGCGGGCGTCGCCATCGAAGGCGGCAGCTCGGCGCAGCGCCGCGAACACACTCGACTTGCCCGCGCCGCTCGGTCCGGCCACCAGCACGAGTTCACCGGCATCCGCCTCGAGATCCACGGGGGGCAGCGCGCGGTCGCCGTAGCGCACACGCAGCCCCCGCAGCACGAGGGGACCCGCGATCGCTCCGGCCGGAACGGCAGACGTGCCTGCCGGCGCCGCGTCGGCGTGACGCTCGGCGCGCGCGGCGCGGGCCTCGTCGAGCACCGCGAACACGTCTTCGGTGGCCGAAACGCCCTCGGCGGCGGCGTGGAACTGCACGCCCACCTGACGCAGGGGGAGGTAGGCCTCCGGTGCCAGGAGCAGCACGAACAGGCCGACCAGCAGCGTCAGGTCGCCGTCGAGCAGTCGGAAGCCGATCGAGACGGCGATGATCGCCACCGACAGGCTCGCCAGCAGCTCCAGCGCGAACCCCGACAGGAACGACACCCGCAGCACCCGCATGGTCTCATCGCGATAGCGCTCGGTGACCCGCTGGATCGACGCGACCGCGCGGTGCTGCCGGCCGAAAACCGTGAGGGTCGACAGGCCCCGCACGGTGTCGGCGAAGCGCGCGGCGAGCCGCCCGAGGGTGCGCCACTGCTTGTCCTGCACGGAGCGGGTCGCCAGTCCGATCAGCACCATGAACAGCGGGATCAGCGGAAGGGTGAGCACGACGGTGAGGCCCGAGATCCAGTCCATCCACCACATCACGAGGATGATCGTCGGCGTCGCGACCGCGGTCTGCACCAACTGGGGCAGGTAGCGCGCGAAGTACGCGTCGAGGGCGTCGAGGCCGCGGCCCGCCGTCACCGCGAGGCGTGCGGAGTTGTGCACCGCCAGCCACCCCGGCCCGAGCTCGTCGACGGCTTCGAAGAGGTGCGCGCGCAGCTGCGCCTGCACCCGCGCCGAGGCGCGCGCCGCCACCGTCTCGCGCAGCCAGACAAGAACGGCGCGCAGGGCGACGACACCGGCGAGGATGAGGAGGATGCCGGAGAGCTCGTCCCACCGCATCCCGTCGATCGCGCCGACGATGGCGCGGGTCAGCAGCCAGGCGAAGGCGATGATCACGGCCGTCTGGGCGAGGCCGATCAGTCCGATCGCGACGAAGAAGACGCGTGAAGCGCCGGCGTACCGCAGCAGCCGCGGGTCCAGGGGACGTCCGGCCGGCCGCGGTGGTGCGTCCGCTTCCTGCGAAGCCATGTCCTCGATCCTCCCATGCGGCCCGGCGCCGCGGTCGGCGCCGCCGGTGAAAAACGACCGCCCCGGCCCGGCGCGCGAATCGCGCGGCCGACGACCGGGGCGGTCGGGTTCAGTGGACGGTCGCCGCCGCCTTCTCGATCTCGACGCGGGTGACGCGCTTGCGGAACACCCAGTACGTCCAGCCCTGGTACAGCAGCACCAGCGGCAGGAAGATCACCGCGGCCCACGTCATGATGGTGAGCGTGTAGTCGGTGCTCGAGGCGTTCTCGATCGTGAGGCTGAACGCCGGGTCGATCGTCGAGGGCATGACGTTCGGGAAGAGCGCCAGCCACAGGGTCAGCACGGCGAAGACCACCGTGCCGGCGCCGAAGCCGAACGCCCAGCCCTCGCGGTCGCGCAGGTTCGCCACCGCCGAGGCGATGAGCAGCACGGCGGCGATCACGGCGCAGGCGATCGACAGCATCAGCAGGGGCGAGCCTGCAGCGGCGGCGTTGAACACCGTCCAGATCAGGAACGCCGCCGCGACGACGACCGTCAGCACGCCGGACTTGATGGCCAGGGCGCGGGCGTCGCTGCGCACGCGGCCGTCGGTCTTCAGCGCCACGAAGTACACGCCGTGGGTGAAGAACAGCAGCAGCGTGGTGAGGCCGCCCAGCAGTCCGTAGGGGTTCAGCAGCGTCAGGAGCGACCCGACGAACTCGTGATCGGCATCCAGCGGCACACCCTGCACGATGTTGGCCACCGCGACGCCCCAGAGGAACGCGGGCACGGCGGAGCCGATGACGATCATGCGGTCGAAGTTGCGCTTCCACCGCAGGCTGTCGCGCTGGTGGCGATACTCGAACGACACGCCGCGGGCGATGAGGGCCAGCAGGATCAGCAGCAGCGCCAGGTAGAACCCGCTGAACAGCGTGGCGTACCACTCCGGGAAGGCGGCGAACAGGCAGGCGCCCGCGACGATGACCCAGGTCTCGTTGAGGTCCCAGACGGGCCCGATCGTGTTGATGACCTGACGGCGCGAGACGTCGTCCTTGCCGAGGAAGGGCAGCGACATGCCCACGCCGAAGTCGAAGCCGTCGAGCACGAAGTAGCCGACGAACAGCACACCGACGATGAAGAACCAGATGTAGGCGAGATCCATGACGTGCTCCTAGTAGACCGTCGTCGGGGTGTCTTCGACGGAGGTCGGCTGGTCATCCTCGGCACCGGGCTCGGGCAGCGGGGCAGGGCCCTTCTGCGCGGCCTTGAGGATGAGTCCGAACTCGACCACCGCGAGGGCGGCGTAGATGAGCGTGAAGGCGACGAGCGAGATCAGCACCGTCCAGCCGGGCACGTTGGGCGAGACCCCGTCCTCGGTGAGCATGAGGCTGAACACGATCCAGGGCTGGCGACCCATCTCCGTGAACACCCAGCCGACGAGGCTGCCCAGCAGCGGCAGCGGAGCCGACCAGATCGCGACCTTCCACATCCAGGGCGCGACGGGGCGCGTGGCCTTCTTGCGGGTGACCCAGAGGCCGACGACCGAGATGAGCGCCGCGATGCCGCCGAGGGCGATCATCCAGCGGAACGACCAGTAGGTGACCCAGATGATGGGCATGTAGTCGATGCCGGCGCCGAACTGCTCGGTGTACAGCGCCTGCAGGTCGTTGAGGCCCTCGACGCAGCCGTCCAGCGAGTGCGTCGACAGCAGCGACAGCAGGTACGGCACGCGCAGCGACCAGATCTCCTGAGATCCGTCGGGGGTGCCGATGGAGAACAGCGAGAACGAGGCGTCCGCGCCGCAGGCGGTGTTCCAGATGGCCTCGGCGGCCGCCATCTTCATCGGCTGGGTCTCGACCATGACCAGGCTCAGCTGGTCACCGGTGAGCGCGACCGCGGCGAACGAGCCGATCATGAACCACATGCCGAAGCGCAGCGACTTGCGCATGGTGACCAGGTTCTGCCCGCGGGCGAGGTGCCAGGCGCTGACGGCGATGACGACGGCGGCGGCGAACATCCACGCGGAGAAGATCGTGTGCGGGAACGCGGCGAGCACGACCGGGTTGGTCAGCACCGCCCAGAAGTCCACGAGCTCGGCCCGCCCGCCGTCGGCGGCCATCTCGTAGCCCACCGGGTTCTGCATGAACGCGTTGGCGGCGAGGATGAAGTAGGCCGACAGGGTGGAGCCGACGACGACCATCCACATCGAGAACAGGTGCACGGCGCGCGGCAGCTTGTTCCACCCGAAGATCCACAACCCGATGAAGGTGGCTTCGAAGAAGAAGGCCATGAGGCCCTCGAAGGCCAGCGGCGCGCCGAAGATGTCGCCGACGAAGCGGGAGTAGGCGGACCAGTTCATGCCGAACTGGAACTCCTGCACGATGCCGGTGACGACGCCCATCGCGAAGTTGATGAGGAAGATCTTCCCGAACAGCTGCGTCAGGTGCAGCCACTCCACCTTGCCGGTGCGGTGCCAGACCGTCTGGAAGATGGCGACCACGAGCGCGAGTCCGAGCGTCAGAGGCACGAACAGGTAGTGGTACAGAGTCGTCAGGCCGAACTGCCATCGGGCGAGCAGCAGCGGGTCGAGCAGATCCATCGGGATCCTTCCTCGGGTGGGGGTTCCTAACGGTTGAAGGTAGTGAGCCGCGCGGGCGCATTCCGGGGCAGGCGGCCGTGAATAAGGATACCTGTGGTCAGACCACGGGCGCAATGCTACGACCTTACCCTGTGAGAAGGGCTGTGAGTTGCCCGGGACGGGCTCTGCCCAGCGCGGTGTGGGCACCGCTGGGCACCGTGACCGCTTCGGTGATCAGGGCGCCGTCGCCGGGCGCGACAGACCACCGCCGGCGGCCGCGGCCGGCGGTGTGAAGAGGGGGTTCAGCCGCGCGCGGACAGCTGCACGATGCACTCGCGCGGGTCGCACGAGGAGCGCATGCCGTCAACGGTGAGCGGGCCGCCGGCTGCGGCGACGACGCCCTGCATGAGGCCGAGGTGCACCGAGCAGAGCACCTGCCGGTGGGCGGACTGCACCTCGGCGTGTGCGCACGGGCTGAGGTCGATCGTCAGGTCGGACTCGTCGACGATCGGCTCGAAGCCCGCGTCGGCGAGGTTCTCCACGAGGGCGTCGACCTGGTGCAGGGCCTCCGTGGTGAGTTCCGGCGGCAGCTCGCTGGGGAGCACCCGCCGCATGAGATCGCCGCGCTTCGCGGCCTCGCGCACCTTGCGCTGCTGCACCGGGCTCCAGGTCTCTGCGCCGTCGGCGGCGCTGTACAGCACCCGTGGCCGGCCCCTCGTCGTGCGGTGCTCGGTCTCCGACACGACGTAGCCGTCGTCGATCAGGCGCTGCAGGTGCTCACGCACCGTGTTGGGGTGCAGCTTGGTGGCCTCGACCAGCTCCGCGATGGTGCGCTGAGGACGCTCCTGGATGAGGTGGAGGATCTCCACCCGGGAGTAGCTCGAGATCGCGCTGTAGCCGGCGGGTCGTGTGGTCACACCACTATTATTCATGGTTTTTCACGGTGGTCACACCACACCGTCGATCAGGCTTCTGCCGGGGGTGCGGCAACCCGTCGCGCTCCCACGTCCCGATCCGCGTGGCGCGCGGGCAGGGAGTCCGCCAGAGTGGGGGGATGATCGGCATCGTCTTCAATCCCACGCGCGTGGAGCGCTCCGCACTCGAAGAGGCGCTCGCCGCGCGGAAGCAGCCGGTCGAGGTGGAGTGGTACGCGACGACGGTCGAGGATGCCGGGCAGGGGATGGCCCGTCAGGCACTCGCGGATGGATGCGGGCTGGTCGTGGCGGTGGGCGGCGACGGGACGATCCGCGACGTGGCCGCGACGCTGGCCGGCACGGAGGTGCCGCTGGGGATCGTGCCGCAGGGCACCGGCAACCTGCTGGCCCGCAACCTCGGCATCCCTCTGGGCGACGTGGCTGGCGCCCTCGCGCGTGCGATCGACGGGGACGAGTCGCCGATCGACATCGGGCGCATCGAACTGCACGACCGCGGGGAGGAGTTCATCTTCCTCGTGATGGCAGGCTTCGGCATCGACGCGCAGATGCTCGCCGAGACCGACGAGTCTGCCAAGGAGCGCGCGGGCTGGCTGGCCTACGTCGGGGCTCTCGGACGGGCGATGGCCGCCACCGACGTCGTCGACGCCACGGTCGTCTTCGATGCCGACCCGCCGGTGACCGAGCCCACCCACACCGTGCTGATCGGCAACTGCGGAACCGTGCAGGGAGGACTGCGCATCCTTCCCGACGCCGAACCCGATGACGGTCTGCTGGACGTCGTGCTCATCGGTGGCGAGGGCCCGGAAGGGCTGCAGTGGCTCGACGCCCTGAAGTCCGTGGTCTGGGACAACGGCATCCGCCGCGCCGTCACCCGCGACGACACCGCCGTGGACACGGCCACGACACGCCACCGCCAGGCGGTGTCGGTGCGGGTCACCCTCCCCGAGCCGCTGCCGTTCGAGATCGACGGCGAAGAGGTGGGCGCCACGGCCGACATCCTCGCGATCATCCAGCCCGGCGCGCTGCTCGTGCGCCGCTGACCCGGGCGAAGGGCGATTCCCGACACTCCGACGCCCGCACCTACGCTGGAGCGCGTGACCGAACCTGTCTCCATCGCGGAGTTCTGGCGTCTCCGCCGCGCCGAGCTGCCGTACCTCCCCGAAGAGCCGACCGAGGCGTGGGCCTTCGGAGCGACCCCCGCGCACGCCGACGGCCTGCTGGCCCTCGTGCTTGCCGGGGTGAAGACCGGCACGGCCTCGTCCATGTGGGATTACGAGGCCACGGGGGACCGGATGCCCGAGGTGGGGGACGTCAGCGTCATCCTCGACGGCGCCGGGGCGCCGCGAGCGGTCATCGAGACCACCGACCTGCGGGTCGTGCCGTTCGATCAGGTGGATGCCGAGCACGCGCACGCCGAGGGTGAGGGCGACCGCACCCTGGCGCACTGGCGCGCGGTGCACGAGCGGTTCTGGCGCGAGCACTCCGAGAACCCGCGCGGCTACGAGCCGGACATGCCGGTGCTCTGCGAGCGGTTCCGCCTGGTGTACCCGCGCTGACCGCCGCGGCCGGGTGCGAGCCGCAGGCCGCGAGACGTCACTGCTCGTCAGCGGGTTGCTGGCGCCTACGGGTACGACAGGTACCCAGTGTCAGGGTCGACCCCGGCGAGGAAGTCCTCGATGGCGGCCACGTGCCTCTCGTGGCTCACCGGCGCGACTCCGCCGAATGCGCTGAAGCCGTAACCGGCGTTGGGGCCCGAAACCCAGTCGTAGTGATGCGAGCCATCGCGGTCGCGCCTGCGCACGGCGAACGTCTCGCCCTGTACGACGATGTCGGCCACTCTCGTATAGGTGTCCTCATCGGGCAGCGCCGAGGTGGGCACGTAGATCCAGCCTTCGCCCGCCGCGCCGTCGTCGCTCGCCATGCGCCGAACCTACCGCGGGGCGACGTGGGTCTTTACGCGTGCGCCCCGGTCGTCGGCTGCCAGCCCAGCGCCGGCGCCACGTGCTTCGCGAACGACTCGACGACGCGCAGGTTGAACGCGACCCCGAGCTGGCTCGGGATGGTCAGCATGAGGGTGTCGGCGCTGGCGATGGCGGCATCCTGCTGCAGCTGCTCGACGAGCAGGTCAGGGGATGCGGCGTAGGTCTTGCCGAACGTCGAGCGGATGCCGTCGATGTAGCCGACGCCCTCGCCCTCGGACGCGTGCCCGAAGTACAGCTCATCCTCGGCGGTGGTGATGGGGAAGATCGAGCGGCTGACCGAGACGCGCGGCTCACCGGGGTGACCCGCCTCGCGCCACGCGGCGCGGAACGCGTCGATCTGCTCGGCCTGCAGCACGTCGAAGGGAACGCCGCGGTCTTCGGTGAGCAGCGTCGACGACATGAGGTTCACGCCCATCGTGCCCGCCCAGGCGGCGCTGTCGCGGTTGCCGGCACCCCACCACACGCGCGAGCGCAGGCCGGGGGAGTGCGGCTCGACGCGCTGCATGCCGGTGCCGCCGCCGAACGGGCTCTCGGGGTCTCGCTGGGCGAGTCCTTCGCCGTCGATCGCGCGCAGGAACAGGTCGAAGTGCGCGCGGGCGATGTCGGCGCCGCGGGGATCCTGCGATCCCGTGTAGCCGAATGTCTCGTAGCCCCGCACGACGGTCTCCGGTGACCCGCGGCTGACGCCGAGGGCAAGCCGTCCGTCGCTGATGAGGTCGACCGCCGCGGCCTCTTCGGCCAGGTGCAGCGGGTTCTCGTACCGCATGTCGATGACACCGGTGCCGACCTCGATGCGCTTCGTGGTGGCGGCGATCGCCGACAGCAGGGGCATCGGCGACGCCTGCTGCCGGGCGAAGTGGTGCACGCGGAAGTAGGCGCCGTTGACACCCAGATCGTCCATGCCCTGCGCGAGGTCGATCGCCTGGCGCAGGGAGTCTCCGGCGGTGAGCTCGCGGCCGCCGCCGAGGGGTCCGTAGTGGCCGAACGAGAGCGTTCCGAAGCGTTGCATACCCGGTGCAACGGACGCCGCGCGGCATCCATTCCGCTCGATGCGCCGAGGCGTGCCGCGGGTGTCAGGAGCGGGCGGATGCGGCCGCTCGCCGCCGCGCCTGCACGAGCGTGGCGATCACGCGCCAGCCCACGAGGAACAGCAGCAGCGTGAGCGTGGCGACGATGATGAAGGGCAGTGCGGTGCCCTGGCCGCTGGCCGCGCGCAGCAGCATGCCGCCGGCGACGGTGATCGCCCAGACCCCCAGGCCGGTGCGCACGGGTGCGGCGGGCCGGCGCCAGGCGAGGGTCACCAGCCACCCCACGGCGAGGGCCGCCAGGAACGGCCACGCGGTCGTCGCCAGGCCGATGCCGAAGGGCGCGGAGTCGTGGCTCGCCCGACCCACCGCGGCGAACAGCGTGACGAGCACGACGTCGAGGGCGAACGCGGTGAGGGCGGAGCGGATCATGCCTCCATTCTCCGCCCGGGCCGTGGGCTCAGCCGTCGCAGACGGCGGCCTCCGCGGGCTCAGCAGGGTCCGCGGGCGCGGCCTCCGCCGCGAGGGCCAGCACGATCTGGCGCCACCGCAACAGGAACGCCGGCTCGTCGAGGCGTCGCCGGCGCATCCAGGTGGTGACTTCCTCGTTGCACTTGCTGGCGTTGCACGACCGGCACGCGGGCACCACGTTGTCGAGCGTGTAGCGGCCGCCGCGGGAGATCGGCAGCACGCAGTCGCGCTGCAGTGCGGCGCCGTCGCCGCCGCAGTAGGCGCACGCCGCCCACGCCTCGAGGATGGCGCACCACTGCAGGTCGGTCAGGTCGCTCCCCGACGCCGCGACGCGCTTCACGCGGCGACGCTGCGCCCGGGCGCGACGGGTCTGACGGACGGCCATGCCGCCCAGGCTATCGGCCCGGCGACGGCGGATGCCGCGGGCGCGCGGACCCTGCCCGCGGCGACTCCCCGGCCGCTACCGTGGAGCGATGACGAACCAGGCCCAGCGTGCTCAGACCCTGTCCGACCTGCATGCCGCCCCGGAGATCCTCCGCGTGGTGAACGTGTGGGACGTCGTCTCGGCGAAGGCGATCATCGACCTGCCCGAGACCCGCGCCCTCGCCACGGCGGGGCATTCCATCGCGGCGACGTTCGGCTACGCCGACGGGGAGAACATCCCGCGCGACCTCATGCTCGACATGGTCGGCCGCATCGTCGCGGTCGCGGGCGACCTGCCCGTGTCGGCAGACCTGGATGCCGGCTTCGGCGACCCCGGCGAGACGACCCGCCGGGCGATCGGCGTCGGCGTGGTGGGTGCGAACGTCGAAGACCGTCTGAAGCCGCTGGCGGAGTCCGTCGCCGCCGTCGAAGCGATCGTCGCGGCCGGGCAGGCAGAGGGCGTGCCGTTCGCCCTCAACGCCCGCACCGACGCGTTCGTGCGCGCCGGCGACCGCCCCGTGCAGGACTCGGTCGCCGACGCGATCGAGCGCGGCCGCGCCTACCTCGACGCCGGCGCGGATGTCGTGTTCGTGCCGGGTGTGCTCGATGCCGACATCACGCGGCAGCTGGTGGCCGGCATCGGCGAGCGCAAGGTGAGCGTGATCGGGCTTCCCGGCGCGCTGTCGGCCGCCGAGTACGAGGCGCTCGGCGTCGCCCGCATCTCGTACGGCCCGATGACCCAGCGGGTCGCATTGACGGCGCTGCAGGACGTGGCGAAGAGCCTCTACGCCGACGGCGTCCTCCCGGCATCCACCCGCGCCCTCAACTGACGCCCCGAACGGGGGACCTGCCGCCGCCCGCATAGGATCGAAGGCGACGCCCTGTGCGGCGTCGCAGGGAGGTCGCAGTGGGCGACGCGCAGGGCGCATGGGTGCTGGTCGACGGCGAGAACATCGACGCGACCCTCGGTGGATCGATCCTGGGGCGCCGACCGCAGCCCGATGAGCGGCCGCGCTGGGACCGCATCCTCTCGTTCGTGGAGCGCACCTGGCGGCAGCCGACACGCGGCCTGTTCTTCCTCAACGCCACGACCAACCTGCCGATGACCTTCGTGCAGGCGCTGAAGGCGCTGGGCTACGAGCCGGTGCCCCTGTCGGGTCCGTCCGACGCGAAGATCGTCGACATCGCCATCCAGCGCACGCTGCAGGCGCTGCGCGACCGCGATGACGACGTCATGCTCGTCAGCCACGACGGCGACTTCGTCGACGACCTCGGTGCGCTCGCCGACGGTCGGCGTCTCGGCATCCTCGGGTTCACCGAGTTCCGCAACACCGCGTTCGCGGCCATCCCGGGCCTCGAGGTGTTCGACCTCGAGTTCGACGCCCGGGCGTTCGACGCACCGCTGCCGCGCATCCGCGTGATCCCGATCGAGGAGTTCGACCCCGCGCAGTTCCTGCGCTGACCCGTCGGCGGACGATCGGGGGCAGCGCGCGCGCCCGCGATTCCATGCAGGCTCGGTGTTGTCAACCCTGCCGCATGTCCGCGCCGCCTCGCGAAGACTGGAACCACCCATCCGGGAGGAGCCAGCGTGACATGTCAGCCGATCGAGTCGTATGCACCGATCGGCGACGGCCGCACGGTGGCGCTCGTGGGGGCCGACGGCAGCATCGACTGGATGCCGCTTCCCGAGCTCACCTCGGACGCGGTCTTCGCGAAGATCCTCGATGACGCGACGGGCGGCTCGTTCCAGCTCGCCCCTGCTGCGGAATTCACGATGCGCCGCCGGTACGTCCCGCGCACGAACGTGCTGGAGACGACCTTCACCACGGCCGACGGCGTCGTGAAGATGACCGATGCGCTGGTGTCGGGCATCGCCGGCCGCCTGCCATGGGCAGAGCTCGCGCGCCGGGTCACGGGCGTCTCCGGCCGGGTCGAGATGGCGTGGAGGGTGCACCCCGGCACCTCGCTGCAGACCGCCTCGCCCTGGATCGAGCCGTCCGCGCACGGCGCCGTCGTCCGCTGCGGCAAGACCGCCATCGGCGTCGTCGGCTTCGACCACGGCCCCGCCGACCCCGAACCCGACGGGCCGACCGGTCCGATGCTCGCCGGCCGTTTCACCACGGCGCCCGACTCGCGGCACCTCGTGGTGATGGCCGCCACCCACGACGAGCCGCTGCACTTCCCCGATCCGCACAACGTCGACGTCGGCATCGACCGCACCATCGGCAACTGGCGTGCGTGGTCGCGCGCGTTCTCGTACGAGGGGCCGTGGGCCACCCACGTGCAGCGCAGCGCCCTGGCGCTGAAGCTGCTCATCTACAGCCCCACCGGCGCGATCGCCGCGGCCGCGACGACGTCGCTGCCGGAGAGCGCCCGCGGCGGCAAGAACTGGGACTACCGGTTCGCCTGGGTGCGCGACCTCGCCTACACCGCCCACGCGCTGGTGCGCTTCGGGCTGCGCGAAGAGACCCACGCCGCCCTGTCCTGGATGCTGCGCACCATCCGCGACCACGGACCCGACGTGCACGTGATGTACACCCTCGACGGCGGGCTCGCCCCTGCTCCCACCACCGCGGACGTGCCGGGGTGGCGCGGCATCGGCCCCGTGGTCACCGGCAACCCCGCCCGCGAACAGCTGCAGCTCGGGGTCTACGGTGACCTCATCGCGATCTGCCGCACCTACGTCGAAGCGGGCAACGTGCTCGACGTCGACACCTCACGCCTGCTCGCCGGAGTGGCGGATCGCACGTGCGACCTGTGGCGCAACCCCGACTCCGGCATGTGGGAGCTCCCCGAGCTGCGCCACCACACCTCGTCGAAGATGGGCTGCTGGAAGGCCCTGGAGGATGCCGTCTGGCTCGCCGAGACCGGCGTCATCCCGGGCAGCGCCGAGCGTTGGCGCACCGAGCGCGAGCGCATCCGCGAGTGGATCGACGACAACTGCTGGTCGGAGGACCTCGGCGCGTACGTCTGGTACGCCGGATCCGATGACCTCGACGCATCGGTGCTGCTGCACGCTCCGAGCGGATTCGACCGGGGGGAGCGCATGTCGCGCACGATCGACGCGCTCACCGGACAGCTGGGCGCCGGTGCCCTGATGTACCGCTACACGGGAGTGGACCAGGAGGAGAAGACCTTCGTCGCCTGCGCATTCTGGCGTGCCCACGCTCTGGCGTGCGTGGGGCGGCACGACGAGGCGCTCGAGGCGATGGACGCCCTCGTCGCAGCGGCGAACGACGTCGGGATCTACGCCGAGATGATCGACGAGCACGACGGGTCGGCGTGGGGCAACACTCCGCAGGCCCTCAGCCACCTGGCGTTCATCAGCGCGGCCCTCACGATCAGAGAAATCGTCCCGGAGCACAAGCTCCGCGGCCGTTGACCATCACCAGAGAGGAGAACACCATGTCACGCGACCAGTACACCTTCACCGACCCGGCGAAGCTCTACGCAGACATCGAGCCGCAGAACCAGGAGATGTCGGAGCCGGGCCTGGACGCCGAGCTCAAGGACAAGGCCGACCTCGGCGAGGACAGCTACCGCGGCTCCGGCCGTCTGAGCGGCCGCAAGGCGCTCATCACCGGCGGCGACTCCGGTATCGGCGCCGCCACCGCGATCGCGTTCGCGCGCGAAGGTGCCGACGTCGCCCTGTCGTACCTGCCGGAGGAGGAGCAGGACGCCCAGCGCATCGCCGGCATCCTGCGCGAAGCCGGGGTCACGGCGCTGACGCTGCCGGGCGACCTCAAGGACCCGGCGTACTGCCGTGACCTCGTCGCCCAGACGGTCGAGGGGCTCGGCGGCCTCGACATCCTCGTCAACAACGCCGGCAAGCAGATCTACAACGAGGATCTGACGACGCTGACCGACGAGCAGTTCGACCACACCTTCAAGACCAACGTCTATGCGATGTTCTGGATCACCAAGGCGGCGCTGCCGCACCTGAAGCCCGGATCGACGATCATCAACACGACGTCGATCCAGGCATATTCTCCGTCCGGCATCCTGGTGGACTACGCCTCGACGAAGGCCACCATCAATGCGTTCACCAAGGGACTCGCCGAGCAGCTGGCGCCCAAGGGCATCCGCGTCAACGCCGTGGCCCCCGGCCCGATCTGGACGCCGCTGCAGCCGACCGACGGCCAGCCGCCGGAGAAGCTCGAGGAGTTCGGCGAGCAGACGCCGCTCGGACGCATGGGACAGCCCGCCGAGCTCGCGCCGGCGTACGTCTTCCTCGCGTCGGCGGAGTCGAGCTACGTGCTGGGCGAGACGCTCAACGTCAACGGCGGGATGCCGACTCCCTGAGTCCGCCTGCAACGACGAAAGCCCGTCCGGTCACCCGGGCGGGCTTTCGCTCTCTCCTGCGCGAGAGGATCAGCGCTTCGGCGTGCGATTCTCCGCGCTCACCATCCACGAGAGCTGTTCGAGCCGCTCCAGCACTGCGTGCAGCAGGTCGGCACTCGTGGGGTCTTCCTCGTCGACGTCATCGTGCACGTCGCGGCACGTGCCGCAGACGCCGTCGAGTCGCTCGGTCATCAGGTCGATCACCTCGGTGGTGGCGATCTCGCCCTGCGGGAACTCCGGCAGGGTGGTGGTGGCGGCCACGAGATCGCTGCGCCCGTCGGGCAGGGCGTGCAGCGCGCGCATGCGCTCGGCGACGTCGTCGCTGAATCCGCGGGCGGCTTCGATGATCTCGTCGAGCTGCAGGTGGGTGTCACGGAAGTTCGTGCCGACGACGTTCCAATGGGCCTGCTTGCCCTGCAGCGACAGCTCGATGAGGTCCACCAGCACGCGCTGCAGGTTCTCGCTCAGCGCGGCCGAGGCGGTGAAGCCCTTCTCGGCGTTCTCCTCCTTGGTGAGCTTGGCGCCTTCTCCGCCGCGGGCGCTGCGGCGCCGGTTGGTCTTCGCGGTCGACGCCGCGGCATCCTTCGTCGAGGTGCTCTTCTGGGTGGCCGACTTCGCCATTGTGGGGCTCCTGTTCGATCGGGGTGTCATCGACGGTACGACCGGGCGCCGGCCGGCGGCATGCCCTTGCCCTCGCACGCGTCCAGTGCTACTCGCGGGGGCGTGCGCCCCGGGTCGGGGACGAACGCTACGCTCGCGGGATGACGCAGCAGCCGCGACTTCCGGAGGACTCGACGCTGCGTCGCACCTACCGCTACCTGCGGCTGAGCATCGCGGGCAGCGTCGTCGCGATCGCGGTCGCCGTGGTGCTGCAGACCGCGCAGGGGGGCGTGCGGGAATCGATCAGCGCCTACTACTACACCCCCGCCCGCGACGTGTTCGTCGGCGCGCTCATCGCCGCATCCCTCGGCCTGCTCGCCCTGTCGGGGCGTGGTGCGCAGCGCGCGCTGCTGGATGCGGCGGCGCTGCTGGCGCCACTGGTCGCGCTGGTGCCGACGCCGACCCTGGCGTCGGGGTGCGCATCGCCGTGTGTGCCGGCAGAGGTGCACCCCGCCGTCGACATCGGGGTGGCGACCTACCTCATCGTCGGCGCGCTGGCGGTGCTCGTCGCGGTGGTGGTCGGGACGCGCCCGGGGGCGGGGCGGGCGGCGCTCTCGCGCACGTGGCCATCGATCGTCGTCGCGGTGGGCGTGCTCGCCGGCGTGTGGGCCTGGTGGGGGCTGGCCCGTGCCGCGTTCCTCTCGTTCGGGCACGTCGTCGCCGCGACCGGGTTCTTCGCGCTGCTCGCGGTGGTCGCCCTGCTCGACGCACGGCGCACCGACTGGGCCCCGGAGCCCGCGCCGCCGAGGGGCGTGCGCATCGCGTTCGCGGTGATCGCGGTGGTGCTGATCGTCGATCTCGTGGCGGTGCTCGGCTACGTCGCCGTCGAGGGAGACGCCGCGATGCGCACCCCGGTCGTGTTCGTCGGCGAGTTCGTCGCGCTCGCCCTGTTCGGGACGTACTGGGTGCTCCAGACGGTGCGCACCTGGGCGAGTGCCGACCCGTCCCTGATCAGCGCTTCTCCGCTCCGCCGCTGAGCCGGCCGTGGAACGCCGCGGTCGCCTCGTTCATCCCGACGAACTCGACCTGCGTGTCGCGCTGGGCGTACTTGGTGACGATCGCGTCGAGGGCGGCGACGGTCGATGCATCCCACACGTGGGAGCGGCTGAGGTCGATCACGACCCGGGCGGGATCGTGGGCGTAGTCGAACTGGGTCGTGAGGTCGTTGCTCGAGGCGAAGAACAGTGCCCCGTCGACGGTGTACCGGGCGACCTCGCCGTCGGCGGTGCCCGTGAGGGAGCGGGTGACGGTGGTGAAGTGCGCGACGCGCCGGGCGAACGCGATCATGGCGGCCAGCACGCCGGCCACCACGCCCAGGGCGAGGTTCTGCGTCCACACCGTCACGACCACGGTGACGAGCATGATGATCGTCTCGCTCGGCGGCATCCGCTTGAGCGTCGCCGGGCGGATGCTGTGCCACTCGAACGTGGACACCGACACCAGGATCATCACGGCGACCAGCGCCGCCATCGGGATGATCGCCACGACATCGCCCAGGGCCACGACGAGGACCAGCAGGAAGACGCCGGCCAGGAACGTCGAGATGCGGGTGCGTGCGCCGGAGGCCTTCACGTTGATCATCGTCTGGCCGATCATGGCGCAGCCGCCCATGCCGCCGAACAGCCCCGATGCGAGGTTGGCCACCCCCAGCCCCCAGGCCTCGCGGGTCTTGCCGGAGGGGGTGTCGGTGATGTCGTCGACCAGCTTGGCCGTCATGAGCGACTCGAGCAGGCCGACCGTCGCCATCGCGAGCGCGTAGGGCGCGATGATGCGCAGCGTCTCCCACTCCAGCGGCACGTCGGGCAGGAACAGCGACGGCAGGCTGTGGGGCAGCTCGCCCTGGTCACCCACGGTGGGCACGGCGATCCCGAACACCACGACCACGGCGGTGAGCACCACGATCGCGATGAGCGGTGCCGGCACGGCCTTGGTCACGCGGGGCCAGAGGGAGAGGATCGCCAGGCCCGCCGCGACGAGCACGTACACCGTCCAGGGAACGTCGATGAGCTGCGGCATCTGGGCCAGGAACACCAGGATCGCGAGCGCGTTGACGAAGCCGACCATGACGCTGCGCGGAATGAACCGCATGAGCTTCGCCACCCCCAGCGCGGCCATGACCACCTGGATGACGCCCGCCAGCAGCACGGTCGCCACGAGGTAGTCGATGCCGTGCTCGCGGGCGACCGGGGCGACCACGAGGGCGACGGCTCCGGTGGCCGCGGTGATCATCGCGGGGCGGCCCCCGGTGAAGGCGATGACGACCGCCATCACGAAGGAGGAGAACAGCCCGACGCGGGGATCCACCCCGGCGATGAGGGAGAAGGCGATGGCTTCCGGGATGAGCGCGATGGCGACGACCATGCCCGCCAGCGCCTCCCGCGTCAGCAGGCGCGGACTGCGCAGCGCCTGCAGCACGGTCGGCTCGATACGGCGGCGCGCCGAACGATCGGGCGCGGGTGCGGCGACGGACACAGGACTCCTGAGGCGTGACGGCGTCGAGGACGCGCCGCGCTCGGGACGCGCGGCGGCGAGACGATTCTACGACCGCGGCGCTTCACGTCCGCCGAGGGTCACGCCAGTGCGGCATCCACAGCCTGGGCCAGCACTGAGGCGACGGGCCACGCGCCGTCGGCGGTGTTGCCGATGACGGTGACGGTGGTGTCCGACTCCGGCAGGTGCGCCGACCAGAACGACACACCGGTGTCGTACCCCTCGGCGATGAGCGCGTCGCCCGTGGCGTGCAGCCAGATGCCGAGGCCGGCGCGCTTGTCCTCGTCTTCGACGTCGTGGCGCGGCCGGGTCATCTCGGCGTAGGTCTGCGGCGAGACGATGCGTCCCTCGCGCAGGGCGCGCCAGAAGGTGTGCACGTCGGCGGTGGTCGTGAACGCCCCGCCGTCTCCGTTTCCGAGCACCGGCAGGTGCAGGGTGTTGGCCCGGTCGTCCTCGGCGTAGACGTAGCCGACCGCGGTGTCGGCGGGCAGCTCGTCCAGACGCAGGAAGTCGGTGCGCGTGAGGCCGGCCGGCTCGAAGACCAGGCGCCGCACGGCGTCGTGGTAGCTCTCGCCGGTGACGCGCTCGATGACGATCGCGAGCACGACGTACCCGCCGTTGCAGTAGGCGAACCGCTCACCGGGGGTGAACGTCTGCGGGAGCTCGGCGAGGATCGGGAGGAACGCCTCGGCGGTGGTGAGCGTGTGGACCGGGACGCTGAGGACGTAGTCGTCGACCTCGCCCTCGGCATCCTCGTCGAGGTAGTCGCCGATGCCGGAGGTGTGGCCGAGGAGGTGCTCGATGGTGACGGCGTCGTCGATCAGCGGAAGGTCGTCGCCCAGGATGCTGCGCACGGGCTGGTCCAGGGCCAGATCCCCGGATTCGATGAGACGCCAGATCGCGAGGGCGGTGAAGATCTTGCTGCCGCTGGCGATGGCGAACCGGGTGTCGGGTGTGGTCGGCACGCCGAATGCCCGGTGGGCGAGGCCGTAGGCGCGCTCGAAGGTGCGGGTGTCGGCGACGTCGACGGTGACGACACCGGAGAACGACTCGTCGGCGGCAGCGGCGTCGAGGGCGTCGGGGTCGATGGCGAGTGGCATGGGGTGCTCCTTTCGGGTCCATCCACGCTAGGCGATGCCGTGCGCGCGCCGCCAGCCGCGGCCTCGGCCTTGGACGGGCCCTCGGCCTTGGCCGGGCCCTCGGCCTTGGCGCTCTAGGCTCGATGCCGTGATCCTGCGCACCTTCGACGACGGCGCCGTGCTGCGCGCCGCCCGCCCCGGCGACGCGTCCGGCATCCTGGCCCGCATCCACGACCTCGCCGTCTACGAGCGCGAACCGGATGCCGTCGAGAACACGGAGTCCGCCCTGCGGGAGGCGCTGTTCGGGCCCGAGCCGCGGGTGTTCGCGCACGTGGTCGAGCGCGACGGCGAGATCGCCGGTATCGCGATCTGGTTCCTCACGTACTCCACCTGGACCGGCCGGCACGGGATCTGGCTCGAGGACCTGTATGTGGCTGAGGAGCACCGTGGCCGCGGTTACGGGCTGGGGCTCATCGCCCAGCTGGCGGCGGTGTGCACCGAGCGCGGATATTCCCGCCTGGAGTGGACCGTGCTGGATTGGAACGAGCCGTCGGTCGCGTTCTACCGCTCGCTCGGCGCCGAGCCGCTCGCGGAGTGGACGAGTCAGCGCCTCACCGGGGATGCGCTCGCCGCGCTGAGCCGCCGCGCGCGGGCCTAACAGACGCTCCACCGCCGGGCAACCCCTTCATCGCGGGTCGCGGCGCGGGACACGATGGCACCAGACAGTCATCAGACCCGTGCGAAGGAAGGTATGCCCCATGGCTCGCATCACCGAGAGCATCGACGTCGACGTGCCCGTGTCCGTCGCCTACAACCAGTGGACGCAGTTCGAGTCCTTTCCCCAGTTCCTCGACTTCGTCGACTCCATCACGCAGACGGACGACGAGACGACGCACTGGAAGGTGACGATGGCGGGCGTCGAGCGGGAGTTCACCGCGAAGATCACCGAGCAGCACCCCGACGAGCGCGTCGCATGGAACAGCATCACCGGTGACGTGAACCACGCCGGAGTCGTGACCTTCCACCGCCTCGACGACACGAAGAGCCGCGTCACCGTGCAGCTCGATTGGGAGCCCGAGGGTTTCGCCGAGAAGGTGGGCGCTGCGATCGGCTGGGATGACCACGCCGTGAAGAAGGACCTCAAGGAGTTCAAGAAGTTCATCGAGGCGCGTGGCACGGAGACGGGAGCCTGGCGCGGCGACGTCAGCTGACGCTCCTCATACGCTCCGAGACCCCGTCGCGCCGCTCTGCGGGCCAGCGGGGTTTCGTTCGTACGCCGTCCCCGAGTCGTTCGCGTTGTTCGCGTCCTGCGCCGAGCGCGTCCGTTCTTCGTCATCCGCGTCCGCGTCCGCGTCCGCGTCTCACCGTCGTTGCCTTCTCTATTTCTCATGTGAGTTCCGGTTCACACGTCTTCGTGGGAGGCGTGCGGCCGCCCCGTGGCCCGCGCGCTGAAGCGCCGCGCGCGGAATCAATCGGCGGGCCGTGTGAGCGGGAACTCACATGACGAACAGGGGAGGGTGCCGGACTGTCGCGAGGCGCTGCGGCGGGCAGCCATCGGCCAGCGGCGGGCCGTGTGAGCGGGAACTCCCATGACGAAGAGAGAGGATGCTGAAATTTCGAGAGTCGCCACGCCGGCGACCCCGCAGCCACGCCGCAACCACGCCGCAGCCACGCCGGCGACCCCGCTGTCGACGGCGACCCCGCTGTCGACGGCTCCGTAAGCTGGAGGACGTGCGCGCCGTCCTCAACGTCTCCGCCTATCTCTTCACGCGGCTCGAGGACCCCGCGGCGCTGCGGCCGGTCCTGCGCGAGCGGGCACTCGCCGCAGGGCTGAAGGGCACCATCCTGCTGGCAGAGGAGGGGATCAACCTCTTCCTCGCGGGCGAGGCCGACGGGGTGCGCGGCTTCGTCGACGACCTTCGTGCGGACACGAGACTCGCCGCGCTCACGACCAAGGAGAGCTGGTCGGCGGGTCAGCCCTTCGGCAAGATGCTCGTCAAGGTCAAGCGCGAGATCATCCGCATGGATCGTCCCACCATCCGTCCCGAGGCGGGGCGCGCGCCCGCCGTCGCGCCGGCGACGCTGCGGCGCTGGCTCGATCAGGGGCACGACGACGACGGCCGCGAGGTCGTGCTGCTGGACACCCGCAATGCGTTCGAGGTCGGTTACGGCACGTTCCGCGGTGCCGTGGACTGGGGCATCGAGCGGTTCACGCAGTTTCCGGATGCCGCAGCCTCGCATCGCGACGATCTGGCGGGCAAGACGGTGGTGAGCTTCTGCACCGGTGGCATCCGCTGCGAGAAGGCGGCCATCCACCTGCGCGAGGAGGGCGTCGACGCGTTCCAGCTCGAGGGCGGCATCCTCGGCTACTTCGAGCACGTCGGCGGCGACCACTGGGCGGGGGAGTGCTTCGTCTTCGACGGGCGCGAAGCCCTCTCGCCCGACCTCGCTCCCCGCGGGTAGCGTCGCGGTATGACCGCGCGCATCGTCGTCCTCACGGGCGCGGGAATCTCGGCGGAGTCGGGGCTCGCCACCTTCCGCGCAGCCGATGGGCTGTGGGAGGAGCACCGCATCGAGGACGTCGCGACCCCGGAGGGGTTCGCCCGCAATCCGGCTCTCGTCCACGCCTTCTACGACCAGCGGCGCCGCGCGGCGCGGGCGGCAGAGCCCAACGCGGCCCATCGTGCGCTCGCCGACCTGGAACGCGGCCTCGACGGTGAGGTGCTGATCGTCACGCAGAACGTCGACGACCTGCACGAGCGGGCGGGTTCGCGCAACGTCATCCACATCCACGGACAACTGGACAGCGCCCTGTGCACGACCTGCGGGCAGCGGATGCCATGGGCCGACGACCTCGCCGACGAAC
This sequence comes from Microbacterium sp. zg.Y1084, assembly GCF_024623595.1. Taxonomy (NCBI): domain Bacteria; kingdom Bacillati; phylum Actinomycetota; class Actinomycetes; order Micrococcales; family Microbacteriaceae; genus Microbacterium; species Microbacterium sp. zg.Y1084. The sequence goes on from NZ_JANJGV010000003.1 coordinate 405,982, forward strand.
CACCGTGCCCCGCGTGCGGACACCGCACCCTGCGGCCCGACGTCGTCTGGTTCGGCGAGCAGGTGCACCACCTCGACGAGATCTACGACGCCGTCGGCCAGTGCGAGGAGTTCTGGGTCATCGGCACGTCGGGAAACGTCTCACCGGCATCCACCCTGCACGCCCTCGCCGGCGTCGTGGGGGCGAAGACGGCGCTGCTGAATCTCGAGACCCACGAGGACACGTCGCTGTTCGACGAGGTCGTGCTCGGCCCGGCGTCCGTCGTCGTGCCGGCGTACGTGCAGCGTCGCCTGTCTGGCGAGCGGCCCGCGTAGAACCGCCCTGACGGGTCATCACGCGCCGACGCTACTGCTCTCGCTCAGCGCGCTGCGGCGAAGGCGCAGGGTGGCGAGCTGGAACGGCTGCAGGTGCAGCGCGATCGTGCCGTCGGACACGGTGCCGAGCACCGTCGCCGCGACCGGGCGCTCGAGCAGGTCGACCTGCTCGACGCCCGCCCACGCGAACCCCCGGCGCAGCGGCGCCCGGCGCGGCGACCCCCGCGCTTCGTACAGCCGCACCACGACATCGCCGGAGCCGTCGTCGGCGAGCTTGACCGCCTCCACGACCACCCCGCGGTCATCGACCGTCAGCGCCGGCTCGATGGGGCGCGCACCGGTCAGCTGCACCGGCGGCAGGTTCAGCCGGAACCCGTCGGCGACGGCATCGGCGACGTCGGCGCCCGGCCGCAGCGACACCGTGAACTCGTGCCTGCCCTGGTCGGCTCCCGGGTCGGGGAACAGCGGGGCCCGCACGAGCGTCACGCGGGCGACCGTGTGCGCACCGCCCGCAGCGCCGTCGCCGCGCCGCACGTCGTGACCGTAGCTGGCGTCGTTGGCGATGCTCACGCCGTAGCCTCCTTCGACCACGCGGATCCAGCGGTGTGCGACGGTCTCGAACTTCGCGGCATCCCACGTCGTGTTGGCGTGCACCGGGCGCGACACGTGACCGAACTGGATCTCGGACTCGGTGCGCTCGGCGCGCAGCTGCAGCGGGAAGGCGAGCTTGAGCATCTTCTGCCGCTCGTGCCAGTCCAGGCGCACGGTGATGTCCAGCGCCCCGCTGGCGGCGTCGACGCGGAACTCCTGCTCCACCCGTGACGCCCCGAAGCGACGGATGACGACGACGCCCGCTCCATCGGCGGTGGTCGACACCGATTCCGCGTCCCGCAGGTCTGTGCCGAGGGCGGCATCCTCCGCGTCGATGTTCCAGGCATCCCAGTCTCGGGGCGTGTCCCGGAACAGCTGCAGCACGCCGGCCGGACGAGACGGGTCTACAAGGTGCCGGTCGGCGACGAGGTCGTGCCCGCCCACCACGGCGCCGCGGGCATCGAGAAGCCAGCGCGCGCGGGGATGCTCCAGCACCCAGCCGTCGTCCGTCGCCCGCACGGATGCCGGAGCCGCCTCGGCTGCGGCGGCGGCACCCAGTGCGGGGGCGTCGCTCAGCACCACCGGCGCGGCGTTGGCCGCGAGCGGGAGAGTCCCCTCCCCGGCCAGCGTCGCAAGCGCCGTGTCGATGATCTCGGCGAGCTCGGCGGCGACCGCGGCGTAGGTCTGCTCGGCTTCCTGGTGCACCCACGCGATCGACGTGCCCGGCAGGATGTCGTGGAACTGCTGCAGCAGCACGGTGCGCCAGAGGCGGCGCAGCCGCTCGGCGGGATAGGCGGCGCCGGTGCGCACGGTGGCGAGAGTCGCCCACAGCTCCGCCGCCCGCAGCAGGTGCTCGCTGCGCCGGTTGCCGCGCTTGGTGCGCGCCTGCGCGCTGTAGCTGCCGCGGTGATACTCCAGATACAGCTCGCCCGACCACACCGGCGGGTCGGGGTACTCGGCCTCGGCCTCGCGGAAGAACGTCTCCGGTGCGGCCATGCGCACGCGCGGCGAGCCCTCGAGGTCGGCGGTGCGGCGGGCCGCGGCGACCATCTCGCGCGTCGGGCCGCCGCCGCCGTCGCCCCAGCCGAACGGCACGAGGGAATGGTCGGTGTGCGCCTTCTCGGCGAACTGCCGCTCCGCGCGGGCGAGGTCCGCGGCCGACAGGTCGGAGTTGTAGGTGTCCACCGGCGGGAAATGGGTGAACACGCGCGTGCCGTCGATGCCCTCCCACAGGAAGGTGTGGTGCGGCATCCGGTTGGTCTCGTTCCACGAGATCTTCTGGGTGAGGAACCAGCGCGACCCCGCCTGCGCGATGATCTGCGGCAGGGCGGCGGAGTACCCGAAGGAGTCGGGGAGCCACACTTCGAGAGGCTCGACGCCGAACTTCTCCAGGAAGAAGCGCTTGCCCTCGATGAACTGCCGGGCCAGCGCCTCGGAACCGGGCATGTTCGTGTCCGATTCCACCCACATCCCGCCCACGGGCACGAAGCGTCCGGCCCGCACCGCCTCGGCGAGCCGTGAGAACAGGGCGGGCTGGTGCTCCTCGAGCCACGCGTACTGCTGCGCCGACGACGCGGCGAAGACGAACTCCTCGTCGCGCTCGATGAGGTCCAGCACGTTCGCGAACGTGCGCGCGACCTTGCGCGCGGTCTCGCGCACCGGCCAGAGCCACGCCGAGTCGATGTGGGCGTGGCCGACGGCGGTGATGCGGTGCGAGGATGCCGCCGCCGGCGAGTCCAGCACGTCGCGCAGCGCGGCGCGCGCCTCGGCGGCGGTGCCGGCGACATCGTCGGGGTCGAGGGCGTCGACGGCGCGGCCCAGGGCCGCGATCACGCGCGCGTGCCGGGTGCGCGCAGGGTCGAGCTCGTCGACGAGTCCCCGCAGCGCGACGACGTCCTGGGTGAGCTCCCACACCTCGCGGTCGTGCAGGCCCAGGTCCAGCCGGGTGAGCCGGTACAGCGGCTCACCGCCGGCGGTGGCGGGATCGCCCAGCGGGGTCGGCTCGAAGGTGAACGTGCCGGCCACGCTCGGGTTTGCGGCGGCCTCGATGTACAGGTCGATCTGGTCGGCCTCGATCGGCACCGCTGCGTTGCGGGGCTCGATCGCCTTCACGATGCTGCCGTCGGGGCGGTAGACCAGCGCTTCGGCCTGGAACCCGGGTGCCGACGCGTCGAAGCCGAGGTCGGCGACGAGCTCGACCAGGGTGCCCGCCTGCTCGCGCCAGCCCGCAGGCACCGTGCCGGTGACGTGGAACCACACCGTGCCCCACGGACGCCCCCAGGCCTGCCCCACCTCGAACGGCCCGTACTCGGCGGCCAGCGCGTCGGCGAAAGGCACCGGCTCGCCGGGCACCTCCCACGCCGTGATCGTCAGCGGTGCAGTCGCCCGGTACAGCGCGCCGGCGAGCCGGTCCCGGCTGAGCCGGTCGATGCGCTGAAGGGCGAGGCGGTCGTTGCGGTGCATGACGGGGAGCTTCCGATCTGAGTGGACGGGGGAGGGTCAGCCCTTGACCGCGCCGGCCAGGGCGAACGAGCCGCCCAGGCCGCGCGTGACGAGCAGGTACAACCCGAGCACGGGGAGGGAGTAGACGAGCGAATAGGCTGCCAGGCGACCGTACGCCACCGTGCCGTACTGACCGAAGAACGCGTAGATCGACACCGCCGCCGGCTGCCAGTCCGGCGAGTACAGCAGCACGAACGGCACGAAGAAGTTGCCCCACGCCTGCAGGAAGACGAAGACGAACACCACGCTGATCGCCGGGCGCATCAGCGGCACGACGATGCGGCGCAGCGCCGTCATGGCGCTCGCGCCGTCGACCCATGCGGCCTCCTCGAGGCTGATGGGCACCGAGTCCATGAAGTTCTTCGTCATCCACAGCGCCATCGGCAGCGAACTCGCGGCGAGGAAGAGGGCGACGGCCCACGGCTGGTTGATGAGGCGCAGCTGCACGAACAGGCTGTAGACCGGCACCATGATCGCCGTGATCGGCAGGCAGCTGGCGAAGAGCACCCCGTAGAGGAAGGGGCCGTTGAAGCGGGAGCGGTAGCGCGACAGCGGGTACGCGGCGAGGATCGCGACGACCACGGTGATCGCCGCGGCGGCGGTGGACAGCAGCAGACTGCTCAGCAACGGCATCAGGGTGAGCTGCGGCGTGAGCACGTCGGCGAAGTTCTGCAGCGTGGGCTCGGCCGGGATCTTCACCTGATACGACGCCTGCGCGTCGAAGGCGGCCAGCACGACCCATGCCAGGGGCAGCAGGAAGACCACGCCGATGACGGCGAGCACGAGGTCGGCCCAGAGCTTGGTCGAGCGCCGGGTGGGCGCGGCGACGCTGGCGACGCGCGCGCTCATGGGCGCTCCCCGCCGCCGCGCAGCGACACGACGTAGCCGATGGAGAAGACCGCGCCCAGCACGAGCATGACGACGGCGATCGCGTTGCCGTAGCCGATGTCCCCGAACTGGAACGCCTCGGTGTAGGCGAGCACGGGGAGGGTGCTGGACAGGCTGCCGGGACCGCCCTTGGTCATCACCCAGATGAGGGTGAACACCGACAGCGTCTGCAGGGTGGTCAGCATGAGGTTGGTGAAGATCGTCGGGCGGATCATCGGCAGGGTGATCAGTCGCAGCCGCTGCCAGGCACCGGCGCCGTCGATCATCGACGACTCGATCACCTCCAGCGGCACGTCGTCCAGCGCCGCGCGGTAGATCATCATCGAGAACGCCGTGCCCCGCCAGGTGTTGGCGACGATGATGGCCACGAGGGGGAAGGCGTAGAGCCAGTTCGGCCCGGCGATGCCGATGCCGGCCAGCAGCGCGTTGAGGGTGCCGTCCGCGGAGAGGAAGGCGTAGCCGATGAACGCCGCGACGATCTCCGGCAGCACCCAGGCGGTCACCACGAGCACGCCGACCGCGCCGGTCACCGCGCGGCTGCCCACACGGAACAGCACCGCCAGCAGCAGTCCCAGCACGTTCTGGCCGATGATCGCCGATCCCACCACGAACGCCACCGTGATACCGATCGACAGCGGGAGGACGGGGTCGGCGAACAGGCGCACGTAGTTGTCGAAGCCGATGAACTGCGGGTTGGCCGCCCGCGCTCCGCTGAGCGCCCGGTCGGTCAGCGACCCGTAGAGGGCCCACACGATCGGACCGGCGAGGAACACCAGGAGCAGCCCCCCGGCCGGCACCAGCGGCAACGCTCTGGCGGGCGTCGCCCCTCTGCTGATGCGGCTCCTGCGCTTGGCGCGCGTTCCTTCCGCCGGTCCGATCGTGGTCGTCGTCATCGCGTCACTGAGCGATGACCTTCTCGTCGCCCACGATGCGACGCACCGCGTCGTCGTAGGCGGCCGCGGCCTCCGCGGCAGTCTGCTGGCCGGTGATGACGGCCTCGGTCGCCTCCTGCACAGCGACGGAGATCTGCGGGTAATCGCTGTTGGCGGGGCGGAAGTGCGTCACCGACACCGCCTCCGACACGTCCCCGACGAACGGGTTCGCCTCGAGGTAGGTCGGGTCCGAAGCCACGTCCGTGCGCACCGCGATCTGTGCGTTGTTGATGGCGTACCAGAGCGAGTTCTCCTGGTTGAGCACCGTCTGCAGGAACTCGACGGCGAGGTCGGGCACATCGGTCTCGGCGGATGCCGCGAGGGTCCAGCCGCCCGACATGCTCACGCCGCCGGGGTCCTGGCCGTCCTGCGTGGGGAACAGCGCCACCTGCATCACGTCGCCGTACTCGGGCCACGGGTAGGCGCCGCCCTCTTCCCAGAACGACGGGGTGTAGGAGCCCTCCACGGTGGCGCCGAGGCCGTCCTGCGGGAACATCTCGCCGAACACCGCCTGCCAGACGTTCGGGTCCAGCGCGCGGTCGGGGGAGACGGCGTAGCCCTCGGAGTAGAGGGTCTCGAGGAAGGTCAGCGCGTCGACGAAGCCCTGCGACTCGACGATCCACTTGCCCTCGGCGTCGTCGTAGAGCCCGGTGCCGTCACCCGTGCCGTAGAGCAGCTCGTAGAAGCCCTGCATCACGGTGCCCTCGCCCGTGCCCGTGCCGGCGTACATGTTGAACGGCACGACGTCGGGCTGGCTGGCCTTGATCTTCGCCGCCGCGTCGAGGATGTCGTCCCACGTCTCCGGCTGCCAGGGGACCTCGATGCCGGCGGCATCCATCACGTTCGTGTTGTACCAGATGACGCGGGTGTCGGTGCCCAGGGGCAGCGCGTAGATGCTGCCGTCCTCGCCCTGGCCGGCGGTCTTGGCCGCCTCGTCGAACATGCCCCAGTCGTCCCAATCGGCGAGGTACTCGTCGAGGTTGAGCAGGTAGCCGGCCTCGACGTCGCTGCGCACGTTGAAGGTGTCCTCGTAGAAGACGTCGGGAGCGGTGTCGGGGGAACCCAGCGACAGCTGCAGGCGCGTCTTGTACTCGTCGTCGGTGGCGGTGATCGGCTGCAGGTCGATCGTGACGCCCTCGTTCTCGGCCTCGAACTGCTCCTTGGCCTGGGTGAGCAGGGTGTCGAGGGCGGTGAACGAATCGGTCTTGGAGTAGACGACCGTGACGGTGTTCTCGTCGCTCTCGGCCCCGCCGGCGGAGCACCCGCCGAGCGTGACGGTCAGAGCGAGAACGCCGACGGTGGCGATGACGGTGGATGTGGCCCTCATGGTGCTGCTCCTTTGCTTCACCCGGATACGGGCACCGGACGGGGCGGGTTCACACCTGACCGGGAGATTAAGTCAATCGGATGGACTTAAAGGCTGTCCAGCATCGTCGGTATCAATTCAGCAACAATGACGTCGGCCTCGGCGTGAGCGCCTCATCAAGGACGAGACACGCCGCGCCGATCGCGCCCACGTCGTCGCCGAGCGCCGTGCCGGACACGCGCACGTCATGCAGGCCCCGGGCGACGCGCAGCTCGTCGAGCGCCGCGGGGATGCCGGTGGCGTACCAGGGCGCCAGTCGCCGCCACGCCGGCCCGCCGAGCACGACGCGATCGACGTCGAGCAGGTTGCACACCACCGACAGTGCGCGGGCCACGTGATCGGCGGCCCGCCGCAGCAGCGCGTCGGCGGCGGCGTCGGTGGCGGCGCGGGCGACCAGTTCGGTCAGCGCGAGGTCGATCGTGAACGGATCGGCTGCGGTGCGCCCGGCTGGAAGGATGCCGAGCGACTCCGCTTCGGCGACCAGGGCCGCCGGCGTGCAGCTGACCGCGACGCAGCCGCGCAGCCCGCACGCGCACGGCACGCCGTCCGGATCGGCGACGATGTGGCCGATCTCGCCGGCGTTGCCCGACCCGCCGCGCACGATGTCGTCGGAGACCATCAGACCGACGCCCAGACCGGTGCCGAGGTACAGGAAGGCGAAGCTGCGGGCGGTGGCGGCGGACACCCACCGCTCGCCGACCGCGGCGGCGGTGACGTCCTTGTCGAGCACGACGGGGAAGCCGGTCGCCGCGGCCACGGCATCGCGCAGGGGCACGCGGTGCCAGCCGCCGAGGTTGGGCGGATCGACGACCACGCCCCGCTCGGCGTCGATCGGACCGGGCGCGGCGATGCCCACTCCCACGATGCGGGAGCGATCGACCCCGGAGTCGGCGATCAGGCGCTCGAGCTCGGCGGTGATCAGCCGCTCGGTGCGCTCGGGGTCGTTCGCGTCGGGGGTGGGGCGGTGGCGCGCGGCGACAACCTCCCCATCGATGCCGAGCAGCACGAAGCTGATGATCGACGGATCCAGATGCACTCCGACGGCGAAGCGGCTCCCCGGTGCGAGACGCAGCGTCGTGCGGGGCTTCCCGGGGCCGGGGGTGACCGAGGTCCGCCCGGCTTCTGCGACGATGCCGGCATCCAGGAGGCGCTGCGTGATGTTCGACACCGTCTGAGCGGACAGGCCGGTGAGGGCGGCGAGCTCCACCCGGCTGAGACCGCCGGAGCGGCGGATCTGGTCGAGGATCACCGACTGGTTGAACCCGCCCACGCTCGGCTGATTGGCGCCGCGAGGAGTCATGTGCGCACCTGCTTCGTCGGGGTCGTCCCTCGAGCGTAGTGCCCGGTGAGCGACGGCTTGGTATCCTGGTGACGGTGCGTCCGGGCTCTCCGACGCACGACACGGTGCATCTACCTGCTGGAAAGGCAAGGCGGCACATCTCCCTCCGCCGTCGAACCGAGGTCTTCACCATGTCCGTTTCCGTCGCTCCCGACGATCGCCCCGTCATCGCCCACACCGGGCCGTGGTACTTCCCGATCGCCTTCCTCGCACGTTTGCCGTTCGCCATGATGGTCGTCGGTGTGCTGACGCTCGTCGTCTCGGTCACGGGGTCGGTGGCCCTCGGCGGGCTCACCTCCGCCGCGGTCGGCATCGGCACCGTCCTCGCCGGCCCCATCGTCGGTGACCTCGTCGACCGGCACGGCCAGCGGCGCGTGCTGGTGCCGCTCGGCCTGGCCAACAGCGCGCTGCTGGCATCCTTTCCGTTCGTCGTGTCGGTGCTGCCGCCGACCTGGCTGCTGCTGCTGGCGGCGCTGCTCATCGGGACGTCCGCGCCGCAGGCGGCGGCGATGTCGCGCAGCAGGCTGATGGCGATCATCCGCGAGCGCCTGGCCGCCCCCCGCCGCGCGCGCGCGTTCTCGCGCACGATGGCCTACGAGTCGGCCGCCGACGAGACCGCGTTCGTGATCGGTCCGGTGGTCGTCGGAGTTCTCGCATCCTTCATCGCCCCCTGGGCGCCCATCGCGGGGGCTGCGGCGCTGAGCTTCGTCTTCGTGACCGCGTTCGCGCTGCATCCCACCGCCCGTGCCGGCGTCGGTCCCGATGACGGTCCCGCCGAGATCGCGCCCGCGCGCGCGCTGCTGCGCCTGCCGGTCGTCGTGCTCGTGGCCGCCACGTTCGCCGTCGGCGCCTTCTTCGGCGCCACCCTGACCTCGCTGACGTCGTTCATGGCGGAGCAGGGTGACGTCGACTCCGCGGCGCTGCTCTACGGCATCATGGGCATCGGCTCGGCGGTGCTTGCTCTCGCGGTCGCCGCGCTGCCGCCCCGGTTCGCGCTGCGGTGGCGCTGGATGCTGTTCGCGGGCGTGCTCGTGGCGGCCACCGCGGCCTTCACGCTGAGCACGACGGTCAGCGCGGTCACCGTGGCGCTCGTGATCATGGGCCTGGGCGTCGGACCGACGCTGGTGACGCTGTTCAGCCTCGCGGGGGCGCGGGCTCCGCTCGGACGCACCGCGACGATCATGACGGTGCTCGGATCGTCGGTCGCGCTCGCGCAGTCGCTCGCCTCGGCCGTGACGGGGGCGATCGCCGAGGAGTTGGGCGCCGCCGCGGCGATGGTCCTGCCGCTCGTGGCGGCGGCCCTCGTGCTGGTGCTGGCCGTGGCGAACCTCGGGGTCGAGCGCGGGATGCGCCGCACGGCGGTGCCTGAGCGGCATCCGCTCACGCCGTCGCTCGCGCCCACGCCCGACCTCGGCTGAGCGGGGCGCGTCCCGCTGGTCGGCTCGGCCCGCACGGTCCCCCCCCCGCCGCCCGAGCCCCGGTCAGGCGGCCGGAGCGGGGAAGGGGCGCTCCCTCAGCAGGGTCGCGAGGTGCGCCGCATGACGGGCGAGGGTCTCGGTGGTCGTCGCCACCGTCTCCGGCGTCTCATCGAGGTCTTTGTAGTCGGTGGTGTGCATGGCCTCGCCGTTCCAGTAGACGCCGCCCTGCGACGGGATCGTGAAGCCGACGTCGTTCAGCCCCTGGAAGGCGTCGGCGATGACGGCGTGCGCTCCGTCCTCGTTGCCGACGACGGCCACGACCGCCACCTTTCCCGCCAGGAGCGGCCGGCCCTCGTCGTCGGTCTCCGAGATCTCGGCATCCAGCCGCTCGATCACCCGCTGGGCGACGCTGGACATGTGCCCGACCCAGGTGGGCGTGGCGAAGACGACGATGTCGGATGCCAGCACGCGCTCGCGGATCGCCGGCCATGCGTCGCCGTCGCCCATGTCGGCCTCGACGCCGGGCTTGACGTCGTGGTCGACGACGCGGACGGTCTCGCCCTGCGCGCCGTGGCGGGCGAGGGCGTCGAGCACCTGCTGGGCCAGCAGGTCGGTGCTGGATTCGGCGGGGGAAGGCTTGAGGGTGCAGTTGAGCACGAGGGCGCGGAGCATGGGGGTCCTTTCGTTCGTCCGTTCCACGCTAGGAACCCGCCCCGCCCCCGTCCCAGGGGTTGACAGCACTCACTCGGCGGCGCGAGGGCTCACTCGCGCCAGGCGATGCCCGCGGCGGCGATGCGGCGCGCCGCCTCCTCCGCCGGGACGTGCTCTCCCACGGTCGACCCCCGCTGGAGCGCCACGGGGGAGTGCACGATGGTGCCGGGATACACCTGCACCAGGTTGTACCCCTGCGCGGCATCCTGCCCCCGCGTCGACCCGACCGCCGTCGCGAGGTCCTGCCCGTACGCGCTCGACGATGCGACGGCCACCGGGATGCCGGCGAAGGTCCCGAACGACGGGTGGTGCACGTGCCCCGAGAGGATCGCGCGCACATCCGATCCGCGCAGCACGTCCGCCAGCGCGGCCTGCCCCCTCAGCTCGACGGTCACGGCGAGATCGAGCACCGTCGGCAGCGGCGGATGGTGCATGACGAGCAGGCTCCCCTCCGGCGCCGGCCGCGACAGCTCGTCGCGCAGCCACGCCTCCTGCACCGGGCCGATCTCGCCCCAGTGCTCCCCGGGAACCGTCGAATCGAGCACCAGCACACGCAGCCCGCCGAACCAGCGGACGAAGCACACCGGGGATGCCGGGTCTGCGGCGTCGTCCAGCGGCAGCTCCGCCCGCATCGCGGCGCGGTCGTCGTGGTTGCCCGGCGCCCACACCACGGCGGCGCCGAGGCGCTCGGCCACGGGCTCGACGAGGGCACGCAGCCGCCGGTACGCCGACCGGTCACCGCGATCCACCAGGTCGCCTGCGAGCAGCAGCGCGTCGGGTCGCAGGCCGCTCTCCTCGAGGCCGGCGAGGATCGCGGCGAGGTGGCCGTCGGCGTCGGCGGCGCCGTACAGCGGGGATGGCTCGCCGGGCAGGTGGCTGTCGGCCAGGTGCACGAACACGGCCGACGGCCGGGGGTGCTCGGTGCGGATCATCGGTGTTTCCTCCGGGGGGAGTCTCGGGCAGTCTCGCGGCGCGTCAGGCGGGTGTCGCCGCGGTCGTGCCGGGGACGAGGGGACCGGCGTACGAGCGGCGGATCACGCCGTCTCCGTCGGCGTCGAGCAGGTGGGTCATGGCCTCGATCGTGCCGCGCGCGATGTCCTCGACCGGGATGCGCACCGTGGTCAGCCCGAGCAGGTCCGCTCCGGGGAGGATGCCGTCGCACCCCGTGACGCTGAGGTCGCCGGGGACGTCGATGCCTGCGGCGCGCGCGGCGCGGAGCACGGCGAGCTGACGGTAGTCCGACGGGCACAGCACGGCGGTGATGCGGCGGGCGGATGCCAGCGCGAGCGCCGTATCGACGCCCTCGGTCGGACGCGCCCCCACGGGCACCACTGTCACCTCGACGCCGGCGGATTCCAGGTGCTCCCGCATCGCGCGGGCACGCACGTGCTCGGGGAACGAGGCTGCAGGGTCGGTGTCGAGCACGGCGACGCGGCGGTGTCCGAGCGCCTGGACGTGCGCGGCGAGCAGCGTGCCGTGCGCCTGTTCGTCGTAGGCGATGGAGTGCAGGCGCTCGCCGGTGGCGTCGCGGCCGGCCCGGATGATCGGCACCTGGTCGGCGAAGGGCTCGAGCTGGGCATTCGTCACGCCGCCAGTGGCGACGATGAGGCCCGCGACCCGCATTCCGAGCAGCCGGTGCAGCGCGGTGACCTGCTGGGTGCCCCCGCGGTCGGCGCCGATCGTGATGGTGACCAGGTCGAGGTCGCGCCGATCCGCTTCGTCCTGCAGCCGTGAGAAGAGCAGGCCGTAGGCCGGGTTGCTCGCGTCGCGGAGCATGAGGCCGACCGTGCCGGTGCGGCCGGCGGCGAGCTCGGCGGCCATCGTGTTGGGGACGTATCCCAGCCGCTCGCTGATCTCGAGGATGCGCGCGCGGGTCTCGGCGGCGAAGCGCCCCTCGCCCTTCAACGCCCGGGTGGCGGTGGCCCGCGACACTCCCGCCGCCGCGGCGACGTCGCTGACGGTCACGCGCAGCGGCGCGCGGTCGGGCATGTCGCTCATCGGGCGGTTCCCCTGCCGGTCCGCGGCGCACGCCGGCGCCGCGGCGATCCGGCGCGGGATCCGCGACCGTACACGAAGTACATAACCAGTCCCATGATGATCATGAGCAGCACGGTGTAGACGAAGGTGATCGGCATCGCGTCGAGGTTGTTCTCGCCGCGGGTGCTCTCCTGGATCGCCACGCCGAGCGGCTTGTAGAGCGGGTGGTAGAGGAAGATCGCCGCGTCGTAGTCGTCGAGCAGGCTGTTGAAGTTGAGTGCGGTGATGGCGGCGGCCGTGGGCAGCACGAGCGGGATGATGACCCGGCGGAACGCCGTCAGCGACTTGGCGCCGAGGATGCGTGAGGCGTCCTCGAGCGAATCGGGCACGGACGCGAACGCCGCCTTCAGCAGGCGCAGGGTGAACGGGATCTTGATGACGATGTACGCCACCAGCAGCAGCGCCGGCGTGCCGGTGAGCACGGCGTTGCCCACCCAGGCGTTCGGCTTGTCGAAGGTCATGACCAGCCCGAGCGCGATGAGCACCGTGGGCAGGATCCACGGGATGTGCAGCACGTACTCGATGAGCGACGTGAGCGGGTTGCGGTAGCGCTGCAGCACGCGGGCGACGAAGAGGAGCCCCACCACCACGATGATCGCCGCGACGGCGCTGTAGACCACGCTGACGATGAACGGCCGGATCGCGCCCGGGGTGGTGAACACCGTGATGTAGTTCTGCAGCGTGAAGCTGTCGAGCGTGATGCTGCCGGCGAGGATGCTGCGGGCATCCACGAAGGAGAACAGCACGATCAGCACGACCGGGATGAGGTAGATCAGCCACACGAGGTAGGCCAGCACGTGCACGGCGGCGTTGGCGACGGGGTTCGGGATCGGCTGCTTCTGGATCGGCGTGGCGACCTTGGCGACCGAGAAGTACACGCCGGACTTCTCGGCGCGGTTCATGATCGCCAGCAGCACGATCGTCGCCAGTCCCAGCACGATCGCCAGAAGTGCGGCGATGTCCCGGGTGACGGGGCTGCGCGACAGGTCGACGATGAGGGGCGCGACGGTCTGGAAGTCCGGGCCGCCCAGCACGAGGGGAGCGGTCAGCGCACCCAGGCCGATGAGGAAGGTCAGCACCGTCACCGCGAACAGCATCGGCCGCATCACCGGCAGCACGATGCGCCGCAGGATCGTCCATGTCGACGCGCCCATCAGCTTCGCGGCCTCGATCGAGGCGAAGTCGATCTTGGCGAGCGACGACGACAGGAACAGCATGTGGTTCGTCGTGGTGGCGAAGGTCATCACGAACACGACGGCGAAGTAGCCCGAGAACCAGTCGCGGTCCAGATCCGGCCAGATGTTCAGCGCCAGGTTCGTCACGAACCCGAACCGGCCGTAGATGAAGTTGTAGCCGGCGGCCAGCACGATGCCGCCGTAGATGAGGGTGGTCGCATAGCCGAGCCACAGCAGCCGCGAGCCGCGGATGCGGAAGTACTGGGTCACCAGCACGATGAAGACGCCGACGATGTTCACCGTGATCGACAGGGTCACCGCCAGCAGGAAGCTGTTGCCGAGGGTGCGCATCGCGCGCTCGCTGCCGACTAGCTTCTCCACCGCGCGCACGCTGAACTGCCCGTCCGGGAAGAACGTCGTGCCCAGCAGGGTCAGGTTCGGCAGCACCAGGAACGCGGCGGCGAACCACAGCACCCCGACACCGGTGACCCACACCATGGGCGAGCGCAGCATGGCGCGGGCCTGGCCGGCCCCGCGGCGCCGGCGGCGAGCGCCGGTCGCCGGCACGGGCGCGGCCGCTGCGGGCAGTTCGTCGGCCTCCGGGGGCGGGGGAGCGGACAGCGCCATCTCAACCCTCCGGGTACTGGAGGACCCACCGCGGGTCGATCCCCAGCGTCACCGGCGTTCCCGGCTCCCACCGCTTCGCAGCGGCGGAGCCGGCCACGCTCACACGCAGCGTCGCGTCGTCCACCGCGATGGTGTAGACGCTGTGGCTGCCGTGATACGTGCGCCCTCCGACGATCCCGTCGACGGTGAGAACGCCGTCGGTGGCCCCCCACACCGGTGGCCCCACCGTGACGGCGACCTTCTCGGGGCGCACGTAGCTTTCCGCGTTCTCGTCGAGAACGGGCAGATCGGATGCCGCGCCGCTCGCCGCGGCGCTCTCGCGCAGCCGCGCCAGCACGGCGGGCGTGAGGCGGTTGCTCTCGCCGATGAACCGGCAGACGAACGACGTCGCGCTGCGGTCGTAGATCTCCTCGGGAGTGCCGACCTGCTGGAGGGCCCCCGCATCGAGCACCGCGATGCGGTCGCTGAGGGTCAGCGCCTCCTCCTGGTCGTGGGTGACGTACACCGTCGTCACGCCCACCTCGTGCTGCAGCTGCTTGAGCTGCTCGCGCAGCTGCACGCGCAGCTTGGCATCGAGGTTGGACAGCGGTTCGTCCAGCAGCAGGATCTTGGGGGCCAGCACCAGTGCGCGCGCGATCGCCACACGCTGCTGCTGGCCGCCGGAGAGCTCCGCGACGTTCTTGTCGAGCTGTGCCGCGGCCAGGCCGGTGCGCTCGGCGATCTCGTCGACGAGGCGCCGCTGCTCGGCCTTCGAGGTCTTTCGCACCGCCAGACCGAAGGCGATGTTCTCGCGCACGTTCATGCTCGGGAACAGGGCGTAGTTCTGGAACACCATGCCCACGCCGCGCTTCTCGCTCGCGACGTTCGTGACGTCTCGGTCGCCGATGAGGATGCGGCCCGAGGAGGGCTGGATAAAACCGGCCAGCGAGCGCAGCGCGGTGGTCTTGCCGCACCCCGAGGGGCCCAGGAGGGTGAAGAACTCACCCTCCTGGATCTCGAGGTTCAGCCCGCGCACGGCGCGGTGGTCGCCGAAGGTGACGTCGACGTCGTCGAAGCGGATCACTGCCTGTGCCTGTCGCCTTCTCAGCCGATGTACTCGAGCGTGACCTTCTCGACCCAGTCGCCGAGGTGCTCGCTGACGAAGCCGAAGTCGATGTCCTGGCGCGGGATCTCCGCCAGCTGTGCCACCACGTCGGGGTTCGCCTGCTCGACCGCACCCTCGTTCACGGGCATCGCGTTGAACTCGGCGGCGAAGGCGCCCTGCACCTCGGCGCTGCCGAACCAGTCGATGAACTCCTGCGCGCGCTGCTCGTTGGCGGAGCCGTTGATGACGGCGATCTGCTCGGTGACGTACGGCACGCCGTACTCGGGGACGACCAGGCCGGTGCTGGTGCCGTACTCCTCGTCGCGGGCGGCGATGCCGCTGGAGGGCAGCACGCCGAAGTCGACCTCGTCGCGGGTGATGCGCGCGTACAGGTCGGTGCCTTCGACCACCGGAGATCCGTTGCCGTAGTAAGACTCCACGATCTCCCAGCCCTCGTCGCTGACACCGAGGTCGCCGTCCTCGTCGAGGTGGCGGCTGAGGATGCCGGCGAGCACGAGCTGCGGGGTCGCCTGGCCGAGCGCCGGGTTGACCTCGTACCGGCCCTGGTAGGCCTCGTCGGTCGCGAGCTCCTCGATGTCGGCGGGCGCGTCCGAGACGCTGTTCTCGTCGTACACCGTGACGATCGCCTGCTGGACGAGCGGCCAGTACGCGCCGTCGGCGGGGTCACCGGCGTCGGCGGGAACCTCGCCGCTCCAGCTGGGCTCGTAGGCGGCGATGGCCTCCTCGGCCTTCAGCTGCTCGAAGAACATGTTGTTCAGGCCGAACACGACGTCTCCGACCGGGTTGTTCTTCTCGGCGATGATGCGGTTGGTGAGGTCGGCGCCGCCGAGCCCCACGATCTCGATGTCGAAGCCCGCCTCCTCCGCCTGTGCCTGCAGCCACTCGCCGCGGCCGTCGGAGTTGGAGTTCGTGTAGACGATGAGGGTCGCGTCGGACGCCCCGGCGCCGGCATCGCCGGTGTCGGACTCGGTGTCGCCGCCCGCGCAGCCGGTGAGCAGCAACGCGGTCGCCGCCGTCGCTCCCAGGATCGCCAGGCTCTTCTTCCGTGCTGCGAACATGCTGTGCCTCTCGCTCGTCGTTGAGGTGGGACCCCCACGGGGACGATACTCCACCTTTTTGTAATATTCCAACAACGTGCGACCCTATCCGTGGGTGCGGTCGCGCGTTCGCACCCACCGTAGGTCGTGGACATGAACGCGCGGGGTGCCAGAGGTGAATTGTCGCGACGCCGGAGAATGCGAGATCGGCCCGGACATGTCAACCCCGGCTCGCGGACGGTCACGCCGGAGGAGGCTGGTGACGTGCACCGGCATGTCCTCCCAGGGCCCGGTGGCACACAGTGAGGATCCCGTGGCCACCGACCTGCTGCTGATCTCCGACACCCACGTGCCCGGGCGCGCCCGTCGGCTCCCCGAAGAGGTGCTGCGGGCCGCGGATGCCGCGGACCTCGTGATCCACGCGGGGGACTGGGTCACGGCATCCGTGCTCGACGAGCTGCAGCAGCATGCACCCGTGCGGGGCGGCTGGGGCAACAACGACGGCCCGGATCTGCGCAGGAGGCTCCCCGAGGTCGCGCGCGCCGACATCGACGGCGTGCGCCTGGCCGTCGTGCACGAGACCGGTGCGGCGCGCGGGCGGGAGGCGCGGATGGATGCCGCGTTCCCCGACACCGACGTGCTGGTGTTCGGTCACAGCCATATCCCGTGGGACACCGTGACGCCGGGCGGGATGCGCCTGCTCAACCCCGGCTCACCCACCGACCGGCGCCGGCAGCCGCACCGCACGATGATGACGGTGCGCGTCGACGGCGGCGCGCTCCACGAGCTGCGCCTGATCGCGCTCTGAGCGGACACGCCTCGCCCGCGTGCCACGCCGCGCGCGGAATGGCAACCCCGGCGCGGCGGCCGGCGCCCGTTGCCAGACTGATTCCTCCGATTCCGACCAGGAGGCGTGAATGAAAGCGATGACCTACCGCGGGCCGTACAAGGTGCGCGTGGAAGAGAAGCCGGACCCCACCATCCAGCACCCGAACGACGCGATCGTGCGCGTCGAGCTGGCCGCGATCTGCGGCTCGGACCTGCACCTGTACCACGGCATGCTGCCCGACACCCGGGTCGGCCACACCTTCGGGCACGAGTTCATCGGCCGCGTCGAGCAGGTCGGGCCGTCGGTGCAGAACCTCAAGGTCGGCGACCGTGTGATGGTCCCCTTCAACATCTTCTGCGGCAGCTGCTTCTTCTGCGCGCGCGGGCTTTTCTCCAACTGCCACAACGTCAACGCCAACGCCACCGCCGTCGGGGGCATCTACGGCTACTCCCACACCGCCGGCGGGTACGACGGCGGGCAGGCTGAGCTCGTGCGCGTGCCCTTCGCCGACGTCGGCCCTGCCGTGATCCCCGATGGCGTGAACCCCGAAGACGCACTGCTGCTGACCGATGCCTTCTCGACCGGCTACTTCGGCGCCCAGCTGGCGGACATCGTCGAGGGCGACACCGCGGTGGTCTTCGGCGCCGGTCCCATCGGACTGGCCGCCGCCCGCTCGTGCTGGCTGATGGGGGCAGGCCGCGTCATCGTGGTCGACTACCTCGACTACCGGCTGCGCAAGGCGGAGGAGTTCGCCTTCGCCGAGACGATCAACTTCGGCCAGGTCAACGACATCGTGCTCGAGCTCAAGAAGCAGACCGGCGGGCTCGGGGCGGACGTCGTGATCGACGCCGTCGGCGCCGAAGCCGACGGCCATGTCCTGCAGCACGTGACCTCGGCCAAGCTGAAGCTCCAGGGCGGCTCGCCGGTCGCTCTCAACTGGGCGATCGATTCGGTGCGCAAGGCCGGCACGATCTCGGTGATGGGCGCCTATGGCCCCCTGTTCAGCGCCGTGAAGTTCGGCGACGCCATGAACAAGGGCGTCACGATGCGCATGAACCAGGCGCCGGTCAAGCGCCAGTGGCCACGCCTGCTCGAGCACATCGCCGCCGGCCACATCACGCCGAGCGAGATGATCACCCACCGCATCCCGCTGGAGCACATCGCCGAGGGGTACCACATCTTCTCGTCGAAGCTCGACGACATCATCAAGCCCGTCATCACGGTGGCCTGAGCGCCGTTTCGAAGGAGACCGACATGCCGTACACCGCCGACAAGCCCGGTTCCACGCCCGACCCCGACGCGCTGCGCGCGCGCATCCCCGGGTGGGGATCCGATCTCGACCCCGCCGACCGTCCCGCGTTCCCGCGGGAGCAGCCCGACATCGTCACCGGCGCCCACTGGGAGCTGCCCGAGCAGCAGCCCGGCGGCGCGGGGCGCGAGCGCTCCATCGAGCACGAGCGGCTGACGCCCGTGTTCGGCACCGCACAGCCGCTGCACGGCGCCTCCGGCGCCATCCGCCGGTTCGCCTACGACCGCTTCAGCGAGGGCCAGACCGCCCACTGGCTGCTGCTGGTGCTCGGCGACCGCGTGGACGCCGTCACCGCCCATGCCGCATCGCTGTTCAGCACGCGCCCCGACGACCCGATCACCGAGTCCGGCGTCGCCGGCGAGGTCGCCCATCGACCCATCGCGTCGCGGTTCGGGCGGGGACGCATCGACCTCAAGCACGCCTGGCTCGACCCGATCCTCGTGGTCGGTCCGTGGGTGCTGGCCTCGGTGCTGGCCGTCAAGCTCGTTCGGGCAGTCTTCCTGCCCGCTGCGAAGCGCGGGAAGAAGTGACCCCCGCCGCGCGATACCACTGGGCGCAGAAGATCACGATCACGACGGCCTCGACCCACGCGCCTGCGTAGTACATCAGCTGCGCACCCGCCCGCACGTCCGCCACGGCGAGACCTGCGGGCGGGTTCGCGTAGAGGAACTTGGCGAGGATGCCGTGCGAGGCGATCGTCGCGACCAGCACCGCAGCGGTGAGCACGCGGCCGGGCGGATGGGGGCGGGGATCGGGCCCGATGACGGATGCGTAGAAGAGGGCCCCTGCGGCGACGAGGTGGGCGTGCACCAGCACATGGACCAGCGGCTGGTCGCGCATCGCGTCGAAGATCGGGGTGAGGTAGAGCACCCACAACCCGCCCGCGCTCAGCGCGGCGGCGACCACGGGGTGCGCGAGCACCCGGGCGGGGGCGCTGCGCAGCAGCCGCGACAGCCGCCGCGCCGGCGTGACGTCGAGGGTGCGCAGCGCGAGGGTCACCGGGGCTGCCAACACCAGCAGCAGTGGCGCGACCATGCCGCCCACCAGGTGCGCCCACATGTGCGCGACGAATCCGTCGTGCGCCGCGGCGGCGAGGGGACCCGCCGCCCCGGCCGCTCCGGCGGCCACCCCCGCGCACCACAGGGCCGTGCGCCACACCGGCCATGGGCGGCCCCGTCGCTGCGAGAGCACCACGCCGGCGAGGTAGCAGGCGACCGCCGCGACGGCGATCGCCACCACCACGGCATCCAGGCCGAGCCCCACGCCGCCGTGGGCGTGCGCGGCATCCGTCATGGCCGGCATCGGCTCACCGGGGCGCGCGCTTGACCTGCACGGCCGCACCGGCGCGGGTGAGCCAGACGAGCACGCCCCCGGCGAGGATCATCGCCATCGCGGTGAGGTTCCACGCGAGGTCGTAGACGAAGACGTCCGGAACGTAGCGGATCTGGTGGATGCCGAACACCTTGTGCTGCACCGTGCCGTCGTAGAGCTGGAAGACGCCCGCTCCCAGCAGCACGCCGCCCGCCCACCGGCGCCAGTTCAGCGCGTCGTGACGGCGCAAGTCGGCGAGGAGGAAGAGCCCGGCGATCGTGGCGAACCAGCTGATGGCGTGGAAGACGCCGTCGGAGACGAGCCCGATCGCCGGGGTCGACAGGTCGTAGAAGTGGTGCCAGTGCAGCAGCTGATGGAACACGGCCTCATCGATGAACGCGATGAGGCCGACGCCGAACAGCACGCCGGACCAGAGGTTCTGCGCGGGCCGTGCCGCTCGCACCGCCGCCGCCGTCATCCTCCGGAGGGGTTGTCCACCGGCTTGTCGTCGTCGTCGGTGGTGTCGGGGATCGTGGTCTCGTCGGGGGAGCCTCCCGAAGCGGTGTCGGCTTCGAGGTCGCCGTCGGGGGTTCCCTGGGTGTTGTGCGCGTCGCTCATGATCGTCTCCGGTCGTCGTGGATAGTAGGCGGCCAGTAAACCACCGAGGGCACGAGGGCGGCGCGGGCATTGCGCCGGGCGCCGGGATGTGTCAGGGGCGCCGCGCGTCGGGGCGATCGAGGGGAACGCGGGCGACCACGGCACCGGCGACCGCGGCGCCCAAGCCGCCGACGGCCATATCCCCGATGGTGTCCTGGTAGGTCACGAAGATCTCGTCGGTGATGAACGCGTAGCCGACCCACTCGATCATCTCCCACACCGCGCTGGCGGCCAGGCCCAGCGCGGGAACCAGCACGAGGGGCGTGCGTGCGAGCGATCCGGCGGCGCTCGGGTCGGCGACGACGCGGGCGCGGACCAGGATCAGGTAGGCCAGTGCGGCGAGCACCGCGGTGCACGCGAAATGCAGGATGAGATCCCAGTTGTCGACCGTGCGGTACAGGTCGATGACGTTGCTCCAGGCCGCCACGAGCACGGTGAACGACGAGATGATGTCGAACGATGCCCTGGCACCGATGACGCGCGGCACCATCAGGGCCGGAAGAGCAAGGGCGAGGATGCCGGCGTCGGTCGCGGTGCTCCAGATCGACACGGCGATCACGCTCAGCACGCCGATCACCCGCAGGGCATCGGCCAGCAGCTCCAGGGGGCCGGACGGCCGTCGCAGGAAGTTCTCTTTCACCGGGAGCTCTCCGATCGCGGCATCCGCACCACCGTCTGCACCGGCAGGTGGTCTGACGGCCAGCCGCCGTCGATCCGCTGCGGGTTGATCGCCGCCCGCCGCACCTCCACGTCGGGGGTGACGGCGATCCAGTCGATGCGACCGCGCCCGGATCGCGGCGCGCGGTACCCACCGTACGTGCCCCACTCCGGAGTGAGGCGCTGCGTGGCGGCGCGCCAGCCGTCCACGAGGTCGTCGCCCGCCAGCAGCGCGGCGACGGCGGCCGAATCCGGGCCGGCGTTGAGATCGCCCATGACGACGGCGGGCAGCGCGAGCCCACCCACCTGCCGGCGGATCTCCTCGGCACCGCGCAGACGCGCCTGCGCGGAGAAGACGTCGAGGTGGGTGTTGAACGCCGCGAAGACCGCGCCGGTCGAGAGGTCGCGCAGCGTCGCGCGCACGAGCACGCGCGGGATGACGTTTCCCCACGACGTGGATCCGGGCCGGTCGGGCTCATCCGACAGCGCGGTCTGGCGCCAGTCGACCAGCTGCAGCCGTTCGGTGTCGAAGAACAGGGGGCATGCCTCACCGCGCGGCCCCGGTTGCCGGCCGTGTCCGACGCGCCGGTAGCCCGGGCCCAGCGCGGCGCCGATCGCCTGGGCCTGGTCGGGGAGGGCCTCCTGCACCCCGAGCAGTGTGGGGCGCTCGCCCTGCAGCAGGGCCGCCACCCGGTCGCGGCGCCGGCGCCAGTCGTCGGCGGGCCGGGCCAGAAGGCGCGGCATCCGACGTCGCACGTTGAAGGTCATCACGTGCAGGTCGGGTGCCTCCGTGGCGCCGATGAGCGGCGCCGTCACAGGGTGCGCACCTCGGGGCGGACAGCGCCCGCTCGGTCGAGAAGGCGGTGGTAGAGGATCTTCTGCCAGCGCACTGGGGGGAAATCCGCCGGCCAGTGCACCAGCACCGAACGGAAGCCGCGCCGCACGCGGCGACCGAAGCCGGAGCCGGCGCGGAAGGGCCGCATCGACACACCCATGCGGGCGTCGCGGAGGTACCGGATGCGATGGCGTTCGCCGAGGTGGAAGGCGAGATCGAAGTCGTCGTGCACCTCGGGATCGTCGCGGTGCACCCGGTCGCGCACGGCGCGCCACGCGGAGGCGCGCATCGCGAGGTTGGAGCCGAAGAGCGGCAGGTGGCCGAGGGCGGGCACCGCGACGGCGAGGTAGGCGCTGAGGTAGAGCACCGCCAGCGGGGCGCGCAGGGCGCGCGGGCCGTCGACGAAGCGTGCGCCACCGGTGTACGCGGCCACGTCGGGCCGTGCGGCGAGGGCGCCGGACATCGCCTCCACCCAGTGGTGACCGGGGCGGGAATCGGCGTCGAGGCGCAGGATGAGATCGCCCGTCGCGGCGTCGTAACCGGTCGCGGCGGTGGGAGGGATGCCGGGGACGTCGCAGCGCACCACGCGGGCGCCGGCTGCGCGGGCCACCGCCGCGGAGTCGTCGGTCGAGGCGTTGTCGACCACGACGATCTCGTCGGGCAGGCGCGTCTGCAGCGACAGCGCCCGCAGGCACCCCCGCAGCTGCTCGGCGTCGTCCTTCACCGGGATCACCACCGACACGGTCGGGGTCGTCGGGGTGGCGGCGGTCACATCATCTCCTCGGCGCGGTGGGCTCCACGCTACCGAGGTCCCCGGCCGACCCCGGCGGGTTGACGCGGTGCGCCCGCTGGGTTATCGACCGGCACGATCGGCGCACGGGCCCTGCCGTGCCGGCATCCGCCGCGTTATCGTGGCCGGCGTGCACCGCATCTTCACCATGAGCGTCGCGTCGGTCTACCCGCTGTATCTGAACAAACTCGAGCGCAAGGGGCGCACGCGCGACGAGCTCGACCAGGTGATCACCTGGCTGACAGGCTTCGACGACGCCGAGCTGCGGCGGCAGCTGCAGAGCGGGGCCACGTTCTCGGACTTCTTCGCGGACGCCCGGCTCCATCCGCAGGCGGCGGCCATCACCGGAACGGTCTGCGGTGTGCGGGTGGAGGAGATCGAGGATCCCCTGATGCAGAAGATCCGCTACCTCGACAAGCTCGTCGACGAGCTGGCTCAGGGCCGGCCCCTGGCGCGGGTGCTGCGCGAGGGCTGACCGCGGGCGGATGCCGCGGGCGCGCGAAACGGCGAACCGGCCGCGCCCGCCCACGAGGGCGCGACGCGGCCGGCGAGGGGGAGGGGTCAGGACCGGGAGGTGCTGCCCTCGGTGGTGTCGTCGCGGTCGCTGTCCGGAGCGGTGCGGTCGGACTTGCGGTCGCCGCCGGAGTCGCGGTCGCTGCCGGAGTCGCGGTCGCGCTCGCGGTCGGACGGGCGGTCGCTGTCGGACGGGCGGTCGCTGTCGGAGCGGCTATCGGTGTCGGCATCGCCCTCCTCGGGGGTCGTGCCCTCGTCCTGTGTGCCGTCGTTCGGCTGGGCGCCGTCCTCCTGCGGGCCGTGG
Source organism: Microbacterium sp. zg.Y1084 (assembly GCF_024623595.1). Classification (NCBI taxonomy): domain Bacteria; kingdom Bacillati; phylum Actinomycetota; class Actinomycetes; order Micrococcales; family Microbacteriaceae; genus Microbacterium; species Microbacterium sp. zg.Y1084. The sequence goes on from NZ_JANJGV010000003.1 coordinate 429,229, forward strand.
TGGCCGTGCCGCGGCATGTCGCCGAAGTCGCGGTCACTCCGGTCGCCCCACGGTGCGCGGGGGCCGTCCTGCTCGGTTCCGTCCTCCTGCCAGGCGTCGGGGCCGCCGTCCGGCCAGATCTCCGCGTTCTGGGAATTGCCGGCGCGGGCGGGCTCGACCGCGTCGGACACGGCCCAGCCGGCGCCGAAACCCACACCCAGCAGCGCGATGCCGGCGACGGTCGCGCCCGCCGCCTTCACCCAGGTGCGCTGGAGGAACGGCGTCTGGGGCTCCGCGGCGGCGGGTGCGGCATGCGGGGCGGCCGGTGCGGGCGGGGCGGTCGTCGGCTCCTGCGCAGCCGGGGCCGGTGCGGGGGTGGGGATGGTGTCCTTCTCGTTGTCGGGGGTGATGTTCTCAGGCATGACCTCACTGTCGCGCGCGCGTTCCAAGACCAGTCCAAGAGTCGCCCGGTTGCGGCAACTCCATAGGTTTCTGATCCCCCGGTCTCAGGTGCGCCGGTGAAGGCGCCCGGCGGTGGGGAGTTCCAGCACGAAGACGCTGCCCCGCGGGGACGTGCTCTCCAGCCGCACCTCCCCGCCGAAGCGCACGGCGATGTCGCGCACGAGCGCGAGGCCCAGACCGAACCCGCGCGAGCGACCCTCGCCCGGCGCCGGCGCCGGCGCCGGCGCCGTCGACCGCGCGAACCGGTCGAAGAGGCGGTCGGGGTCCACGCCGGTGACCCCGCTGCCCTCGTCGGCCACGGCGATCCGCACGCGTCGCCCGTCCGCGGCGGCGCGCACCGTGACGGTGCCGCCCGCCGGCGAGTGCCGCACCGCATTGTCGAGCAGGGCGATGAGAGCGCGGCTCAGGGCGGCCCGCGTCGCCGTGACCGCCGGTGCGTCCCGCGCGTCGACGACGATGCGGATGCCGCGCTCCGCGGCCCTCGGGCCGATGACGGCCGTGGCATCGGCGGCGGCCTCGGCGACCGTCGTCACCGCCGTGCGGTCGTCGCGCCCCACCCCGGCCGTCTCTGCGGTGATCAGCAGATCGGTGAGGGCGGTGTCCATCGCGTCGGCATCCCGGCGCAGCTCGGCCAGTGCCCCCGAGACATCCCCGCCCTGCGCGGCACGGTGCTGGGCGAGCTGGATGCGGCTGCTGAGAGTGGTCAGCGGGGTGCGCAGCTCGTGGCCGGCGTCGGCGACGAAGGTGCGCTGCACCCGCAGCGCCTCGGCGAGGGGTGCCGCCGCACGCCGGGCGGCGTACCCAGCGAGAACGGCCAGCGCGAGCGCGCCGAGGATGCCGAGGACGACGGTGACGGGAACGATGAGGTCCAGCTCGATCACCCGAGAGCGCCGCCCGCCGCCCGGGGGCGGAGGGCGCCGATCGGGCCGCGACGCCGTGATCATCACCGCGACGGTCGCGGTCGTGACGATCGCGACGACCGCAGCGGCGGCGACACCCACCCACACCCCCGCGCGCACGGCGGCGCGGTTCACCCGGCGCTGGTCGGCAGCCGCCGCCGCGTCGGCGCGGCCGCTCATCGCGGCATCCCCGCCCGGTAGCCGCGCGCCCGGACGGTCTCGATGATCTCGGGGGTGGACTTGCGCCGCACGTAGTGCACGTACGTGTCGACCGTCGTCGCCGACCCGCCCGGAAAGACGGCGGCGATGATCTCGTCGCGGGTGAACACGTGCTCCGGGCTCGAGGTGAGCAGCTCCAGCAGATCGGACTCCGCCGCGGTGAGCGCGATGCGGGCGCCCCCCGGCGCGTACAGCGCCTGCGAGGCCGGGGTGAACACCCAGTCCCCGAGCTCCCGGCGGTCGCCCGGGCCGCGACCGCGCCGCAGCGCCCGCAGCCGGGCGCGCAGCTCCGCGAAGTCGAAGGGCTTCACCAGGTAGTCGTCGGCGCCGGCATCCAGCCCGCTCACCCGGTCGTCGACCGTCCCCAGCGCGGTGAGCATGAGCACGGGCGTGGCGATGCGCGCGGTGCGGATCGCCTCCAGCATCTGCACGCCCGACCGGCCGGGGAGACGCCGGTCGATGACCATCACCTCGTACCGGTTGCCCAGCGCCAGCCTCAGCCCCTCCTCGCCGGTGGTGGCGTGGTCGATGTCGTACTCGTCCGAGAGCACCTCGATCACCATCGCCGCGGTCTCGGTCTCGTCTTCGACGTACAGCAGACGGGGATGCGGCGCGCGCGGGACCCGGGTGTCGGGCGGGGGCGGCGGCCGGTCGGGCATGGGGTCAGGCTAGGAGAGGGCGAGCACGCGGGAAAGGCCCAAAACCGTTGATGCGTGCGGCGCGAGTGAGCATACTTTGCGGATGGACTTCGACGTGGCAGACCTGCTCCGTGTGGAGACCGCCGGTTGGCAGTCGCTGTGCGACGGCACCGGCGGGGATTTCTACGGATCTCTGATGACCGACGACGGCCTGATGGTGCTCGCCGACGGATCCGTGCTCGATCGCGACGGCGTCGTCGCCTCGCTCGCCGACGCGCCGGCATGGTCGGCCTACGAGATCACGCACGAGCGGATGGTCGATGTCGGCAGCGACGTGGTCGCGTTCGTGTACCGGGCCCGCGCGTTCCGCGCGTCGGGCGGGCCGCCGTTCGACGCCCTCATGTCCAGCGTCTACAGGTGGCGGGGCGGACGCTGGCGGCTCGCGCTGTACCAGCAGACCCCCGTTCCCGACGAGGAGAGCGCCGAACTCTGACGCCGCACTCTGCGACACGGTGGGGGGATTGTCAACCGGTTCCCTGCCGCCGTGGGACGGGGTGGGATGGCCTTCCGACGGTTCGACGAAAGGACCCTGATGGCCGACACGACCGAGCTGCAGAAGCTCAACGAGCTGCTGAAGAAGTTCCGCTTCGCGATGGTGACCACCCGTGCCGCGGACGGAACCCTCACCGCCCACCCCCTCACCGTGCAGGAGCACGAGACCGACGGCGACCTGTGGTTCGTCGTCTCCCGCAACGCGACGGCCGCTCAGCACGTGCAGCACGACCCGCACGTGGGGGTGTCGTTCAGCTCCAACGACGCGTGGCTCTCGCTGGCGGGTTCGGCGCAGATCGTCGACGACACGGCCAAGCTGAAGGAGGAGTGGAACTCCGGGCTCGAGGCCTGGTTCCCGGAGGGACCCGAGGACCCCGACATCGTGCTGCTGAAGATCAACGCCGAGAGCGGCGAGTACTGGGACAGCCCGGGCGGACGCGTGGCCAGTGTGCTGGCCTTCGTCAAGCACAAGGTCACCGGCGAGCGCCTCGAGGGCGATAACGAGACGTTCGATCTCTGACATGGCGGATGCCGCAGACGTGGGCGCGCCGCGGACCATCGTCATCACCGGGGCCAGCGATGGAATCGGCGCCGCCGCGGCGCGTCAGCTGCAGGCCGCAGGTGAGCACGTCGTGGTGGTCGGGCGCAACCCGGAGAAGACGCGCAGGGTCGCCGAGGAGATCGGGGCGCCGTGGCACCTCGCCGACTACGCCCAGCTCGGTCAGGTGCGCGATCTCGCCGCCGCGCTGCGCGACTCCTACCCGCGCATCGACGTGCTCGCCAACAACGCCGGCGGCATCTTCGGTGAGCGGGTCGTCACCGAGGACGGCTTCGAGCTGACGTTCCAGGTGAACCACCTGGGCGGATTCCTGCTGACGAATCTGCTGCGGGACCGTCTCGTCGACAGCGGGGCGTCCGTCATCCAGACCTCCAGCGTCGCGGCGCAGCGCTTCGCGCGCTTCGACATCGATGATCTGCAGGGGAAGCGCCGCTACACCGCGGGGGCTGCCTACGGCAACGCCAAGCTCGCGAACGTGCTGTTCACGAAGGAGTTGCACCGCCGGTTCTCGCGGGACGGCCTGCGCGCCGTGGCCTTCCACCCCGGAGCCGTGGCGACGAGCTTCGCCGGAGCATCCGAGGGGCCGTGGCGGTTCATGTACACGAACCCGGTGACGAAGCGGCTGCTCACCACACCGGAGCAGGGTGGGTCGCGGCTGACGTTCCTCGCCGCGGGGACGCCCGGCATCGACTGGCGGCCGGGGGGCTATTACTCCGGCAACAAGCCGGCGCGCACGAACCCGCTCGCCGCCGACCCGGCACTGGCCCGCATGCTGTGGGAGCGCAGCGCGGAGATGGTCGGGCTCTGACCCGCCGCCGGGGGCTCGATCCGCGGGGGTTCGGGGACCTTTCCGCGCCCCGCCCCCCGGTGCCGGTGGTCCGGGCGTTCGGGGACCTTTACGCGCCCCGAACCGGGCGAATCCGGGGTTCGGGGACTTTTTCGCGCCCCGAACCACCGGCATCCGGGGTTCGGGGACCTTTTCGCGACCCAAACCACCGGCATCCGGGTTCGGGGTGCGGGCGGGCGCGCGGGGACGCGCGACGTTTACGCGCCCCGAGCCACGGGAGTCGGCGTTCGGCGACCTTCACGCGACCCAAACCGGGTGAATCGGGGCTTCGGCGACCTTTACGCGACCCAAACCGGGTGAATCGGGGCTTCGGCGACCTTTACGCGCCCCAAACGACAGGCATCCGGGGTTCGGGGACCGTTACGCGACCCACACCGGGTGAATCGCAGGTTCGGGACTTTTTCGCGCCCCAAACCACAGGCATCGGGGCTTCGGCGACCTTTACGCGCCCCAAACCACCGGCATCCGGGGCTTGGGGACCTTTACGCGACCCAAACCCACAGGCATGCGGGGTTCCGGGACCTTACGCGAGCCGCAGCGTCCACCCCACCGAGCACACGTCGATCGCCAGCGGCGGCGGGTCGGCGAACTTCGGGATCTGCACCTCCGCCCAGACGTCGGGGGCAAGGCCGACGCGCGGGAACGCGGTACCGGCGTGCTCCACGTCGGCATCCGCCACATAGGCGATGACGTCCAGCGCGTCGAGCTTGGTGACCGGCATATCGACCACGAGCGTCACGGCGTAGGGGCCGCCGGCGGTATCGCGGGTCGGGATGGTCATCGTGTCATCCTCGTCACCTCACGTCGGGCTCGCCAGCCCTGATGCCTCGGCGACCTGTCGCTTTAGGCTGACGGGCATGTCAGCGATGAACCTCGTGCGCTCCGCCGCCGGAGCCGCCCTGCTCGTCAACGCCGTCCCGCACGGTGTCGCCGCCGTGCAGGGCACGCCCTTTCCGTCGCCGTTCTCCGATCCGCCGGGGGTGGGCCTGTCCTCACCGGCGGTGAACGTCGCCTGGAGCGGTGCGAACCTCGTCGCCGGGCGGCTGCTGCTGGACCGCACCGACGGCACGGCCGGCGAGCGTGTCGTCGCGGCGCTCGCCGCCGTCGGGATGGCGCTCGTGCTGGCGACCCACTTCGGCAACGTGCGCCGGCGCCCGCGACGCGCACGCCGGTAGGCTCCAACCGCTCGCGGCCGGCAGCCGACCCTGCCAGCGTGGAGGCGGTGGCGAGTGCGTCAGCGGTAGCGGACGACCGCCTCGCGGATTGCGTCCGCGTGCTGATAGATCTCGTCCAGCGATGCGAGAGGGTGGCGTGTCTCAACCTTTTCCGCGTCCAGCAGACCCAGGTACTTCTGACGGGAGTTGAAGTGGAGCCTCGCGATCGGCTTGCGGTTGTTGTCGTCAAGCATGACAGCGAAGTAGCTCTTTGCGTCGCGGTGGGTCACACGCTGCGGCTTGATCTCGCCGCAGGCGATCGCTTTCACGATCTGGTAGCCCTCGAGCTCTTCGAGGGTTGTCTCGATCTCGGTGTCGCGGTTGAGGTCCTCCTCAGCCACGGACTCCGACGTGAGCTCAGGCGCTTCGTGTGCCGCCACGGCAGCGCCTGCTCCTAGCGCGGTCTTAAGCCGGTCGTTGACGCTGTCCGTCAAGAACTGGCGCGACGCTTTGGTGACGAGCGAGGTGAACTGCTCGCGGACGCTCTTGGTGAATGCGCCGTCGTACACGCGCGACGTGAAGAACTTGATCCACTCGTCGCTCGGCTCGCGGAACTGGGCTGCGATCTCCCGCTTAATCACGCCGACGTACTTGAGTTCCTCGGCCGCACTGATGATCGAGTCAAGATCGAAACTGTCCTTGCTCATCTTCTGAACCTCGGGAATCAACGTCTCGTCGATATCCAGGAGGTCGAGCACGAGGAACGGCTTCGCGTCCATGCGGTTAGGGGCGTCGAGATCGGTGTAGAACTGCCAGATCACGCCGTTCGTCAAGGCAGCTATGCGAGCGTTCGTGGTCGCGAAGTACCGGAACAGCTGGGAAGCGTGCTCAATCTTGGGCGCGCCAGTGGACGCCTTGCATTCGATCAGGATCTGAACCTCGCCATCCCGCATGATGGCGTAGTCGACCTTCTCGCCCTTCTTGATGCCGACGTCGGCGGTGAACTCAGGGACTACTTCCAGCGGATCGAAGACGTCGTAACCCAGGATGGTCGAGATGAACGGCATGATGAAGGCATTCTTCGTTGCCTCCTCGGTGCCTATCGCCGCAGACTGATTGCGAACCTTGGTCGCGAGCGCATCGAGGCGGTCTTCAAAATCCATCGCTTGTTTTTCCCCCAGGGAATCGGTTACCTGAGAGAAAGCTTAGCGTCTGGTGTATAGCGACTAGCGCGAGACCGCGAACGCCGTTGAGGACTCTCGCGACGAGCAGCACGCGGGCTGCTCAGCCGATGGCATCCTCGCGCTTGGGCAGCACCCAACCGGGGCGCACGAAGTGGCAGGTGTAGCCGTTCGGGATGCGCAGCAGGTAATCCTGGTGCTCGGGCTCGGCCTCCCAGAAGGGTCCGGCGGGCTCGATGGTGGTGACGACCTTGTTCGGCCAGATGCCGGAGGCGTCCACATCGGCGATGGTCTCGCGTGCCACCCGCTCCTGCTCGGGGGTGACCGGGAAGATCGCCGAGCGGTAGCTCGTGCCGACGTCGTTGCCCTGACGGTTGAGGGTCGACGGGTCGTGGATCTGGAAGAAGAAGGCCAGGATGTCGCGATACGTCGTCTGGGTGGGGTCGAAGATGATCTCCACCGCCTCGGCGTGGCCGGGGTGGTTGCGATAGGTGGGGTGGTCGTTCTGGCCGCCGGTGTATCCGACGCGGGTGGAGACCACGCCCGGCTGGCGGCGGATCAGGTCTTCGACGCCCCAGAAGCACCCGCCGGCGAGCACGGCGGTTTCGGTGCCGGGGGTACGGGTGATGGCTCCGGTGTCGGTGGGTCCGCTGGTCATGATGCGTGCTCCTCGTGAGTGTCGGTCTGCAGTCTTTCAGGCCCGAGGGCCCGGATGGGTGACGCCGCCGGCTGCGGCGTCATAGACCGCAACGGATGCCGGTGCCGTTTTGGTCCCGCGAACCTGGGAGCGGCCCGTGAATCGGTCACGGACCGGAGGCGGGGCGGATGCCGGAGGCGGGGCGGATGCCGGCGGCGGGCGGTGCCGCCGCGGCTCGCGGCAGGTCCTGGTCGAACGACACCCGGGAGACGAGCTCGCGGCGGCTCGCCACGCCCACCTTCGCGAAGATCGACTTCAAGTGGTCCTGCACCGTGTAGGGCGACACCCCCATCGTCCCCGCGATCGCGCGGGTGTCCCCGCCCCGCAGCACCAGCCGAAGCACCTCGTTCTCGCGCGCCGTCAGCCCGTAGGCGGCGCCGACCAGGTCGATGACGTCTTGCGGGTGGGCGTGCTCGATCGTGACGACCACGTCGCCGCTTCGGCCTTCTCCCATCAGCGGCGCCGCCTGCAGCAGCAGCCACACCCCATCGCCGCGGCGGATCCGAAGGCGCGGCATCCGTTCAGCGTCGCCCCGGGCCACCCGGCGCACCGCCGTCACCAGCGCCTGCACCGATACGAGCGGGTCGCCCGATGCGCTGTCGGCGGCGACCCGCTGCAGCGCCTCCGCTGCAGCGTCGCTGCACTGCACGATGTGGTCGCGCGTGTCGACGACGATGACGGCAGGGCCGACCGCTGCGGCCTCGTCGTGCCGTACGGCACCGGCGAGAAGTCCCGTGCGGATGCCGCGGGCGAGCGCCGGGGCGAGAGTGCCGAGAAAGCCCGCCTCGGCGGGCGAGAAGGGGCGGTCATCGGCGCCGCGGAACAGCGCCAGCCCACCCCAGGGTCCGGTGCGGTCGGCCAGCAGCACGCGTGCCTCGTCGTGGAACCCGAAGAGGGGGACCATCAGCTCGCTCATCCGCGGGGAGCGCTCGATCACCCCGGAGGTGGCCGTATGCGCGGTCGCCACCACCTCCCGCCTGGCCAGCAGTGCCCGGTACGCGGTGGGGTCGTCGCGGCCGTACTCGATCTGCGCCCAGTCCCTGTCGCCGTCGTCGCGACCGGCCAGTGCTCCCGTCTTCAGCGCGCCGGCGACCATCGCGGTGGTGGGGTCGATGGTCGACAGGCACGATGCCGCGAACCCCAGCACCCTGCCGAGCGCGTCGATGGCATGCTCTGCGAAAGCAGGCAGGGCGAACCCCGCGCGGGACATCAGATCGATCTCGTCGCGGGCACGACGGTATGCAGGCGCATGGGCCATGCACGACAGTGTCCCGCTGGCGCAGGGCCGGCGCCAGACCCCCACCCTTCTGGGAGTGACAGCGCGGGTGGGCTCTGCGAGGGTGGCCTGGTTCGCACCGGGCGCGTCGTCGCCCTCCTGATCGATCCGGATGCACCCGAGATGACTCTTCCCGCCCCGCTCCTCGACGGACCCGCTGCCCTGCGCAGCGCGCTGGCCGAGCGTGTCGTGCTCGCCGACGATGTCGAGTACGACACTGCTCGGCTCTCGTGGAACCGTTCCGTCGACCGGCATCCACTCGCCGTCGCGCGTCCGGAGAGCGCCGAGGACGTCGTGGCCGTCGTGCGCGCCGCCGGGTCGGCAGGGTTGCGCCTGATGCCGCAGTCCACCGGGCACGCCGCCGCCGCTCTGCGGGGGGCGGACCTGTCGGACACCGTCATCGTCGACCTCTCCCGGCTGCGCGGCGTGAGCGTCGACCCCGAGGCCCGGTCGGCACGCGTACTCGGCGGCTCGACCTGGAACGACGTGCTGGCCGCCGTCGCCCCGCACGGGCTGACGGCGCTTCACGGCAGCGCGGGCGACGTCTCGGTGGTCGGCTACGCGCTCAGCGGCGGGGTGTCCTTCTACGCCCGCGCCCACGGCCTGGCCGTCGGGAGTGTGACGGAGGCCCAGGTGGTCACCGCGGACGGGGCGCTCGTGCGGGCCGCGGCCGACGAGAACCCCGAGTTGTTCTGGGCGTTGCGCGGCGGTGCCGGGGCGATCGGCGTCGTCGTCTCGGTGCGTCTGGAGCTGCTGCCCTATGCCGACGTGTTCGCCGGGATGCTGCTGTGGGATGCCGTCCACGCCGCCGAGGTCACCCATGCGTGGGCGCGGTGGACGGCCACGGCGCCGGAGTCGGCGACGACGGCGCTGCGGGTGCTGCACCTGCCGCCGCTGCCGGGACTGCCGCCTTTCCTGAGCGGCCGCTCGGTGGTCGTGGTCGACGGGGCGATCCTCGAGACGGATGCCGTGGCATCCGCGCTGCTCGAGCCGCTGCGTGCGCTGTCGCCGGAAGTCGACACGTTCGCCCGCATCCCCGCGCCGGCGCTCGTCGGGGTGCACATGGACCCGCCCGATCCGACACCGTCGGTGTCGGCCGCGTCGATGCTGGCGGCGCTCCCGCCGGAGGCCGCCGACGCATTCGTGGCAGCGAGCGGGATGCCGGGGATGTTCATCACCGAGCTGCGCCATCTGGGGGGAGCGGCGGCACGGCCGGTGGAGGGCGGCGGGGCGGTCTCGGCGGTAACGGGGGAGTACGTCGCCCACGCCGTCGCTGTGGCCCCGGTTGCCGACGCGGTGCCGGGTGCGGAGGCGGCGGTGCGCGCCGGCCTGGCGCAGCTCGCGCCGTGGCGGTCGACGGGGGTGGCGCTCACCTTCGTCGATGAGCCGGACAGTGACCGGGCACCGGCCTTCGGTGATGGACTCGTCCGACTGCGGGAACTCAAGCGGGCGATCGACCCGAACGGAATGCTTCGGGGGGCGCATCCGATCTGATCGCAGCGCGGGTCTCGTGGGGACGGGCTGGGGGACGGGCGGAGGTGCGGGCCGGAGGGCGGCCCCGCCTCCGTCCGGCGTCGGGGGACAATGGACCCATGTCCCCTGCGCTGAGCGAGATCGCCGATTCCGAGTACGTGCTGCTCACCACCTTCCGCAAGACCGGTGTCGCCGTCTCGACGCCGGTGTGGGCGGCACCCGACGGCGACGAGCTGCTCGTGACGACGGGCGGCGCTTCGGGCAAGGTCAAGCGGCTGCGTCACACCGAACGGGTGACGCTGACCCCGTGCGACGTGCGCGGCAACGTCGTCGACGGGGCAGTCGCGGTCGAGGCCACCGCCACCGTGCACGACGACGATGCGACGATGGCGCGCCTGGACAAGGCTCTGAACGCCAAGTACGGCATCAAGTACAAGATGATCCGCGCCGGCCAGAAGCTGCGTCGCGGTCAGAGCGATTCGGTCGCGCTCGTCATTCGCTGACGGCTCCACCGGCAGGGATGCTCGGACGGCGATGTCGGCCGTCACCCCCGCGAACTAACATCGAATCACCGCCCGCCATCTGAGGAGTCCCGCCGTGCCTGCAGCCGCTGACGCACTCGCCCACGCCGACGATCTCGCCGCTTTCGTCGCGGCGTCCCCGTCGAGCTTCCACGCCGCGACAGAAGTGGCGGAACGGCTCGTCGATGCCGGTTTCACCCGGCTCGATGAAACCGCGGCCTGGCCGGCGGTCGCGGGCGGGCGCTTTCTGGTCGTGCGTGACGGCGCGGTGATCGCGTGGGTCGTCCCGGCCGGAGCGACCGGCGCGACCCCCGTGCGGGTGTTCGGGGCGCACAGCGATTCGCCGGCGTTCAAGCTCAAGCCGCAGCCGACCACGGGGTCGCTGGGCTGGCTGCAGGCGGGCGTGGAGGTCTACGGCGGCCCGCTGCTGAACTCGTGGCTCGACCGCGAGCTGCGCCTGGCGGGACGGCTCGTGCTCGACGACGGGTCGTCGGTGCTGACGGCGACCGGCCCCCTGCTGCGGCTGCCGCAGCTGGCGATCCACCTCGACCGTGAGGCGAACGACCACCTGGCGCTGGACAAGCAGACCCAGACCCAGCCGGTGTGGGGCCTCGGCGAGGCGGACTCGGCGGACCTGCTGGGTGAGCTCGCGCGCGCGGCAGGGGTGGATGCCGCTCGCATCCGCGGCTACGACATCGTCACCGCCGACGCCGCCCGGGGCGAGGTCTTCGGGCGCGACGACGTGTTCTTCGCCTCCGGGCGGCTCGACGACCTCGCATCCGTGCACGCCGGGGTCGTCGCGCTGGAGCGCGCGGCCGACGGGTTCGACGCCGACCACATCGCGATGCTCGCGGTGTTCGACCACGAGGAGGTCGGGTCGGGCACGCGTTCGGGTGCGGCAGGACCCTTCCTCTCCGACGTGCTGGAGCGGGTATGGCTCGGGCTCGGCGCCGATCGTGACGCGCAGCTGCGTGCGATGGCCGCCAGCTGGTGCGTCTCGAGCGACGTCGGCCACGCCGTGCACCCGAACTACCCGCAGAAGCACGACCCGGTGGTGCGTCCCACGTTGGGACAGGGCCCCATCCTCAAGATCAACGCGAACCAGCGGTACGCGACGGATGCCGTGGGCGCGGCGGCCTGGAACGGCTGGTGCGCCGATGCCGGGGTCGCGTCGCAGGAGTTCGTCTCCAACAATGCGGTGCCGTGCGGGTCGACGATCGGCCCCATCACGGCGACGCGGCTCGGCATGCGCACGGTGGACGTCGGCATCCCGATCCTGTCGATGCACTCCGCACGCGAGCTCGCCGGCGTCAGCGATCTGTGGGACCTGCAGCGCGTCGCCGAGGTCTTCTTCCGCGGCTGAGTCGTTTCGCGACGGCGCGCGGGGCGACCGTCAGTCGGTGAGCGCCGCGGCGTAGCCGCGCACCGAGCGGTTGTAGATCGGGAGCGTCGGTTCGACCGCTTCGATCGCCACGCGCAGCGCCTCATCGTGCCGCCCCGCGCTGTGCAGGGCCAGGGCGAGGAACACCGCCGGCGCGGCCCCCACCGACGGATGCGACGGCGCGGCGCGCAGCAGGGCGATGGCCTCGTCGACCCGGCCGAGGTTGCGCAGCGTCGAGGCGTGCTGCACCGCGAGGCGGGCAGCGCGCGCCGGGTCGATGTCGCAGAGGCCCGCCGCCGTGGCCGCGGAGTACTGCGTGTCGGCATCCGCTTCGTCACCGGCGGAATCCATGGCGCCGCCGAGCTCGAAGGCGCCGAGCGCCGGATGCGGCGCCGCGGCCGCCAGTGAGCGCATGAGGTCGATACGCTCCCGGTCGTCGATGGTGTCGTCGGCCCAGAGGGCGGCGACCTGCTGCTCCCACTGATGTGCGGTCATCCGGCCAGCGTATGTCGGGCGAGCGCCGTGTTCGGAATGCGCAGGTCAGGCGTCGGCGTAGAACCGCCAGGCCAGACCCGGGTAGTCCACGACCATGCCGTCGTGGTCGACGGACAGGTCGGCCGAGAAGCTGCGGTCCTCGTTGGCATAGGTGACGGTGCGCTTGCCGGTGCGATCGTGGGAGCCGTAGTGCTGGCGTTCGCGGCGCACCTGCAGTGACGGCACGTCGACCCAGGCCGCCGTCAGCTGCTCCTCATCCCGGTCGCGGCGGTGCAGGTCGAGCCGGCGGATCGGCATGACGTTCGTCACGGGGCACAGGCCCAGATCGCAGTCGAGGGCGTCGCTGAGGTCGGTGTCGTCATCGAGACCGGGGTCGGCCCAGCGCTGGATCGCGCCGGTCTGCGTGACGGTCGCCCGCCAGGCGGCATCGCCGCCGCGGCGCAGGTCGAGCGAGCGGGACCAGCCCTTGCCGAGGGAACGCACGCGCAGGTGGTTGGTGACCCACCCGTCGCCGACATCGAGCGTCCACGACAGGGTGTACTGCTGCGTCACTGAGGATCCGTGGGCCCGCAGCCCGCTATTGCGGAACCGCACATACGCGGTGTCGACACGGGAGGGATCGTCCTCCCCGCGCCACTGATATCGCTCGCTGTCCATCCTTCCGGTCTACTCCCGGGCATCGGGCGGGGCAATGCCCTTGTGCCTGAGCGCCGTCTCGGTCAGCGCGGTGCACCGGCGGCGCCGGTGCCCGTGGGCATCCGCCGCGTGCAGCCGGCGCTCCCGCATCGCCAGGAACAGCGGGAAGGTGAACGCGAACGCCGTCACCGCCGACAGCACGATGTACAGCCACGCCCGCCGCATGCCCAGCCGACGGGCTTCGGTCACGATCAGCACGCACCCGGCGATCGCGACGACGAGCAGGTCGACGCCGAGGGAGCCGACGGCCGGACCGCCGTCGAAGATGTCGCCGAGGAAGTCGCGCCCCATCACGACGGTCGACGCGTTGAGCGCGAAGGTGACGACGAGCCCGATGAGGGCGAGGGCCAGGTATACGAGCGACAGGGGCGTCCAGTGCGGCTTCTGTGAAGGCGTCATGAGGCATTGTCGCCTGGGAATGCCGTGGGAGCGCCGTCGCACCCCTGTTGACCTCGACGTCAGCGATATATCGTCGAGTATCGGTGAGACACGCCGATCAGACGAGGGGGACCACAATGAACGGTTCATTCGACAGCGGTTTCGGCTCCGGTTCCGGGGGGCGCGGCGGCGGTTTCGGCGCGGGCGGCGGCTTCGGCGGCAGCGGGGGCGGTGGCTCGCACGGGTTCGGCATCGGCGATATCGGACAGGGCATGTGGGATGCCGTGGACCAGCTGCGTCGCGCCTTCGAACCGCGCCCGAGCGGCACGAGCCGGATGGGGCGCGGCGACGTGCGCGTGGCGGTGCTCAGCCTGCTGGCCGAGCGGCCGATGCACGGCTACCAGATCATCCAGGAGATCGAGGATCGCAGCGGCGGATCGTGGAAGCCCAGCGCCGGCAGCGTCTACCCGACGCTGCAGCTGCTGGCCGATGAAGGCCTGATCACCGCGGAAGAGGCCAACGGTCGCAAGACCTACGCGCTCACCGAGGCAGGCCGCATCGAGGCGGACGCCGTCGCGGGCAAGTCGGCGCCGTGGGAGGGCGCCTCGAAGGAGAACGCGCGCATGACCGCGCTGCCCAAGGCGGGCATGGAGCTCGCTCAGGCCGCCGCGCAGGTGGGCCGGTCGGGCTCGCCCGAGCAGGTGCACGAGGCGGTCGAGATCCTCAACGACGCGCGCCGCCGGCTCTACGCGCTTCTCGCCCAGGACTGAGCAGCGTGACGGAGGAGCGCCGGGGGCGGCAGATGTCCGTTCCCGGCGTGGGGGACACGCGCGCTCGTTCCCGCCGCATCCTGCGCTTCGCTGCGCGTTACCTCGTGCAGTCGTGGTGGTACGAGTTGTTCCTTCCGCGCTTCGGCCTCGGGCGCTTCGTCGCCCGGGGCCGTGCGGCGCGGATGACGCGCATCGCGCAGCGCTTCCACGTGCTGGCCGTCGATCTCGGCGGGCTCATGATCAAGGTCGGGCAGTTCATGTCGTCGCGGCTCGACGTGCTGCCGCCCGAGATCACGAAGGAACTCGAAGGGCTGCAGGACGAGGTGCCGCCTGTGCCGTTCCCCGCGATCCGCGCGGCTGCCGAGGCCGAGCTGGGCATCGCGCTCGACGTCGCCTACGCCGCGTTCGACGAGGTGCCGGTGGCTGCGGCATCCCTCGGCCAGGCCCACCGAGCCCGCCTCGCGGCGCTCGACGAGGAACTCACCGGGTTCGCCGATGTGATCGTGAAGGTGCAGCGTCCCGGCATCCAGGAGATCGTCGACGTCGACCTTGCTGCGCTGCGCCGAGTGGGGCGGTGGCTCAGCCGCGTGCAGGTGGTCGCCCGTCGGGTGGACATGCCGGCCCTCGTGGAGGAGTTCGCCGCGACGAGCAGGGCCGAGATCGACTACCTGCTCGAAGCGGGCAACGCGGAGCGGTTCGCCGAGAACGCCGCCGACGACCGGCGGGTGAGCGTGCCCGAGGTGGTGTGGGAGCGCACCACGCGGCGGGTGCTGACCCTGTCGGATGTCACGGCGATCAAGGTCACCGACGTCGACGCGCTGCGGGCGGCGGGCATCGACCCGGCCGAGGTCGCGCACACGTTCGCATCCGTCATGTTCGGGCAGCTGTTCGGCGACGGGTTCTTCCATGCCGACCCGCACCCCGGGAACATCTTCGTCACCCCGCTCGCGACGCCCGACGGCGGGCGCGGTGCGGATGCCGGGGGATCGCCCCCCTGGGTGCTGACGTTCATCGACTTCGGGATGATGGGCGAGGTCACCCCGACGCTGCGCCGAGGGTTGCGCAGGCTCGTGATCGCTGTTGCCGCACGCGATGGGAAAGGCCTCGTCGACGGCATCCGGGATGTGGGGGTGCTGCTGCCCTCGGCCGACACCCGTGAGCTGGAGCGGGCGATGACGCAGCTGTTCGCGCGCTTCGGCGGGATGGGCTTCGCTGAGCTGCAGCAGGTCGATCCCCAGGAGTTCCGGGACTTCGCGGTGGAGTTCGGTGACGTGGTGCGGGCGATGCCGTTCCAGTTGCCCGAGAACTTCTTGCTGATCATCCGGTCGATGTCGCTGGTGTCCGGCGTATGCAGCTCGCTGCAGGCGGACTTCAACCTGTGGGACGCGGTCGAGCCGTACGCCGGCCAGCTGCTGCGCGACGAGCGGGGCAATGTGCTGCAGGACGCTGTCACGCAGGCGGCGTCGACGGCGTCGATCGCGGCAGGGCTGCCGCGGCGGATCAACGACGTCATCGAGCGGATCGACGAGGGCGCGATCGCCGTCGAGACGCCGCGGCTCGACCGGCGGCTGGCGCGGCTCGAGCGGGCGGCGCGGCGGGTCGTGTCGGCCATCCTCTTCGGCGGTCTGCTGGTGGGAGGGGTGCTGCTGCGTCCCGCCGAGGAGGCGTTCGGCACTGTGCTCATGGTCGCCTCGGTGCCGCCCCTGCTGCACGCCCTGTTCGCAGGGATGGTGGGCCCGCGCGGTCCCGCCTGAGGCGCCGCGGGGCGGTGGAACGGCGGAGCCGCGGGGAACGGTGGAGCGGCCGGCTCAGGTGGTACCCGGCTCGGCACGCTCCCGGCACCACTCGACGAACTTCTTCGCGCGACCATCGGGAGCGAAGTGCACCTCCCAGAGGTTCACCCAGTTGGTGTCGCCCGGGTAGTCGATCGTGCCGCGGATGATGCCGAGATCATCGTTCTCGATCAGTACGTCGAGATCGTGCTGCGGGTCGGCGCCCTCGGATTCCGGCCATGCAGCGAGGATCGCGTCGATCCCCCGCGCGGGATCGGGGTCGTCGGGCCGGAACCAGTATTCGGCATCGTCGGCGAAGATGGCGCGGACGTCGTCGGGGTTCTCGGTCTGCCAGGCGGTGATGTAGCCGTCCAGCCAGGTGCGTGTTCTGCTCATGGCGATGGTCTACTCCGGGGTGCGGACACTGCGCAGTGGGATTGACAGGCGGTCGGGCGGTTCGGTCGGGCGGTTCGGTCGGGCGGTTCGGTCGGGCGGTTCGGTCGGGCGGTTCGCCTCAGAAAGGCGCCGGATCGAACTCGGGTTCGGTGGCGAAGGCGACCTCGCTGACCGGGCGGTCGATGTACACCCGACCGGTCGGGGAGGTCCACCTCAGCACGCCACCGGCGTCTTGCTGGACGCGCCAGGGAGAGTGGTGCTTGCCGCTGTGATGTCGTCTGCAGAAGTGGGCGAGATTCGCGATCGCGGTCGGTCCGCCGTGCGCGTGATCGATGGTGTGATCGATGTCGCACAGACGCGCCGGTATCCGGCAGGCGGGGAACCGGCAGTGCTGATCGCGCGTGCGCAGATGCCGGCGCATCTCTTCGGAGGGACGGTAGCGGTCGACGGCGAGAACGGCGCCCGAGACCGGGTGGGTGAGGATGCGGTCCCATCCGGGTGCCCCGGCCGCCAGGGTGCGCGCTGTCACAGCGTCGATCGGCCCGTGCCCGACGAGGGTGGTCGGCTCGAATGGGTCGGCGACATGATCGCCGATGAGCGTGAGTACCGGCACCGTGACCTGGATGTTCGCGCGGATCGCCTCACGTCCGCCCGGGATCGATACCGAGGAGGGCATGCCGGTGAGCAGCAGATCGCTCAAGGCGTCGGCCCGCAGCTCATTCAGGGTGCGGGTGTCGGGGGTGGCATCCGACGGGACGTCGTCGACCGGGAGGAGCGCGTCGTCATCGTCCGAGGCGCTGCGTGCGGTCTGGGCGATGCGGGCGATCTGCGAGATACGGTCGTACGCGCCGTGGGCGAGTGCGGCGGGGAGGATGGCGACGAGTTCGGCCATGCCGTCGTCGAGGTCGGTGAGGGAGACGCTGCGCCGCAGCCGTGCCTGCCGGTGGCGCTCGTCGAAGGTGGTCTCGGCGAACCACTGGGCGCGCAGCCGCGCGATCGGCGCCACCCGCGTGGCCGCTTCGGATTCGGCGTAGGGCAGGATGGCGGCTTCGTACTCGGCACGCAGTTCAGGACGCGCGATGATCGCGCCGTTGCCGACGATGACCCGCACGTGGGCGCTGGAGATGCGGCCCGCCTCGAGCGACGCGAGGGTGGCCGGGTAGTCGTTGACGAGGGCGGCGGCATCAGCCATCTGGCGCTGCACGGTGCGGTCGCTGACCCGCCAGGCGGCGGCGATCTCGGATGCCGCGATGCGGTGCGGCATCTCGGCTTCGGAGCGGTGCTGCAAGCCGGCATCCATCACCCAGTCGTCGACGATGGCACCGCTCGCGGCGAGCAGCCGGGCTTCGTGCGCCTGCAGGCGTGCCATCTGCTGCCGCACCCCGACGAGGTCGGGAAGCACCTCGCCGAGCCGGTCGACAGCACGCGCAGCGGCTTCGTCGGCGGGGAGGTAGGTGGTTCTCGGCATGCATCCATTGTCGCGCAACCCTCGGACATTTGTTCGAGTAACGGCGTCGCCTGTGGATAACGTGTAACGACGAGCGGGGCGCCCAGCCAGCGGTGCGGCCGCTCGGGGGGAGTCAGGCGCGAATCTCACGGGGGCGGCGCAGGAGCGCACGGAGCCCCAGTCCGATCGCCGCCACGACGATCGCCGTCAGGATCGGTCGCATCGCCAGTGCCGGCTCGAACAGCGCCATGCGGAAGACCCCGAGCCCGTAGTCGAGCATGTCGGCGGGGCTTTCCGCCAGCACGCGTGAGCCGACTGCATTGGTCAGGCCGGTGACGACGGCCGGGGTCACCCACACGATGACGATGGCGGTGATGGCCGCGATGACCCTTCCCGCCGTCGACACTCCCGTCCACGTGATCGCCGCGCCCACCAGCACGGCAGGCACCCACTGCACAAGCCACAGGGCAGCGGGGAACTCCGGGGGAAAGGAGCCGAAGGGCACGATGATCGCAGACAGCCACCCGCCCGCGGCGGCCGAGCCCACCGCGAGACCGATCAGCGCGCCGGCCTGCGGCGCGGTCGCGATGAGTGTGGTCGCTGCCAGGCTGATGGCGATCGTGAGCACGCTGCCGAGGGTCAGCCCCGTCACATAGATCGCCGATTCTGTGCGCTCCTGCAGCGTTGCGGCCACCGTGGCGGCGGTCTGCGCGACGGCACCCAGCTGGACGAGGCCCACACCCGCAAGCAGAAAGCCGGTTGCCCGCCGTCTCGAGCGGGCGCCGAGCGCGCGGCCGCCGATGCCGGCGAGGGCAGCACCCACGACGATCACGGAGAGGATCAGCCCCACGGCGTATTGACTGAACGGCAACAGGATGATCGGCGGGACGCCGGGCGTGAACGCCCACAGGTTCTGCGTCGGCATCCGCGCTCCGGTGAGGAGCCAGGGGAGGAGCCCGACCAGCGCGGCCGTCGCCCCGGTGAGCGGAAAGAGCCAGAGCGGACGGGTGCGCTGCGGGACCCTCTTCACCGACCCGGACGTGATGGGCTCGGGATTCATGACTCCCCTTCGATGGGCTCGACGCGGACCGGCGGCGCCAGCCTACGTGGCGGTGAGCGGTATCGGAGAGCAGCGGGTCACCGATGGGCGCGATCTGCGCGACGGCCATGGCGCCCGCGACCACTTCGCGCTACCGTGGCCGCCCACAACTCTTCACGGATCCTGGGGAACCGATGAGAACTGGACTGAGACGGCTTGCCCGCCGCATGGCCGAACCGGTCGATCGGATCCACGCACGATGGGCGCTTCCAGCCCTCACGGGCCCGGTCGAGCGGGTCGCGGTCGTGGGGATCTACCGCGACGAGCAACCCATCGCCCGCTTGATCGACGAAGTCCTCGAGAGTCGACATCGGGTGGACGTGCGGCTCGGCTCGATGGATGTCGCCCCGCCTCGGCTGCGCGACGTCACCGCGCGCGAACACCTGAGGGCGGGGAAGTTCCAGAACCTCAATGAGCTGGTCGCCGTGGACGATGCCGACCTCGACTGGCTGTTGATCGTCGATGACGATGTGGTGCTGCCCGCCGGGTTCCTCGATCGGATGATCGAGGTATGTCGTCGCTGCGATTTCGCGCTCGCACAGCCCGCTCAGACGAGGGGCAGCAACGCCAATTGGCGGATCGCCAAGCGACACTTCCTCTCGCTCGCGAGGCAGACGGGGTTCGTCGAGATCGGACCCGTCACTCTCCTGCGGCGTGACGCCCTCGCAGTGCTCGCGCCGTTCCCCGCGCATGTGCGATACGGGTGGGGCCTCGACTTCGTCTGGGCGGAGGTGATGCGACGACATGGTCTGCTGCTGGGGATCGTGGATGCCCTGGCCGTCGAGCACTCCTCACGGGCGGTCGCGACCACGTATTCGTGGGATGCTGCCCAGGCAGAGGGGCGCCGGTTCCTCGAAACCGTGCCGCACGCGCCGACGAGCATCACCACGGAGCCGCCCCGCCGGATCTTCCGCTGGGCTCCCCGTCGAGCGGGCAGGTGACGCAAGGCGAAAGGCGCCGGTCGCGGGATGAACCCCCGCGCGCCGGCGCCTTTCGTCGAAGCTCAGTACCAGCCGACGGACTGCGAGTGGCCCCAAGCGCCGCACGGAGATCCGTAGCGCCCGGAGATGTATCCCAGGCCCCACGCGATCTGCGTCGCGGGGTTGGTCTGCCAGTCGGCGCCGGCGCTGGCCATCTTGCTGCCGGGGAGCGCCTGCGGAATGCCGAAGGCACCGCTGCCGGCGTTGTACGCCTGGTAGTTCCAGCCCGATTCCTTGTTCCACAGCGACACGAGGCATCCGAACTGGTCGTCGCCCCAGCCGTACCCGGCGAGCATCGAGTGCGCGGTGGCCTGGGCATCGGCCGGGCTCGTGCCGCCCACGGCGCCGCCCGAGGCATAGACGGGGCTCGGGCTCGCGGGAGCGGACGAGCCGCCGGAGCTGCTCGGTCGCGCAGCGGCCTCGGCCGCCTCTGCCTCCGCGGCAGCGGCGGCCGCAGCGGCCTCCGCCTCGAGTCGGGCCTGCTCGGCAGCAACGCGCTCGGCTTCGGCGGCGACGGCGGCATCCAGTCGGCCGCGCAGGCCGGCGGTCGCCTCGTTCACCGTGCCGGTCTCGGCGGCGACCTCGTCGGTCGTCTCATCCAGGTCGGCGAAGGGAAGTGCCTGTGCCCTCTCGAGCTGCTGCACAGCCGTCGAGAGCCCTGCGGTGTCGACGGTGGTGTCGGGCGCGCCGATGTCGAGGCCCGACGCGGCGATGTCGGCGGCGACGGCCGTGGCCGCGGCGACAGCGGCCTGCGCCGCGGCGAGCGCCTGGTCGGCCTCCGAGGCGGGGTCGTCGGCCGTCTTCACCTGCGCGGCGGCCTCGGCGTGCAGGGGCGTCGTGGACGACGCCAGCTCGAAGACGGGGGGCTGCGCAGCCCACGCGAGCGAGGCAGCGGGGGTGCTCGCGGTGGAGCACGCTGCCGCCACGATCCCGACCGCGAGCGTCGCGACGGCCAGCAGCGGGCGGCGGCGCAGACGGCGTTCGGTGTGACGCGTGCTGCGGCGGGTGGGGTTCGTGGTGGTGTCAGAAAGCAAGAGTCAGGACCGGTTCCGTAGTCGAGGGCGCACCGAATGCCGGCGCGTCGAATCCGTTCGGGCGGATCAGGTGGCCCACTCTTGGCGAGGTTTCTGGACGCTTCCGGTGCGTTACCTGACCGTTACCTGGGCGCGACTGAAGGAAAAGGCGTGGTCAGACCGCTGTTTTTCCGGTGGGTCACTGGGATCTAGGCGAACCGCACCCAGTTCGCGCCTGCGCCGGTTTCTGCGCGTTCCAACAGGTGCAATCCCTCATCCTCGACGGCGTAGAGCGACACTGTGGTCGATCGCTCGCCTGCCGCGACGAGGTATGCGCCGTCGGGGCTGACGGCGAATCCGCGCGGCTGCGGCTCGGTCACAGTGAAGCGCTCGGGAGCCGAGACCGTGCCGTCGGCGGCGACTGCCACGGCGCCCAGGGTGCTCTCAGTGCGCTCCGAGCACCACAGTCGCCGGCCGCCGTCGGAGAAGTGCAGGTCGGCGCCCCAGATGTAGTGATTCGCCATGGGGTCGGCGCCGAATTCGCTGTGGCCGAGACCCTTCGTCGTGTCGTACGCCGTCGTGGTGTCCTGCAGCGTCAGCACCCCTGTTTCGGTGTCCCTGGCGTAGTGCAGCACCTCACCGGAGAACTCGGTGAGGACGTAGACGGCATCCTCGGCATCGTTCAGCACGAGATGGCGCGGGCCGCTGCCGGCGGGGGCGGCGACCGTCTCGGGGCCCAACGGGGTGAGGGACAGTTCGTCCTCGAGGGCGTACTGCGCGACGAGGTCGGCGCCCAGCGACACGAAGTAGGCGAAGCGCCCGTCAGTGCTGGGGAGCACCGAGTGCAGGTTCGGGAAGTCGATGCGCGAGATCGGCGCGCTCACCACACCGTCAGCGATCCCGCAGGTGATGCCGAGGCCGCCGCTGTAGGAAGCGCCCAGCAGTCCGGTGCCGCCTCGGGTGAGGGCGAGGTAGTTCATGCTCCCCGGCACATCACGGCGCGACTGCGGGGTGAGCCGCCCGCTTTCCCGGTCGAGGGACAGAGTCAGGATGCCGGCGGCGTCACCCTCGGCATCGCCCTTGACTCCGGCGTAGACGAGGTTGCGTTCGGTGTCGACGGCGAAGGTCGAGCACCCCTTCACGCCGTCGGTGACGGCCAGTCGCTCCAGCTCACCGTCGGCGAGGCGGAACGTGCTGAGGGAGCCGTCGCCGGCGTTGGCGACGAGGACGAGGCGCGAGTCGGTCATGTCTCGATCGTAGGAGGCCACGCGGATCGACGCGGAGGGGTTGCGCTGGCGTTTCATTCGGCTCCCCGTGTGGGCCGGTCGTTGAGCGAGGGAGCGCAGCGACCGGTGAGACGTGGTCGTTGAGCGAGGGAGCGCAGCGACCGAGACGAAGCGCGGTTCGGCCGGTGGGCGGGGCGTTTCGTCTCGCTGCGCTCGCTCAACGACCACGGGGCGGGGGCGTTTCGTCTCGCTGCGCTCGCTCAACGACCGGAGGGTGCGCGCTCGCTCGACGACCGGGGCGGCGTAGCCTGAACGGATGCCAGCTTCGGATGCCCCTCGGACCGCGCGGGCGCAGCTGGCCGCGCTGGCCGACGCCGTGGAACGCCGCCGGCGCAGCGAGCCGGGCGTGACACCCTCGTTCGGACCGCTGATCGACCTGCCCGTCGCACCCGGCTCGCGTCCCGCGGCGGTGCTCATCCTCTTCGGCGTGCTGGATGCCACGCCCAGCGGGCGCCCCGCCGCCGACACAGCCGTCTCGCGCGACCTCGACGTGCTGCTTCTCGCGCGGGCGGCGACCCTGCGCTCGCACCCCGGACAGGTGGCGTTCCCCGGCGGGCGGGTGGATCCCGGCGACGACGGACCCATCGCCGCGGCGCTGCGCGAGGCGCAGGAGGAGACGGGTCTCGACCCCTCCGGTGTGGAGGTGCTCGGGGCCCTCGAAACAATCCCGCTGGCGTTCTCGCGGCACCTCGTCACTCCGGTGCTCGGGTGGTGGCGGCATCCGTCGCGCGTGCGCGTCGTGGACGAAGGCGAGTCCGCGGCGGTCTTCCGTGCGCCCGTGGCCGACTTGCTGAATCCGGCCAACCGCGGCGTCACCGTGCTTCGCGACGGCGCACGCGAGATGCGCGGACCGGCCTTCTCCGTCGGAGAGGGGCCGGGGGCCCACCTCGTGTGGGGATTCACCGCGATGGTGCTCGACGTGCTGTTCGATCGGCTCGGCTGGACCGAGCCGTGGGATGCCACCCGCGAGATGCCGCTGGCGCTGCCGCCCGATCGGTGACCGACGGCCGGCGTGGCGGATCAGCCGATGTCGTCGGAGGGAGGGCGCGTCAGCAGCGGCAGGCCGGTGCATCCTCTTGCGTCTGGGCTGCGCGGTGTTCCGCTGTGCCGTGCGAGGGCACCCCGTCGGTCGCGCAACATCCGGCGCTGTCTCCGGTCACGTCCGCGTGCGCGCGCATCGGGGCCGGAACGTCCAGTGTCGGGTTTCGGTCGAAGAAGCCGTGCGGCACCAGGCTGAAGCCGGCGCTGTCCACGGGCATGATCGGCCAGTCTTCCGTTCGCGGGAAGTGCGTCAGCCCGAACGTGTGCCACAGCACGAGGTCCTGACCGTCGATGTCGGCATCCCGCTCGATCCACCGATCGATCGTGCCGAAGCCATCGTTCTGGTTCACCAGTTCGCCGGACGGGAAGCGCTCGTCGGGGGAGTACCGCGTCACCCACAGATCGTGCGTCGTGAAGGCCGCGCGCCGGGCGATGGACGATGAGGGATCGGCGAGGAGGCTCGGCTGCCCCTCGGCCCGCAGAATGTAGCCCACCGGCTTGCCGACGATGTTGGTGACCTCCGGGTTCACCACGTGCCACACGCGGCCGCGCTTGCCGTCGGCATCCCGCACGCCCTCCCGTTCGGTGCGGAGCCGCGTGGTCGAGAGGGTGAAGGCGTTGCCGTAGGGGTTCGCCTCGCCCACCGGCACGCGCTGCGCCTCCAGCTCGTCGACGGCGTTGTTCACGCCATCGACCATCATGTCGAGTCGGGCGGAGAAGAGGTGCTGGTGATACGGCGCTCCGATTCCCGGCGCGATCTGGGACGCCCACGGGTAGTCACTGCCATCCGGCTGGGTACCGGGGTAGGCCGAGGCGAACACCACGCCGGTCGCCTTGCATTCCAGCTCGATGCGGCCGTCGAGGTAGAGGTGCCAGTAGAACCCGTAGTCGTAGTTCCCGACGGTGATGAAGAACGAGATGACCAAGCGCCGGTTTCGGCGGACATCGCCCGAACGGTAGTACTCGTCGGTGTGCTTCCAGAGGATGGAGGCGTCCTCCTCGTGCATGCAGATGGCGTTGCGGATCGTGCGCGGCATGCCGTCGGTCGCGGCGATCGTCGCGTCGAAGTAATGGATCTCGCCGAGGCAGTCGCAGCCGAGCTCCAGCGAGTTCGCGCACTTGCCCAGCGAATACTCCCCGGCATCGAAGTAGTTCTGCCAGAACCGCACGGGGCTCGGGTCGCCGTAGGGCACGACCATCTCCGCGATCGACGCGCGATAGAGGATCGGCCGCAGTCGCTCGCCGTCGGTGAAGGACAGCTCGTGCAGCGTCAGCCCTTCCACCTGGTTGAATCCGATGCGGAAACGCCACTTCTCCCACTCCACGATGTCCCCGTCGACAGTGAAGCTGGGGCCCTCCGGCTGGGTGATCACGATCGGTTTCTGCGTCGTCCGCGGCGCCGGCAATTCAGCCGGCAGATGGAAGTTGTGGCGCTCCTGCGGCACGTCGAAGTGCCGATCTTCGATCAGCCGCATCATCTCGCCGGTGATCAGATCGACGTACGCCACCACCCCGTCGATCGGGTGGGCCCAGGCGTTGTCGTCCTCGTCGAGCTGCAGGAACGACAGGCACCGCACGATGCGCCGGCCGTCCTCGTCGGGCAGCCCGAAGCGACCAGCCGACAGGGCGGAGATGCGCACCAGAGAGACATCCTCGATGCCCCGTCGGGCCATCGCCGCGACCCACTGAGGCTCCGCGCGCAGCAGGTGCTCGACGCGCTCGAACTCGTCCTCGACGATCGGCGGCTGACCCTCCGCGATCACGTCGACCTCCCGCTGCCCGACCACTGCGCGCGCGACGAGATCGACCGTCACCTCGTGCACCGCTCCGGTGACGCGATCCATTACGACGTTCCCGACACGACGGTCGTGCGCGCTGCCCTCGAGCACGGCGGCCTTGTCCGGCTCGATGAGGTTCACGAGCATGAACGCGGTCGTGGCGTCGTCGAAGCCGGCGCCGAGGACGATGTCGCGGTTGGCCTGGATCTCGGAAGAGGTGAGTCGGTCGAGCGGGTGGGACATGGGGGCTCCGAGGGGTGAGGGGCGGCAGGGGGTCAGCGGCCGGCGAACCAGGTCGTCTTGAGGGAGGTGAACTTGTCGAGGGCGTGCAGGGAGAGATCGCGGCCGAACCCGGATTGCTTGACGCCCCCGAACGGGGTGGTCACATCCAGGGCGTCCACGGTGTTGACCGAGACGGTGCCCACGCGCAGCGCCCGGGATACCCGGAGGGCGCGATGGATGTCGTCGGTGAACACGGATGCCGCGAGTCCATATTCGCTGTCGTTGGCCAGTCGCACGGCCTCGTCCTCGTCGTCGAACACGGAGACGGCCAGGACAGGGCCGAAAATCTCCTCGCGCCACAGCGCGCTGTCCACGGGCGTGTCGGCGAACACGGTCGGCGCCAGGAAGAACCCGCCGGAGTCGGCGTGCAGCTGCTCTCCGCCGGTGACCAGGCGTGCGTCCTCCTTCGCGGCGGCCACGTGGGCGAGCACCCTCGACAGCTGACCGGCGCTGACGAGCGGGCCCATCGCGCTCGCGGGATCCATCGGATCCCCCACGGCGAGGGCCTGTGCGCGGGCGGCGATGCGCTCGATGAGCGCGTCGGCGATCGATCGGTGCACCAGCAGTCGGGAGTTGGCCGAGCACACCTGTCCGCTGCACGAGAAGATCCCCGCCACGGCGCGATCCGCGACCAGGTCGAGGTCGGCGGCATCGGGGAAGACGATGTTGGCGCTCTTGCCGCCGCACTCCAGCCAGACCGCCTTCATGTTCGAGCGGCCGGCGTACTCGAGGAAGAGCTTCCCGACCGTCGTCGAGCCGGTGAAGGCGATCACGTCGACATCGGGGTGCAGCCCCAAGGCCTGCCCGGCTTCCGTGCCGTGCCCGGGCACCACGTTGAGGACGCCCGCGGGCAGCCCGGCCGCGACGGCGAGTTCCGCAAGGCGCAGGGCTGACAGAGGCGATTCCTCGGCCGGCTTCAGGATGACGCTGTTCCCCGCAGCCAGCGCAGGTGCCAGCTTCCAGATCGCCATCTCGAGCGGGTAGTTCCACGGCACGACTGCGCCCACGACGCCCACCGGCTCCCGGGTCACGATCGCCAGGTCGGGAGCCGCCACCGGTGCGACCTCGCCGTACAGCTTGTCGATCGCCTCCGCGTACCACTGCAGGATGGCGGCGCTGCCCGGCACGTCGATCGTGGAGGTGTCGGAGATCAGCTTGCCGCCGTCGAGGGTGTCGAGTACGGCGAGGTCATCGCCCGCCGCGCGGATCGCGTCGGCCAGGGCCAGCAGAACCGTCTTGCGCTCTGCGGGGGACGCCTGCGACCATGCCCCGTCGTCGAATGCCCGTCGAGCGGAGACCACGGCGCGATCGACATCGGCCGCGCGACACCGGGCCACCCTGGCCAGAACCTGTCCGGTGGCGGGATTCACCGTGTCGAAGGTGCCGCCGTCGGCGGCGTCGACGAAGACGCCGTCGATGAACGCCTGCGTGCGGAAGGGGACGGTCTCGGCCAGCGCGGACCACTCAGCGTGTGTGGGCATGGGTGTGCTCCTTTTCGGGACAGGGCAGGGGGGAGTCGTGGTGCCGGGCGGCGTCGATGACGGTCTGTGCCATCAGGATCGCACCCTCGACGGCGGCCTCCTCCGCGGCGGGGGTGCCGGCGGCGTCGGCGAACGCCTCCTGGTGATTGACGGCGGGGAGGGACCCGATGGAGAGGTAGGGGTGGATGGCCCGGACCACCCGCGACACGTTGCCCATGTCGGTCGACGCGGTGTTCATCCCGCCCGGCCGCACCTCGTCGAGATCCATGTCGCGGCCGCGGGCGGCGGCGTTGCGGGCGAAGGCCGCGACGAGGTCCTCGTCGTTGTGGAACTCCGAGTACCGATGGCTCGTCTCCTGGAGGTCCACCGTGCACCCCGTCGCGAGGGCGCCGGCCTCGAAGCACGCCATCACGCGGGGGTAGACCTCCTCGAGCTCCTCGAGCGTCGCGGCCCGCACGTACCAGCTGCCCAGCGCCGACCCCGGGATCGCGTTGGGGGCGCTGCCGGCCTCCCGCACGATGCCGTGGACGCGGACGCTCGGCGGAAGCTGCTGACGCAGAAGGCCGATGGCGACCTGGGCGACAGTGAAGGCATCGGCGGCGTTGATGCCCAGCGTCGGGTAGGCGGCGGCGTGCGTCTCGCGGCCGCGGTACGCGACGTCGAGGTGCGCCACGGCCAGCGGGCGGGCATAGACCGAGTCCGCCGGCCCGGGGTGCACCATCATGGCGATGTCCACGCCGTCGAACACGCCGGCCTCGAGCAGCATCACCTTGCCGCCGCCGCCCTCCTCCGCCGGGGCGCCGACCACGGTGAGCGTGAGCCCGAGCTCGTCCGCGAGCGGCGCCAGCGCGGATGCCGCGCCGACGGCGGCCGCGGCGATCACGTTGTGACCGCATGCGTGACCGAGTCCGGCGAGCGCGTCGTACTCGGCCACGATCGCCACGTGCAGCGAACCCGTCCCGGTCGTCGCGGTGAAGGCCGTCGGCAGGCCGCCCGCACCGCGGCTCACGGTCATGCCGAGCTCCGCCAGCGCGTCCGTCAGCAGGGCGGCAGCCCGGTGCTCGTCGAACGCGGTCTCGGGGTCGGCATGGAGCGCGCGGCTGATGCCGACGACGAGTCCGCGACGGTCCTCCACCGCGTCGGCCGCCCACCGTTTGAGCTCCACCGCTGACGTGCTCATTCGTCGCCCGGCACGCCGTACGACGGTGCCGCCGAGGGATCGATCGCGCGGATGAGGTAGTCGCTCTTCTGGGGGAGCCAGAGGCCGACGAGGCGGCGCAGCTCCGCCACCGGCTCGGCGTGGTCGTCCACCCGCAGGTCGGTCACCCGCCACGAGGCCGCATCCGACACGACGGCCAGTCCGGCCGAACGCAGCGGTCCGGCCTCGCCGCCGGCGGCCTGCGCCGCTTCGAGCCCGGCCAGCAGCCGCTCCTCGAACGACCCGGCCGCGGCGGTGAACCCGGCCACCATCTGCTCGAGCACGTCGTCGCCCGCGAGCATGTTGCCGGCGGCGACGCATCCCTCGCCCAGCCGGTGCCCGTGGATGCCGAGCGCACGCGACCCCGAGTGCACGGCGACGCGCCCAGCGGCATCCACCACGGTCAGCTGCCGGTAGTCGCCGTGGGTGTCGGACGCGAGGGCCGCAGTGAGCGCATCGGAGGCGGGCGCACCGTCGGCGAGCGCACGCAGCGCCGCCGGGCCGAGGGCCGGGTTCGTGACGTTCTGCGACGCGACAGCGCCCACCCCCGAAGCCAGGTGCAGGCAGCGTGAAGCGACGGCGGGGCTCGAGGAGGCGATCACCATGCCGAACGCGCCGTCGGCGTCGCGGGCTGCGAGCGAGAGCGTCACAGCGTCACCGTGTGGTCGTCGGCCGGGTCGCTGATCACGGCGGTCGCGTCGATCTCGACGAGCCACTCCGGACGGGCGAGGGCTTCGACGACCAGGCCCGTCGAGACGGGGTGGACGCCCTTGAGCCAGCGGCCCATCGTGCGGTACACCGTCTCCCGGTAGCGGATGTCCGTGAGGTACACGACGACCTTCACGATGTCCTCCAGCCGGGACCCGGCCTCGCGCAGCAGCAGGTCGATATTGGCCATCGCCTTCTCGGTCTGAGCTTCGACGTCGCCGATGCCCACGCTCTCGCGAGTGTCGAGGTCCTGTCCGATCTGACCGCGCAGGTAAACGACGCCCCCGGCCACAACGGCCTGGCACAGGTCGTTGTCGAGGTCCTGCTCGGGGTAGGTGACCTTCGTGTTGAACGGGCGGATGCGGGTGTGAGCGGTCATCGCGTGATCTCCATCTCTGCGGCGGCGGATTCCAGGGGCACGGCAGCCGCCGTGGCGGGGGCGGCGTCGTGGCCGGCGTCGGGTCCGGGGTACGCGAGGTAGCTGCGCTGGATCTGGATGTGATCGCACACGTGCTTGGCGTCGTGCCAGACGCCCCAGATGAAGCTGGAGCCGCGGCGCGACTGCCACGGCAGCCCGAGGAAGTAGACGCCGGCCTCGCGGGAGACGCCGCGACGGTGAGCGGGCCTGCCGTCGGCATCCAGCGCGCCCTCCGGCAGCCAGCTGTAGTCGGCCGCGAAGCCGGTCGCCCACACCACGGCCGAGATCCCGGCGCACTCGAGATCGAGGTCCTCGAGGGGATGGGTGACGCAGGACGGATCGGAGCCGATGACGCGGGCCTCGGGCTCCTCCGGCAGGTCCAGCCCGTTGCGTGCGATGTACGCATCGGCCTCGTCGAGCAGGGCGAGGTACGACGCGTCGCCGGCGGCGATGTTGGCGGCCAGATCCGGCGCGAAGGTCACCAGCCCGTCCTGGTGGGCGATGGTGCGCCCCACGAGGGTGACGCCGTCGTCGGCCAGGCGACGGAAGTCGACGGTGTGCCCGCCGTCGGCGCCGGAGACGGCGATCGTGACGTGCTTGGCGCCCTGCGGCGGGGTCGCCGCGTCCCACTTGTCCAGGACGCCGAGCCACCACACGAAGTCGCGGCCGCGGTAGCTGCGGGGCGGCCGGTCGTGAGGGCCCACCGACAGATACGTGGGCCGACCGGATCGCTGCAGCTCTGCGGCGATCTGCACACCCGACGAGCCGGCGCCGACCACCAGGACCGCTCCGGGGGGAAGCTGCGCGGGGTTGCGGTAGGCGCTCGAGTGCAACTGCACGACAGCGGGATTCTCGGGGATGAGGGCGGGGATGACCGGCTGCTGGAACGCGCCGGTCGCCGCCACGACGTAGCGTGCCTCGACGGTCCCCGCCGAGGTCTCGACCCGGAAGCCCGGCTGTCCGGTGAGCCTGCGCACCGCCCGCACCTCCACCCCGCACTGGATGGGGGCGTCGAACCGGGCCGCGTACTCGGTGAAGTAGTCGGCGACCTGGTCCTTGGTCGCGAACGCGTCGGGGGCGAGCCCGGCGAAGCTCAGGCCCGGGAAGCGGTCGTGCCACACTGGCCCGTTGGTCACCAGGGAGTCCCAGCGCTCCGAGCGCCACCGCTCCGCGATGCGGCCGCGCTCGAGGACGATGTGGGTCACTCCGGCGCGAGTGAGGTGCTCGCTCATCGCCACGCCGGCCTGCCCGGCCCCGACGACGACGACCTCCACGTTCTCGATCACCGCGCGCACCCCCGTTCGCGAGTGGGGAGCAGCGGGAGAGGACGGGTTGCGACGGGGCCGCGATCCGGGACGAGCGCCATGGTGGGGAGCCTTCGGTGGGAGCAACGGGGGACGGTATGAGTTTGGGAACAGCGGTTCCGGCAAAGCAAATAGCCCGGCGCGCGCTTTTGCATCTAGTATTCGTATGCAAAGGCTTGGCAATATCGCTGAAACCTATCGGAAATACGAGGTCCCCATGCGACAACCCGCTCGAGCAGACGTCTCCCTGACCCAGCTCCGCTACTTCGTCGCCGCCGCTGAGCTCGGCAGCATGACGTGGGCGGCAGACGAGCTGTTCGTCGCCCAGTCCGCGGTGTCGACATCGATCGCGAACCTCGAGGCCGCGGTCGGGGTGCAGCTGCTGATCCGTCGCAGGGCGAAAGGGCTGCAGCTGACGCCGCAGGGCGCGCAGTTCCTGCAGCGGGCGCGCGGCATCCTCGCCGCCGTCGACGACGCCGTGATGGCGCTCAAACCGGAGAACACCGCCGGGCGCATCGTCATCGGCTGCTTCCAGACCCTCGCGCCGTTCTACCTGCCGCCGATCATCAGCGGCCTCGAGGACGCCTACCCCGAGTTGCAGGTGGACGTGTCGGAGCTCACCGCAGACCGCATCGAGGAGGCGCTGCTGGACCAGTCCATCGAGATCGCGCTCACGTACGACCTCGGCCTCGGACCCGACATCGACCGTGAGGTGCTCTCGCAGGTCCCGCTGTACGCCGCCGTGAGCAGCGACCATCCGCTCGCCGGGCAGGAGACGGTCAGCCTCTCGCAGCTCGTCGACGAGCCCATGGTGCTGCTGGACCTTCCGGCCAGCCGCGACTACTTCCTGCAGGCCTTCGCCGATCAGGGCCTGCGACCGTCGGTGCGCTACCGGTTCACCAATTTCGAGGCGGTGCGAGCCATGGTCGCCAGCGGCCACGGCTTCACGCTGCTCAACCAGCAGCCCAAGCTCGGGCACACGTACGCCGGCACGGAGCTGCACAGGCTCGGCATCCGCGAGTCCACGCGTCCGCTGGACCTCGTGCTGGCGCGCCGCAGCGCCGGGACCCGTGTGACCCGCAAGGCCGAGATCTTCGCCGAGGAATGCAGGCGGGCGGTGGCGGCGCTTGCGGGCCCGCCCGTCGACGTGGCCGCTCAGTCGGCGCGGTAGACGAGCTTCCCGCCCACGACGGTGCGCATGACGGCCGCCGAGCCGAGCTCGTCGACGTGGCGCAGGTCGCGGTCGACCCAGACGAGATCGGCCGCCGCGCCCACACGCAGCGTGCCGGTCTCGCCGTCGAGCCGATTGATGAACGCCGCCTCGGCGAGGTAGGCGTCGAGCGCGACGCCCAGCGGGATCGCCTCGTCCGGCAGCAGCGGCACCGTGAGCACCTCGTTTCCGATCGCGTGGGGGTCCTCCGCGACGCCCGTGCGGGTCACGGCGGTCTTGACCGCCCACAGCGGATCGGGCGCGGTGACCGGCCAGTCGCTGCCGCCGACGATGCGGGCGCCGTGGCGCCGCAGCGTGCCGAAGGGGAAGTGGTGCCCCGCCCGGTCGTCGCCCAGCAGCGGGAGCTTGCGGGTGATGATCTCCTTGTCCCTGCGCGCCCACAGTGCGGTGACGTTCGCCGTGGCGTCGAGCTCGCGGAAGCGCGGTGCATCCGACGGGTGCACCAGGTCGAGGTGTGCGATGTGGTGGCGGTTGCCGGACCGCCCGTTGTGCAGCCGCGCCGCCTCCAGCGCGTCCAGCGCGTCGCGCACAGCGGCGTCGCCGACGGCGTGGAAGTGGATCTGGAACCCGGCTGCGTCGAGGGCGACCGTCAGCGCGGCCAGCGCGGCCGGCTCGATGAAGCGGATGCCGCGGTCGTCGGGGTGCCCGGTGAAGGGCTCGAGCATGGCGGCGGTGTGGTTCTCGACCATCCCGTCGATCATGACCTTGACGGTGCCGGCGTCCAGCCGTGCGCTCGCGCGCAGGCGTTCGCGGGTCGTGATCAGCTCGGCGATCTGCTCCACGCCGCGCTCGCGATCCCACCACAGCGCGAGGACGACGCGGCCGGTGAGCAAGCCCTCGCGGTCGAGATGCTCGTACACCGGCAGCGCGTCGGGGCCGAGGTCGGAGGGCCCGACGGCGGCATCCTGCCATGCCGTGATCCCGGCGGCGTGGAGCCGCTGCTGCGCGGCGCGGAGGGCGAGGGCGAGCATCGGCAGGTCGGGTTCGGCCAGGAGCGCCGTCACCGGCGCGGTGGCCGCCTCGAGCAGCATGCCCGTCGGCGCCCCGTCGGCGTCGCGGAGAATGCGTCCGCCGACCGGGTCGGGGGTGCCTGCATCGATCCCCGCCGCCCGCAGCGCGGCGGTGTTCACCCACGCGCCGTGCGCGTCATGGCTGTGCAGGACCACCGGGCGGTCCGGCACCACCGCGTCCAGCTCGGCGGCCGTGGGGAAGCCGCCGGGAAAGACGTCGCCGAACCAGCCCCCGCCGCTGAGCACGGGGAGCTCAGGGTGCGCTGCGGCGTAGTCGCCGATGAGACGGAGGTACCCGCCGCGGTCGTGGACGGTGTGCAGATCGATCGAGAGCAGCTGGAGCCCGGCGAGCAGGGGGTGCACATGCGCATCCTGGAACCCCGGCAACAGCGTCCCGCCGGCGAGGTCCACGGTCTCGTCGGCGGCGGGAAGCGGATCGCCCGCTGCGAGCACGGCCGCGATCCGGTCACCGCGGGTGAGGACGGCGCCCTCGCTGAAGCGGCCCTCGCCGAGGTAGAGCAGGCCGTTGGTGTAGAGCGTCGTGTGCATGGGACTCCGATCGGTCGCGGCCGCCGTCGGCGACGGCCCCACCTTCCGGCGCTCATATTTCGCATTTGTTACGTCGATATTGCGCAGGAATTGCATCACAAAAGATGATTTAAACTCTCGCCCACGGCTATTTGCTTGGGCGCTCACGGGGTCACGATGCTGGTCCCACTTCACCCGACGAGCGCCACCCACCGGAAGGACCCCCCATGTCCCGCAGAACCCCCGCCCTCCGTGCAGCAGCAGCCTTGGTGATCGGCGCCGGCCTGTTCGCCACCACCGCCTGCTCCGCCGGCGCCGACGCAGCGTCGGACACCCCCACCGTCGGCATGGGCATCCAGCCGTGGCTGGGCTACGGACCCTGGTACATCGCGCAGGAGAAGGGCTACTTCGAGGAGGCGGGGGTCGACGTCAAGATCACCAACTTCATGAACGACGCCGATATGAGCGCCGCCTTCGCCTCCGACCGCATCCAGGTCGCCAACATGGCGAGCCACTCCGCTCTGCAGCTGGTCGAGCAGGGTCTGGACATCACGATCGTGCTGCTGCTGGACGCCTCGCTGGCCGCGGACGCCATCCTCACCGACGGCTCCGTCACCGAGGTGTCGGAGCTCGCGGGCAAGAGCATCGCGTTCGAGGAGGGATCGGTCAGCAACCTGCTGCTCGGCTACGCGCTCCAGGAGAGCGGACTCAGCCTCGACGACATCTCGCCGGTTCCGATGGACCCGTCCGAGGCGGCGACGGCACTCATCGGCGGCAGCGTGCCCGTGGCCGTGACGTATGAGCCGTACATCTCGGAGGCGCAGAAGGCGAGCGAGGGCTTCGAGACCATCTTCACCGCGGCCGAGAAGGAGGGCCTCATCAGCGACGTGCTCGCGGTGGACAACGACTTCCTCGCCGAGAACCCCGAGGCGGTCCAGCGGATCGTCGACGCGTGGGCGCCGGCGATCTCGTTCTACGAGTCCGACACCGACGAGGCGCGCGCCATCATCGCCGAGAGCGTCGGCAGCGACGTGGACGCCCTCGCCACCGCGTTCGACGGCGTGAAGTTCTTCACCCTCGCGCAGAACAAGACGATGCTCTCCGGTGAATACCTCACCTCCGTGCTGCCCGCCGTGCAGGACGTCGCCGCAGCGATCGGCCTGGTGCAAGGGGGCCTCGACCTGGCATCCCTCATCGACCCGACGTTCGTCGAAGACGCGCCGTGAGCCGCATCGACACCACACGGAGTGCCACGATGACCATCACCCCTGACGCCCCCGCCGCGCGCCGACCACGCGCGGCGGGGCGCGCCCGCCCCGCCACCGGGCCGCTGACCCGCCGGCAGTACCTGACCACGGCGATCGTCGCCTTCATCGTGCTGCTCGCGGCGTGGGCTGCGGTGAGTCTGTCCGGGATCGTCAACCCGCTGTTCCTGCCGTCGCCGTTCGCGGTCGTGGCGAAGCTCGGCGAGCAGGCCGGCAACGGCGAGCTGTGGTCCGACATGGGCATCAGCACCTACCGGGTGATGGTGGGCTTCCTGGCCTCGAGCCTGCTCGCCATCCCGATCGGCGTGCTGTGCGGCGCACTGGTGCGCGTCGAGGCGGCGGTCGAGCCGATCATGGACTTCATCCGCTACATGCCGGTAGTGGCCTTCGTGCCTCTGACGATCCTCTGGGTCGGCACCGACGACATGCAGAAGTTCCTCATCATCTTCCTCGGCACGTTCTTCCAGCAGGTGCTCATGTTCGCCGACGCGGTGCGGCGGGTGCCGGTGTCCTACCGCAATCTCGGGGCGACCCTCGGGCTGTCGTCACGGCAGATCCTCACACGCATCGTCTTCCCTTCCGCGCTGCCGCGCATCTGGGACGCGCTGCGGATCAGCCTGGGGTGGGCATGGACCTGGCTGGTCGTCGCCGAGCTGGTCGCGGCCACGTCGGGCATGGGCTACCGCATCACCCAGGCCCAGCGGTTCCTCGAGACCGATCTCATCATCGGCTACGTCATCGTGCTCGGCCTGCTCGGGCTCGTCTTCGACCAGATCATGCGCGCGCTCGGTCGCCGCTTCTTCCGCTACCTGAAGGGACGGTCGTGATGACCACTCCGGTTCTGCTGCGCACGCCCAAGGTTCAGGTGGAGGGCGTCACCAAGACGTTCGGAGAGGTGCAGGCACTCAGCGACGTCACCCTCACCCTCGGCGACCGCGAGTTCGTCTCCGTCGTCGGCGCATCCGGGTGCGGAAAGAGCACCCTGCTGTCGATCATCGCCGGGCTGGAAGCCCCGACCGCCGGGTCCGCTTCGCTCGGTGGCGAGCTCATCACGGGTCCCGGCCGCGATCGCGGCGTCGTCTTCCAGTCCGCGACTCTGCTGCCCTGGCTCAGCGCGCTGGACAACGTCGTGTTCGCGCTCAAGGGCGAACAGGGGATGAGCCGCCGACAGCGTGTCGACCGCGCCCGTGAGGTGCTGTCGCAGGTGGGACTGACCGGGTTCGAGGACTCCTACCCCGCGCAGCTCTCCGGAGGGATGCAGCAGCGCGTGGCACTGGCGCGCTCGCTGGCCTACGGCCCGGAGGTTCTGCTGATGGACGAGCCGTTCGGGGCGCTCGACGCCCTCACCCGTCGCACGATGCAGGAGCTGCTCACCGAGGTGTGGGAGCTGAACCGCATGACGGTCATGCTCATCACGCACGACATCGAGGAAGCGGTCTTCCTTTCGGATCGCGTCATCGCGATGACGCCGCGCCCGGGGAAGGTCAGCGCGGAGTACGTGATCGATCTGCCGCGTCCGCGCGATGCCGAGGTGATCGGGAGCCCGGAGTTCCACGGGTACTACTCCGAGATCCTCCATCTCATCCACCACGGCTGAGAGCCGGGCGTGGCGACCATGGACGAGCAGCTCTGGGACTACGTCGTCGTCGGCGGCGGCACCGCCGGGTGCATCGTGGCGGCGCGGCTGAGCGAGGACCCCGCCGCGACGGTGTGCCTCGTGGAGGCGGGCCCGAACGACGAGTCCGAGGAGCGAGCTGGCCAGATCCGTCGGTGGGCGGAGATGCTCGAGGGCGAGTACGACCTCGACTATCGCAGCGTGCCGCAGGCGCGCGGGAACTCCTTCATACGACAGGCGCGGCTGCGCATCCTGGGCGGGTGCTCCACGGCGAACACCATGATCAGCTGGCGGCCATTGCGCGGCGACCTGGACGAGTGGGCCGCGGCGGGGGTGGACGGCTGGGGTTACGACCTGATCGCCCCGTACTTCGACCGGCTGGAGGCAGACATCGTGCCGGTGGACCCGGCCGACCGCAACCCTTACGTCGCAGACGCCGTGCAAGCGGCATCGACCGCACTCGGGCTGACCGCGCGCGAGACCTGGAACGACACCGAGTTCGTCGAGGGCGCCGGTTTCTTCGAGATCGGCTACGAACCGCGCACGAACCTGCGTTCGTCTGCTTCGCGGGCATATCTGCACGGCGTGCAGCGGGCGAACCTCCACCTGCAGCTGGAGTCGGTGGCCGAGACGCTGCTGATCGAGGAAGGCCGCGCGGTGGGGGTGCGCGTGCGCACGCCGCAGGGGACGCGTGAGCTGCGGGCACGGCGGGAGGTCATCGTCTGCTGCGGTGCCATCGATAGCCCGGCGCTGCTGATGCGTTCGGGAATCGGGCCGGCCGCGGTCCTGAAAGAGGCGGGTGTGCCGGTCGTCGTCGATCTCCCCGGCGTCGGCGAGAACCTGCAGGATCATGCCGAGGGGCTGATCGTGTGGGAAGGGCGCACACCGCGCGACGATGTCTCCGCCACGGGCTGGGACGCCGGCTATGTCGTGCGCATCGATCCCGACAGCGCGGTGCCCGATATTTCCACGCATATCCCCCTGCACTCGTGGACGGTGCATGCCGAACGATTCGGCGTGCACATCCCCGCGGACAACGTCTCCTTCGCCCCGAACGTCGCCAAGCCCCGCAGCCGTGGGCGCGTGTGGATCACCAGCGGCGACGTCGATGAGGCACCGAGCATCGACTATCGCTACTTCACCGACCACGAGGGACGCGATGAGCGGATGCTGGTGGAGGGCGTCAAGCTCGCCCGCCGGGTCGCCGCCGAGGCGCCTTTCGCGCAGCACATCGGGCGCGAAGTCTTCCCCGGCGCCCACATCAGCACGGATGAGGAGCTGTCGGCCGTGCTGCGGGCGACGCATCAGACCGTCTACCACGTGTCCTGCACCTGCCCGATGGGCGCGGACGACGACCCCGCCGCCGTACTCGATCATCGACTGCGGGTGCGCGGAGTCGCGGGACTTCGCGTCGTGGACGCGTCGGTGTTCCCCACCATTCCCGCATTGAACCCGGTGGGATCGATCATGGTCGTCGCCGAGCGGGCAGCGGATCTCATCCGTGAGGCGGCATCGGAGAACGCGACGGCCGGCGTGGCGGATCAGCCGATGTCGTCGGCGGGAGGGCGGGTCAGCAGCGGCTCGATGTCGAGGGTCAGGTCGATGATCTGACGCAGCAGGCCCCCCAGCGTCGTGGCCTGCAGCAGGGTGAAGCGGTCCAGCTCACCCAGCGGAGCGATGGCCGCCAGCTGCCATGAGGACTCGACGGGATCGGGGGAGAGCTCCGTCTCGGCATCCCACCGCACGTTCTCGTCGTCGGCTGCGCGGGCGAGCACCCGCCGCACGATGTGCTCGGCTTCGTCGCGCAGCGGCGTGAGCGCGTCGGACCATTCCAGCGGAGGCACCTCTGACACGTCGGCGACGGGATACGGGTCATCCGGCAGCCACCGCTCGACGCGGATGCGCTCCGCGCCGATCGCCACCACCTGCAGGTCGGTGGCGGTGGGGGCGACACGCACCAGGCGCGCGAGGGTGCCGATGTCGCTGCGCTGATCGCCGCCGCCGGCTTCGGGGCCGCGCTCGATGAGCACGACGCCGAACTGCGGGTCCTCCTCGTCGAGGAGCCGGCCGATCAGGGTGAGATAGCGCGGTTCGAAGATGCGCAGCGGCAGCGGGGTGTACGGGAGCAGCACGCTGCCCAGCGGGAACATGGGCATGCCGGTCATGGCGACAGTCAACCACCCGTGCGGGTCACGCAACCCCTCGCGCCGCATCTCACCGCATTCCTACAGTGAGGCCATGACCCACCCGCGTCCCGACCCCATCGGCCCCGGCCAGGAATCCGTCTGGGACTACCCGCGCCCGCCCCGCATCGAGCGTGTCGACACCCCCGTGACGATCGACCTCGGCGGCGTCCGCATCGTCGACACGGCCGACGTCGTGCGGGTGCTCGAGACCAGTCACCCGCCGGTGTACTACCTGCCGATCGCGGCGTTCGCGCCGGGCTCGCTCGTCCCGGCGGAGGGCAGCTCGTACTGCGAGTTCAAGGGTGCGGCTCGCTATCTCGACGTGCGCGGCGGCGACCGCGTCGCGCCGCGCGCCGCCTGGAACTATCCGCATCCCTCGCCCGGCTACGAACTGCTGGCCGACCGCGTCGCGGTGTACGTCGACCCGATGGACCAGTGCGCGGTCGACGGCGAGACGGTGACGCCGCAGCCCGGCCTCTTCTACGGCGGCTGGGTGACGTCGTGGGTACGGGGCCCGTTCAAGGGCGGGCCGGGCTCGATGGGGTGGTGAACCGGGGTGTGGGTGCCGGCCCCCCAGCCGGCACCCGTCGCCGATCCCCCCGAACCGGCATCGCACACGCTAGGGCACCCCTCCGACATCGGCCCCGTGGCCAGCGATGACACCCGGTGGCATCATCGGGCCATGACCCGCTACGCCATCGACGCGCCGACGGCGCTGCGGCTGATCGAGGAGGACGCGGTGCTCGGCCCCGGGCACTCCCTGGTCGCGCCGAGCGTGCTGCGCACGCACGCGCTCTCGCTGCTCTACCAGCAGGTGCGTGCCGGCGCGCTCGAGGAACGCGTCGCCCTCGCGCGGCTCGAACGCCTCGCCGAGCTGAAGATCCGCCTTCTCGGTGACCGCGTCTCCCGCGCCACGGCGTGGAAGCTGGCCCTGCGGCTCGGCTGGCCCGACACACCCCCGGCGGAGTACCTCGCCGTCGCCATGCTGCAGGCGGACCTGCTGGTCACGGACGATCCGCACCTGCGCAGCGGTGCCGAAGACCACGTGGCTCTGGCTCCCTACGAGGCGCTCCTGCGCTGACCCCGGCTGCCCGTCGTGCTCAGCCGGGGGCACCGAAGCGGGCGAGCAGGCGCACGAGCGTCGGCAGCCCGCGGGAGGTCGCGGGCTCGCCGGTCACCTCCTCGATCGTAGGGGTGGCATTGCCCTCACCCGCCCGCTCGTTGACGGAGACGACCCAGCCTTCACCGGCATCCACCACCCGGCACCGGCGGTGCGCGGCGACGCGCGCCAACTCTGCATCGTCGGGGTCGATGCGGCCGTCGGCGTGGAATGACACCTCTCGCCGCGCGGCATCCGGCTGCTCGGCGTGCGCATCCACGATGCGCGAGATCTCCGACAGCGGCAGCGCGCAGGCATCGCGACGCAGGCCGGTGCGGGCTTCCAACGCACGCACCGCGTCGGCCACCGCGCCGGCGGGATCGTCCGCCCGGAAGACCACGGTGCCGTTGCTCTGGAACGTCACCGCGTCGGGCACGCCCGCATCGGCGAACGCGGCGAGGATGTCCGCCGTGGACGGATGCCCGCGCTGGCCCTGATTGACGTTGCGCAGAAACCCGACCCACTCGTCCACGGTCGCGATGCTACGACGACTCCGCCTCGCTTGTCATGAAACGCTCGCCGGGAGGCGTCGTCCGTGACGGGGGAGGCGAAGGGGGAGCGACGGTCAGCGTGCGACGGCGGCCGCGACGGCATCGGCGACCAGCGCGTACGTGGCCGGGTCGAATGCCACGATGCGCGCCTCTGCCACCGCCGTGTCGGCAGCGGCGAGCGTCTCGACGGCGGCGCCGATGGCATCCGCCTTCGGCCAGGCATACACGCCGGCGCTGATGAGGGGGAACGCCACCGACCGGACGCCCAGCTCGTCTGCCACCTGCAGCGACCGGCGGTAGCACGACACCAGCAGCGAGCGGTCGCGTTCGCCGACGGCGAAGTTCGGGCCGACGGTGTGGATGACCCACCGCGCCGGCAGGTCGCCGGCGGTCGTCCAGCCGGCATCCCCCGTCGCCAGCCCGTCGGGGAACCGTGCGATGCACTCGCGCAGGATCTCGGGGCCCCCGGCGCGGTGGATCGCGCCGTCGACGCCTCCGCCCCCGCGCATGGCGTTGTTCGCCGCGTTCACGATCGCGTCCACCTGCTGCTCGGTGATGTCCCCGCGCACCGCGATGATCCTCGTCATGACGCCAGTGTCGCCCACCGCGTCGCCGCTTGGCGAGCACCCGTCTGCGGGATCGGCGCACAGCATGCGCGGCGCGGCCGGAAGTGGTATCCGTTGAGAGACGGAAGGGACGCCATGCCCGCGACGACCAGCGCCGACCTTCCCGGCCTCGCCGGTCGCACCGCTCTCGTCACCGGTGCGAGCGACGGAGTCGGTCTCGAGGTGGCTCGCGCGCTCGCCGCTGCCGGTGCCCACGTCATCATGCCGGTGCGCAACCGCGACAAGGGCACCCGTGCGATCGAGAGCATCCGGGGCGGCGTCCCCGACGCGAGCCTCGAGCTGCGCGACCTCGACCTCGCCCGCCTCGACTCGGTGCGGGCGCTCGTCGCGGGACTCGCCGCCGAGCACACCCCGATACACCTCCTGCTGGCCAACGCCGGTGTCGTGCTCCTCGGCGACCGCAGACGCCACCTCACCGCAGACGGCTTCGAGCTGCACTTCCAGACCAACTTCCTCGGCCACTTCGCCCTGATCATCGGCCTGCTTCCCGCGCTGCGAACGGAGCGATCCCGCATCGTCATGCAGACCAGCGTCGCCGTGGCGTTCAGTCGCCTCGACTGGTCGGACCTGCAGCTGGAGCGTCGCTACGCGGCCCTGCGCGCCTATGCCAGGTCGAAGCTCGCTCTCGCACTCTTCTGTGCCGAGCTTGCACGGCGCAGCGCGGTGACGGGCGGCGCAGCCGTCACCGTCGCCCAGTCCCACCCCGGCGTCGTCCCCGCGACGGCGATCGCGCCGGACATACGCCGCCGGACACCGCCACCCGTGGCTCGACTGACCGCCCGCCTCGGCAATCCGCTGCCGCTCGCGGCGCTCCCCGCCCTGCAGGCCCTGACGGCGGATGCCGACGAGGGCGCCTTCTTCGCCCCCTCCGGGATGCTGCAGCTCGCGGGTGCGCCGCGGGCGCGGCATCCGTTTCACCGCGCCATGAACAAGCAGGATGCCGAGCGCCTGTGGCGGGTCGCCGAGGACCTGCTGCAACAGTCCGGCCGCGGTGGGGTGCGCCTGCAGTAGCGTCGAGCCCGTGACCACCCGGCTCACGCTCGACCAGGCTTACCGCCCCAGATCCCCGACACCGCCCAGGCGGCACGGGCACCCGACGGGTGGTCCGGAGCCAACGGAGCGAGGGAGACGAAACGGGGGTTCGGGTGGGGGCGTTTCGTCTCGCTGCGCTCGCTCAACGACCGGCCCGCGGGTCGTTGAGCGAGGGAGCGGAGCGAGCGAGACGAAACGGGGTGCGGCGCGGGGGCGTTTCGTCTCGCTGCGCTCGCTCAACGACCGGGTCGGGGGTCGTTGAGCGAGGGAGCGGAGCGACCGAGACGAAACGGGGTGCGGCGCGGGGGCGTTTCGTCTCGCTGCGCTCGCTCAACGACCGGGGAGTGCGCTCGCTCAACGACCGGGGAGTGCGCTCGCTCAACGACCGGGGAGTGGGCTCGCTCAACGACCGGGGGCCCACGGGTCGTAGTCGACCTCGAGGGGCTCCTGGGGCGGGCGCTCGTCCTCGGGCACGTGCTGCAGATTCACCCGGATGCGGTACCACAGCGAACTCGACCCGCGCATGCCGTCGACGAGCACGTCAGCGGGGGAGAGGTGCGCCACGACAGCCGGATGCCGCGCCTTCCAGTCATCCAGCCCCGCCAGGGCCTCGTCCTTCGTCGCGGCGCGCGCGATCTCGATGAGCGGCATCGCCGAGACGCGCCGGCCCGCTCCGCCGCCCGCGCCCCGCGGCGCGCGCTCCGCCGGACCGAGCCGGTCGGCGAGCGCCAGCAGCGCGTCGAGTGACCCCGCGGCGGCATCGATCCCGGCATGGGGGTCGCCGATCTCGGCGAACCGGCGGCGCACCGTCGGCACGGTGAACTCCTCGGGACGACGCACCCGCAGCTCGTCCCACCCCAGCGGCGTCGAAACGCGGGCATCGGGAAGGGCGCGCACCGAATAGGCCGACGCGACCGTGCGGTCCTTGGCGTTCTGGTTGAAGTCGACGAAGACGCTCTCGCCGCGCTCCTCCTTCCACCACTGCGCGCTGGCGAGCCCCGGCGCCCGGTCGGCGACCTCCCGTGCCAGCGCCTGCGCCGCCAGGCGCACCGCCGCGAAGTCCCACGCCGGCTCGATGCGCACCAGGATGTGGATGCCGCGCGACCCGGAGGTCTTCGGCCAGCCGACGAGGCCGTGGTCCTCGAGCACGTCGCGCACGACGAACGCGACGTCGACGATCTGCTGCCAGTCGACGCCCGGCATGGGGTCGAGATCGATGCGCAGTTCGTCGGGGTGATCGAGGTTCCCGGCGCGCACCGCGTGCGGATTGAGGTCGAGGCACCCGAGGTTCACGACCCACGCCAGCCCCGCGGCATCCCGGATCACCGCTTCTTCGGCGCTCGTTCCCGAGGCGTACCGCAGCGTCGCCGTCCCGACCCACTCGGGGTGGTTCTCGGGCACGCGCTTCTGGAAGAACGGCTCCTTGTCGATGCCCTTCACGAAGCGCTTCAGCACCATCGGGCGGTCGCCGGCGCCGCGCAGGGCCCCCTCGGCGACGGAGAGGTAGTACTGCACGAGGTCGAGCTTCGTCAGGCCCGGCTGCGGGAAGACCACCTTGCCGGGGTGACTCACCCGCACCTCGTGCCCGTCGGCGTCGACGGTGACGGCGTCGTCTTTCGCGGATGCCATGGCGGTCACGATACGCCCGTCGCGCCGCCGCGGCGTCGGCGATCACGCGGACGGGTGGCGCCGCGCCGACGGATGCCTACGATGGGGCGTGAACAGCGTCCGATCGGATGCCGGGAGGAGGGCAGCACCATGGTCCAGGTGCGCGTGGCCGGCGTCGCTCTCGATCCCGAGGGACAGCGGGTCGTGCTGCTCAAGCCCATCGACGCACTTCCGGGCGAAGGTGCGATCCTGCCGATCTGGATCGGGGCGCAGGAGGCGACGTCGATACTCATCGCGGTCGAGGGGGCCGTCACTCCGCGTCCGCTCGCGCACGACCTGATGCGCTCGATGATCGCGGCGCTCGACGCCGAGGTCGACCGGGTGGAGGTCGCCCGCATCGACGACGGCACGT
Source organism: Microbacterium sp. zg.Y1084 (assembly GCF_024623595.1). Lineage (NCBI taxonomy): Bacteria > Bacillati > Actinomycetota > Actinomycetes > Micrococcales > Microbacteriaceae > Microbacterium > Microbacterium sp. zg.Y1084. The sequence continues at coordinate 472,772 of NZ_JANJGV010000003.1, forward strand.
TCTACGCCGAGGTCACCCTGTCGTCGACGCGGGGGACGCAGGTCGTCGACGCCCGCCCGTCGGATGCCATCGCGCTGGCGTCGCGCACGTCGGCGCCGGTGTTCGTCGCCGATGACGTGCTGCTCGAAGCGGGGATTCCCGACGTGCTGGCGACCGCAGACGCGGAGGAGAACATCGAGGAGTTCAAGCACTTCATCGACGATGTCGAGCCGGAGGACTTCCGGGAGTGAGCAGAGGGCGCCCCCGGTCACGGCTGCTGACGGGCAGCCGCTTCCAGCAGCTGCCGCAATCCCGCCTCGGGGAGTGCGGACCCGAAGGCGGGCGAGCCTGGCTCGATCAGCCGCCCCGCCGCCAGGGGGCCGATGACGACGGGTGCGAAGCCCAGACGTCGCACCAGCGCGGCCACGGCATCCGTCGCCGGCCCGTCGTCGCCGGCGATCGCGATCGCCGTGCGATGCGGGTCGTCTTCGGGCAGCCGGCGCGGGGCGAGGTCGCGGTAGGCGATGTGGTTGAAGGCCTTCACCACGCGAGAGTCCGCCAGCACGGACTGCACCATCTCGCTGGTGGAGCGTGCGGGTTCGACCCAGTCGTCGCGATCGCCGTCGACCTCCCGCCAGTGGTTCATCGCGTCGATCACGGTCTTCCCCGCCAGCGCCGCCACCGGAAGGTCGTGGACGGCGCTCAGCGGGAGGGCGAGGATCACGAGGTCCGAGGTGGCGGCCACCTCGTCCGCCCAGCCCAGCTGCACGGCCGGCAGCAGCGCGTCGCGCATCATCCGCAGCCGCACGGGCTGCGCCGAACCCGCCGCCTTCACCGTCAGCCCGGCCCGATCGGCGAGACCGGCGAGGGTGCGGCCGAGCTTGCCGAAACCCAGGATCCCGAGCGTCGGGGGCGAGGTGTCGGAGATCATCGGTCCATCCTCGCGCGCATACGGGCAGTCGGGGGGATGCCGCAGCCGGGGAGCGCCCGGCGCGGGCGGATGAAGAAGTGGCGGAGGATAGGGGATTCGAACCCCTGAGAGCTTTCACTCAACACGCTTTCCAAGCGTGCGCCATAGGCCACTAGGCGAATCCTCCATGGCCCCGGAGGGCCGCGGGACAGTCTACCGGGTGCGAGGGGGTGCTGTTGTCGCAGGCCAGCGGGGGCGGCGCGGGCGGGGCGTCCGCAGCGCCGCGGTCAGGTTGTCACGCGGTCTGTGGCGTACGTGCTGCCGGGTCGCACGATGAGCGAGCGCGGCGCGACCACGGCCAGCGCCCGCCGCCGGCGCGCGGCCGAACGCGCCAGCGCAGAGTGGACGGATGCCGCGGCCGCCGCAAGCCCGCGGCCATCGGCACCGCCCGCCGCGTCGCCCCGCCCACCGCTCACGACGGCGGAGGCGGCCGGCGCGTACGCCTGACGTTCGATCGCCGCCACGAGCACGTCCATCGCGTCTTCCGGCGCGTCGTGCTCGGCGACGAGACGGGCGCCGAAAGCGCGCGGGGACTCCGACGCGGGCACCGCGATCCCGAGGTCCACCGCGGCTTCCCGCACGCTCAGCCAGGCGGCCGCGGCATCCCCGCCCGCCGCTGCGGCGAGGCGGCGGCGGCGCCTGACCTCACGGGCGACCGCCGGGATGGACAGCAGCACGAGCAGCCCGAGCAGCGTCAGCACCACGATCAGCGAGAGGCCCTGCGGGGTCGCCGCGCCGGAGGCGCCCGGATCGGCGGCGTCGGGCGCAAGGTCGGGATTGATCGGCTCGACAGGGCGGGCCGGCGCGGCAGTCGGTTCCAGCCCTTCGGTGATGTCCTCGCCGCCGTCCTCGGGTGTCCCCACCCGCTCGGGCAGGAAGGACGTGGGCGTGCCCAGGCTCTTGGTCGGCTCGAACGGCACCCAGCCGATGCCGTCGAAGTGGACTTCCGGCCACGCGTGCAACTGGTCGCTGTTGACCTGATACTCCGTCTGGCCTTCGATGATCCTGCCGTTGCCGGTGCCGGGGAGGTAGCCGACGACGATGCGCGACGGCATGCCCAGGGTGCGGGCCATGACCGCGAACGCCGACGCGAAATGCACGCAGTACCCGCCGCGTTCGGCCAGGAACCCCTCGATCGCGTCGATGCCCGACCCGTCGAAGCCGTACCTCACCGGTGCGCGCAGCGAGTAGGTGAAGTCCGGTCCCCGGAACCAGCTCTGCAGCGCGATCAGCCGGTCGTAGTCGTTCTCGGCGCCTGCGGTGACCTCCTGGGCGGTGCGGGTGATGACGTCCAGCGGCTGGTCGTCGGGGAGGACGGACGTCGCATCGCGCAGCGCGGTGCCGCCCGCCTCGGTCGCGCGGATCTGCTCCCTCGTCGGGCGGGGCAGGTGGGTCACCACCTCGTAGGACTGACCCTGCGAGCTGGTCGTCTGGCTGACCACGGTGCGGTTGTACGGCATCCACTGCCACTCGCCTTCCAGCCCGGCCACCTCCACAGCCGGGAACGAGACCGGCAGCCAGGCCGACGCGAGGTTCGTGACCTCGATCGTCGTACGGTAGGCGGTCACCCGCAGCGCGGGATCCACCTCGATCTCATCGATCTCGGTGCCGTCCTCGAAGGGCAGTGCGCCGATGCGGTCGGGCTGCCACTGCTCGCCGTCGAAGCTCGACAGCGTCGTCACGCGCAGATACGGCGGGACCGGTGCGTTGGTGCGCACGTTGAGGACGGGCTCGCTCGCCGGCTGCCGCAGGTCCGATCCCAGGTTGAGCGACGGGTCGATGGTGTTCGCCGGTCCGATGCCGGCGGCGGTGGATCGGGGGGCGGGCGTCGGCAGCAGCGGGGTGACCGTCAGCGCGACGACCACCGCGATGGCCCCGATCCCCAGCGCCGTCGCGCCCACGCCCGCCGGCTGCGGGGGCGTCTGCATCCTGCCCGGTGCCGCCCGGGCCGCCGGCACCTCGCGGGTGCGGGTCTCAGCGCGCAGCAGGAAGAGCAGCGTCACCGCCAGCAGCGCGAACGCCGCCAGGTCCACGCCCCGGGGAACGGCGATCGCCGGCACCAGCCACACCGCCACCACCCCGACGGCGGCCAGCAGCGGAAGCCGCGCCGTGACCACGACATGGTCGAGCACGACCGTGAGCAGCCCCGCTGCGGCGATCAGCAGGAAGGTCAGCGCCCGCCCGGCATCCAGCGGGGCGGCGCCGACGAAGATCTCGTTCATGCCCGCCGAGACGACCACCGGAACCTCTCGCACGGTCTCCGGGGTGGGGATGACCCCCAGCAGGGCGGTGTCGCTGAAGAACACCGCTGTCAGCGCGAGCGCCCAGAGCCCCGCCTGCAGGCCGGTGACCGCCACCGCCGGCACGCGTCGCGTGCGGGCGAGGTAGCCGGCGGCGAGCAGCGCCGTCGCCAGCAGCACGGCCCCCAGCAGCCCAGGGCCGGGCTCGATCACCCGCACGAGCGGCGCGATGGCCGCCACCACCACTCCCAGAACCGCGACCGTGAGCCGCAGGTCGGCGCGGCGATGCACGCGGCGGGTGACGTCAGGAGAGGACACGGCCCACCCCCCGGTCCACGGCGTCCTGCCAGGCGGCCGCGAGGTCGTCGTCCGGGCCGATGGCGGCGGGATGCCAGCCGTGCTCCGCCGCGTGCGCGAGCGCCTCTCCCACGGGAGCGACCGACAGCAGCACCGGCAGGGAGGAGTGGTGGGCGACGGGGGCGAGCGTCGCCGCATCCGCCGCGTCGAAGCGCCCGACGATGACCACCAGCGGGCCGCCGATCGCGCCGACGAACCGGGAGACCAGGTCGCCGAGATGGTCGTCGCGGCGGGTGATGAGCGTGGCGAACCCGGTGCCGAGGGTCTCGACGGCGGTGAGGTCGCCGCCCTCGATCGGGTCGGCGAGCGGGTGACCGTCGGCATCGGTCACAGAGACGGTGTACCCCTCGCGCACCAGGCGCGACACCACCGAGACGCAGGCGCTGAGGGCGCGCTCGAATCCCGGATCCAGTCCCGCACCCCGCATCGCGTCGGTGCTGAATCGCCCGGTCGACAGATCGAGCACGACGGTCGCGGCGGGCGTCGACTCCTGCTCCTCCTGGCGCACCATCAGCTCGTCGCGGTGCGCGCTGGCACGCCAGTGGATGCGGCGCATCGAGTCGCCGGCGACGTAGACGCGGGGGATGAGGTTGTCGGCGCCCTGACCGAGCTCGTTCGACGCCGTGTGCCGAGTGCCGCCCGCCTCGCCGGGCAGGTCCGAAAGGGCAGGGAGATCGACGACCTCGGGAGCGACCACGACCTGGGTGACCAGCGGCAGCGTGTGGCTGCGCAGCACCAGGCCGAACGGGTCGGTCGACGACACCGCGAGGGGGCCGAGGGTGTGCACGCCTCGCCGCGTCCCCTCGATGCGGTAGTCCACGTCCACGGTGTGCGGCTCGCCGCGCAGGCTCGATCCGAGTGCCGGGAACACCCCGCGCGCCCCGCCGGCGACGACCGTCGTCCCGCCGCGTCCGCCGGCATCCGGTGCGGCGTCCCCGGCGGGCGGGCGCACCCACCCGAGCCCGGGAGAGAGCGTGTCGTGCCACGTGCCCGGACTCGACGCCATCGCCGAGCGCAGCGACACCCGCGCCGTCACGCGGGCCTGCCCGCCGACGGTGAGCACCTCGGGCGTCACGGTCCGCGTCATTCCATCCGCCCGGCGTACCGCATACAGACTCAGCAGGGCCGCCGCCACGACGGCCAGCAGCAGCACCGCGACGTACAGCAGCTCGGGCACCCCCTGGTCGGAGGCGAGGAGCAGGCATCCCAGCCCCAGCAGCACGGCACCGGTGCCCCGGATCGTCAACGGCCACGGGCGCTGCATGATCGCCTCAGGCGCGGGCGGTCAGCGGCACGCGCACGGATGCCGCGATCTGAGCCAGCGCGGCCACCACGGCGTCGCCGGTCGAGCGGGCCCGTGCTGTGCCGGCGTTGCGGCTCGGGATCAGCCGGTGGGCGAACACCGGCTCGAGCAGCGCGGCGATGTCGTCGGGGATGACGAAGTCGCGCCCGTCCAGCGCTGCGCGCACCTTCGCCGCACGCACCAGCTGCAGCGTTGCGCGTGGGCTGGCGCCCAGGCGCAGATCGGCGTGGACGCGGGTCGCCTGCGCGAGGGCGACGGCGTACTCCTCGACCGCGGGGGACAGATGCACCGAGCGCGCCCAGCCGATGAGCCTGCGCACCCCGTCCGCGTCGACGACGGGCGAAATGGCCGACAGGGGATTGGTCGCGTCGCGCTGGCGCAGCATCAGCCGCTCGCTGGCGGCGTCGGGGTACCCCATGGAGATGCGCATCATGAAGCGGTCCCGCTGCGCTTCCGGGAGCGCGTAAGTGCCCTCCATCTCCAACGGGTTCTGCGTCGCCACGACCAGGAACGGCTCGGGCAGCGCGTGCGACTCGCCGTCGACGGTGACCTGGTGCTCCTCCATCGCCTCCAGCAGCGCCGACTGCGTCTTGGGGGAGGAGCGGTTGATCTCGTCGGCGATGACGATGTGCGCGAAGATCGCGCCCCGCTTGAACTCGAACTCGCGGTCGACCGGGTTGAACACCGACACGCCCGTGACGTCGCCGGGCAGCAGATCGGGCGTGAACTGGATGCGGCGCACGGTGGCGTGCACGGATGCCGCGAGCGCGCGGGCCAGCATGGTCTTGCCGACGCCCGGCACGTCCTCGATGAGGAGATGCCCCTCGGCCAGCAGGCAGGTGAGCGCGGAGCGCACCGCTTCGGGCTTTCCATCGATGACGCGGGTGACCGAATCGATGATCTCACCGGTCCTGCGGGCGAACTCCTCCGCGGTGACGGGTTCCCCGGACTGCTCGCTCATGCGTTCCCCTCGACCGCTGGCAGAAGCGCGCAGCGTCGTCGCCGCGCCCGTCGATCGTAACCCGCGCGAACGAGGGGCGGGTCGAGTCGGGCTACACTGGTGTCAGCTCTCCGCGAGGCGGCATCCAGGCCAACTCCCCCAGGACGGAAACGTAGCAAGGGTAACCAGGCTCTGCCGGGTTCGCGGAGAGTCTTACTTTTTCCGCCGGGCGATGCGGCCACGGCGATTAGTCACGGACCGGCGGTCTGTCGGGCATCCCAGCCCCCGCCTAGGCTGAGCGGGTGGCTCAGAGCATCTACATCACCTCGGTCGAAGGTCATTCCGGCAAGTCCACGATCGCGCTCGGCGTGCTCGACGCGCTGAGTCGAGCGACGCCGCGGGTGGGGGTGTTCCGCACCATCGCCCGCTCCACCGCGGAGCGCGACTACGTGCTCGAGATGCTGCTGGACCACGACGGCGTCGACCTCGCCTACGAGGAGTGCGTCGGTGTCACCTACGACGACGTGCGCGCCGACCCCGAGGCATCCCTCGCCCGCATCGTGGAGCGCTACAAGGCGGTCGAGCGTCAGTGCGACGCGGTCGTCGTCGTCGGCAGCGACTTCACCGATGTGGGAAGCCCCGCCGAACTGGCCTACAACGCCCGCATCGCGGCCAACCTCGGCACACCGGTGCTGCTGGTCGTCGGCGGCCGTGCGATGCAGGGGCAGAGCGAGCAGTTGGGCACCGCCCCGGCACGCACGGCCGAGCAGATGGGCCAGATCGCGGCGCTCGCCGTGCCCGAGCTGATCTCCGGTCGCGCCGACCTGTTCGCCGTCGTCGCCAACCGCGCCGACCCCGAGCGTCTCGACGAGATCGTCGAGGCCGTCTCGGCTGCCGTGGCGGCGGTGCTGCCGGGGCGCGACATCCCCGTGCGGGCCCTGCCGGAGGACCGCTACCTCGTCGCCCCGTCGGTGCGCGGCATCCTGCGCGCTGTGGAAGGCACCCTGGTCAAGGGCGACCCGGAACTGATGACCCGCGAGGTGCTGAGCATCGTCGTCGCCGGCATGTCGATGGTCAATGTGCTGCCGCGGCTGACCGAATCCGCCGTCGTGGTGATCCCGGCCGATCGCACCGAGGTGCTGCTGGCGACCCTGCTCGCCCACGCGTCGGGCACGTTCCCGTCACTGGCCGCGGTGGTGCTCAACGGCCCGTTCCCGCTGCCCGACACGATCGACAGCCTCATCGACGGCCTCGGCTCGACGCTGCCGATCATCGCGACCGACCTCGGCACCTACGACACCGCGGTGCGGGTCATGACCGCGCGCGGGCGCCTGGCCGCCGACTCGCAGCGCCGGTACGACACGGCGCTGGCGCTGTTCGAGAAGCACGTCGACACCGAGGCGCTCACCCAGGCGCTGGGCGTCGCCCACACGACGGTGGTGACACCGCTCATGTTCGAGTACGCACTGATGGAGCGGGCCCGCAACGACCGCCGCCGCATCGTGCTGCCCGAGGGTGACGACGACCGCGTGCTGCGCGCCGCCGCCACGGTGCTCGCCCGCGGCATCGCCGACGTCACGATCCTCGGCGAGGAGATCGAGGTGCGCAGTCGCGCGCTGGAGCTGGGCATCGACCTGTCCGGGGCGCAGGTCATCAGCCCCTTCGACGCCGTGCTGGTGGACAGGTTCGCCCAGGAGTACACCCGCCTGCGCTCCCACAAGGGCATGACGCTGGAGCGCGCAGCCGACACGGTCACCGACGCGTCCTACTTCGGCACGCTCATGGTGCACCTGGGGCTGGCGGACGGCATGGTGTCGGGTGCGATGCACACGACCGCGCACACGATCCGTCCCGCCTTCGAGATCATCAAGACCCGTCCCGGGGTCTCCGTCGTGTCGAGCGTGTTCCTGATGGCGCTCGCCGACCGGGTGCTCGTCTACGGCGACTGCGCCGTCATCCCCGACCCCACCAGCGAGCAGCTCGCCGACATCGCGGTGTCGTCGGCAGCGACGGCGGCTCAGTTCGGCATCGAGCCGCGCGTGGCGATGCTGTCGTACTCGACGGGGGAGTCGGGCAAGGGCGCCGACGTCGAGAAGGTGCGCGCGGCCACGGCGCTCGTGCGCGAGCGCTCGCCGCAGCTGCCCGTGGAGGGGCCCATCCAGTACGACGCGGCCGCCGACGCCGCCGTGGCATCCCAGAAGATGCCGGGCTCCGACGTGGCCGGCCGGGCGACGGTGTTCGTCTTCCCCGACCTCAACACCGGCAACAACACATACAAGGCCGTGCAGCGCTCGGCCGGCGCCGTGGCCATCGGCCCGGTGCTGCAGGGACTGAACAAGCCGATCAACGACCTCTCGCGCGGCGCGCTGGTGGACGACATCGTCAACACGATCGCCATCACGGCGATCCAGGCACAGGGTGAGGTGGGCGCATGAGCGTCGTACTGGTCGTCAACAGCGGATCGTCGTCGTTCAAGTACCAGCTGGTCGAACCCGAGGACGGCCACGTCCTGGCCTCGGGTGTCGTCGAGCGCATCGGCCAGGCCATGGGCGCCACCAAGCACACAGTGAACTTCCCGTCGTCGTCGGCGGGCGGGGAGGCGGTGACCGCGACGGATGCCACCTATCGCCGGGAGCTCCCCATCCCCGACCACACCGCCGGGTTCGCCGTCATGCTCGAGGCGTTTCGCGAGTGGGGGCCGTCGCTGGAGACGTCGCCGCCGGTGGCGGTGGGTCACCGGGTGGTCCATGGCGGGGCGCGCTTCTTCGAGCCGACCCTCATCACCTCGCTGGTGGAGATCAACATCGACGACCTGTCGGTGCTCGCGCCGCTGCACAACCCCGGCGCGCTCCAGGGCATCCGGGCGGCGAAGTCGGCCTTCCCCGACCTCGCCCACGTCGCGGTGTTCGACACCGCCTTCCACCAGACGCTGCCGCCGGCGGCGTACACCTACGCCATCGACCGGGACCTCGCCGCGGCTCACCGCATCCGCCGCTACGGGTTCCACGGCACGTCGCACAAGTTCGTCAGCCGCGCGGCGGCGGAGTTCCTCGGCCGCCCGCTGGGCGAGCTGCGCCAGATCGTCTTCCACCTCGGCAACGGCGCATCCGTCACCGCGGTCGACCGCGGCCGCTCGGTGGAGACATCGATGGGGCTCACCCCGCTCGAGGGCCTGGTCATGGGCACCCGCTCGGGCGACCTCGACCCGGCCGTGCTGTTCCAGCTCGCCCGGCGCGCGTCGATGTCGATCGACGACCTTGACGACCTGCTGAACAAGCGCAGCGGCGTGCTCGGGCTCGCCGGCGTCGCCGACATGCGCGACCTCGAGGAGCGCGTGGACGCCGGCGACGAGGACGCCATCCTGGCGTTCGAGGTGTACCTGCACCGGCTGCGCGCGTACGCGGGGGCGTACCTCGCTCAGCTCGGCGGCGTCGACGTGATCACGTTCACCGCCGGGGTGGGGGAGAACTCCCCGAGCGTGCGCGAGGGGGCGCTGGCCACCCTCGGATTCGCGGGTGTGAAGGTGGATCGCGAGCGCAACGAGACCCGCGCGCGCGGCATCCGCGTGATCTCCACCGACGACTCCCCGGTGACGGTGCTGGTGGTGCCCACGAACGAGGAACTGGAGATCGCGCGCCAGGCCCTCGACGTCGCATCGTCCCTCTGACGGCACCCCGGACCCCGAGCATGCCGCAACCTCCGGCGTCGACGTGACCGTGCACAGTTCGCGCGACTACGCTGGCGACGTGGCTTCCCGAAATCTGCCCGACCTGACGGCGTACGACGCCGTGCTCTTCGACCTGGACGGCGTCCTCACGCCGACCGCCGAGGTGCACATGCACGCGTGGCAGACCATGTTCACCGAGCTGTTCGCGGCCTGGGGGATCACCCCGCCGTACACCGAGCAGGACTACTTCCTGCACCTCGACGGCAAGAAGCGGTACGACGGCGTGGCGGCGCTGCTGCGCAGCCGCGACGTCGAGGTGCCGTGGGGCGAGCCGAGCGATCCGCCGAGCGCCGACACGGTGTGCGGCATCGGCAACCGCAAGAACCTCGTGTTCGAGCGGGTGCTGCGCCAAGACGGCATCGCCGCCTACCCGGGGTCGCTGCGGCTGCTGGACAAGCTGCAGGCGGCGGGCACGCCCATCGCGGTGGTCTCCAGCTCGAAGAACGCCCGCGAGGTGCTCACCGTGGCGGGGCTGATCGATCGCTTCCCCGTCATCATGGACGGCCTCGTCGCCGAGCGCGACCACCTGCCCAGCAAGCCCGCCCCCGACGTCTTCGTCGTCGCCGCGCGCATGCTCGGGGTGGACCCCGCGCGCAGCGTCGCCATCGAAGACGCGCACAGCGGGGTGCAGTCCGCCGCCGCCGGCGGCTTCGGCCTCGTCATCGGCGTCGACCGCGGTGTGGGCGCGCAGGTGCTGCGCGATGCCGGCGCAGACGTCGTCGTCGACGACCTCGACGCTTTCCTCCCCTGACCGGTGCCCGACCGGCAGCAACCCTCGAAAAAACCTGGAAGGCCCGCATGATCGACCGTGATCGCTTCCCCGTCGACCCCTGGCGGCTCGTGGAGAAGAGCTTCTCGCTGGAGGATCTCGGCGTCACCGAGACCTTGTTCGCGCTCGGCAACGGCTACCTCGGCATGCGCGGAAACCCGCCCGAGGGACTGCAGGGTCACGAGCACGGCACCTTCATCAACGGCTTCCACGAGACCTTCGCGATCCGTCACGCCGAGCAGGCCTACGGCTTCGCCGAGGTGGGCCAGACGATCATCAACGCTCCGGATGCCAAGGTCATGCGGGTCTACGTCGAGGACGAGCCGCTGTCGCTGGACATCGCCGACGTGCGCGAGTACGAGCGCGTGCTCGACATGCGTGACGGCGTGCTGCGCCGTCACGTGCTGTGGGTGACGCCCAGCGGCAAGGAGGTGCAGATCGACTTCGAGCGCATGGTGTCGTTCGAGGAGAAGCACCTCGCGGTGATGAAGATCACGGTGACCGTGCTCAACGCCGACGCGCCGGTGACGATCAACTGCCAGCTGGTGAACCGCCAGGACGGCGAAGACGTCTACGGCGGCAGCTCGGCGGTGCGTGCGCCCCGCGCCGGGTTCGACCCGCGCAAGACCGACCGCATCCACGAGCGGGTGCTGCAGCCGCAGGACTACTGGCAGGACGGCTCGCGCACCGCGCTGTCGTACCGCGTCAACCAGTCGGGCATGACACTCGCCGTCGCCGCCGATCACATCATCGAGACCGAGAACGAGTACGACGTGCGCGGGCTCATCGAGCCCGACATCGCCAAGAACCTTTACCGCGTGCAGGCCAAGGCGGGGGTGCCGATCACGGTCACGAAGCTGGTGACCTACCACACGTCCCGTGGCGTGCCCGCCCGCGAGCTCGTCGACCGGTGCCGCCGCACGCTCGACCGCGCCTACACCACCGGCGTCCCCGCGCTGTTCGCGCAGCAGCGCAAGTGGCTGGACGAATTCTGGGACCGCTCCGACGTGCGCATCGGCGGACACGACGATCTGCAGCAGGCCACCCGCTGGTGTCTGTACCAGCTCGCGCAGGCCGCCGCGCGTGCCGACGGCCGCGGTGTGCCGGCCAAGGGCGTCACCGGCTCGGGGTACAGCGGACATTACTTCTGGGACACCGAGATCTACGTGCTGCCGTTCCTGGCGTACACGACGCCGCTGTGGGCACGCAACGCCCTGCGCATGCGGTACCTGATGCTGCCGGCGGCCCGCAAGCGTGCCGCGCAGCTCAACGAGGCGGGCGCCCTCTTCCCCTGGCGCACGATCAACGGCGAGGAGGCCTCGGCCTACTACGCCGCGGGCACCGCGCAGTACCACATCAACGCCGACGTCTGCTTCGCCCTGGCGAAGTACGTGCGGGCGACCGGCGACGTGGACTTCCTCTACACCGAGGGCATCGACATCGCCGTGGAGACCGCGCGCCTGTGGGCGACGCTCGGTTTCTGGCGCACGAGCGACGGCATCCACGACGATGACGACGACGCCGACGGCGACATGTTCCATATCCACGGTGTGACCGGTCCCGACGAGTACACGACCGTCGTCAACGACAACCTGTTCACGAATGTGATGGCGCGCTTCAACCTGCGCTTCGCCGCGCGCACCGTGCGGGAGATGGAGCAGGACGCGCCGGAGGAGTACCGGCGCGCGATGGACCGGCTGGGCATCGAGCCCGGCGAGGCGGAGTCGTGGGACCGTGCCGCGGATGCGATGCACATCCCCTTCAGCGAAGCACTCGGCATCCACCCCCAGGATCACGTCTTCCTGGAGAAGGAGGTGTGGGACCTCGAGAACACGCCGCCCGAGAGTCGTCCGCTGCTGCTGCACTTCCACCCGCTGGTCATCTACCGGTATCAGGTGCTCAAGCAGGCAGACGTGGTGCTCGCGCTGTTCCTGCAGGGGAACCACTTCAGCGATGCCGAGAAGCTCGCCGACTTCAACTACTACGACCCGCTCACGACGGGCGACTCGACCCTGTCGGCGGTCGTGCAGGCGATCCTCGCCGCTGAGGTCGGCTACCAGGAGCTGGCACTGGAGTACTTCCTCGAGTCGATCTACGTCGACCTCGGCGATCTGCACCACAACGCCGCCGATGGGGTGCACGTCGCGTCGGCGGGAGGGGTGTGGACGGCGCTCGTGTCCGGCTTCGGCGGCATGCGCGACCACTTCGGCGACCTGTCGTTCGACCCGCGGCTGCCCGAGGGCTGGCCGTCGCTGGAGTACGCGCTGCACTGGCACGGCACACGCATCGATGTGCGGGTGACCCCCGACGCGATCTCCTTCGACGTCGGCCCCGGCGGGCCCGTCGTGCTGTCGGTGCGCGGAGCGGGCTACGTCATCGCTGGCGACGAGACCCTCGTGGTGCCGCTCGACGGCCAGGGCACGCGTCGGCCCGGACGTCCGTCGCTGCGCCACATCGAGGATGCCCGTCGCGACGACGGCACCTTCCTGTCGGCGTCGATCCCCACGCTCACGAGCTCCATCCCGGTCATCTCCGACGACGAGCTGCTCGGCGACGACGCGAACGTCGGGGCGGACAGCTGAGCCGGGCGCTCAGCCCGCGGGGGCGACGGTGACGACCGCGACGGCGACGACGGCCTGACCCGGCTCGACCCCGAGCCGTCGCAGGTCGCGCGCGGCGGACCACGCCTGCACGACCGCCTGGTCGGCCACGGTGCTGCCGTCGCCGCTCAGCAGGCGCACGGCGGCGTCGGTGCGGCCCTGCCCTCCGGCGGGGACGTACCCGGCGGCCTCCAGTGCGCGCAGCAGGGCGTCGACGTGCGGATCGGCCGCCGCCTCGCCGGGCAGCACCCAGACGCGCACGTCGGAGGTCGCCTCGAGCTCCTCGATGTCGGTGAAGGAACGCTGCGTCCCGGTGAACGCGCACCCCGGCTCGCCCAGTCCGGCGAGGTCGACCTGCGGATCCGCGGAGACGGGAGCGGCGACGCGCTCGTCGGCGAGGAGTCGGGAGCCGCCCACGATCCACCAGGCGACGCCCGCCGGGCACGGCAGCGAGGCGTCGGCATCCGCATCCGCGCCGGCATCCGCACCCGCGCCGGCACCCGCACCCGCACCCGCGCCGTCGCCGCGCTCGGGCGTCTCGGGGATCGTGGCGTCGGGCAGCGGGTGCAGGGGCGAGGGACCGGGCGTCGTCGACGCCGTGGGACTCGGGCTCGGAGTGGGGGTGGGCGTCTCGGAGGGGAGGCGAGGCGCGCACCCCGCCACCAGGAGGACGCCGACGACGATTCCGGCGGCGGCGCCGCACAGCGCCCCTCGCCGCGATCGACCGCTCCTGATGCCCATACCGGCAGTCTCGCGCAGGCGGTGCGGAGGCGACACCCCGCAGCCGGATCGCCGGCTGGATACCCGCCGGACGTGATGTCGCGGGCACGCCGTAGGCTAGGAACGTGACCACCGCCCTCTACCGCCGTTACCGTCCCGAGGCGTTCGGCGAGATGATCGGCCAGTCCCAGGTCACCGACCCGCTGATGACAGCGCTGCGCGGAGACCGGGTCGGGCATGCCTACCTCTTCTCCGGACCGCGCGGATGCGGCAAGACCACGTCGGCCCGCATCCTCGCCCGCTGTCTCAACTGCGCCGAGGGGCCGACCGACACCCCGTGCGGCACGTGCCCCAGCTGCGTGGAACTGGGCCGCAACGGCGGCGGCTCTCTCGACGTGGTCGAGATCGACGCGGCATCCCACAACGGCGTCGACGACGCCCGCGATCTGCGTGAGCGCGCCATCTTCGCGCCGGCCCGAGACCGGTTCAAGATCTTCATCCTCGACGAGGCGCACATGGTCACCCCGCAGGGCTTCAACGCCCTGCTGAAGCTCGTCGAAGAGCCGCCCGACCACGTCAAGTTCATCTTCGCCACAACCGAGCCCGACAAGGTCATCGGCACCATCCGCTCGCGCACGCACCACTACCCGTTCCGGCTGGTGGCACCCGCGGCCATGCTCGAGTACGTGCAGGAGCTGTGCACGCAGGAGGGCGTCGAGGTCGAGACCGGCGTGCTGCCCCTCGTCGTGCGCGCCGGGGGCGGGTCACCGCGTGACACGCTGTCGCTGCTCGACCAGCTGATCGCCGGCTCCGATGTCGCCGAGGGCGGCGCGGTGCGTGTGAAGTACGAGCGCGCCGTCGCGCTGCTCGGCTACACCCACGCCGAGCTGCTCGACGAGGTCGTCGAGGCGTTCGGCTCGGGGGACGCCGCAGGCGCCTTCGCCGCGGTCGACCGGGTGGTGCAGACCGGGCAGGACCCGCGCCGGTTCGTCGACGACCTGCTGGAGCGGCTGCGCGACCTCATCATCGTGGCGGCCACCGGCGACGGCGCCGCCGCGGTGCTGCGCGGCGTGCCCGAGGACGAGCTCGAGCGCATGGGTCGCCAGGCGGTGATCTTCGGCACCGAGCGTCTCTCGCGCACCGCCGACCTCGTCGTGACGGCTCTCGACGACATGACCGGTGCGACCTCCCCGCGCCTGCAGCTGGAGCTGATGGTCGCGCGGGTGCTCGCCCAGACCTCGCCCGCCGCGTCGGCCCCGGTCGCGCCTCCCGTGCAGGCCGAGCCCGTGCGCACACCGGCCCCGGCAGCCGTCGCGCCGCCGGTTCCGGCCCCTGCGCCCCGTGCGCCGGAGCCCCAGGCACCCGCGTCGCCCCCCGCGTCCGCGCCCGCCGCATCGGCGCCCGTCGCGCAGCCCGCCTCGGCGCCCGTCGCCTCGGCGCCCGTCGCGCAGCCGGCCTCGACACCTGTCACGGAGCCGGCAGCAGCGCCCGCGGAGCCCGTCCAGGAGCCGCAGGCCGCACCGGCCGAGCCGGTCGTGCCCGCCGGGCCGATCACGTTCGCGCACGTCCGCGACGCGTGGCCGGAGATCCTCAAGCGTCTCGAGGCCGTCAGCCGCACCTCGTGGCTGCTCGCGACCGTCGCACGGGTCGCGGCGTTCGACGACGACGTGCTGACCCTGGCGTTCCAGAGCCAGGCCGACGTCGCCGCGTTCAAGAAGCTGCAGGGCGGTCAGGGCCCGAGCGAAGACCTGCGCGGCGTGATCCAGCAGGTGCTCGGCATCCGCGTGAAGTACATCGCCCGTCACGACACCGATCCGACGCCGCCGCCGCCCGGTGCGGCACCGGCAGGCCCGGCCCCGGCCGGCCCCACCCCGAGCGACCCGGCACCCGGCGGTGCGCCCTCAGGCTCCGGCGACGGACGTCCGGCGCCCGGCGGCTCCCGCACTCCCTCGCCGGTCGGCGGCCCGTCGTCATCGCCGGCCGCCGCCGCGCCGGTGACGCAGTGGGCGGTCGCGCCGATCCCGGCCGACGACCCCACCGTGCCGGCCGCGCAGGCGCAGTTCGCCGTCGACGACGAGCCAGAAGACGCAGCGGCGTCCCGCGCCCGCGTCGCGACCCTCGCGCGCTCGCAGGAGGGCGAGGTGCTGCCCGCCGACGCGGTCGCGCCGTCGATGCCGGACGACGAGCCCGATCTCGACGATGTCCCGCCGCCGCCCGACGACCTGCCGGTGCCGCCGGTCGTGGTCACCAGCCGCCCGATCGCCACGCGTCCCGGGGTCGAGCGTTACGGCGAGCCGGTCATCCGTCAGATGCTCGGCGCCACCTTCGTGCGCGAAGAGCCCTACTCCCCGCCGACGAGGTTCAACTAAGCCATGTACGACGGCATCGTCCAGGACCTGATCGACGAGTTCGGCCGGCTGCCCGGCATCGGACCGAAGTCGGCGCAGCGCATCACGTTCCACATCCTGCAGACCCCCAACTTCGACGTGCAGCGCCTCTCGGTGCTGCTCAGCGACATCCGCGACAAGGTGCGCTTCTGCGAGATCTGCGGCAACGTGTCGGAGCAGGACCGCTGCGGCATCTGCCGTGACCCCCGCCGCGATCCCAGCGTCATCTGCGTCGTCGAGGATGCCAAGGACGTCGCCGCCATCGAGCGCACGCGCGAGTTCAAGGGGCTCTACCACGTGCTCGGCGGGTCGATCAGCCCGATCGCCGGCATCGGGCCCGACGACCTGCGCATCACGCAGCTCATGCAGCGCCTCGCCGACGGCACGGTGCAGGAGGTCATCCTCGCCACGAACCCCAACCTCGAGGGCGAGGCGACGGCCACCTACCTCAGCCGACTGCTGCACTCCCTCGAGATCCGCGTCACCCGGCTGGCCTCGGGCCTGCCCGTCGGCGGCGACCTCGAGTACGCCGACGAAGTGACCCTGGGACGCGCGTTCGAGGGCCGCCGCTCGGTCTGACCGAGGTCAGCGGCGCAGGCGAGCCCGCGCGCGCGCCACGCCCGTCAGCGATGCCCGCAGCGGCTGCCCGAGGTAGATGCCCAGAGATGCTCCCACCGCGAGGCTGATGCCCACGGTCGCCGCCGCGGCGAGGGTGCCGAACCCGGTGAGCAGCATCGCCGGCTCCGGGCCGGACTCGACGATCGACAGCAGGCCGCGGAACACTGCCGCTCCAGGGACGAGCGGCAGGATCGCGGCGGTCGTGATGGCCACCGACGGCACGTGCAGCCGGTAGGCGATGACGATGCCGAGAAGGCTGCCGCCGAAGGCGCCCATCCCCGCCGCAGCGGCGGCGTCGAAGCCGACGGCGGATGCGGCGACGAACCCGAGCCACGCGACCGTGCTCAACAGCGTGCTGATCACGACGATGCGCGCGCCGGCGCCGTTGAAGACCGCGACAGCCACGGCGATGAGGGCCGCGCCGAGGAACTGCAGCGGCAGGGGGCCGAAGGGCACCGCCTCGCTCGGGGGCTCCATGCCCAGGCCGATGACGCGCGCCGTCTCGAGGCCCGCGAGGATCCCGAGAACGACGCCGAGGGTCTGCGTCATGAGCTCCAGGATGCGTCCGGTGGCCGTCAGCGCGAACCCGTCGATGGCATCCTGCGCCGCCCCCACGACGGTCAGCCCCGCGAGCATCAGCACGATGCCGGAGGCGACGATCACCGACGGGCGCACCGTCGCCGCCGCCTCCCAGCCGGTGGCGGCGAGGAGAGGACTCAGCGCCGCGACCATCGTCAGCACGAACGCACCGGCGATCTGGCTGAAGAAGTAGGGCACGCGCGCCTTGGCGAGGGCGAACTGGGTGAGGGCGGCGAGGGCGGCCGCGATGAAGGCCAGCGCGATGACGAGCCAGTTGCCGCCGAACATCACCGCCACTCCCACCGCCAGCAGCGCCTGCGCCGCGATGACGATCGCCGGACGGTAGCGGAACGGGGCGCGCCGGATGGCGCGGAACCGCGCGGTTGCGGCATCCAGCGGGAGCCCGCCGACGACGTCGGTGACGAGACTCTGCAGCTTCTGCAGCCGGTCGTGGTCGGGCGCGGGTCCCCGCACGACCCGCAGCAGCGTGATCGGGCGGGCATCGTCGCCGCGGTGATGGGCGACGGTGATGGCGTTGTACGTGATGTCCACGTGCACCGGTTTCAGCCCGTAGGCTCCCGACACCCGCACGATCGTGAGTGCCACGTCGCTGGCGCTGGCGCCGGCGACGAGCATCGTCTCGCCGATGCGCACCGACAGGTCGAGCATCCGCGCCGCAAGGGTGTCGTCGATGATCGGAAGGGCCTCGGTCAGTGCGGGGGCCGTGTCGCTGCCCCGCAGAAGAGTGCCGAGGGATCGGGCCATCCGCTCTCTTCGATGCATCGTCCGCCCGTCTCCACCCGTACCGCTGCATCGATCGTACCGAGCCGGCCGGAGGCCACCGTCACATGGCTGACCCGGAACGTGGCGATCCCTAGAATGGGGCGTTGGGCGGCATCGGCCCATAATCCCCAGGAGTTCCCCCATGGCGTTGATCGTGCAGAAGTACGGCGGGTCGTCCGTCGCCGACGCGGAGAGCATCAAGCGGGTCGCGAAGCGCATCGTGGATGCCCGCCGCGCAGGCAACGAAGTGGTCGTCGCCGTCAGCGCGATGGGCGACACCACCGATGAGCTGCTCGACCTCGCCCACGAGGTGGCCCCCATCCCCGCGCCGCGCGAACTGGACATGCTGCTGTCCAGCGGCGAGCGCATCTCGATGGCGCTGCTGGCGATGGCGATCCACTCGATGGGCTTCGAGGCGCGCTCGTTCACCGGCAGCCAGGCCGGCATGATCACCGATGCCACGCACGGCGCGGCCCGCATCGTCGACGTCACGCCGGTGCGGCTGCGCGAAGCGCTCGACGAGGGCGCCATCGTCATCGTCGCCGGCTTCCAGGGCTTCAACCGCGACACGCGCGACATCACCACGCTCGGCCGCGGCGGCTCCGACACCACCGCCGTCGCCCTGGCCGCCGCCCTCGACGCCGACGTCTGCGAGATCTACAGCGACGTCGACGGCATCTTCACCGCCGACCCGCGGGTCGTGCCGAGGGCGCGCAAGCTCTCCGTCGTCAGCAGCGAGGAGATGCTGGAGATGGCGGCCAACGGCGCCAAGGTCCTCTACATCCGTGCGGTGGAATACGCCCGCCGTCATGGGGTCACGATCCACGCCCGGTCGACGTTCTCCTCCGCGGTGGGCACCTACGTGCTCGCCCCGGGGATGACCGCGCCCGACAGCGAAGAAGGAGCAGAGATGGAAGAGCCGATCGTCGCGGGAGTCGCGACCGACCTGAGCCAGGCCAAGGTCACCGTCACGGGCGTTCCCGACGTGCCGGGCAAGGCCGCGGAGATCTTCACCGTCGTGGCGCAGTCCGGCGCCAACGTCGACATGATCGTGCAGAACGTCTCGGCGGCGACCACCGGCCGCACCGACATCTCTTTCACGCTGCCCAAGAGCGACGCCGGCACGGCCCTGCGTGCGCTGTCGGTGCGTCAGGGTGACATCGGGTACGAGGGACTCGTGCACGACGACCAGATCGGCAAGCTCTCGGTCGTGGGGGCCGGCATGCGCACCCACTCCGGGGTCTCGGCGACGCTCTTCGAGGCGCTGAGCACCGCGGGGATCAACATCGAGATGATCTCGACCTCCGAGATCCGCATCTCGGTCGTGGTCCGCGGCGACGACCTCGCCGCCGCCGCCCGCGTCGTGCACACCGCGTACGGCCTCGACGGCGATGCGGAAGCCGTCGTGCACGCCGGCACCGGGCGCTGACCCACGCCACGCGCCGGCAGCCGCTGCGCCGCCAGCCGCTGCGCCGGCGGCCTCGCCGCTAGACTCGCGGCATCCGCCCGCTCGGACCCCCGCCCGCATCGCCGCAAGGAACTTCAATGACTCGCATCTCCGATTCCGGACTCTCCGTCGCCGTCGTGGGCGCCACCGGCCAGGTCGGCACGGTCATGCTCGAGATCCTGGCGGAACGTGCGTTCCCGATCCGCGAGCTGCGTCTGCTGGCCACGTCGCGCTCGGCCGGCACCGCCGTCGACTTCGGCGGGCACACCGTCATCGTCGAGGACGTCGCGACGGCGGACCCCGCCGGCATCGACATCGCGCTGTTCTCCGCCGGCGCCACCGGCTCGCGCGCGCACGCGCCGCGGTTCGCCGAAGCCGGCGCCGTGGTCATCGACAACTCCAGCGCCTGGCGCATGGACCCCGAGGTGCCGCTGGTGGTGAGCGAGGTCAACCCGCATGCCACCGTCGATCCGCCCAAGGGCATCATCGCCAACCCCAACTGCACCACGATGGCCGCCATGCCCGTGCTGAAGGTGCTCCATGAGGATGCCGGGCTCGAGCGTCTCATCGTCAGCACCTACCAGGCCGTGTCCGGCTCCGGCCTCGCCGGCGCCGAAGAGCTGCTGGGCCAGGTCGAGGGCGTGCTCGCTCAGGGCGACACGCTGCGCCTCGTGCACGACGGCTCGGCGGTGGACTTCCCGCCGCCGGAGAAGTACGTCGCCCCGATCGCGTTCGACGTGATCCCGCTGGCCGGCTCGATCGTCGACGACGGCGAGGGGGAGACCGACGAGGAGAAGAAGCTCCGCAACGAGAGCCGCAAGATCCTCGAGCTGCCCGACCTGCGGGTGGCGGGGACCTGCGTGCGCGTCCCGGTGTTCACCGGTCACTCGCTGTCGATCCACGCCGAGTTCGCCCGCGACATCACGCCCGAGCGGGCGCGCGAGCTGCTGGCATCCGCCCCGGGCGTCGAGTTCGACGAGGTGCCGACCCCGCTGCAGGCCGCAGGCAAGGATGCCGCCTTCGTCGGGCGCATCCGCGCGGATCAGTCCGCCCCCGAGGGCAAGGGCCTCGTGCTGTTCATCAGCAACGACAACCTGCGCAAGGGTGCGGCGCTGAACGCCGTGCAGATCGCCGAGATCGTGGCCGGCCGCCTCGGGGCCGCCTGACCCCGGCAGGGCCCGGCCCACCTGGATGCCGGCGGTCGGGGCGCCCAGCCGCGCCCAGTAGGATGGACCATCGTGATCAAGACGTACGATGCCGTTCTCATCGGTGGCGGTATCATGAGCGCCACCCTCGGTACGCTGCTGAAGGAACTTCAGCCTGACTGGGACATCCTCGTCTGCGAGCGACTGGGCGACGTCGCGCTGGAAAGCTCCAACGCCTGGAACAACGCCGGCACCGGCCACGCCGCCCTCTGCGAGCTGAACTACATGCCCGAGGGCAAGGACGGATCCGTCGATCCCGCGAAGGCCGTCGCCATCAACGAGCAGTTCCAGCAGAGCCGACAGCTGTGGTCGTCTCTGGTCGAGCGTGGCATCCTCGACGAGCCGTCGACCTTCATCAACGCCACCCCGCACATGACCTTCGTGCGCGGCGAGAAGGACGTCGCCTACCTCAAGCGCCGCTACGAGACGCTCAGGGAGCAGCCGCTGTTCGAGGGCATCGAGTACAGCGAGGACTCCCGCGTCATCAACCAGTGGGCGCCGCTGCTGATGCAGCGTCGTCTCAAGGGCGAGCCGTTCGCGGCCACCCGCGTGCCGGCCGGCACCGACATCGACTTCGGCGCGCTGACGCGCCAGCTGTTCGCCCACCTGACCGAGCAGGGAACCGACGTCGTCGTCAACTGCGAGGTGCGCAAGCTCAAGAAGCAGAAGGACGGGACGTGGAAGGTCTCGTTCCGCAACACCGTCGGTCGCACCCCGGGCGCCGTCAACGCGCGCTTCGTCTTCGTCGGCGCGGGCGGCTGGGCGCTGAAGCTGCTGCAGCGCTCGGGCATCCCCGAGATCAAGGGGTACGGCGTCTTCCCGATCGGCGGCCAGTTCCTCAAGACCACGACGCCCGAGGTCGTCGCCCAGCACAAGGCCAAGGTCTACTCGCAGGCCTCGGTGGGCGCGCCTCCCATGTCGGTGCCCCACCTCGACACCCGCGTCGTCGACGGCGAGACCTCGCTGCTGTTCGGCCCGTTCGCGACCTTCAGCCCGAAGTTCCTCAAGAACGGCTCGGTGCTCGACCTCGTCACCCAGGTGCGCCCGCACAATCTGCTCCCGATGCTGAAGGTGGCCATCGACAACCCGTCGCTGATCTCCTACCTCGTCGGCGAGCTGCTCAAGAACAAGGCGAAGAAAGTCGACAGCCTGCGGGAGTTCGTCCCGACCGCCAAGGATGACGACTGGGAGCTCATCCAGGCCGGCCAGCGTGCCCAGGTCATGAAGAAGGACCCCGAGAAGGGCGGCATCCTGCAGTTCGGCACGGAGGTCGTCGCGGCGGAGGACGGCACCATCGCCGGACTCCTCGGTGCATCGCCGGGCGCGTCCACGGGTGCGTCGATCATGCTCGGCCTGCTCAAGCGCTGCTTCCCCGAGCGCCACGACGAGTGGGAGCCGCGCCTGCGCGAGCTCATCCCGAGCTACGGCGAGACGCTGAACCCGCGTCCGGAAGCGGCACGGGAATCGATGGATGCCACGGCCGCCGTCCTCGGCATCCAGCCGTAGGCGCCCGCGTGCGCCTGTGGTCGCTGCACCCTGCGGTGCTCGACCGCGCGGCGCTGGTCGCCTGCTGGCGTGAGGGCCTGCTGGCGCAGGCGGTGCTCGCGGGCGCGACCCGCGGGTACACGCGGCATCCGCAGCTCGAACGGTTCCGCGCCTGCGCCGACCCCCAGGACGCCATCGGGCACTTCCTCGCGGCGGTGCAGGCGGAGGCCACCGCACGCGGATACCGCTTCGATGCGACGCGCATCCGGCGAGCGGGCGCCGCGAACCCCGCCATCCCCGTGACCGACGGGCAGCTCGCCTTCGAACTCGAGCACCTTCGGCGCAAGGTCGCCGAGCGGTCGCCGGAGTGGCTGCTGCGCCTGCCCATCGCGGGCGCCGCGGTGCCTGCCGGGCCGTCGTTCGTCGCGGTGCCCGGGCCCGTCGCCACGTGGGAGCGGCCCTAGCCCGGCGGCGGAGCCGCGGCCGGCCTGCGGGGGCGCGCGGCGCGGCGCGCGCGGCGCGGGGCGCGCGGCGCGGGTTTGGGTCGCGTATCGGTTCCCGAGCCGGGTGTTGCGGGGGTTTGGGTCGTGTATCGGTTCCCGAACGTGGGGTGGCCGTGGCGGCGGGGGTTTGGGTCGCGTATCGGTTCCCGACCCGGGTGTTGCGGGGGTTTGGGTCGCGTGTCGGTTCCCGAGCCGGGTGTTGCGGGGGTTCGGGGCGCGTATCGGTTCCCGACCCGGGTGTTGCGCGGGTTTGGGTCGCGTATCGGGTTCCCGAACGTGGGGTGGCCGTGGCCGCAGGGGTTCGGGGCGCGTATCGGTTCCCGAGCCGGGTGTTGCGGGGGTTTGGGTCGCGTATCGGTTCCCGAACGTGGGGTGGCCGTGGCCGCGGGGGTTCGGGTCGCGTGTCGGTTCCCGAGCCGGGTGTTGCGGGGGTTTGGGTCGTGTATCGGTTCCCGAACGTGGGGTGGCCGTGGCGGCGGGGGTTTGGGGCGTGTATCGGTTCCCGAACCGCCTGGTCGGTGGTCGCGGTACTCGTTCTCGCGCTCATGGTCGCGGTCACGGCGCTGATCTGGCTGGCGTGGGCGGCGAAGCGGATGCCGGCGGGGCAGGTCCTGGGCTGGACGCTGCTCGTGATCTTCGTGCCGGCCGTCGGCGCGATCGCCTGGCTCGTGGGCGACCTGCGCGCAGGGGCAGCGGCCCGCAGACGAAGCGAGCTTGCCGTCGCTCCGCCTGACCGGGGTCAGAGCGCAGCGGCCTTGCCGCGCAGCACTGCAGCCTCGCGCTCATTCGCAGTGAGCTTCGCCGCTGCCAGCAGCTCGGTTCGCGCTTCGTCGGCGCGACCCAGTCGTGCCAGCAGCTCGCCGCGCACGCTCGGCAGCAGGTGCGAACCGCGCAGGGCGCCCTCGGACCGCAGCTCGTCGACGATCCGCAGTGCCGTCGCCGGCCCGGTGGCCATCGACACCGCCACCGCGCGGTTGAGCGCGACGACCGGACTCGGGGCGACCCGCCCGAGGGCTTCGTAGAGCAGCACGATCCGCTCCCAGTCGGTCTCAGCGACGCTCGGCGCGACGGCGTGACACAGGGCGATCGCCGCCTGCAGCGCGTACGGGCCGCGGCCGCGGCCGGCGGCATCCGCCCGAGCCAGCGCCGCCGCGCCGCGGATGATCTGCGCGCGGTCCCACCGTGAGCGGTCCTGATCGGTGAGCAGCACCGGTGAGCCGTCACGGGCGGTGCGCGCGGCGAACCGCGACGACTGCAGCTCCATCAGCGCGACGAGGGCGTGGGCCTCCGGCTCGCGGGGGACCAGGCCCGCCAGCACCCGGCCGAGCCGCAGCGCCTCTGCCGCGAGCTCCTCACGCACCCACCGGTCGCCGCCGGTGGCCGCGTAGCCCTCGGTGTAGACGAGGTACACGACGCCGAGCACGCCGCGCAGGCGCTCGCGCCACTCGGAGGGTTCGGGTGTCTCGAACGGCACCCGTGCCGCAGCGAGCGTCTTCTTCGCCCTCGTGATGCGCGCCTGCACCGTCGGCACCGGCACCAGCAGCATCCGCGCGATCTCCTGCGTCGACAGCCCGCCCACGACGCGCAGAGTGAGCGCGATCTGCGAAGTGGGGGAGAGCACCGGGTGGCACGCGGTGAACACCAGTCGCAGCACGTCGTCGTCGATCGGCTCATCGGCCTCCGCGGGGGGTACGGCGAGAGCGGCTGTCGGGTCCGCGGCGATCGCACGGTAGCGCTCGTCGCGGGCGCTCCGCCGCCGCCAGGCGTCGATCACACGCCGACGGGCGACGGCGGTCAGCCACGCGCCGGGACGGCGCGGGATGCCGGCATCCGGCCATGTCTGCAGCGCCTCGACGAGCGCCTCCTGAGCGGCATCCTCCGCCAGTCCGATGTCGCCGGTGGTCTTGGCGAGCACCGCGATGATACGCGGTCCCTCGATGCGCCAGACGGCGTCGATCTCGCGCGCCGTGCGGTCCGTCATCATCTCACTCCCGGCCGCTCACGGCCCGTCGGCACCGGAGGGGATGCCCTCGCCGGCGGCGGTGTCCAGTTCACGGCGCCACTGCTTCTCCTTCTGGATGTACTCGTTGTCCTCGTAGGCGGCGAAGTCGGAGTCGTCGGTCATCCGCCGCACCTCGATCTTGTTGCCAGGGCCGAGCGGTGCGCGGCTGGCCCACTCCACGGCCTCCTCCTGCGTGCCGACCTGGATCGTCCAGAACCCGTTGAACAGCTCGTGGGTCTCTCCGTACGGGCCATCGGTGATGATCGGCTCGTCGGCGGTGAACTCCACGACGGCACCCTGCGCGGCATCCGTCAGACCATCGCCTCCGAGCAGCACACCGGCCTTCATCATGGACTCGTTGTAGGCGCCCATCGCGTTGATGACGGCCTCGAAGTCCATGTCCTCGTAACTCTGCTCAGAGCCGCTGTTGCGCATGATGAGCATGTACTTCGCCATGATGTTCCCCTTTTGTCTCGGCGGGAGCCCGAGCGGCCCCTCCACTATCGCGTCGAACGGGCGCGGGCGGAATCGACATCCTGCGTAGACTTCCGTGGTGGCCAAACTGTACTTCCGCTACGGGGCGATGAACTCCGGCAAGTCGACGGCTCTGCTGCAGGCGGCGTACAACTACGAGGAGCGCGGTCAGCACGTCCTGCTCGCGAAGCCCGCCATCGACACGAAGGGCGCGGGGGAGATCTCGAGCCGGCTGGGCATGACCCGGCCCGTGGACTTCCTCATCTCTCCGGATGCCGACCTGCGTGCGCTCTTCTCCGAGCACCGGGCGCGCGTGCGGGCGGAGGCGGCCGCGGCGCTCGTGCCGGACGGCCCCACCGACGTGGCGTGCCTGCTGGTGGACGAAGCGCAGTTCCTCACCCGTGAGCAGGTCGACGACCTGCTGCGGATCACGGTGGAGGAGGGTGTGCCGGTGCTGGCATATGGCATCCGCACCGACTTCCAGACGCGCGCGTTCCCCGGTTCGGCGAGACTCATGGAGCTGTCCCACTCGCTGGAGGAGCTCAAGACCATCTGCCGCTGCGGCCGCAAGGCGCTGTTCAACGCGCGCCTGGTGGGTGGGCGCTTCGTCTTCGACGGCGACCAGGTCGCCATCGACGAGCTCTCAGCCGACCGGGTCACCTACGAGTCGATGTGCGCGGAGTGCTATCTGCGTGCCTCCGGCGGTCGGCTCGACGGCTGACCTCGCGCATTGCGTGGGGTTGCATGGTCTGACCACTGCGACTATCGTGGTCGGGCCACGAAGGGGAGGACCTGCGCCGATGACGGACACCACGACGCCGCCCGCGCGCGCCTGGAAGACCGTGCTCGACAAGATCGAGACGGATCTGCTGGAGGGCCGGCTCGGCCCCGGCGATCGCCTTCCCTCGGAGCGCGACCTCGTCGCCCAGCTGGGCGTGGGGCGCTCCAGCGTCCGCGAGGCCTTGCGGGTCCTCGAGGTCATGGGGCTCATCCGCACGGGCACCGGCTCCGGACCGTCCGCCGGGGCGATCGTGATCTCCTCGCCCACCGGCGGCATGTCTGCCTTCCTGCGGCTGCAGGTGGCTGCGCAGGGCTTCCCCATCGATGACGTCGTCGCCACGCGCCTGTTCGTCGAGGAATGGGTGGTGGGGACCCTCGCCCACGTTGCCTCACCGGATCTCGCCACGGCACGTGCCACCGTCGAAGCGATGGATGCCGCACCCCTGCCGCCGACGGAGTTCCTGGCGCTCGACGCCCAGTTCCACTACGCCCTGGCCGCAGCATCGGGCAACACGGTGGTGGCGGCCACCATGGCAGGGCTGCGCTCGGCCATCGAGGGCTACACCGCAGAGGTCGCCGGCCGCGTAGCCGACTGGGATGCCGCCTCGGAGCGCCTGCGACACGAGCACCATGAGATCCTCGCCGCCATCGACGCCGGCGACGCCGAACGCGCACGCGCCCTCATCCCCCAGCACATCTCCGGGTACTACGTACCCTGATCGGAAGGACTCCCATGGTCCAGCGCCAGTTGCCCAAGCCCGCCGAACTGCTCGAGCTGATGCAGTTCAAGAAGCCCGAGTTCAACGCCACCAAGCGCCGCCTTGACAGTGCCCTGACCATCGGTGACCTGCGCAAGATCGCCAAGCGTCGCACGCCGAAGGCGGCGTTCGACTACACCGATGGCGCGGCCGAGGGTGAGCTGTCCCTGGCCCGAGCCCGTCAGGCCTTCGAGGACATCGAGTTCCACCCGGATGTGCTGCGTCCCGCCGAGCACGTCGACACGTCCGTCGAGATCCTGGGCGGACGCTCGGCGCTGCCCTTCGGTATCGCGCCCACCGGATTCACTCGACTGATGCAGACCGAGGGGGAGACCGCCGGCGCGGGTGCGGCGGCTGCCGCCGGCATCCCGTTCACGCTCTCCACGCTCGGGACGACGTCTATCGAGGACGTCAAGTCCACCAACCCGCACGGGCGCAACTGGTTCCAGCTCTACGTGATGCGCGACCGCGACATCTCGTACGGGCTGGCGAAGCGCGCGGCCGAAGCCGGATTCGACACGCTGATGTTCACCGTCGACACACCCATCGCCGGGGCGCGCCTGCGCGACAAGCGCAACGGGTTCTCGATCCCGCCGCAGCTGACGCTGGGTACGATCCTCAACG
Source organism: Microbacterium sp. zg.Y1084 (assembly GCF_024623595.1). Lineage (NCBI taxonomy): Bacteria > Bacillati > Actinomycetota > Actinomycetes > Micrococcales > Microbacteriaceae > Microbacterium > Microbacterium sp. zg.Y1084. Next base: position 500,022 of record NZ_JANJGV010000003.1, read on the forward strand.
CGATTCCGCGGCCGTGGTGGTGGATCGACTTCCTCACCACCCCGAAGCTCGAGTTCGCGTCGCTGTCGACCACCGGCGGCACGGTCGGCGAGCTGCTGAACGCGGCGATGGACCCCACCATCAGCTACGACGATCTCGAGATCATCCGCGGCATCTGGCCCGGCAAGATCGTCATCAAGGGCGTGCAGAACGTCGCGGACAGCAAGCGGCTGATCGACCTCGGCGTCGACGGCATCATCCTCTCCAACCACGGCGGCCGTCAGCTGGACCGTGCCCCGATCCCGTTCCACCTGCTGCCGCAGGTCGTGCGCGAGGTCGGCAAGGATGCCACCGTGATGGTCGACACGGGCATCATGAACGGTGCCGACATCGTGGCGTCGATGGCGCTCGGGGCGAAGTTCACCCTTATCGGCCGCGCCTACCTGTACGGCCTGATGGCGGGCGGCCGGGCGGGTGTCGACCGGACTATCGAGATCCTCCGCACCGAGATCGAGCGGACGATGGCGCTGCTGGGCGTCTCGAGCATCGAGGAACTCGAGCCGCGTCACGTCACGCAGCTGCAGCGGCTCACGCCGGTGGGCCAGCCGACGCGTGCGGTGCGCCCGCAGCAGGTGCCCGCGCGGGGCTGACGCGCCGCTCGTCGCCCGCGCCGGGGCTTCCGCGCGTGCGCGGCCGCCGCGCGCGCCGCGCGCGCCGCGCCTCGTCGCGCGCCTCGACGCGCGCTTCGACGCGCGCTTCGAGTGTCGCGAACGGTGGGTTGCGGTGCGGGGTACCCGCCCTTTGCGACACCGGAGCGGCGCGGGCGAGCGTGGCGTGGGCGCGCGGCGGGGAGCGCGCGGGGTCGTCGCGCGCTTCGAGTGTCGCGAACGGTGGGTTTGCGGTGCGGGATACCCGCCCTTTGCGACACCGGAGCGGCGCGGGGGAGCGTGGCGTGGGCGCGCGGGGCATCGCGCGCTTCGAGTGTCGCGAACGGTGGGTCGAGGCGCGGGGAACCCGCCCTTCGTGACACCGGAGCGGCGCGGGGGGCCGCGAGGCGGCGCGGGGGAGCGGCGCGGGGGGCCGCGAGGCGGGCGCCGCGCGCGCAGCGGGGGAACTAAACCCGGACGGGAAGGGTGGGGATGAGGCCCTCGAGGTACGTGGCGGTGTCCTCCCAGCCCTCGACGGCGTGGCAGGCGACGCCCATGGCCAGCACGGGGTAGTCGTTGCCGTCCGGGTCGAGGCGGTCGCCCACGAAGAGCATGTCGTCCAGGTCGATGCCGGTCTGCTCCGACAGCTGTCGCATGCCGTACGCCTTGTCGATGCCGCGGTGGGTGATGTCCACGGAGGTGGATCCGCCCGAGCGCACCTCGAGGTCGGGAACGCGGGCAGCGACCGCCTCGCGCAGGGCGTTCTTCTTCTCGCCGGTGGGGTCCCACGCGACCTTGGCATCCAGGGGCGCGGTCTGACCGAGGGCGGAGAAGGTGATCTGCGAGCCGCGGTCCTCGAGGATGTCTCCCCAGGTCTCGGTCTCCCACAGGCCCAGACGCCGCGCCTCTTCCTCCACCGCAGCCATCGCGCGAGTCTTCTCGTCGTCGGTGAGGCTGTGCGCATAGACGGTCTCGATGCCGGCCGCGGACAGGCGGTAGTACTGCGTGCCGCAGGTGGGCATGAGGTGCAGAGACCCCAGCACCTCGGCAGATGTCGGCGGGAGGTTCTCCACGACCTGCGAGCGGAACTGCTGCAGCTGACCGCCGGAGATGATGGCCACCTCGACGCGGCGCGCGAGCTCGACGAGCAGTTCGCCGATGCGGGGGTCGATCGCGCTCTTGGAGGGTGCCAGGGTGTCGTCGAGATCGAACGCGACGAGGCGGGGGATCGGCATGATGGCTCCTCGGTGTTGCGTGGCCGTTCTACACGAAGGGCCCCACCTCGCGGTGGAGCCCTTCTGCTGTCGGGGTGACAGGATTTGAACCTGCGGCCTCGTCGTCCCGAACGACGCGCGCTACCAAGCTGCGCCACACCCCGTGGCAACCCTCCTAGCCTACCCGATCAGAGGCGATGCTCCGAACCGGCGTGCATCGCGGGCGCGCCGCGCACACGGCCTTCCGGCGGTCATGCCCGCGGGACGAGCGTGAGCAGCGACGCCTCCGGCCGGCATCCGAAGCGCACGGGGGCGTAGATCGAGTGGCCGATGCCCGCGCTCACGTTCAGCGGCACGGTGCGCGCGGCAGCGGTCCAGGAGCTGAGCCCGCGTGCCTGTCGCAGCGGGATGTCGCAGTTGGCCACCAGCGCGGCGGGCGAGCCGGGGATGCGCACCTGCCCGCCGTGGGTGTGCCCGGCGATGAGCAGGTCCGCCCCGCGGGCGGTGAAGTCGTCGAGGACCCGCCGGTAGGGGGCGTGGGTGACCCCGAGGTCGAGGTCGGCCCGCGGCATCCCCACGAGCGCGGCATCGACCGCGTCGAGGTCGTCCCAGTCACGGTGTGCATCGCTCACGCCGAAGGCGCGGATGCCGATGCCCCCGGCATCCAGCGTCGTCGCGGTGTTGTTGAGGTCCGCCCAGCCGAGCTCGTCGGTGAAGAACGCGTCGAGCGCGTCGGTGTCGAGGCGCTCGGGGCTGCGCGGCTTGTCGGACGGCCCCATGAAATAGCGCAGCGGGTTGCGTGGGCTCGGGGCGGCCAGGTCGTTGGAGCCGTGCACGAAGACACCCGGGATGCCGGCGAAGGGAGCAAAGGCTTCGCGGACGCCGCGCAGCCCGTCGATGTGACCCAGGTTGTCACCGGTGTTGACCACGAGGTCCGGCTGCAGGTCGATCAGCGACGCGATCCAGCGCTGCTTGCGCCGCTGCCAGGGCGCCATGTGCGCGTCGGAGACGTGCAGCACGCGCAGTGGGCGGGTTCCCGGGGGGAGCACAGCGAGCTCGTGCCGCCGCACCGTGTACAGGTGCCGTTCGATGCCGATGCCCCACACGGCTGCGGCGGCGCCCAGCGCCCCCACCGCCGCGAAGGCGGTGAGGGCGCTGCGCGGGGCGCTGCCCCGGTCAGCCACAGATCAGAGTGATCTGCGCGGAGCGACCGGTGACCGTTCCCGCCGCCGGGTCGGTGCCGGTGACCTTGGGCTGGCTGGGCGGACGCGCGTCTTCGTCGTCGTCATCGTCGCCGGGCGGAGTCGGCGCGGGACAGGGCGTGATGGCCGTGAACCCGGCGCTGCGCAGGGCGTCGCGGGCCTTGTCCGCGCTCATCCCCGCCACGGTCGGCACGGCGATCCCCTGACCATTGCTGGGGCGGATCGTCACGGTCGTGCCACCGGGAACCCGGCCGGGGCCGGGATCCTGCACGGTGACGGTGCCGGCGGGCTCGACGCCGTCGACAGGGTCGCCGACGATGACGCTGAACCCGGCATCCTGGATGACGTCGGTGGCCTGCTCAACCGTGAGACCGACGACATTCGGCAGGTCGGCGTACACGCGCCGGGACAGGTTCGCGTCGGGACCGGGGAACTGGTCGCCGCCGTACTTGGCGTTCGCTGCGCGCTGCAGCTCCGGCCAGATCGCGTGACGCATGCGCCACAGCGGGTACCCGTTGGCCCACAGCCTGTTCAGCTCGGACTCGCCGATGACGTTGCCGACCCACACGGCGCTGGCGACCTTCGTCGAGCTGCCGATCATCCACGTCTGGAACTGCTGGTGGATACCGGTCTTGCCGATGAGGGGCACGCCGTCGAAGGTGCGCGACGGTGTCGCGGAGCCGTTCGCCAGCACGTTCTGCAGGACGTAGGCGGCGGTGTTCGCCACCGACTCATCGAGCACGCGCGAGCAGGTGGTTTCCGGCAGCGGAAGCTCCTCGCCCTTGGAGTTGGTGATCCTGTCGATGACCTTCGGCTGGCAGTAGATGCCGCCCGAGGCGATGGTCGCGTACACGCCGGCCATGTCGATCGGGGCGATGTTCATCGAGCCGAGGATCGAGTACGGCGCGTTGAGGTCAGGGTAGGAGGCGTCGGCCTCATACGTCTTGTGGCCGTCGGCGAGCGTCACTCCGAGGCGGTCCGCCACCTTGTTCACGTCGCAGACCGTCAGCTTCTCGGCCATGGCGAAGAATCCGCTGTTGAGGGAGTCCGCGGTGAACTGGAAGGGGGTAGCGGTGTAGCCGCGCGAGTCTTCGAAGTTGCCGATCCGCACGCCGTCGACCGGCTGCACGCCCTGGCCGCACCCGCGGTCGATGTTGAACGTGCGCACACGGCCGTTGAGGACCTCGTTGATCGAGTGGCCCTTCTCGAGCCAGTCCAGCAGCGTGAACACCTTGTAGGTGGATCCGACGTTGAAGCCGTTGGATCCACCGTTGGCCTTGCGGGTGTTGAAGTTGATCGACGAGAACGACCGGTCGGCCTCCAGCTGCGCGGCCGACTGCGAATAGCGCGTGTTCTGCACCATCGAGAGCACGCGCCCGGTGCCCACCTCGATCTGCACACCGGTCGAGCCGAGCTCGATGCCCTCCATCGTGGCGGGGACGATCGAGATCGCCTCCTCGGCGGGAATCTGCAGCCCGAGGTCCAGAGTCGTATAGATGCGGTAGCCGCCGCGCCGCAGGTTCTGCTTGCGCTCGTCGGGCGTCTCACCGAAGACGGGGTCGTTCTCGACCGTGGTGCGCACCAGGTCGCAGAAGTAGGCCGAGCCGCCGGCCATCTGGCAACCCTGGTCGGTGGGGGTGATGTTCGGCGTGATCGGCTCCGCGGAGGCAGCCGCGTGCTCTTCCTTGGTGATCTTGCCGTCGGCCAGCATGCGGTCGAGGACGTAATCGCGACGATTCAGCGTCTTGGCGTAGCCGTTCGCCTCACCGTTCGTCTCGCTGTCCGGACGATCGATGCGGTAGCCGTTGGGTTCCTGCACCATCCCGGCGAGGGTCGCAGCCTGGCTCAGCGAGAGGTTCGCGGCATCCACGCCGAAGTAGTACTTCGCCGCGGCGCCGATGCCGTAGTTCTGGCCGCCGAAGTTGACGATGTTGAGGTAGCCGAGAAGGATCTCGTCCTTCGTGTAGCTCTTCTCGAGCTGGATCGCGTAGCGCATCTCCTGGAGCTTGCGCTGCAGGCCGCCCTCGGAGACGTCGGAGTTGGTCGCCTCCCAGTAGCAGGCGTCACGTTCCTCGTCGGATGCCGCATCCTCTTCGCAACGCTGCACGAGGATGTTCTTGACGTACTGCTGGCTGATCGACGAGCCACCGCGGCTCGAGGTGCCGCGGACGTTGGCGAGCACCGCGCTCATCGTGCCGGCGAGGTCGACCCCGCCGTGGCGGTAGAAGTTCTTGTCCTCACTGGACAGCACCGCGTCATAGACGAGGGGGCTGATCTGGTCGAACTCGAGCGGCACGCGGTTCTGGTCGTAGAAACGCGCGAGCAGCTGCGGCTGGTCGTTCACCGTGGCGTAGATCTCCGTGGCCTCCATGAGGTCGTCGATCTCGAGATAGCTCGGCATGTTGTCGAACATCGAGATCGCGTTGCTCGCGGCGTAACCGGAGACGGCGATCGCGGGGGTGACCGTGGCGGTGACGAGGATGCCTGCGACGGTGCTGAGTCCGACCAGTCCCAGGAGTCCGCCGAGCACGCCGCTGGCTGTCCGTTTCTTGTGGGGCATAGGCTTGATGCTAGGCCAGAACCCTGGGGAAAGTCCCGACAGGACACCCGTGCGTCGTGACGCCCGGACGAGTGAGGGACCGCCCCACGACCGAGACACGGAGCCCCGATGACCACGTGGGAATACCTCACCACCCCCCTGCTGATCCACAACACCGCCGCCATCCTCAACAACTGGGGCAAGCAGGGGTGGGAGCTGGTGCAGGTGGTGACCGGGCCCGAAGGCGGGCTCGTCGCCTATCTGAAGCGGCCCGTCGGCGGCGGGTCCGACAACGCCGGGCTGGGCGCCGCAGCGCAGGCAGCCCGACAGTTCGAAGGAGAGGGCGCATGAGCGTCTCCGCGCGTCTGAGTGAACTCGGCATCGAGCTTCCCTCGGTGGTGCCCCCGGTCGCGGCATACGTCCCCGCGAAGGTTCACGGAGACCTGGTGTACACGGCAGGGCAGCTCCCGATGGTGTCGGGCGCTCTGCCGGCGACCGGAAAGGTCGGCGACGGCCACGGCCTGGTGCCGGCAGCGGATGCCGCCGCCTACGCGCGGCAGTGCGCGCTCAACGCGGTGGCGGCCGCCGCGGCCGCCGCGGGCGGTGTGGACCGGCTCACGGGAGTGCTGAAGGTCACCGCGTTCGTGGCATCCGTGCCGGAGTTCACCGGTCAGCCCGGCGTCGTCAACGGCGCCAGCGAGGTGCTCGGCGAGATCTTCGGCGACGCCGGACGGCACGCCCGCTCCGCTGTCGGGGTTCCGGTGCTGCCGCTGGACAGCCCGGTCGAGGTCGAGGTCGTCTTCACCCTCGCCTGAGGGGCGCCGGGTGGCCCTGCTGCGGGCGGGTGGGTACGCCGCCCCGGGCGCAGGCAGAATCCCCGGGACAGGACGTTTCGGCATGAATTGTCCTGTCCCGGGGATTTCTCCTGTGTGCGGAAGGTCGTCGCTCAGACCGCCATGGGGGTGCGACGGCGCAGCACGGATGCCACGGTGAAGAGGACCGCGCCGCCGACCAGCAGGCCGAGGCCGGCTGCCGCCGGCGGGGTGACCGCACCGCCGGTCACCGCGAGCTGGTCGCGCTGCGCGGTCACCGCGAGCTCGTCGCGCTGCACGGTGACGTCCGAGATCAGCACGATGCCCAGGTCGCGGTAGTCGAGGATGAGGTGGTGCGCGCCGCTGGGCACAGCACCCAGGTCGAACGAGCCGGTGACGGTGCCGCGGTCCCACTGCACTGTTCCGATCGCCACCGGTGTGGAGCGCATGTTGCCGATGATGTTCGAGCGGGAATCCTGCATCTTCTTGACGAAGTTCGTCATGACGTCGAAGGCCTCGTTGCGCCTGTTGCTGAGGCTCTGCAGGCGGAGCATGTCCATCTGCTGGCTGTTGGCGGCGGAGTCCATCTCGGTCATCAGCACCACGCGGAGGGCCTCCGCGTGCGGCCGTGCGTTCGCGGCGGTCGCATCGATGAACGGATGCACGGCGCCGCTGGCTTTCGCGGCGGCGACGGCGGCGGCGAAGGCGCGGTCGGTCGGTGAGGCCAGATATGCGTTCAGGGCGTTCAGGGCCTCGTTCATCAGGCCGATCCTCTGGTTGCGTGCCTGCACGTCCGTGATCTGTGCGGCCAGCTGCTGTTCGAGTTGCGTGGCGCGCTGCGACTGCACCATCATCAGTGCCGTCTCGAGATCGATCGACGCGATGTTGATCCCGGCGAGCGAGACCGAACCGGCGCCCGACCCCATCGCCGCGAGCACGGGGGCCTGCGCCTGCTGGAGCGGGGCCGCCTGCGATGCCGGTACCTGCCAGGCGAGGCCGAGGACCTGGCCCGCATCGTTGACCAGCGGGACGGTGTCGTTCGGCGTTGCCGTCAGGGCGAGCAGTTGGTCCAGGCCGCCTTCGGAGATGTCGCTGAGCGCCGCGCCCAGAGTGGAGGCACCGCCCATAGCCAGTGGTGCGGGGGACGACGGCGGATCAGGCGTGGGGGCGGGAGCAGGGGCGGGCGCGGGCGCCGGAGCCGGGGCGGGCGCGGGCGCCGGAGCCGGAGCCGGGGCGGGCGTCGGATCCGGCGTCGGAGCCGGGGTGGGCGTCGGACTCGGGTCGGGCGTCGGTGTGGGCACCGGCGTCGGGGTCGGGGTCGGGGTCGGGGCCGGGCCCTGTGCTGCCAGCGCGAAGGTGCGATCGACGGTCAGCGCAGCGGGGCCGGAGTCGCCGCGCGGCAGTGCGAACGGCGGGTTCGCGGCGGGCTGGTCCGGCGCGAGGGCGTAACCGTGCGGGGGGATCAGCGAGACGCTGTAGTCGTCGGCCGAGGACGTCGGCAGGGTGCCGCCGGTGAACGAGCCGTCAGCGGCGAGCGGGATCCGCTGCACCGTGATGCCGCCGCTGGAGACGACCAGCACTGCGCCGCTGAGATCGCTCATCGGCTCGCCGTCCGCCGTGGCGGCGGCGGTCCCGGCGATCGTCCCGTAGTCGCCGCGGAAGGTGACGGCGACCGGATCCGGTGCGGCCAGCGCGAACTCTGTGCGCATCTTCGTCTGCTCGAGGTCGCCGGCGGCGCCGGGCCAGACGGCATCCACCACAGCCTGCGACGCGTCGCTCTCGACCTCGAGCAGCACCGCGCCGTCGGGGCCGGTCGTACCCTCGGCGAGGCCGGGGCCGTCGCCGTACGGGTCCCGCACGGTGACCTGCACGCCTGCGAGCGGAGCGGGGGAGGCTCCGTCGTCGATGCTGACGACGACGGTGACCGGATACGTGGTGCCGACGTCGGCGTGGGCCGCCGTCGGCACGGTCATCAGGACCAGCCCTGCGACGCTGATGATCGCCCCGGTGACTCGGGCTCGGGTGGCGAGGGGATGGGGGCGCGTCCGCGGTGACATGCACGGCCTTTCTGTGGTTTTAGGCCAAGTATGGACTCCGTACAAAGTTGAGCACAAATCAGCCCGGCGTACAGTGGATGCTCGAACCGAGGAGGCTGGATGCCCGAGGGATTGCGGGAGCGCAAGAGGCGCGCGTCGAGGCGCGCGATGGAACGCGCAGCAGTGGACATCGCCTACGCGGAGGGGGTGGCCGCGGTCACCGTGGAACGCGTCTGCGAAGCGGCGATGGTCTCGCGCAGCACGTTCTTCAACTACTTCTCCTCGCTGGAGCAGGCCATCTTCGGGTCGGCGCTCGATTACGATCCCGAACTCACGGAGCGCATCCTCGACCGGTACCCGGATGATCTCGTCCGTGCGGCGAGCCTCATCGTCATGGAGTCGGTACTCGGCCAGGCCGACGACGAGGTGACCAGTCGCCGATTCGCACTCTTCGCACGCGAACCGGGCACGACGAGCAGGGTCTCGTGGTCCAGCCATGAGAGCCGCGAGCGCCTCATCGCCGTCGTCGCGGACTGGCTCGACCGGCATCCGGAGCGTGCACGGCTCGCCGACGCCGACCATCAGACCGAGGCGCGTCTCACCGTGTCGTTCTCCATCATGCTCGGCGACGAGGTGCAGCGCTTCGCTCGGGAGGTCGACGGGGTCGTGCAGATCGACCCCGAGGCGTTCCGTACGGCACGGCACCGGATGGCGGCGATCAGCGCTCCGATCGACTGAGCGCCGCCGTCCGGCTCACTTCACCTGTGCGGAGATGACGCTCATGACCATGGTGTCGGCGAGCGTCGTGGTGTCGCCCACCTCGCGTCCTTCGGCGACGTCACGCAGCAGGCGACGCATGATCTTGCCGGAGCGGGTCTTCGGCAGTTCGCCCACGATGTAGACGTCGCGGGGGCGGGCGATCGGGCCGATCTGCTCACCCACCCAGGCACGCAGGCTTCCGGCGAGGCCCTCGGGCGAATGCGCGGAGAGGTAGCTCTGCTTGATGATGACGAACGCGACCACCGCCTGGCCCGTGGTCTCGTCGGAGGCCCCGACGACGGCGGATTCGGCGACCGCCTCGTTGGCGACCAGCGCCGATTCGATCTCCGTCGTCGACAGGCGGTGCCCTGAGATGTTCATGACGTCGTCGACGCGGCCCATCAGCCACACGTCGCCGTCGTCGTCCAGGCGCGCGCCATCGCCGGCGAAGTAGTAGCCCTGCTTGCGGAACTTGTCCCAGTAGGTCTCCACGAACCGGTCCGGGTCGCCCCAGATGCCGCGCAGCATGCTCGGCCAGGGCTCGGTCACGACGAGCAGCCCCCCGTTGCCGTTGCCGACGTGGGCGCCGTCCTCGTCCACGACGTCGATGGAGATGCCCGGGAGGGCCACCTGCGCCGACCCCGGCTTGGTCTCGGTGACGCCCGGGAGGGCGGAGATCATGATCGCGCCGGTCTCGGTCTGCCACCAGGTGTCGACGATGGGGGCGGTCTTCCCACCGATCACCTTGCGGTACCACATCCACGCCTCGGGGTTGATGGGTTCGCCGACCGATCCCAGCAGCCGCAAAGACGAGAGATCGAACTGCTGGGGCACCGCACGCCCGATCTTCATGAACGACCGGATCGCCGTCGGCGCGGTGTAGAGGATGCTGACCTTGTACTTCTCCACCAGCTCCCACCACCGGCCGGGGTGCGGTGTGTCGGGGGTGCCTTCATAGAGCACCTGGGTCGTGCCATTGGCCAGCGGGCCGTATGCCACGTACGAGTGGCCGGTGACCCAGCCGATGTCGGCGGTGCACCAGAAGACGTCCTTCTCGGGGTGGATGTCGTGTACGACCCGGTGCGTGAAGGTGGCCTGCGTCAGGTAGCCGGCCGAGGTGTGGAGGATCCCCTTCGGCTTTCCGGTCGTGCCGGAGGTGTAGAGGATGAACAGCGGGTTCTCGGCGGGGAAGGGCTGCGCCTCGTGCTCGGCGGAGGCGCCGGCGACGACGTCGTGCCACCACAGGTCGCGTCCTTCGGTCCACTCCACGTCGTTGCCGCCGCGACGCACCACGAGCACGTGCTCGACGGTCTCCTGACGGCCCGAGCCGTTGCGGTCGGCCAGCGCCATGTCGACGGCGGGCTTGAGGGGCGAGACCTTGCCCTTGCGGTAGCCGCCGTCGGCGGTGATGACGAGCTTCGCACCCGCGTCGTCGATGCGGGCGCGAAGGCTGTCGGCGGAGAAACCGCCGAACACGACGGAGTGGATCGCGCCGACACGGGCGACGGCGAGCATGGCGGCGATGGCCTCGGGGATCATCGGCATGTAGATGGCGACACGGTCGCCGGCCTCGATGCCCAGCCCGGTCAGCACGTTGGCGAGGCGCTTGACCTCGTCGGTCAGTTCGCCGTAGGTCACACGGCGCTCGTCGCCGGGCTCACCCTCCCACAGCAGGGCGACGCGGTCGCCGTTGCCGGCCTCGACGTGCCGGTCGAGGCAGTTGTAGGCGACGTTCAGCTCGCCGTCGCCGAACCACCGTGCGAAGGGCGGATTGGTCCAGTCCAGCACCTCGGTGAAGGGGGTGTGCCAGTGCAGCAGCTCGCGGGCCTGGTCGGCCCAGAACCCCTCGCGGTCGGCGGCGGCCTGCCGGTACAGCTCGGCGGTCGCCACCGCGTCGGCGGCGAAGTCCGCCGGCGGGGCGAACCGCCGCGTCTCGTTCAGCAGGTGGTCGATCTGGCTGCTCATCTCGGCGCGCTCCTTTGCGGGTCGGCGTGACGGTTCGACCGTCATCCCGCGTCACTCTATTGACCGTCTCCGACAGGCGACTACCGCCGATAGTGGGTGCCGGTGCACGGAGGCGACAAACCGCCGCGCCCGGGTACGTGCCCTTTTGGTGACGCTCGATCGGCCGCGTAGAGTCGGGAACGGCCGAATTTCTGATTCTGGCGAATGCAACGCCCGTCCATTCCCCCCCCGGACGGGTTCGTTGTCCGGCGGCATCCCATCCCCCCCATGGGATGCCGCCACCTCTTTCACCCGGCCTCTCCCCAACCGCGGGGGATCGGCGTGTCTTCCACCGATCGCCCGATGAGACGATGCGGAGCGCGTGACGCGACTTAGCGTCGGGCCATGACCAGCGCGTTCGTCGTCCGATCCCGCCGCCCCGAGGCGGCAGTGGTCGAGGAGCGCGCCCCGCTGCCACTGCGAGCGCTGCCGGACGCCGCACGTCCCGTCCTCGCGGCGCCGATCGTGCCGAGCGTGCCGATCGCGCCGTTGTCGGCGTCCCCGGTCGGGGGAGGCGCCGGTGCGAATGCCGTCGTCCCACCGCCGCCGCCGGTCGCCGGGGTTCCCCGGCCGCGCCGGTCGACAGCGTCGCAGCCGCAGGTGACCCGAGCCGTGGCATCGCCGGCCCGTCGCCGGCTCCCCGCCGATGCCGCGCTGGCACCGCTCGTGCCCCACCTGGCAGACCCGGCCGTCACCGACCTGTTCGTCAACGGTGCGCACGGGCTGTTCGTCGACCGCGGTCGGGGCGCGGAGCGGGTGGCGGACTGGAGCGCCGAGGAACCCGAGGTGCGGGCGCTGGCGGTCGACCTCATCGCGCTCGGCGGACGTCATCTCGACGATGCGACGCCCTGCGTCGACGTCCGGCTCGACGGCGGGCTGCGGGTGCACGCCGTCCTCCCCCCGGTGTCGCGCGGCGGCACGATCATCTCGGTGCGCGCGCCCGCGGCCACGGTTCCCGACCTCGACGCGCTGCAGCAGCGCGGCATGTTCGATGCGCGCATGCGCGAACTGCTCGACGCGGTGGTCGACGAGCGGGTGAACGTGCTCATCACCGGCGCGACCGGCGCAGGCAAGACCACCCTGCTGGCAGCGATGCTCGACCGGGTGCCGCACGCGGAGCGCATCGTGACGATCGAGGACGTCGCGGAGCTCCGGTTGCGCCACCCGCACCACGTTCGGCTGGAAGCGCGCCAGCCCAACCTCGAAGGCGCCGGCGGGGTATCGCTGGCGCGCCTCGTGCGCGAAGCGCTGCGCATGCGGCCGGACCGGCTGGTGGTGGGGGAGTGCCGTGGCCAGGAGGTGCGTGAGTTGCTGACCGCGCTGAACACCGGCCACCACGGGGGAGCGGGAACGCTCCACGCCGGCAGCATGGGCGACGTCCCCGCCCGCCTCGAGGCCCTGGGCGCCCTGGCGGGGATGGACGAGCGCGCGATCGCGCGGCAGGCGGTCAGCGCACTCGGCTGCATCGTGCACGTCGGTCGCGGGCGCGACGGGGTGCGCAAGGTCACCGCGATAGCGCGTCCGGTGCTGGCCGGCAACGGGCTGTCGCTCGAGGCGGTGCCGCGATGATCTGGCGTCGTCGTCGTCGACCGACCATCGCCGATGAGGATGCCGCCGCGGCGACCGTGCTCCAGCTGGCGGTGCTGCTGCAGGCGGGCATCACCCCGCAGCGCGCGTGGCAGCACCTCGCGGCAGCCGGCGATCCGGTCGCGGCCGATGTCTGCGCACGGGTGGACGACGGTGCCGCACTTCCTGCGGCGATCGCTTCGGCGGGTGCGACCTGGCGGCATGTGGCCGATGCGTGGTCGGTGGCGACCGCCGTCGGTGCGCCGCTGGCAGTGAGCCTGCGGGCGGTCGCCGAGGCGCTGCGCGACGCGCAATCGGCTGCGGACGACGTGCGCGTCGCGCTCGCGGAGCCTGTCGCCACTGCGCGTCTCATCGCCTGGCTGCCTCTGGTCGCCGTCGCCCTCGGCGCCGCCCTCGGCTTCGACGCCGTCGGGGTCGTCTTCACGCAGCCGCTCGGGGCGGCCGCCGTCGTGGCGGGCTTGCTGCTCATGCTCGCGGCGCATCGGTGGACCGCACGGCTGGTCTCCCGTGCACAGGCGCCGCCCGGTGTCCCCGGCCTCGATGCGGAGCTGTTCGCCGTGGCACTCGCCGGCGGGGCATCGATCCCGCGCGCCCGGGAGCTGGTCACCGCCACCGGGATCGCCGCAGAGCCGGGGACCCACGCCGTGCTGGCCCTGTCGCGCACCGCGGGCGCTCCGGCCGTGGAACTGCTGCGCGCGGCCGCCGCGCATGCCCGCCACCGGTCCCGCGTCGACGGACGACTGCGGGCCGCGCGACTGTCGGCCCGGCTGCTGCTGCCGCTCGGCATCTGCACCCTGCCGGCCTTCCTGCTGCTCGGGGTCGCCCCGATGATCCTCGGCGTGCTGGCCGCCACGCCGCTCTCGCTCTGACCCGTGCCCGACCGACACCACATGACAAGGAGCATCATGACCCGAAGAACACCCGCCCCGATCCCCGTCCTCACACGCGGCCGCGCGGCGCGGCTGCTCGCCGACGAGACCGGCGCCGCGACAGCGGAGTACGCCGTCGCCACGATGGCCGCTGTCGCCTTCGCGGGCCTGCTGGTGGTGATCATGCGCTCCGACGAGGTGCGCGGCATCCTCACCGATCTCGTGCGCCGCGCACTCACGGTGGCCTGATGAACCGCCGCCGGTGGGACGACCGAGGCTCGGCCTCCGCCGAGCTCGCGGTCGCCCTGCCTGCGGTGGTCGTCGTCTGCGCTCTTCTGCTCGGGGCGCTCACGGCCGCGTCGCGTCAGGTGCGCCTCGAGCAGGGCGCGGCGCAGGGCGCACGGCTGGCGGCGCGGGGTGAGGGTGACGCACGCGTGCAGGATGCCGTGTCCCGCGCGGTCACCGGTGCCGCCGTGGCCATCGGCTCCGATGGCGACCTCGTATGCGTTACCGCCACCGCGCCGGCGGGCCTGCCCCTGCCGCTCGGTGAGCTGCGTGCGACCGCGTGCGCCGTGGGCGAGGCCCGCTGATGCCCGGGACGGTCGCCGTCGTCGGCGTGCTCGCATCCAGCATGCTGCTGGGCGCCTCGCTGCTGGCCGTCGGATCGGCCGCGGTGTGGAGTCAGCGACTGTCGGGCGCCGCCGACGCCGCCGCGCTCGCGGCCGCCGACGCGGCATCCGGTGCCGTCGCAGGCGTGCCGTGCGAGCGCGCCGCGCAGGTCGCCGCGACCGTGGGGGCACAGGTGCTCGCGTGCGAGCTCGACGGCCTGGTGGCCACCGTCACCCTGGGGGCGACGTACGGGGTCATGCCCGTTGCGGTGGCCGCTCGTGCAGGTCCGCCGTCGGCTCCGCCTCCCGTCGCGCCCTGACGCGCCGCGACCCCGCGGAGCAGGCGCGAGCGGAAGCGGTGGACCCGGCGGATCGACGTGACAGAGGGGTCGACGGGTGCTCTCGGCTTTCTCCAAGGGAGTGAAAAGCAGCGGTGCTTATCCTTTCGCACCGTTGAGTGAAGGCGCCGACCGTCCGCTGCGTCCGGTCGGCCTCGGGCGGTGCGGCGTGGGATGTCCGCCGCACTGCCACGCACGTTGGAAGGCAGTGATGAACCCGAACTTCTCTTTCCTTCGCGGCTTCCGCCGCCGCAAGCATGCCCTTCGCGCGTCCCTCGGCACGCTCGTCGCGGCCGCACTGGTCGTTGCGCCCGTGATCGCCGACCCCGCGCACGCGAAGGTGGATGACGCGGCCCCGGTGGGCGAGGCGCTGGCCGGCCCGAACACCGAGGTCACCTACATCGGCCACGGGGCGGGTCTGGACCTCAAGGGGTACCTGCCTCCGACGGACATCGTGCCCGACCCGCTGGCCGCGTATCCCGCTGGTCGGCCGGCAGGGTATGTCGACGAGTCGGCGTTCGCCGGTGTCCGCAAGGTCGCGTCCATCGACGACGAGTCGCTCATCGGCGAGACGTTCTGCATCAACCTGCGCATCATGACCGCGGTGGGCACCGGCTACGCGTCGGGGGCCTGGACGGAATCCAACGTCCCGAATCTCGGCTACGTCACCTACGTGCTCAACAACTATTACCCGTCGGTCGATGCGCCGGCCGGACTGACCCGCGACCAGCAGGCTGCGGCCGTGCAGTCGGCGATCTGGTACTTCACCGACGGCTTCGTGATGGGCACCAGCCCGTCCAAGGTGCGCGCGGCCACCGCGGCGATCGTCGAGGCCGCTCAGGCCAACGGCCCGGTGGTCGAGCCGCCGGCGCCCGACGTGGAGATCACTCCGGCGTCCGCATCGGCGGCTGAAGGGGCCTCGGCGGGTCCCTACGTGGTCACCGCCGAGGGCGTCGAGGCGGTCGACGCCGAGGGTGCCGCGATGGTCACCGTCAGCGTGCCGACCGGCTACACGATGTACGCCGACCCCGACGCCACCCTGTCGTTGGGGAGCTCGAACGAGGTTCCCTCTGGCACCTCCGTGTGGATCACCGGACCCGGTGTCACCGCCGCCGAAACCGTGCTGACCGCCCGGGCCGCCGTCGACGTGCAGTCGGGGGTCGCCTATCTCTACGACGGCAACAGCCCCAATCGCGACGACGCCCAGCCTCTGATCCTCGGCAAGACGACCGAGCTCGAGGCCATCGCGACCGCGACCGCGGAGTACTTCGCTGCAGGCGACCTCACGGTCAACAAACAGTACGCCGGCACCGCGGTGGGTCAGCAGGGCGCGGCCGAGCTGGTGATCGACTGCGGCGAGGGGTACGTCTTCACCCAGCAGATCCCCGCGGGCACCAGCACCAGGCAGACCTACACCTTCACCGGCATCCCGGTCGGCAACACCTGCACGGTGACCGAGCCCATCACCGGGGCGACCACCGAGGTGGGCGTCACCTCCGACGCTCCGCAGACGGGCGCGATGCTGCCCGAGGGCCTGGCGCTGACGGTCACCAACACGGTCGACCTCAACCCGGGCTCGCTCGACCTCGTGAAGGTCATCGCGGGCGGCGCAGCCGGCTCGCAGGACGAGGTGTCGGTGAGCATCATGTGCACCAGCGGCCTGCAGGACACCTTTGCGATCCCCGCGGGATCGGCGGCGGGTGAGTACGTGCGGTCGTACACGGACCTTCCCGCCGGGGACGAGTGCACCGTGACCGAGCTGGCGACGGGGTCGAACACCGTCGTGGAGGTGACCACGGACGCCCCGGTGACCGTGGGCATCGCGCCCGGTGCCGCCGTCGAGGCGCGCGTGACCAACACGGTCGAGTTCCGTCCCGGGGCTCTCACGCTGACCAAGACCGTGGCCGGTGACGCGGCCGGGTCGCAGTCGGAGATCCAGGTCGGCGTCATGTGCGACAGCGGGCTGGATGAGATCTTCACCATCCCCGCCGGCGCGGCGGTCGGTGACTACACGCAGAGGTACGAGCAGATCCCGGCCGGGTCGGAGTGCGTCATCACCGAGCTGGCATCGGGCTCCACCACCGAGGTGGAGGTCGTGCCCGGCGACCCGGTCACCGTGACGATCGAGCCGGGAGTGATCGCTGACGTCGAGCTCACCAACACGGTGACCTTCCGGCCGGGCTCGCTCCGCGTGGTCAAGGTCATCGACGGCACGGGAGCCGGCCTGCAGTCCGCCATCTCCCTGTCGGTGATGTGCGACAACGGGTGGGCGGAGACCTTCGACATCCCCGCCGGCTCGGCCGCCGGGGAGTACACGAAGACGTTCAGCGGACTGCCTGCCGGCACGGAGTGCACCGTCGCCGAGCGGGAGACGGGCGTCAACGACGCGGTGCGCATCGCCGCCGACGACCCCGTCACGGTGACGATCGCGCCGGGTGCCGAGACGGATGCCACGCTGACCAACACCGTGATGCGGCTGCAGAGCATCGCCGGCGGCCTCGCCATGTCGGGTGCCGACGCTCCGATGCCGCTGCTGGCGGCAGCGGCCGGTGTGATCGGCCTGGGAGTGCTGCTGATCGTAGCTGTGCGGGCGAACCGTCGCCAGGCATCCGGCGAGGAGTGATGCGACCGGATCGGGTGGGGGTGTGCACCGCGCGCCTCCACCCGATGGCGGGTCAGGGCTGACCGGGGAGCGCGGAGAGGAGAGAGTCCTCACCGCTGAGCGTACTCAGGTTCTGCTCTGCTCGCCGGTGTGTATGGTGTGCACGGATAGAAAGGCGGCCACCGTGGCACAGGGCAAGAAGCTCGTCATCGTCGAGTCCCCGACGAAGATGAAGTCGATCCAGGGATACCTGGGCGATGGCTACGAGGTGCTGAGCTCGGTGGGACACATCCGCGACCTCGCGGACAAGAAGGACATCCCGGCCGAGAAGAAGAAGGCCTACGGCAAGTACTCGATCGACGTCGAGAACGACTTCGACCCGCTCTACGTCGTCAACGACCGCAAGACGAAGACGGTCGCCGAACTGAAGCGCGCGCTGAAGGGTGCCGACGAGGTCCTGCTCGCCACCGATGAAGACCGCGAAGGCGAGGCCATCGCGTGGCACCTGCTCGAGGTGCTCAAGCCCAAGGTGCCCGTCAAGCGCATGGTGTTCCACGAGATCACCAAGGACGCGATCCAGGCCGCCGCACAGAACACCCGCGAACTCGACCACGCCCTCGTCGACGCACAGGAGACCCGCCGCGTGCTCGACCGCCTCTACGGCTGGGACGTCTCGCCGGTGCTGTGGCGCAAGATCGGCAGCGGCCGCGAGGGCCAGGCGCTCAGCGCCGGCCGCGTGCAGTCCGCCGCCACCCGCATGGTCGTCGAGCGCGAGCGCGAGCGCATGGCGTTCGTCTCGGCGTCGTACTGGGACGTGGATGCCACGGCCGCCAAAGACGGTGAGAGCTTCGGCACGCGCCTGGCACGCGTCGACGGCCTGCCGCTGGCCCGCGGCACCGACTTCGACGACAAGGGCGAGCTGAAGAAGGCCGTCATCGTCTTCGACGAGCAGCAGGCGCGGGAACTGGCCGAAGCCATCGCGGCGAAGGCCACGGCATCCGTCACGTCCGTCGAGGCCAAGCCCGGCACCCGCAGCCCCAAGGCCCCGTTCACGACGTCGACGATGCAGCAGGAAGCGGGCCGCAAGCTCTCGATGAGCGCCAAGCACGCCATGAGCGTCGCCCAGCGTCTCTACGAGAAGGGCTACATCACCTATATGCGCACCGACTCGACGGCCCTGAGCACTCAGGCCGTCGAAGCCGCCCGCGCGCAGGCGGTGTCGTTGTACGGCGCGGCCGCCGTGCCCGACAAGCCCCGCGTCTACCGCAGCAAGAGCCGCAACGCCCAGGAGGCGCACGAGGCCATCCGCCCGTCGGGCGAGCAGTTCCGCACCCCGTCGTCGGTGGCATCCGACCTCGACCGCGATGAGGCTCGCCTGTACGACCTCATCTGGAAGCGCACCGTCGCCAGCCAGATGTCCGACGCCAAGTACGAGACCACGACGGTCATCCTCACCGCCACCGCGGCCGGACGCAGCGCCGAGTTCACCGCGTCGGGCACGGTCTACACCTTCAAGGGCTTCCTCGAGGCCTACGAAGAGGGCCGTGACGAGAAGCGCGGTGACGCCGACAAGGATGCCGACCAGTCGCTGCCCGCGCTCACCGTCGGCGACACGCTCAGCCTGCGCGACGTCGAGCCCAAGGGCCACGCCACGAGCCCCAAGCCCCGCTACACCGAGGCGAGCCTGGTCAAGGCGCTCGAGGAGAGGGGCATCGGGCGCCCGTCGACCTTCGCCAGCATCATCGACGTCATCCTCGACCGCGGCTATGTCACCAAGCGCGGCCAGGCGCTCGTGCCCAGCTGGCTGTCCTTCAGCGTCGTGCGCCTGCTCGAAGAGCACTTCGCCGATCTGGTCGACTACGACTTCACCGCCGCTCTCGAAGACGACCTCGATGCCATCGCCCGCGGCGAGCAGCAGCGTGTGGCGTGGCTGAAGGACTTCTACTACGGCTCGAAGGACCACGTGGGCCTGCGCCACATCGTCGACAACCTCGGCGACATCGACGCGCGCGAGCTCAACTCCACCCGCATCGGCGACGTGGCGACGCTGCGCTTCGGCAAGTACGGCCCCTACCTCGAGGTCCCCGACGCCAGCGGTGACCCCGAGGCCAAGCCCCGCATCGTCAACGTGCCCGACGACCTGGCGCCCGACGAGCTCACTCCGCAGAAGGCCCAGGAGCTGATCGACGCTCCCGTCGCCGGCGACCGGGTGCTCGGGGAGAACCCCGACAACGGCAAGCTGATCGTCGTCAAGGACGGCCGCTTCGGCCCGTACGTGCAGGAAGTCGAGCCGGTCGACCCGGATGCCGTCGACACCGAGACCGGTGAGGTGGCGGAGGAGCCGAAGAAGAAGACGACGCGCAAGAAGGCGGAGGCAGCACCCAAGCCCCGGACCGCGTCGCTGTTCAAGAGCATGTCGGTGGAGACCATCGATCTCGACACGGCGCTGAAGCTGCTGTCGCTGCCGCGCGTCGTGGGTGTCGACCCCGAGAGCGGCGTCGAGATCACCGCCCAGAACGGCCGGTACGGTCCCTACCTGAAAAAGGGCACGGACTCTCGCACGCTGCAGAGCGAGGACCAGTTGTTCGACATCACCCTCGACGAGGCGCTCGCCGTCTATGCGCAGCCGAAGTACGGTGCGCGCGGCGCATCCAGCGCGCTCAAGGAGTTCGAGGCCGACCCCGTCAGCGGCAAGCCGATCAAGCTGAAGGACGGCCGCTTCGGGCCCTACGTGACCGACGGCGAGACAAACGCGACGATCCCGCGCGGCGAGAACGTCGAAGAGGTCACGTTCGAGCGCGCCGTGCAGCTGCTGGCCGACAAGCGTGCCAAGGGGCCTGCGCCCAAGAAGCGCGCCGCGGCCCGCAAGACGACCACGACCCGCAAGCCCGCGGCCAAGAAGAAGTGACCACGCCCGAGTCCCGCACCGGCCTCTGGGTCACCTTCGAAGGCGGCGACGGAGCGGGCAAGACGACGCAGGCCGCGCTGCTCGAGCAGTGGCTGCAGCAGCAGGGGCGCACCGTGCTGCGCACCCGCGAGCCCGGCGGGAGCGACGTCGGGGTGCTGATCCGCGACATCGTGCTGCATCACCGTGGCGACATCGCTCCGCGTGCCGAGGCGCTGCTGTACGCCGCCGACCGCGCGCACCACGTGGCGACGATCGTGCGCCCCGCCCTCGCCCGCGGCGAGGTCGTGATCCAGGACCGCTACCTCGACTCGTCGGTCGCCTACCAGGGTGCCGGCCGGGTGCTCGACGCCGACGAGGTGCGGCAGCTGTCGCTGTGGGCAACCGAAGGTGCCCTTCCCGATGTCACCGTGCTGCTCGACCTCGACCCGGCGGACGCCCGCCGGCGGCTGGATGCCGACGACAAGCCGTTCGACCGGCTCGAGGCCGAGCGGTCCGACTTCCACCAGCGCGTGCGCGATGCGTTCCTCGCGCTGGCGTCGGCGGAGCCCGGCCGGTTCCTCGTCGTCGACGCGGGTCTGCCGGTCGACGAGATCGCCGCCCGGGTGCAGCGGCGCGTCGCTGCTGCGCTCTCGGCCGACGCCGCCGGCTAGCGGCACGCGCCCGGTGCCCGCGCCGGGCGGGCGCCCCTCCGCCGCTGTCAGTGTCAGCGCCCCCGGATAGGCTGGAGTCCATGGATACCGCCCCGATCGTGCATGAGCTGCCGTGGGGCGAGGTCTGGGGGCAGGACGACGCGGTCGCGCAGCTGCGGGCCGCGGCGACCGACCCGGCATCCATGACCCACGCGTGGCTGCTCACCGGGCCGCCCGGTTCGGGTCGGTCGGTGCTCGCACGCGCGTTCGCCGCCCAGCTCATCGCGGGCGAGGGCGAGGAGCACGTGATGCGGCAGGTGCTCGCCGGCACCCACCCCGACCTGACCACGCTGCGCACCGAGGGCGTCATCATCTCGATCAAGGAGGCGCGCGCCCTCGTCGAGCGCTCCTACTTCTCGCCGTCGCTGGGGCGCTATCGCGTGATCGTCGTCGAAGACGCCGACCGCATGACCGAGCGCACCTCGAACGTGCTGCTGAAGGCCCTTGAAGAGCCGCCCGAGCGCACCGTGTGGGTGCTGTGCGCACCGAGCGACGCCGACCTGCTGCCGACGATCCGCTCGCGGGTGCGCACCCTGCGCCTGCGCGACCCCGAGGTCGCCGACGTCGCCCGCCTGATCGTGCAGCGCACCGGCGTCGACCCGGCCGTCGCCGAGCAGTCGGCCCGCCTCGCGCAGCGGCACATCGGCATGGCGCAGCGGTTGGCGACGGATGCCGCCTCCCGCGCCCGCCGCGAGCAGACGCTGCGTGCGGTGCTGGGCGTGCGCGGCGTGGGTGACGCCGTCGAAGTCGCCGGGCGCATCGTGCAGGCCGCGACAGAAGACGCCAAGGCGCTCACCGCCGAACGCGATGCCGGCGAACGCGCTGCGCTGCTGCGCACGCTCGGTGTCGCGGAGGGCGCCGCCGTGCCGCCGTCCGTCCGCGGTCAGGTCAACGCGCTCGAAGACGAGCAGAAGCGCCGTGCCACCCGCAGTCTGCGCGATGGCATCGACCGGGTGCTCACCGACCTGCAGTCGCTGTACCGCGACACCCTCATGCTGCAGTTCGGGCGCGAGACCGACCTCATCAACCTCGAGCTCGCCGACGACCTGCGCGCCTTGGCGTCGGCGTGGACGATGCAGCGCACCCTGACCGTGCTCGATCAGATCTCCGTCACCCGCAGCAATCTCGAGCTCAACGCCGCCCCGGCACTGGCGCTGGAGAGCATGCTCGTGACCGTCGCCAGCGGAAGGACCCCGTGAGCATTCGCCGCCGTCTCCTCCTCGTCGTCTCCGGCCTCGCCGCGATGACGCTCGCCCTCACCGGCTGCGTCGCCGCGATGATCCCCGATGACACCCGGCCCACGCCCGGCCCGAGCAAGGCGCCCGTCACCGATGGCGTGCCCGCCGATCTCCTGCCGTTCTACGAGCAGACCGTCGACTGGCAGGAGTGCGACGGTGCCGACAGCGGGCTCTACGACTGTGCGACCGTCGTCGCGCCGCTGGACTGGGACGACCCCGACGCCGGTGAGATCGAGCTGGCCGTCATCCGCCGGCACGCCGACTCGGGCGAGCCGATCGGCTCGCTGCTGACCAACCCGGGCGGCCCCGGCTCCAGTGGTGTGGAACTCATCCGCGACTCCGCGGCCTACGCGACCGGCGCCGCGCTGCGCGACGCCTACGACGTCATCGGGTTCGACCCGCGCGGGGTGGGGGAGTCCACGCCGGTGCGGTGCCTGGACGCCGAGGAGATGGACGCCTACCTCTACGACCTGCCGCAGAATCCGCGCGGCAGCGCCGAGTGGGAGGCCGAGCTCGACGAGCGCAACGCGGCGTTCGCCGAGGCGTGCGAGGCCAACAGCGACGGCATCCTGCCTTACATCACCACCGATCAGGCCGCCCGTGATCTCGACCTGCTGCGCGCGGTGCTGGGAGACGAGAAGCTCAACTACCTCGGCTACTCGTACGGCACGTTCCTCGGCGCCACGTACGCCAAGCTCTTCCCCGAGCGCGTCGGTCGACTGGTGCTCGACGGCGCGATCGACCCGGCGGTGTCGGGGCTCGAGGTGGGCACGACGCAGGGCGTCGGTTTCGAGTCGGCTCTCCGCGCGTTCATGGCCGAGTGCCTCGCCGGCAGCGACTGCCCGTTCCGCGGCACCGTCGACGACGCCATGGCCGACCTCGGCACGCTGCTGGCCAGCGTCGACGCGCGCCCACTGCAGGCCTCCGACGGTCGCCAGGTGGGCGCCGACACCCTGATGACCGGCATCATCGCCGCGCTCTACTCCGAGGACAGCTGGCCCTACCTCACCGCGGCGCTCGCCGACGCGCTGCAGGGCGACCCCGAGCTCGCGCTGCAGCTGGCCGACTTCTACAACGGCCGCGAGGG
Organism: Microbacterium sp. zg.Y1084; assembly: GCF_024623595.1. NCBI lineage: Bacteria > Bacillati > Actinomycetota > Actinomycetes > Micrococcales > Microbacteriaceae > Microbacterium > Microbacterium sp. zg.Y1084. The sequence goes on from NZ_JANJGV010000003.1 coordinate 523,140, forward strand.
CGGGGTCTACCTCGACAACTCCACGGAGGCGTTCCGCGCGTACAACTGCATGGATTACCCGGTGGCCGACCCCGCCGAGGACGTGGCATCCGAGGCGCTGCTCGCCGAGCAGGCGCCGACCGTCGCCCCGTACTGGAGCGGTCCCGATTCGTGCGCCGTGTGGCCGTACGAGCCCACCGGCGTGCGGGAGCCGATCACGGCCGAGGGCGCCGCCCCGATCGTCGTGGTGGGCACCACCAATGACCCCGCCACGCCGTACGAATGGTCGGTGTCGCTGGCCGATCAGCTCGCGTCGGGGGTGCTCGTCACGCGCGTGGGCGAGGGGCACACCGGCTACAACAAGGGAGACGCCTGCGTCGACGACGCGGTGGAGCAGTACCTCATCGACGGGGTCGTGCCCGACGACGGACTGACCTGCGGCTGAGCGGGCGCCGGTTCGCGGCGGCTCTTTCCGCCATGTAAGATCGATGATCGTGCACCGCGCGAGCGGAGTACGCCACCTTAGCTCAGACGGCAGAGCGATTCACTCGTAATGAATAGGTCAAGGGTTCGATTCCCTTAGGTGGCTCCACTGCGACAGAACCCCGAACCGTGATGCCACGGGTCGGGGTTTCGTCGTTTCGGAAGGCGCGGCGTCCGCGAAGGTCGCGTCCCATGGCTCCGGTAGACTCGGGACGCCACGTGCCGCCCGCCGGGGTCTGAATCCCGAGGGCGATCCATGCCGTGGTGGTGCTCATCGCAGCCCCGCCGTATTAGCCGCTCGAGCGCTGGGAGACCCATGAACGTCGCGCTCGACGCCATCCTCGAGATCTTCACCTGGGTCGGTCTCGGCGCGGGCGCGCTGGTGGGCCTGATCGCTCTGGGCCTCTGGGCCGCCGACGGATCATGGCTGCCCGCCCAGGCGGTCGTCGACCACGAGGACGGCCGCACCGTCGTGCGCTGGTTCGACGATGCCGGCGGCGTGGGCGCGGCCGACGCCGGCCACGCCGAGGCGCAGAAGCTGGCGGGAGTCTCGACGGCCGACATCTGGTACCGACTGGGCGCCCGCGACCGGTTCCGGCTCACGCGCCGATCGCCTGCCGTGCGGGCCGCGGCCTGGCTGGCCGCAGGGCTCGCCGCCGTGGGGATCGTCGCGTTCGCGGCATCCTGGATCGTCCTCTTCGCCGCCTGAGCGGTACTCCGGCGGGCCGACTCCGCCTCCTCGCCTGTCGCCGACTGGCGTTTCCGGAGATTGCTAGATAAGCTAGCAATATGGCAAATGAGCGAAAAGTGCCGCGCTGGCTCCGCGTCTTCATCCCCGTCGTGCTGGTGCTGGTGTGGTTGGGTGCCGGCGCCATCGGCGGTCCCTACTTCGGCAAGGTCGACGAGGTCGCCGTCAACGATCGGTCGGCGTTCCTCCCGTCGAGCGCCGAGGCCACCCAGGTCAACGAATTGCTGCCCGGGTTCCTCGGCGATGACAGCGTCCCGGCACTGGTGGTCATGTCGACCGACGACGGCGAGCTCAGTGAGGAGCAGCTCACCGAGGTGAACGACCTCGCCGCCGGCATCGTCGATCTCGAGGGCGTCGTGGGCGATGTGTCGCCTGCGGTGCCGTCGGAAGACGGCGAAGCCGTGCAGGTCTTCGTGCCGCTGGACGCCTCGGCCGACATCGCCGAGGTCGTCACCGAACTGCGCGACTATCTCGCCGACGGCGCACCGCCGGGGGTCGAGACCTTCGTCACCGGGCCCGCCGGATTTTCCGCCGACCTCGTCGAGGGGTTCCTGGGCATCGACGGGCTGCTGCTCGGCGTCGCGCTCATCGCCGTCTTCATCATCCTCGTCGTGGTCTACCGCTCGCCGCTCTTGCCGATCCTCGTGCTCATGACCTCGGTGCTGGCGCTCTGCGTGGCCGTACTGACGGTCTGGTGGCTCGCCAAGGCCGACATCGTCGTGCTGAACGGCCAAGTGCAGGGCATCCTGTTCATCCTCGTCATCGGCGCCGCAACCGACTATGCACTGCTGTACGTCGCGCGCTTCCGTGAGGCCATCGCGATGGGCAAGAAGCGGTGGGATGCCACCATCTCGGCATGGCGGGGAGCGTTCGAGCCCATCCTCGCCTCCGGCGGCACGGTCATCGCGGGTCTGCTCTGCCTGCTGCTGAGCGATCTGGCCACCAACCGCGCGCTCGGCCCGATCGCCTCCATCGGCATCGCGTTCGCCATGCTGTCGGCACTGACGTTCCTCCCCGCCCTGCTGGGCCTTGCCGGGCGGGCCGCCTTCTGGCCCTTCGCCCCGAAGCCCGATGCCCTCGGCATCCCCGAAGACTTCTCCCGTCCGCTCAAGGGCATCTGGCCGCGTCAGGCACGCCTGGTCGGGCGGCACCCGCGCGCCGTGTGGATCGTGTCGACCGTCGTGCTGCTGGCCGCCTGCGTCGGCGTGACCCAGCTCAAGGCCGACGGCGTGCCCTCCAGCGAACTGGTGCTCGGCACCTCGCAGGCGCGTGACGGCCAGGTGGAGCTCGCCGAGCACTTCCCGGCCGGCTCCGGCAGCCCCGTGTACGTCGTGGCCCCCGAGGGCGACCTGACCGCGGCGGTCGAGGTGCTCACCGACGCCGACGGCATCGACTCGCTCGCCGTCGCGACCGAGGATTCGCCCAACGGTCAGGCCGGCGTCGAGCTGGAAGGCGGGGAGGCCGTGTTCACGACCTTCGGCCCTCCCGGAACCCCGGCGCCCGAGCCCACCGTCGTCGATGGCGACGTGCTGCTCTTCGCAACGCTGACCGACGCGGCCGACTCGCTCGCCGCCGAGGATGTGGTGCGCGATCTCCGCCAGGCGATGAACGACGAGATCGGTTCGTCCGTGCTGGTCGGCGGCGAGACGGCCACCGACATCGACACCAACGACACCTCGATCCGCGACCGCACGCTGATCATCCCGATCATCCTCGTGGTGATCCTGCTGATCCTCATCGTGCTGCTGCGGTCGGTGCTGGCACCGGTGCTGCTGATCATCACCACGATCATCTCGTTCGGGTCGGCGCTGGGCGTCAGCGCGTGGGTGTTCAACGGGATCTTCGACTTCCCGGGTGCCGACCCCTCGGTGCCGCTGTACGGGTTCGTGTTCCTGGTGGCCCTGGGCATCGACTACAACATCTTCTTGATGACCCGTGTGCGGGAGGAGTCTCTCAAGCACGGCACGCGCCTCGGCATCCTGCGGGGACTCGTGGCCACCGGTGGGGTGATCACGTCGGCCGGCCTCGTGCTGGCGGCCACGTTCGCCGCGCTGGGTGTGATCCCGATTCTGTTCCTGGCGCAGCTGGCGTTCATCGTGGCGTTCGGTGTGCTGCTGGACACCTTCGTGGTGCGCTCGCTGCTGGTGCCCGCGCTGGCGTTCGATATCGGCCGCGCCATCTGGTGGCCGTCGAAGCTGTGGCGCAACTACCCGGGCGGCTCGCGCTACCTCGCGCGGACGTCGGCCGAGGGCGGCCCCGTGGTGGCGGTCCGTGCGGATCAGGTCGGTGACGGCCAGCGCCGTGGGGACGGCGACACGGTCGCAGCCGTTGCGGCTACCGGCACCGGCGCGCAGAACGTCGCCGAATCGACGCGGCGACCGGTGACACGGCGGTCGCTGCGCCGGCGCTGAGCCGGAAGAGCGACGTTGTGCACGAGGGCCGCGGCTGATGCCGCGGCCCTCGTGCGTCTCGCCGGCGCGCGCCGCGGCCCCTCGCGCGTCCCGCCGCCGTGCACAACGTCGTCGAAACGTTCCGAGGCGGCGCCGGCGCGGGCACACACCCCCGTCGGTGACCGGGTTGGCGACGCTGTGCACACCCGGGTGGCGTAGGCTCGCCACATGGGCAAGGCGCTGTTCATCGTCGACGTGCAGAACGACTTCACCGAGGGCGGGGCCCTCGGGGTGACCGGGGGAGACGCCGTCGCGGCCGCGATCAGTCGTCACCTGGCCGATCACGCCGGCGAGTACGCCCTGATCGTGGCCTCCCGCGACTGGCACGCACCCGACGGTGACAACGGCGGCCACTTCGCCGCCGGCGAGCCCGACTTCGTCGACACCTGGCCGGTGCACTGCGTCGCGGGAACGCCGGGCGCCGAGTACGACCCGGCGCTCGTCACCGAGGCGGTGACCCACCACGTGAAGAAGGGCCAGGGCGCCCCGGCCTACTCACTGTTCGAGGGGACCACCGACGACGGCGGCACGGTGGCCGAGCTGCTCACCGCGCACGGCATCGTCGAGGCGGACGTGGCCGGCATCGCGACCGACTACTGCGTGCGGGCCTCGGCTCTGGATGCCATCGAGCACGGCGTGCGCGTGCGGGTGCTGACCGACCTGATCGCGGGTGTCGCTCCCGCCAGCAGCGATGCGGCCCTGGCCGAGCTCGCGCACGCCGGGGCCGAGCTCGCGACGTCGGGAGTCTGACGACCGCGCCCCGAGCTGCCCGCGCTAGCGGGTGCCGCCGCCCTCGCGGCGGAGGTGGTGACGGGAGACGCTGTTCACCCAGCCGACGAACTGCCGCGCCTGAAGCCCGAACGCGGGGTCGACGGGCGCGACCCAGACCTGCTCCGGGCCGTCGATCGAGATGTAGAACTCCCTCCGGTCGACCTTCTTCCTGAGCATGGCGCCGGTGATCATGCCGGCGGGCCCGAACAGCAGTCCGCCCGCCGCCGCGCGCGTCAGGGTGGAGCGTTCGCTGATCTCGCCGGCCGTCTCGAACGACGCGATGGCGCCGGCGACGGGCTGGCTGAGATCACCGCAGAAGATCCACTCACCCGACACGGTGAGCCCGGCGAACGTATGCGGTTCCGCCAGAAACTGGGTCAGCGGCGTCCATGCCTCGCCGTCCCACCAGCGCAGACGGCCGCGCCCGTCGTCGTACCAGCCCATCGACTGCGTGCGGGAGAGCGGCGTGGGGGCGTGCAGCTCGACGGTGGTTCCGCTCATATCGGCGAAGTACTCGGTCCACGCCTCGCCGTCCCACCAGCGCTGGTAGCCCGCCCCGTCGTCGTACCATCCCGCTTCCGCGTTCCCCATGCGCAGATCGTAGCCAGTGCGCAGGCGTGCGGCAGGGGGTGCGCTGAAAGAGCGGCGGATGCCGGTGGCCCCGGCCGTCGCGGCATCCGCGCCCGCAGATACAGCAGCGCCGCGAGAGCCGGTAGATCGGCCCTCGCGGCGCCGTGCTGAACGAGCGGTCAGCGTCCGGTCGGAGGCAGCTTGTCGACGCCGTGCCGATCGGGCTTGCCCGGCTCGGCTGCGGTCGCCGGTGACACGTCGTCCGTCGGGGCGGACCCGGTGTCGGGGTACTGCGGTTCGTCGATCTCGATCGCCGTGTCCCGCTCATCGGTCGGCGGAAGATGGTCAAGGGGCTGCTTGATGTCATCTCGGTCGCTCATGGTCCCATCCTGCGTCGGCGGATGCCGTCTGCGCACGGGGTTGCGATCGGCACCCCATCCGTGGCACGGGGCGGGGATTCCGCTGCCGGCACGCACCCTGCGCCGGGCCCCGGGGCGATGCGCTGACGGATGCCGGGTGTGAGGGAACCGTAAGGATCCGCGGCTGCCCCGCATGGGTTGTGTGAGGACGGTCATCGCACGGTCGCCGCGGGCGTTGGATCGGAATGCGCCCGCGAGTGAGGGCGTGCGATCAGCGCCCGCGCTGTCGCCGTCTCTGAGATGGAGCCCGCTGTGCTTGACCTCGTCTACGTGCTGGGCACGGTCGCCGTGTTCGTCGTCGTCGGACTGCTGGGGAAGGCGGTGGAGAAGCTGTGATCGTGTTCCAGCTGCTCGCCGGCATCCTCGGTGTCGCGGCGATCGTGTACCTCGTGTTCGCCCTCGTGAAACCGGAGCGGTTCTGATGGCGTGGGTGTCGGCGCTGCTGTCGCTCGCCACCGTCGCGGTCATCCTCGGTGTGCTGTACCGGCCCTTCGGCGACTACATGGCCTGGGTGTACACCTCACCGAAGGACACCAGGGTCGAAGCCGGCGTCTACCGGGTGATCGGCATCGACGCGAAAGCCGCGCAGACGTGGCCGGCGTACCTGCGAGCGGTGCTGGCCTTCTCGGCCGTCGGGCTGCTCCTCGTCTACGGGCTGCAGCGGCTGCAGCAGTGGCTCCCGTACTCGCTGGGCCTTGACGCCCCCAGCGAGCACCTGTCGTTCAACACCGCGGCGTCGTTCGTCGGCAACACCAACTGGCAGTCGTACTCGCCCGAGCTCACCCTCGGCTACACCGTGCAGGCCCTCGGCCTGGTGGTGCAGAACTTCGTGTCCGCCGGCGTCGGCATGGCCGTCGCCATCGCCCTGGTGCGCGGCTTCGCGGCACGCCGGTCGGGCACGCTCGGCAACTTCTGGGTGGACCTCACCCGCGGCACCCTGCGCATCCTGCTGCCGACCGCCGCGCTCGCCGCGGTCGTGCTGCTGATCGGCGGGGTGGTGCAGAACATCAACGGTTTCACCGACGTCACCACGCTCACCGGCGCGACGCAGTCGATCCCCGGCGGCCCGGTGGCCTCGCAGGAGGCCATCAAGCTGCTCGGCACCAACGGCGGCGGATTCTTCAACGCCAACTCGTCGCATCCGTTCGAGAACCCGAACGCGTGGACCAACGTCTTCGAGGTGCTCCTCATGCTCGTCATCCCGTTCGCGCTGCCGCGCACGTTCGGCCGCATGGTCGGCGACAACCGCCAGGGCTACGCGATCCTCGGCGTCATGGCGACGCTGTACCTGGCGTCGTTCGCGCTGCTGACCGCGTTCGAGACCGCCGGCAACGGCACCGCGCCGCAGCTGGCGGGGGCCGCGATGGAGGGCAAGGAGCAGCGCTTCGGCATCATCGGCTCGACGCTCTTCGCCACCACGAGCACCGGCACCTCCACCGGCGCGGTCAACTCCATGCACGACTCGTACACGGCGCTGGGCGGCATGATGCCGATGCTCAACATGATGCTCGGCGAGGTCTCGCCCGGCGGAGTGGGGTCGGGGCTCTACGCGATCCTCGTGCTCGCGATCATCGGCGTCTTCATCGCCGGTCTGCTGATCGGCCGCACACCCGAGTACCTCGGCAAGAAGATCGGGCCGCGCGAGATCAAGCTCGCCGCCCTGACGATCCTCGTCATGCCGACCCTCGTGCTCACCGGCACCGCGCTGAGCTTCGCCCTCCCCGGCATCCGCGAAGAGGTGGCATCCACGTCGATCTGGAATCCCGGCATCCACGGCATGAGCGAGGTGCTCTACGCCTTCACCTCGGCAGCCAACAACAACGGCTCGGCGTTCGCCGGGCTCACCGCGAACACCCCGTGGCTGAACACGGCGCTGGGCGTCGTCATCCTGCTCGGTCGTTTCGTGCCGATCGTCTTCGTGCTCGCCCTCGCCGGCTCGCTCGCGGCGCAGGACTCCGTGCCGACGACCGCGGGCACGCTCCCCACCCACCGCCCGCTGTTCGTCGGGCTCCTCAGCACCGTCACGGTGCTGGTCACCGCGTTGACCTTCTTTCCCGTACTCGCGCTGGGTCCCCTGGCGGAAGGGCTGATCTGATGTCCACACTGACCACCGCGCGTCCCGAGGCCGCGCCGAAGGCTGCTCCGCAGGGCGGGTTCTCGCCGGCACAGGTGCGCGCCGCCGTGCCCGGTGCGGTGCGCAAGCTCGACCCGCGCCTGCAGTGGCACAACCCCGTCATGTTCCTGGTGTGGGTGGGCGCCGCGCTCACCACCGTGCTGGCCGTGGCGGAGCCGTTCATCGGGGGACCGGCGCCCTCGGGCGGCACCCCCGTGCCGTGGTCGTTCACCGGCGCGATCGCGATCTGGCTGTGGCTCACGGTGCTCTTCGCCAACCTCGCCGAGTCCGTCGCCGAAGGCCGAGGCAAGGCGCAGGCCGAGACGCTGCGCAAGACCCGCACCAGCACGACGGCGCGGCGGGTGGATGCCTACGATCCGCTCACCGATCCCGCGGCCGAGCGAGCCGGCACGACCGATGTGGCATCGGCCGACCTGCGCCTCGGCGACATCGTCGTGGTGTCGCCGCCAGAGCTCATCCCCGGCGACGGCGACGTCATCTGGGGCATCGCCTCGGTCGACGAGTCCGCGATCACGGGAGAGTCGGCTCCCGTCGTGCGGGAGTCCGGCGGGGACCGTTCGGCCGTCACCGGAGGCACCCGTGTGCTGTCGGACCGCATCGTGGTGAAGATCACCTCGAAGCCCGGAGAGACCTTCGTCGACCGCATGATCGCGCTCGTCGAGGGCGCCGCGCGGCAGAAGACGCCGAACGAGATCGCGCTGAACATCCTGCTGGCGAGCCTGTCGATCATCTTCGTCGTCGTCGCGCTGACGCTGAACCCCATCGCCTCGTACGCCGCCGCCCCGGTGAGCGTGCCGGTGCTGGTGGCTCTGCTGGTGTGCCTCATCCCGACGACCATCGGGGCGCTCCTCAGCGCGATCGGCATCGCGGGCATGGACCGGCTGGTGCAGCGGAACGTGCTCGCCATGTCGGGCCGCGCGGTCGAGGCCGCGGGGGATGTGACCACCCTGCTGCTCGACAAGACCGGCACCATCACCTACGGCAACCGCCGCGCCAGCGCCTTCGTGCCGGTCGGCGATGTGCCGGCGCCCGATCTCATCCGCACCGCCGCCCTGTCGTCGCTGGCCGACCCGACGCCCGAGGGCGCGTCGATCGTCGAGCTCGCCCGGGCGGAGGGCATCGACGTCGGACGGGCGGCGCCGGGAGACATCGTGCCGTTCACGGCGCAGACCCGCATGTCGGGCCTGGACACCCCCGACGGCACGAGCATCCGCAAGGGCGCCGCCTCGGCGGTCATCGCCTGGCTCGAGCAGCAGGGGCAGCCGCCGACGGCGCCGGTGCTGGCGGAGGTGACCGCCGCCGTCGAGAGGATCTCGCAGACCGGCGGCACCCCGCTGGTGGTCGCCACGAGCACCCCGGATGCCGGTTCGCGCCTGCTCGGCGTCGTGCACCTGAAAGACGTGGTCAAGGAGGGACTGCCGGCGAAGTTCGCAGAACTCCGCTCGATGGGGATCCGCACCGTGATGATCACCGGCGACAACCCGCTGACCGCCGCGGCGATCGCGGCAGAGGCGGGGGTCGACGACTTTCTCGCGGAGGCGACCCCCGAGGACAAGCTGGCCTACATCCGTGCCGAGCAGCAGGGCGGCAACCTCGTCGCGATGACCGGCGACGGCACCAATGACGCCCCTGCGCTCGCGCAGGCTGACGTGGGCGTGGCGATGAACTCCGGCACGTCGGCGGCGAAGGAGGCCGGCAACATGGTCGACCTCGACTCCGACCCGTCGAAGCTCATCGACATCGTGCGCATCGGCAAGCAGCTGCTCATCACCCGTGGCGCGCTGACGACGTTCTCCATCGCCAACGACATCGCCAAGTACTTCGCGATCATCCCGGCGATGTTCCTCGGGGTGTTCCCGCAGCTGGCGGCGCTGAACATCATGGGCCTGCACTCACCGGCATCCGCCGTGCTCTCGGCGATCATCTTCAACGCGATCGTCATCGTGGTGCTCATTCCGCTCGCCCTGCGCGGCGTCTCCTACCACCCCGGCGGTGCATCGCAGACCCTCGGACGCAACCTCGCGATCTACGGCCTCGGCGGCATCGTCGCACCCTTCATCGGCATCTGGCTCATCGACCTCGTCGTGCGCCTCATCCCTGGCTTCTGATTGCAGAGGAAGAACCCACATGAACACCTCCACCCGCAGCACCGCCCGCACCGTCGGGGTCGCCGTGCGCGCCATGGCGCTCTTCACGGTGCTGTTCGGCCTCGGCTACACCGCCGTGCTCACCGTCGTCGGCCAGCTGGCCCTGCCCGCCCAGGCGAACGGCTCGCTGCTGACCGACAGCGAAGGCGCGCCAGTCGGGTCGTCGCTCATCGGCCAGGGCTTCACCGATGCCGATGGGGTGCCGCTGCCGCACTACTTCCAGTCCCGGCCCTCCGCCGCCGGTGACGGCTATGACGCGGGGGCGTCGTCGGGGTCGAACCTCGGCCCCGAGAACGACGACCTCATCGCGGCGATCGCGGAGCGCCGGGACCAGGTGGCGGCGTTCAATGGCGTGGCCACCGACGAGGTGCCCGCCGACGCCGTCACCGCCTCGTCGTCGGGGCTCGACCCCCACATCAGCCCCGCGTACACCGAGATCCAGATCGAGCGCGTTGCGGCAGAGCGCGGCATCCCGGAGGCCGACGTGCGCGAGCTGGTGCAGGAGCACACCGACGGGCCGCAACTCGGGTACCTCGGTGACGCCACGGTGAACGTGCTGGAGCTTAACGTTGCCCTTGACCAACGATGACGACGAGCGAGAAGGACGACCATGACCAGACGCGGGCGGCTGCGAGTGCTGCTGGGGGCCGCCCCGGGCGTCGGCAAGACCGTCACCATGCTCGAGGAGGGTCGCCGTCTGCGAGATGAGGGCCGCGACGTCGTCATCGGCATCGTCGAGACCCACGGGCGCGCCGCGACCGCGGCGATGGCCGAGGGCATGCCGGCGGTGCCCCGCGCCCGCGTCTCGCACCGCGGCGTCGCCCTCGAGGAGATGGACCTCGATGCCGTGCTGCAGCGGATGCCGCAGGTCGCCCTCGTCGACGAGCTCGCCCACACCAACGCCCCCGGGTCGCGCAACGACAAGCGGTGGCAGGACGTCGCCGAGCTGCTGGATGCCGGCATCGACGTCGTCTCGACGCTCAACATCCAGCACATCGAGTCGCTCAACGACGTGGTGGAGCAGATCACCGGGGTGCCGCAGCGCGAGACCATCCCTGACAGCTTCCTGCGCAGCGCCGACCAGATCGAGGTCGTCGACCTCGCCCCGCAGGCGCTGCGCGACCGGCTCGCCGGCGGCGCGGTGTACCCGGCCGAGCGCATCGACGCGGCGCTGTCGAACTACTTCCGCCTGGGCAACCTCACCGCATTGCGCGAACTCGCGCTCATTTGGCTGGCCGACGAGGTCGACCAGGCGCTGCAGGGGTACCGGCAGGCGCAGGGCATCGACAGTCGGTGGGAGGCGCGGGAGCGCGTGGTCGTCGCCCTCACCGGCGGCCCGGAGGGCGAGACACTGCTGCGCCGTGGCGCCCGCATCGCCGCCCGGTCGGCCGGCGGCGAGCTGATCGCGGTGCACGTCACCAGCCAGGACGGGCTGCGGTCGGGGAGCCCCGCCGAGCTCGCCGAGCAGCGCGCGCTGGTCGAGAAGCTCAACGGCACCTATCACCAGGTCGTGGGCGAGGACATCCCGACGGCCCTCGTCGAGTTCGCCCGCTCGGTCAACGCCACCCAGCTCGTGCTCGGCGCCAGCAGGCGCGGCCGAGTCGCCGCGCTGCTGACCGGCCCCGGCATCGGCGCGACCGTCGTGCGCGAATCCGGCGACATCGACGTGCACATGGTCAACCACGCCGCCGCCGGCCGCAGCCCGGCGCTGCCGCCGCTGACCGGGGCGCTCACGGCGAAGCGTCGCATCCTCGGCTTCGTCGTGGCGCTCGTGGGCGGGCCGCTGCTCAGCGCCCTGCTGTGGCTCTTCCGAAGCGCCGACTCCATCACCACCGACGTGCTCAGCTTCCAGCTGCTCGTCGTGATCGTCGCCCTCGTCGGCGGGCTGTGGCCGGCCCTCTTCGCCGCGGTGCTGTCGGGGGTGACCCTCGACTTCCTCTTCATCGAGCCGCTCTACACGGTGCACATCCATGAGCCGCATCACCTGCTGGCCCTGGTGCTGTACGTCGTCATCGCGAGTCTCGTGAGCTTCATCGTCGACCGCGCCGCGCGGTACACCCGTGCCGCGCGCCGGTCCGCGGCGGAGTCGGAGCTCATCCAGACCATCGCCGGCAGCGTGCTGCGGGGTGAGAACGCGATCCAGGCGCTCGTCGACCGGGTGCGTGAGGCGTTCCACCTTCCGGGCGTGAGAGTGGTCGTCGACGGCGACGTGGTGGCACGCGCGGGGGAGCCGCTGCCGGACGGGCGGTTCACCGGCATCCCGCTCACCGACGACGCGGTGCTCGAACTGCACGGCGCCGACCTGGCGGCATCCGAGCGTCGTCTGCTGGGTGTCGTCACGGCGCAGCTGCGGGCGGCGCTCGACACCGAGCGCCTGGAGAAGACCGCGCAGCAGATCGAGCCGATCGCGGCATCCGATCGGGTGCGCGGGGCCCTGTTGTCGGCGCTCAGCCACGATCTGCGCCGCCCGCTCGCCGCCGCCTCCGCCGCCGTCGGGGGCCTGCGCGCGGCGGGGCCGGAGCTCGCCGCCACCGACCGGCAGGAGCTGCTCGAGACAGCGGACGAGAGCCTCACCGCACTCGGCGCGCTGCTGACCGACCTGCTGGACGTCAGCCGGCTGCAGACCGGGGTGCTCACGATCGCCGACATCGCGACCGACCCTGCCGAGACCATCGCGCCGGCGCTGGATGAACTGCAGCTCGGCCCCGCCGACGTCACCCTCGCGCTGCAGCACGGCGACGCCGTCGCCCATGCCGACCCGGTGCTGCTGCAGCGGGTGCTGGTGAACCTGCTGTCCAACGCGCACCGCTACACGCCGACGGGTGTGCCGGTGCACGTCAGCACGAGTACCTTCGGGGACAGGCTCGAGATCCGCATCGTCGACCGCGGACCGGGCGTGCCACCCGAGAAGAAGGATGACATCTTCGTGCCGTTCCAGCGTCTGGGTGACACCGACAACTCCAGCGGTCTGGGGCTCGGCCTCGCGCTCTCGCGCGGGTTCATCGAGGCGATGCACGGCACGCTCACCTCGGAGGACACCCCCGGCGGTGGCCTGACGATGGTCATCTCGCTGCGCACGGCGAGCGAGCCGGATGCCGCGGCGAACGTCGCCGCCCACGAGAGGGAGCGCACGTGAGGATCCTCATCGCCGACGACGACCCGCAGATCCTGCGGGCGCTGCGCATCACGCTCACCGCGAAGGGGTACGACGTCACGACCGCCCTCGACGGCACGCAGGCCATCGCCGCCGCCGTCGACCACCGGCCGGACATCCTGATCCTCGATCTCGGGATGCCGCAGCTCGACGGCATCGAGGTGATCCACGCCGTGCGGGGGTGGTCGGCCGCGCCGATCCTCGTCGTCTCGGGGCGCGCGGGCGCCGCCGACAAGGTCGAAGCGCTGGATGCCGGTGCCGACGACTACATCACCAAGCCCTTCGCCGTGGAGGAGTTGCTCGCCCGCATCCGCGCGCTCACGCGCCGGGTGCCGCACGACGACGCGTCACCCGTGGTGCGCCTGGGCGACGTGACGATCGACCTCGCCGCGCACAGCGTGGTGCGGACGACCGCCGATGGCGTGCGGCAGATCCGGCTGACGCCCACGGAGTGGCAGTTCATCGAAATCCTCATCCGCAACGCGGGCAAGCTCGTGACCCGCCAGACGGTGCTGCGCACGATCTGGGGAACCGACCACGCCGAAGACACCGGCTACCTGCGGCTGTACGTGTCGCAGCTGCGCAAGAAGCTGGAGCCGGACCCCAGCGCGCCGCGGTACCTGCTCACCGAACCGGGGATGGGGTACCGGCTCGACGGGGTGGGGTAGCGCCGCAGCCCGGCTCAGGTCGCGGGATCCTGCAGCCCCGCGTCGCGCCCGTGCGCGTCTTCGAACGCGGCGAGCTCTCGCCGGTAGGTGACGATGTTGAAGATGCCCAGCGGCACCAGAAGGAGGGGAGTCGCTGCCGACAGCCAGCCGCCAATGCTCTGCGGGTCGCCGATCAGAACGGCAAGGCTCACCGCGGCCATGATGCCGCCGAGCACGCAGAACAAGACACCGGTCCTGCGTTTGGCGTCGATCTGAAGGCGCTGCTCGTGGAGGCTCACCCCACGAGTCTGGCACGAGACGGCGCTGGGCCATCCGGTTCGTACGGCGCCCACGCGGGTTCCCGCAGGGCCGGGCAGTGCTCGGGGGTCGGGTCCTTCGCGATCGCGATCATGCGATCGAGGGCGTCGCGGGCGGCGGCGAGTTCCGTCATGGCGGTGGTGATGCGCTCACGCTCCTGCGCCATCAGCTCGAACACGTCGGGCGACGCCTGTCCCGCCTCGATGCAGGGCATGAGCCGCACGATGGTTCGGCTCGGCAGCCCCGCGGTGAACAACTGCTGGATCAGCCGCACGCGCTCGACGGCCGACGGCGGGTAGATCCGCTGGCCGCTGTCCGTGCGCTCGGAGGAGAGCAGCCCCTGCTCCTCGTAGTACCGCAGCGCCCGCGCGCTGACCCCGGCCTGACGCGCGACTTCTCCAATGCGCACCGGCATCCTCCGCTCCTGTTGCACCCGCGTGAACGCGGACTTGACGTTGACGTTGACGTCAGGTCTTAGCGTAGCCGTCGGCGGGCCGAATCCGGCTGGCCGCCGAAGAAATCTGATGGAAGAGAACAAGCAATGAACGTCACACAGCAGGTCGCCCTCGTCTCCGGAGCGAACCGCGGCATCGGCCGGCAGTTCGTCCTCGAACTGCTCGAGCGAGGGGCCAGCAAGGTCTATGCGACGGCCCGCCGACCCGAAAGCCTCGACTTCGACGACGCGCGAGTGGTGCCGCTGCACCTCGATCTTTTGGACCACGCGTCGGTCGTCGCCGCGGCGGAAGTCGCGACGGACGTGACGCTGCTGATCAACAGCGCCGGGATCTCGAGCGGTGCCCAGCTTGTCACGAGTGATCTCGCCGAGATCCGCCGCGAGATGGACACCCACTTCTGGGGCACGCTCGACGTGATCCGCGCGTTCAGCCCGGTGCTCGCGGCCAACGGCGGGGGAGCGATCGTGAACGTGCTCTCGGCGCTGTCGTGGTTCGCAAGCCCCGGTGCCGGCGCGTACGCGGCGGCGAAGGCCGCGGAGTGGAACATGACCAACGGTGTGCGCCTCGAGCTCGCCTCGCAGGGCACCCTCGTGCAGGGGGTGCTGCTCGGCGCCGCGGACACTGACATGACGGACGGCTACGACGGACCCAAGATCGACGCGCGCGATGTGCCGCGCGCCGCGTTCGACGGCCTGGAGCGTGGGGACATCGAGGTGATCGTCGATGACTGGACCGCGATGGTGAAGGAATCGGTGTCGGGAGACCCCGCCGAGTTCTACGCGAAGATCACCGCGTTGCTCGGCGCGTAGGAACGCTGCGGGTGTCGGGACCGGGGGACTCAGCGCGAGCGGAGTCCCCCGGCCCCCGCCCCGCCGTCATCCCGGCTGCGACGACGGATGCCACACCGGTCCCGTGCCGCAGGACCCGAGGATGCTAGAAGATGTGCGCTTCGCAGGATGCGAGGAACTGGTCACGGCGATGCTGAAGCTCGCGGTAAATGGTGGCGCGCGAGACGCTGAACAGTTCCGCGATCTCGGTCTGGGTGTACTCGCCTCGATCGTGCACCTCGAACAGCAGCGCCCGCTGCGTCTTCGACAGCTTCGGCTGCTTTCCCTTCAGCCTCCCTTTCGCGCGGGCGACCGCCATCCCCTCCCGGGTGCGCATGCTGATCAGGTCGCGCTCGAACTCCGCCACCATGGCGAGCACGTTGAACAGCAGTCGACCGACGGGATCGGTGGGGAGAGGCTGACGATTTTGGCCGCATGGAGGGCGTTCGAGCACGCCTCTCCAGACGATCATGCGTGATCGCTCGAGCATGCAGGCCGCTGGCCGTCTTTCTCATCTGGCCGCTGCGACTTTTCTTCAAACAGCTACGCAACCGCAGACAGCGATCCGCTTGCGCATCGAGAAGCAGCCCCGGCTATCGGTAGATCGAGTGCAGCCTCATCAGTCGAGGACTGCCGATCCACTAGCTACGAGTTCCTCGAGAAGACGAAAGCCCGGACGGTCCACGGCTGCGTGCCGTGCGGAAAGCACGGCCACACCGATGCGGGCTTCCCTGTCGATACCGATCCAGCTACTGAACCCCCCAGTCGCGCCGTTGTGCCACGTGATTGTGCGGCTGCGGTACGGCAGAGTAATCCATGCGGCGCCGATCCGGACCCTTGAGGAGAAATCTGCAACGGGTTCGAGCGCGGTGACACCCGGAGCAGTGTGATCCAGGATCGATCGCAGGAGGTCTCCTATGGTGCCTATGTTTGCCCGGATGCCGCCTGCCGGAGCCAGAGCCTCGCCGACCCACGGCTGGACCAGGCGGCCAAGCCGGGAGGTTCCCCGGAGGTCTGCGTCATCAAGGTCGTCCTGACGCGACGGCGTCGAATACCCGGGGCCAAAGACCTCACGGAGGAGTCGGCCGTACTTTCGCCCGTCAGCACTCGCGGTCGCGTGCCCGAGAAGTTGAAACCCGAGGTTTGAGTACCGAGGTCGCGTCGACCCTACGCGTACGTCCCGCGTCTGCTCGAGGAGCTCAGCGAGGGTCTCGCCGTACGGATTCTCCCCGCGGATCGAGAACGCCAGACTGCGACGTAGAACGGGCATCCCGGGCGCCAGGCGTGGGAGGCCAGATCCGTGGACGGCCAGCGAGCCGAGGGGCACCGCGGCGACGGGTCCGAACCCGTTCAGAGGAAGCAAATCCCCCAGCGTCGTCTTCGGCGAAACTACGCCGCGCTGAAGCGCGTCGGAATACAGCATGCCGGTGAGCGCCTTCGAGACCGACCCGATCTCGAAGGTGTCTTTCACCTCGGTCCCCGCAGTTGCAACGAAGACCCGCTGCGGAGAAGCGACCGCGATCGCCACCGGCCACGATCGCCGGAGTACCCGATTAGCCGGGCGGAGCAACTCCGCGTCCCCTGTCCACTCCCATGGCTGCATGAGATCCTCCTCGGGGCGCTCCGCACGCCCGTATACGCCAAGAGCCTGTCAACATACGTTGACGCGTCCTCTTCGCTGAACGTAGTGCATGAAGGTCTATTGCGTCAACATTCATTGACGAGTCGCGTTGGTGCGCCCATCAGGACATCGATGGGCGGCTGCGCCGCCAGCCCTACTGCTTGCCGTATTTACGATGCACGGCCTGCTTTGTCACGCCGAGATACTCCGCTATTGCCTCCCACGACAGGCCAGCCTGGCGGGCGCTGCGGACGAGACCAGCTTCGGTGCGGGCGACCTCGCCCCGGAGCTGGGTGACGGCCCGTAGTGCGGCAGCCGGACCCTTGCCAGACAGGGAATCGACGAGCCCATAGAGTTTCTCCGCGGTCATCTGTCAAAGATAGTTGACGGATATCCGCAGACGGCGAAGAGCTTCACGTCAGGATTTGTTACCCAGCGCGAAGTGTCGACAAGTCGAAGCCCGACCACCCTCCGCATTTGCAGCGATGCATGAATGGATCCCTCAGTGGGCACTGAACGATCCGAAGGTGACGCGGGCGCACGTTGGCTCGATGCGTTTCGACCGGCCTCTCGCCTCGATGTTGCACGCCTTCTCACCGAAAACGATCGTTTTCGGCAGCCCCTGGGTGGCCTCAGCGTGTTCGGCTAGTCCCAGTTTCGCTCTCCGCATCTACTTGCGTACATGCCAACTAGATGCCATGCTTGCAACTGCAACGTCCACACAGCAAGGAAGCGACGCATGAGTTCCCATGAAGTAAACCCGCAGGACGCCGCCGCCACGCTTGCGCAAACCGACCGGCTTGCCGCAAAGATGAGCAAGGACGTCTACGCGATGCGTGTCGCTATGGTGAGCCTGTCCGCTGCAACCGCCTTCGGGCTGCTCATCATCGGGCTGGTTCCGTCGATCGGGGCGATCATCGCCGGCACCGCCGCGATCGTCGCTGCAACCGTTCCGGTTTCGCTCGTCGGAGCAACCGCACGAGCACGTGACCGTGCGTTCTCTCGACGCTACGTTCTCACCATCGGCTGCTGGGGGCTGCTCTTTGCCGCGACGATCGTCATCGGCATGCTTCTCTTCCCCCATGTGTGGGGCTTCTGGATCCCCGCGGCGATCCTGTGCGCAATCCCGCCGGTCGCCTTCGTCATCACAGGGAGCCGAGCGGTCCGCTCATGACACACCCACGATCCGAGCTCGACAAGGAGCTCCTCTCGCCTCTCCGCCTCTCGGTCCTCGCCGCTCTCTCCCGCGTGGGGGAGGCCGAGTTCGCCGCCATTCGGGATGCAATCGAGACGAACGATGCCGAGCTTTCGCGACAACTCACCCGACTGTCTGAAGTCGGCTACCTCCTGATCGATAAACAGCGCTCCGGCCGCTACATGAAGACATGGCTCTCCCTCACAGAGGAAGGTCGCGTCGCCCTCACTTCACATATCGCGGCGCTCAAGCGGATCACAGACATCTGAGACCTCTATCGCTGTTCAGCAACGCCCGGAAGAGGTTCGCCTGGGCGACTTCGGCGCCGCCACAGACTGATAGCAGAACACCGCCTCGAAGCGATTTAGCTTTAGTGCGCACCGGGCGGTCGACGTCGGTCAGCCCACCGCTAACGATCGTTTTGGGTGGGTACTGCAGCTGTCGAAACCGATGACGACGTCGATCCAGATCTTTGGGGGACCCGCGTGAGCGCCCCCGCAGCGGTGAAATCAGATCGCGGCTCGCGAGGCCCGCGGATAGCCTTCAGGATTGTGGCGTCGCTTGGCGTCGTCGCGTCGGCCGTCGCGTGGGTCTGGTACGGACTCGCTCAGTTCGAAGCGCAGACGGAACAGCCCAAGGCGTTATCTGCTGGCACGACGATGGCAGGTTTTGCGGAGGTCATCGGGGGCGTTCCGCTCGTCCTCGCCCACCTGATCGGGCTCACCCTGCTGTTGATACTGGGATGGTGGGGTTACGGGAAGCGCGGCATTCCCGCGGCGATCCTCGCGGTGATTGTTGCTTCCGGGGCGGGGATCATTGCCGCCCAGATTCTCTGGGGTGGGGAGCTATTCCAATTCGGGATCAATAACAACGCCTACATCCCCTAACAGGGGATCGCGGCCGGCCCCTCTCCGGGGATCGCGTCGCTGGTCTCAGCGCTCGAATCCCGGTCGATGAACGGGCGGTCTGCCCGCGGGCGCGCTCCCGCGCGCGGCGCCGCGCGCGTAGGGTGATCGCCATGAGCGAAGACGGGTGGCGTGCGTTCCTCACCGGCGAAGGCGTCGATGACTGGGTGATTCTTCATGGTGGCCCGACCGCCGTGTTCAAGGTGGGCTCGCTCCAGGAGGCTGCGCGGCTGGCGGCGGCCGTGGCGGAGATCCCAGGGCTCGGCCCGCGCACGTTGCTGACAGCGGTCTCGGACCGTCTCACGGTAAAGCTGACTCGCGAGATGTGGGGAACCGAACGGTCGCACCTTGATGTGGCTAGGAAGATCTCGACCATCGCCCGCGACCACGGGGCGGTCGCCGACACGGCCCGGGTACAGGAGGTGCAGGTCGCTGTCGCAGCAATGCCCGACGCGATCGATCTGCCCTTCTGGCGAGCGGTGCTGGGATACGCGCCGTTGCACGAGGACAACTGCATCGATCCGCTCGGTCAGGGATCAACGGTATGGATGCAGGAGTTGGACCCTTCAAAGCCCCTCACTCACGCCATGCACATCGACGTCTCGCTGGCCAAGGAGCACATCGAGGCTCGCGTCGCCGCGGCAGTGGCCGCGGGGGGCCGGGTGGTTGAATCCGTCGAGGCGCCCAGCGGATGGATCCTCGCCGACCGGTCGGGAAACAAGGTGTGCCTGGCAGCCTGGCCAGACGGCGCGGAACCCGCCAGCCCCGAGCAAGCCGCATAAAGTCCACAGCGGCGCAACCAGATAGAGGGCGCGGGACTTCGAAACTAATTATGCGACCGATTGCCAGTCCTTGTCCGGGCAATGCGCGAGGGTGCGCGGCGGGATCTCTCAGCGGGCCACGGCCGTGTCGGGTCGGACGCCCGAATTGAGCGACCGCGGCTCCAAGGGCGCTAGAAGATGTGTGCTTCGCAGGATGCGAGGAACTTCTCACGGCGATGCTGAAGCTCGCGGTAAACGGTGGCGCGCGAGACGCTGAACAGTTCCGCGATCTCGGTCTGGGTGTACTCGCCTCGATCGTGCACCTCGAACAGCAGCGCCCGCTGCGTCTTCGACAGCTTCGGCTGCTTTCCCTTCAGCCTCCCTTTCGCGCGGGCGACCGCCATCCCCTCCCGGGTGCGCATGCTGATCAGGTCCCGCTCGAACTCCGCCACCATGGCGAGCACGTTGAACAGCAGTCGACCGACGGGATCGGTGGGATCGTACCGGTTCCCGCCGAGGCTGAGTGCGACGTCTTTCGACGTCAGCTCATCCGCAATCTCGCGCGCATCTCTCAGCGACCGGGCGAGCCGGTCGAGTTTCGTCACGACGAGGGTGTCTCCGCTTCGCACCGCGGCAAGCGCCTCCCGCAATCCCGGTCGGGCGCGGTTCGCGCCGGTCATGCCGTGGTCGACGTAGATCTGCGCGTCGTGAACGCCCAAACGCAGCAGTGCGTCGCGTTGAGCGGTGAGGTCCTGATCCGTGGTCGAGACCCTGGCGTATCCAATCTGTATTCCATCCATAGGGTCAGCGTCGTACCGCGCTACTGACGCCGCACGGTGAGGATCCCTGCCGCGCATCCGCACGCCTGTGCCTAATCTCGGCAACGAGCGACCGGCTCAACTAGGTAGTGTCGTCACTCCTCGGCCCGCGCGGGCAAGGTAGCCAGTCGAAGCCGGCTATACGATCGCCACGGCGAAACGCCTCGCGACCGCAGGGTCAACATTATGACGGGCCCTGCAGCCGACTCATCCCTGCGTCCCGTCCTGGTCGATCGTGTGCGGGGAGGCGCCTCGCCGCGGGTTTCTCGCTCGGCGATGCAGGCGCGCTGGCTCTTCCCGCTCGCGGCCCACTACGAACCGAGTGCCTTGACCTCGGCGAGCAACCGCGCGAGGTGTTCGTCTGACATGTCGAGGATCGGTTCGTACATGAAGGAGTTCACGTGGATGTGTTCGGGCGTCATCAGGACGACGCCGTCGATCGCTCGGATGGCGACCAATTCGGAGGGAAAGTCCTTCTTGTATCGCGCCAGAAGCTGAGGTGTCTGATTTGCACGCACCCCGTCGAGGAACTCAGGATCGTTGATCGCTTCGACCATGTGCTTCTCGGCTTCGAGGCGAATGGCGATCGAGAGCGTGATCTTGTTCGACAGATTCAGGCTCGTGCTGTCGCCGACGCAAGCGTCAGCCTGATCCGTGATCATCTCAATGACGGCGCCGTTCGGGTCTCTCCATTGCTCAGACGTTTCGAACAGTGAATTGAAGATCGCGTCGAGATCTGACTGCGTGATGGATGCAGTGTCGGCTTTCCAGTGCAGGAGGGACGTGAGCTTGACGTAGTCAGGATCATCCTCACCGCGCGTGTACTCCAGCAGGTTGCGGATGAAGGGGATGGCTGCGACCCGCTTACCCGGGTCGACGAAGAAGTTGGGCTTGAAGTCCTTGATAAACGGATTCTTGATGCCCGCGGCCCTCACGAGCGCGACGCCCTGCTCCGTCTTCTGAGCCATCAAACACTGGCTATACGGGATGAACCGGCTCTCGAGCGTCCGGTAGAAGTCGAAGTTGTGCGTCAGTACTACCAGTCGGAAGTTGTCGACATCCGCAATGTCCTTCAAGTACTGAATGATCGCGTACTTGTTCTTGTAGTCGAACGAATCGGCGATGTCGTCCACGATGAAGATGGTCTCGCCGGGCTGATTCTTACGCCGCTCCACCTCGAACAGCACGTTGAGGATGTAGAGCGCCTTCTTCTCGCCCGTGCTGAGAACCTCGAGAAGGTCGTCGCGCTCCACTTCAACGCTTTCGCCGCCGTCCTCAAACTCGAAGCCGAGCTTCGCCACCGCGTCGAGGCCAAGAACGACGTTGGTGCGATTCTTTGCCGTCAGCGTGAACGGAACGAAGAAGCGCCGGTTGAAGATCTCGATGACTTCTTCCCACTGTCCTCGCTGGCCCGCCGCCGCCGCCTGGATCTCCTTCTTGCGGACTTCAGCGCCACGGAAGCGCGCGACAGCTTCGCTGTAGAGCCCTTCGTTTGCCTTGAGATAGGACTTCCACACCCGCTCCTTGAACCGGTCAACATTGACGAGCTCTGGCAATATCGCCTGGTTCTCGGAGATGAAATCCCAGAAACGACGGACCTCAGCGTTCCTCGTGAGCTTGGCTTCGATCGCGGCGAAGGTCTTGCGAAGGGCCGCATCCTCACTGATCCGATCCTTCTCCGAATTGATGAGATCGGCCAGCTCTTTCTGGCTGCCGACGGTCGTACCCCCGGAACCGTCATGGAGGATCACTGTATGGTTGGCGTCGAAGAAGCCGTTAGCGCCCAAGCTCCTCGCGACCGTCTCGGCGTTGTAGTAGCTGAAAGTGTCCCGACTGAAGTAGGTCGAAGCGTCGAGAAGTTCGTTGAATCGCTGCACATAGTCAGCCAGGGTCTCGGCGAAGTCCTTCGTCGCGAGGAGGGCGAGCACTTTGTCGTCGAAGAGCGTGTCGTACGGCAGTTCCGCGTAACGTGCCTCCTCATCTTGCAGTTCCTCCTCCACACGCAGCAGTGAGCGGAAGAAGCTCTGGTCGTCCCGCGTGAAGGCGAGCGAAACCTCCCGGGCGACGTCCTTCTTGGTGGATGACTGTA
The DNA here is from genome assembly GCF_024623595.1 of Microbacterium sp. zg.Y1084. Classification (NCBI taxonomy): domain Bacteria; kingdom Bacillati; phylum Actinomycetota; class Actinomycetes; order Micrococcales; family Microbacteriaceae; genus Microbacterium; species Microbacterium sp. zg.Y1084. The sequence continues at coordinate 545,631 of NZ_JANJGV010000003.1, forward strand.
TCTTCAGGGCCGCGACGAGGTCTGCCCGCGCCTCGTTGATCCCGCGCTGCAACCGCTCGTACTCATCGCGGAGGACCTGGTCCACTAGTAGCGTCGATGTCTCTTCGGTCGGTCCCATCTCCTCGTCATAAGACACGATGACGACGACCTGGCTGGGGTCAACCGCGACCCCGTCTTGGTCAGTGATGTTCCGCGAGCTTGCGCGCTCTGGAAACAGATGATCGGAGGAGTCCACGCCACGCGAAAGGTCGCCGAAGGTGCGCGCGAACGACGTTTTCATGAGGCCGTTCGGCGCGTAGATTGCAGCGGCTCTGGCGTCCTTGAAGCTGATCTCAGAATCAAGGCGATGAATGCCATGACAGTTGGTGAGATCAATCTTGAGTTTCTTCATCTCGCCTCAGCTTGAGTCTTGTTAGTTGCCAGAGTTCCTGCGGCGCCTGCGATGTGGCGCGCCGGTGCGCGAGTCGTCTTGAAGACGATCGCCACCCAACGGTACCGGCGCGCGGCCGTTGCCTGCTCTGCCCACGTGATTCTGACGCGATTCGACCGAGTCCGGCCGTTTGTCGTTGAGGTCGATCATGCCGCTAACAACAGGTGGTCCGGCTCGATGACCTAGCCGGCGGTCGAGCCGGTGAGGACTGTGCGGCGGATCGCGGAGTACTCAAGTCCAACTGCTACCGCGAGTTCGTCGCAAGCCGATGCGAACCCGAATCCCGTGAACTCCGACACCTGCTGCGGTGTGAGCCACCCGCGTAGTCGGGCTGTGGCAGAGCGTCTGGACCTAACATCATCGGATGGCGACGGAGGGCACCTGGGAGAAGGGCCACGCGAAGGTGACCGCGGCTGCGGACGCTGCCAGACTGGTCGCTGTCGGAGGCCGGTCGCCGCCGCGCGGATACCGGTTCATCCGCACACGCCGACGATGTCCTGGCGTTAGCCCTCGTAGATGGTCGTCCCATCGCTCAGAGTGCGGCTGGGACGCCGAACCGTCGATCCCTCACGATCCTCAACCTTGCCCCCACCCGAAACGTCGACTCCCCTCGTGCCCTCGTTGATGAGTGTGCCCTCGACGTGCAGTACGCCGAGCGCAACAGCGCCGGGCATCAAGTGGGCGATCGCCCCGCTGTCGACGTTGATGGTGCCGCTCGCCGCGCTGCGAAAGGTTACGCGCGCTCCAGCTTCCACGCTGACAGTTCCGGACACGGGTCCGCGGGCGTCCAGCGTCGACCCCGACATGACACGAACAGTCCCGCTCACGCTTGCGAATATGGTTGCCGTTACCCCGGGGCGGATCACAAGCCTGTTGTTGATCGGGTGGTGAATCTCCGAATCCTCAGTCAACACAGTGTCGGGGATCTCGACCATCCGACCGTCGCGGTACATGTAGCTCGGCATGAGATTCACGATACTGACCCACTCCGACACCGGAACGCTCAGCATGGTCATTTTGGGTGGCAGTCCGCTCGAACGAGGGTCCCAAACTGCAACGTTTCGCGTCGAACCTGGGCGGCGAGCGCTACTGAGCTGGCTCAGCCGGCGAGGCGAGAACACCGTTCCAGCAGGAGCCGCCACCGAATCCATAGAGGTCGCGTACCGCGCAATCTCCGTCGCCGACATTGCTCTCGAGGTAAACGGCGAGGTCGGTGACGGCAGGGTTGTATCCGACATAGACCCCAGGGGCGAGCGCGACGGCCTGCGGAGTTTTAATGGCGTTGGCGACTCGGTAGTCAATCTGTGCAGTTTCAACGACGAGCGGATAGCCCGCGGGCACTGGATCACCTGACTGGTAGTGAAGCTGCTTTGACCGAGCGGCGTCATTCGGGAAGTCATCACGTGAATCGGGCACGCCATCGCCATCCGCGTCCGGGGGAGGCGTCGACTTCTGCGTCGGTGTGGCTGTGGTTGGCGCAGCGGTCACTGTCACCGTCACTGTCGGCGCCGATTGTGGCGTCGAGTTGCTGGAAGAACAGCCCGACGCGAATAGCGCACCGACGACGACGGCGGCGGCAAGCACGCATCGACCCCTGTTGTTCATGGAGGTCAGCATATTGGCCACTCGTCGCTTGAAGGGCCTAAATCTTCTCTCGGGACGAATGGGACTGCTGAGGGCTTGGGTGACTCCTGATCTGTGGTGATTTGTCACCGCTGGAAGGATGAGCGCACAAATGCGGGTCCTCGGCGCGCGCGAATCAGTCGGGTTCGTCATTAGCAGCGGCCTCGATCCAGTCGACTGCTTCGTCCGAGAGAAAGAAGCCATCGGGTCCTGACTCGCCGACCCACCACGCGCTCGAGGTCACGGAGCCGCCGGCCGCCGCGATCTTGCTCATCACCTCCGCCGACACTGCTTCGCCGTTGTGGGCGATGAGCCACGCTTTGGCGTCGGAGTCCAGCTTCGGCCACCACTCGATGATCTCCATGCGGCCACCATCGCACCGGATGGAGTCGACCGAAACCCGGTCCTCCAGCGAGACGGACCCCCTCGAAGTGGCCAACACGGCGAAGCCCACGGTGACGGGCGGCAACCGTTCCACGGCGGCGTGCAGGACTCCACTCGTGAAACGCATCGTGCCCGCCGCCGTCGGCATGGCGACGCTCTCGCTGTTCGTCGTCGGGTGCTCGGGTGAGCGTGGAGTTCAACAGGCTCACGGAGTCAATGCCATGGTGGCTGGAAGCGGTCCGGGCGCTGCCATGGATGCGCTGATCTCGGGGACCCTGAGGATCACCGACGCGGGGTGCTTCGCCGTGTCGTCGGGCGGAGTCACGTACCCGCTTCAGTTCCCGTTCGGCACTCGACTCAGCGACGATGGCACCGAGGTCGCTGTCCCGGGGTTGGCGTCGCTCCGCGCTGGCGACGAGATCTCGGCGGCGGTGGGTACCTGAACCTCACGGATGTCCCTTCCGTGTGCATCGCCGACAACGAATACGACGAGTACGCCGTCTGGCAGACCGTGGGCAGGTAGCGCGAAAGCCGGTCGTCGAGCGAGCTCGCCTTGTGGCGGGTCGGGTGTCCCCAGGCGAGAGAAGCCGGTTACAGGTCCATCTCCAACGCCGCTGCGGAGGTGCGCGCGATGAAGATGGACCCCAGTGTCGCGGACTGACTGATACGGCCATTTCTCCGCATGTCCGCAAAGATTGCCTTTGCCTCCATCGTCAGCGCCTCATCGTCCGGATGCTGCGCGAGCCTCATTTGCTCGAACGCGGTCAGCGGGCGATCCGGGATCTGCATTTGCGGACGTTCATAGACGATCCGGTTCGCGACGCCCGACTCGTCGTAGTCGATGCAGATGGTGCATTGCACGGCGTAGTCGATGGAGTTGGACCTTCTCGTCATGCTTCGTACCCAACCACACCACGACGAAGGCTGTCGATTCCGACACCGGGCGGATCCCTCGGTGGACATCGCCGCCCACTGGTCCTTGAAGGTGCGGAATCGGCGCCAATCCGAGCGTGGCCGGAGCCGTCAGTGCTGCAGTGCCCTCATCGGGTACTTGTGAAGAAGCGGTCGCGGACGATATCCAGATTCATTGCGTACTGCCCAGTCGTTTCCAGCCACCATCCGTTGGAGGGGTGCCGCACCTCAATCGACGTTTGGCCTGCGGCGAGGACCAGCGCCCGGCCGAATGGGTGCGCGAAGCCTCCGCATACGGCCACGATGCAGTCGGCGCTCATAGGCACGCTTCTCATTCGGCGCTGAAAGTCGTCTTGGAGCGCCGCGGTGATGGCCTGCGCTGCGGGGTCTCCAGCAACGCGCGCCGCCTTCTTCGCATCGCGCATGTCATCGAGGACCTCCCAGTCAGTCAGCGGCGGCGGGGGAATCTTCGTGTGTGGTTTGAACGCCTTCTCCTGGAGCGGAACCGTCGACACGTTGAGTATCGCGACTCGACCGTCCCCGGCATCGATGTTGTTCTTCACCAGGCGACCCAAGCTCTCCGTGCCTCGCGTCTGCTGGCAGAGGATTGCCAACGCATCCCGTCCGGTCATGCCCGCAACCGGGTACCTCGAGATCAATTCGTCAGTGTGCGGCGATTCCAGGACGAAGACAAGCTCGACATCGCCTGCACCCCGCCGCACGAGGTCGTCCACTTTCGCGGCAGGGTATGCCCCGGCAACATAATCCACGGCCTGCATCAGCGACAAGTGTGGCATGCCTCGGCCTGAAGAGCGCGGGGTTCATGTCGTGCCTGGTTTCTGATTGGGTCCTGACGAGGGGCTCACGCTCGCAACACGGTGCTCGGCGGACGCTCGTGAGAGCCCGGCTCGACGACGCCTACAATCTCGACCGCGCGGGCGCCGGGTTCGCCGCGACGGTGCAACGTCGGATCGGGATGCGGACCGGGCGTTCGGCCGGCCTCGTCGTGCTGGCGGCGCCACGATCAGCGCCAGCCAACGCGCTGAGGTCACACGTCCTCGCCGGTATCGCGTCCCTTCGGACTGACGAGTCCCGCCCGGGTGGCAGTTGTGCGCGTCGCGGGCATCGCTTGTCTTGGGTGTGCCTGGCGCGCGGGCCCTGGCGGAGTGCATCGCCGCACGCGGCGACCGGCTGAGCATCAACTAAGCCGATACCCACTGACACAGAAACCCGACAGCCCCCGCAAGCATCGTTAGCGACTGACCGCGCGCGAGGGATGCCGGCGGTGATCCGGGCGAGGGGCCGGGCGTTCCATCTGCCGATAGCTCGGTACATTGGTGACGATGTTCCGATGGCCGGGGCTGCGGCGCGACGCAGGTTAATAGGAGTATGGATGCGAAGCCGGTGTCTAGCGGCGTGACGCTTACCTCGTGGTGGTCAGTGTGGTTGACCGTTGTAGTGGCGGCGTGGGCATCATTTATCTCCATCAGCTGGGTGTCAGCGTGGTGGGTCGACAATGTCTCGTTCATTCCCGGCGAAGCTCAGTTCATCGACCAGATGCTCGGTTTCATTCTGTTCATCGGCGCTGCATCGGGGACTGTGGGGGCCGCGTTACAGGTCGCTTCAGGCGACCGCCAGCCCCGCCTCGATCACGGTGGAAAGATGCTCGTGCTCGCGGCGGCGATCTACACGTGGGTCGGCGCGACGAAGGTGCTGCTCCCTGCGCTCGCTGAGACCCTCATTTGCAACTTGTCAGTGGCGGCGATCTCGATCGTCATTGTGCTGACCGTCCTTATCCGCGTTCGCGATCGAAATCTCAAGAACCACGCTGTGAAGCAACGCAATTCTGCGCCTCCTGCCTACGTGCTCCAGCTCGACTCTTGAACCCTCGATTGCGTCGCCACCCCGATCACGAGGACGCGATGCTGGTAATGCTTGCAGAACCTGTCGTAGCCCCGCGTCCTGTCTCCCTTGCCTCGGCAGGCGCCGACGTATTCGCCGTGCAGCAGCCTTAGCGACACCGTGCGCGTATGGATCCGATCGGCCGCCAACGCCCGCAGACCGGTCCTTCAGCGCGCGGACCCCGCGGCGGACCGATCGGACACGCTCGCCGGTATTCTCCGGGCTCCATACGTCCCTGCTGCGCTGGTTGTGAACTGAGGTGTGCGGGCAGAGCGTGGTGCCGCCGCGTGACTATGGCGCGCCAATCAGCTCCACGGCGGGTGTATACCCGACCACACGGCTATCGCAACGCAGAGAACAGTCTGCCCCCACACCGCCGACTTGAAGATGGCCTGCTCCCGTTTGTCGAAGTCACGCTCTTCACCCCTGTTGAGCATGTCGAGAGTCGTTTGCGGGTCACGGTCAAGCATGTATACGAGACCGCTGGCGGAGTACAGTACCGACATTGCGACGAATGCCATGGAAAGAAGCACTATCCAGCCAACTGCGAGCCACGTCGACGGACCTGAGCCCGTCAGGTGAATGACGCCTCGAATTGCCCATCCAGCCAGTACGGCCACGGCGGCAGCCGCCGCCACGTACGCGGAGAGTCTGCCGACCGCGGCGCTCCGAGATCGTCGCACCAAGGTTCGGGACTGTTGCGGGGTAGGGGCGATTGGGGTCGCACCCAGTCCAGAGGACTGAACGCCCGCTTGGGCGGCGTCGCCCCGCTTTGCCAACACCATCCGTCCGAGGACATCAATGACGAGATACGTTACGGCGGTGCCGACCAACGTGAGGATGAAAAACCCCATCGGAGTAGTTGCTAGAGCGGTTGCGGATAACGTCGCTCCGACAACGCACAAGACGACCACGCCGGCGACCGCGGCAAGACCAAGGAACACGACTTTTCTGCGGCGCGAGCCTGCACGCTGAGCCGCCCAAACAGTTGCGGCGACCGCTACCGTCATCAGCACCGGCCATAGCCATTCCATGCTCGCCATTCTGGCTATGCTCGCCATTCTGGCGCAACTGGGCGATCGGGAGGCGTTCGGCCTCAGGATTGGCGCCTTCGTCGGTCCGTGATCGCGCGCGTCGGCGGATCGAACTCGGCCTGGATGAGGGTCGACACTGATGAGGCAAGCGCCGTCGCCGCGTCGATGTACTCCTCTCACCGCCTATCTCGGCGGGCTTGGTTGACTTTCAAGCGCTGAGGCGACTCTGGAACAGAAAAGCGAGCGTCGCGCCAAGAAGCGTCCCGACGACCGCGATGATGCTGCGCGCGTACTCCGTCATCCCCTCAGTCTGGATCGGCTTGCCTCATGGCGCCATGCTGCTGCGTCTCTGCGCGCGATAGTCGGTCCTCGATCGGGCGCGTTCGTGTCGGCGGCCGTCAACTATGGCCGTCACGGCAGTCGCGTTGCAGAACACCCGCCCGCACGGATTCTCAACGAGCGGACCCCATGCGATGTCGAGCACCCTGACGGCATCCTTAGCCCCCCAGGGGCTTGAAGCCACGACCCGCGGACTAAGAGTCCGACGCTCTACCGACGGGACGGGGCTAGGGACCCTTCACATCCAGACCCGTGCTCTGCGCCCACCGTCCGAGGGCGGTGATCGCCTCGCGTAAGGCGAGCCCGCGATCCGTCAAGGCATAGGCGCGGGTGTTGTGGCGGAGCGGCAGACGCGACAGCACGCCGGCGGCTTCGAGTTCGCGAAGCCGTGTGGCCAGCACGCTCGCCGGCACTCCCAGGTCGCGCTGAAGATCGCCGTAACGCTGCGGTCCATCGAGCAGCCGTTCCACGATGAGGAGAGCCCATCGGCCCCCGACGATGTCCAGTACCGCGGCGAGGTCGCTCACGCGGTCTGATCGGTTTCCGGCTTCATCCAGAACGGCGAGTAGTGGTACCCGTCGGGGTCATCGAACTGACGCTGATACATGAAGGGGTAGTCGTCGGTGTCCCCGACGCGCCCGCCGGCGGCGGCTGCCCGCTCGATCAGATCATCGACCGCCTCTCTGCTGCTGAGGTCGAACGAGACCGTGACCTTCGAGGGGGTGTCGGGGGCGCCGATCAGTTCCTCGGCTCCGCCGACGCTCGCGTACATCTCGCGGCTGCCGAGCATGACGTACTGCTCGGGCGCGATGGCGAAGCAGGACACGTTGTGATCGGACATGTCCGCATTGAGCGTCCAGCCGAGTGCCGTGTAGAAGTCGGTCGACCGCTGGACGCTCTCGACCGGGCAGGTGATGAAGATGCTCATGCGGCAGACACTTTCAAAATCGAAGTGCTCTGTCAAGGCCACCTGTGCGCGACGATGCACGCGCCTGCCTCGGGAGGTTTGTGCGCGCGATCATGCGAATGAAGTGGGCCCCGTGGGGCTCGAACCCACGACCCGCGGATTAAAAGTCCGATGCTCTACCGACTGAGCTAGAGGCCCTCGTGTTCCAGCCTAGTAGGCCGTCAGCGGTTCCCGTTCCCGTTCCCGTTGTTGTTGCCGGGTCCGCGGTTCGGGTTGTCGGCGCCGGGTCCGTTGCCCGGGCCCTTGTTCGGGTTGGTGTGGGCGGGGCCGCCGCTGTTGCCGGGGCCGGGCTTGTCCGCCGGCGCGTCGACGGGCGTGACCACGATCGGCTGAGGCGCGGGCGCCTCGACCTCTTCGGCCACGACGGCCGGGGCCTCTTCCACCGGAGCCGCCGGAGCCGCGGGCTCCACCGGCGCGACGGGCGCCGGCTCCTCGGGCACCACCTCGGGCTCGGTCAACACCACCGGCGGCTCCACCGGGGCTGGTTCCTCCTGCACGACCGGGGCGGGGTCCTGAGAGATACTCGCGCCGATCACGGCGGAGAACGCCGACACCGACAGCACCGCCAGCACCCCGACCCCGGCGGCGGCGGCGTACACGCGGCGCGGGTACCGGGGAGCGGGGCGAACGACCGAGGTCAGCCCGGGAACCTCAGGAACCGTCGTGTCAGTGATACGGGCCGACACGGCCGTCGACGCCGACCGGGGCGCAGACACGGTAGGCATCTGCAGGGGAGCGGTCGCTGCGGCTGCCGCTGCGGCCGCGCGCGAGCGCCGCGTCATTGGGGCGGGGTGAGCGACCGGGGCAACGGGAGGCGCGGTGTCGTCGGCGATGGCATCCGGCACGGTCAGCCGCGCAGCCGCGACAGCCACCTCGAGGGCACTGGGGCGGTCTTCGGGACGCATCGCGGTCATCGCCTGCAGCAGCTCGCGCCACGGGGCCGGTAGCCACGCGGGGACCGCGGGCGGGTCGATGAGGCGCGCGGTGATGGCTCCGATGCCCGAGGCATCGCCGAACGGACGCTGCCCGGTGATGGCTTCGATGAGCAGGATGCCGAGCGCGTAGATGTCGGCAGCGGGGGTCGCCGCCGCGCCGCGCGCCTGCTCCGGCGCGAGGTAGGCGGCGGTGCCGATCACGAGCCCCGGGGCGGTGGCGCGGGTGGTGTTCTGCAGGTAGGCGATGCCGAAGTCGGCGACCTTCGCGCGCCAGCGTCCGTTCGCCAGCGGTGAGCGCCACAGCAGCACGTTCGAGGGCTTGATGTCGCGGTGCACGACACCCGAGCTGTGGGCGACGTGCAGGCCCTCGGCGATGTCGAGCGCGATGCCCGCGAGCTCCCTGGCATCCATCTCGCCCTGCTCCAGCCGCTCGCGCAGGGTGAGACCGGGCACGTACTCCATGACCAGGTAGGCGACATCGTCTTCGGTGTGGCCGATGCGCGCGTCGAACAGGGTGACGAGGCACGGGTGGTTGAGCGAGGCCAGCAGCAGCATCTCGGCGCGGGCGCGCTCCACCGAGCCCAGCCCGTCGACCTGACGGTGCATCACCTTGACGGCGACGGTGCGCTGCAGGTGCACGTCGTCGGCACGGAAGACGCGCCCCGCCCCGCCGGCGCCGATCTCCTCGCGCAGCCGGTAGCGGCGCTCCAGCACCGTGCCCTCGGCGATCTCGGTCGCGCTTGCGTGGATCATGGCCCTCCAGCCCATCGTTGGCGGCCTATCCCGCGGTTCGATCTTTACGACGCTAACGAAGTCGATTCCGGCGCATCGATGCTTGACGAATCCGCCGAAACATGAGATAGCCCCCGACGCCATCGCTGCGCCGGCGGCCCCGCCGCCTACCACGGACCGTGGACCCCCACCACGGCCCGGTCGACTCACTGTGCCGGAGGCATCAGTACGGTGTCGATGAGGTAGACGGTGCCATTCGCGGTCTGCACGCCGCCGCAGATGACCATCGCGTCGTTGACCATCCACTCGTCGCCCGACCCGGTCACTTCCAGCTCCTCGCCCTGCAGCGTGGTGTGGGTGCCGGCGATGTCCGCCGGGTCCACCTGGCCCTCGACCACGTGGTAGGTCAGGATCGACGTCAGCGTGTCGGAGTCGGTCTTGAGGGAGTCGAGCGTCGCCTGGTCGATCTTCGCGAACGCGTCGTCGACGGGGGCGAACACGGTGTACTCGCCGTTGTTGAGCGTCTCGACGAGGTCGACGTCGGGGTTGAGCTCACCGCTGACCGCGGCGGTCAGCGTGGTCAGCAGCGGGTTGTTGGATGCCGCGACAGCCACCGGCTCCTGCGACATGCCCTCGATCGAGCCGGCGCCGTCCGGAACGGTCTCGGCGTAGTCCTCGCAGCCGGCGCCGACGAGCATGGCACCGGCATCCATCGCCTCGGGCGTGGTGGTCTCCGACGACTCCGGTGCCATCGACGCCGTGTCGTCGCTCTCGGTGTCGCTGCCCATCGAGCATGCCGACAGTGCGAAAGCGCCGGCGACCATGAGAGTCAGAGCTGCGGTGGTCTTCTTCTTGGTGCTGAGCATGATGTCCTCCGGTTTTGGGGAGCCGCCAGGACTGCGGCCATGACTGCTGTTCGGAGCGGTGCGCCGATCGGATGGAAAAAAATCCGATCCCTCTGTCGAGCCGAAGAACCCCCCGACGGAAACGGGGACACATGGAGCTCATCATCATCGGCCTGCTGGGAGGGCTGATCACCGGGATCTCGCCGTGCATCCTCCCGGTGCTGCCGGTCATCTTCCTCACCGGCGGCGCGCAGTCCGCGCGGTTCGAGGGGGACCCCACGACCATCCCCGCGCGGCGCAGCCGTCCGTACCTCGTCATCGCGGGCCTGGTGACCAGCTTCACCCTGGTCACCCTCGCCGGATCGCTGATCCTCGGGGCGCTCAACCTGCCGCAGGACGTCATCCGGTGGGTGGGGATCGCGGTGCTCGTGCTCATCGGCGTCGGCCTGCTCGTGCCACGGTTCGAGCAGGTGCTCGAGAAGCCGTTCCAGTGGCTGCCCCGCCGCGAAGTCGCCAACAGGGGGAGCGGCTTCGCGGTGGGGCTCGCGCTGGGCGCGGTGTTCGTGCCCTGCGCCGGTCCCGTGCTCGCGGCCATCATCGTCGCCGGGGCGACCGGGCAGATCGGCGTGGACACCGTCGCCCTCACGGCATCCTTCGCCATCGGCGTCGCCCTGCCCCTGCTGGTGTTCGCCCTCGCCGGGCGCGGCCTCATCGAGCGCATCAAGGCGTTCCGCACTCGCGAGCGCGGCCTGCGCATCGCCGCCGGGGTCGCCATGCTCGCCCTCGCCGTCGGCCTCGTCTTCAACGTGCCGCAGCTGCTGCAGCGTCTCGTGCCCGACTACACCGCCGACCTGCAGCGAGACCTCACCGAGAACGAGGATGCCGCGCGCGCCCTGAACCTGGGAGGCATCGTCACCGACGAGAACCGTGAGCTCGACAACTGCACCAACGGCGCCACCGAGCTCGAGTCGTGCGGCACCGCCCCCGGCATCCGGGGGATCGAGTCGTGGCTGAACACCCCTGACGGCGGTGGCATCGACCTGGCAGACCTGCGCGGGCAGGTCGTGCTCATCGACTTCTGGGCGTACTCGTGCATCAACTGTCAGCGCTCGATCCCGCACGTCGTGGCCTGGGACGACGCCTACCGCGACGCGGGCCTGCAGGTCATCGGCATCCATTCGCCCGAGTACGCCTTCGAGAAGGATGCCGGCAACGTCGCCGCCGGTGCGGCCGACTTCGGCATCGAGTACCCGGTCGCGCTCGACAACGCCCTGTCGACCTGGACCAACTATCGCAACCGGTACTGGCCGGCCCACTACCTGATCGACGCCGAGGGCACCGTGCGGCACATCTCGTTCGGCGAGGGCAACTACACCGCGACCGAGGCGATGATCCGCGAGCTGCTGAAGGACGCCGATGCGGATGCCGCTCTGCCGGCGCCCACCGACGTCGCCGACCTCACCCCCGAGGCGGGGTCGACGACGCCCGAGACGTTCCTCGGGTCGGCGAAGGACGTCAACTACGGCGGGGACGAGCGCTACCGAGCCGGCACGCGCCCGTTCGCCTACCCCGGCGACCAGCCGGCCGACTCGTTCGCCCTGTCGGGGGAGTGGGACGTCCAGACGCAGTTCGCCACCCCGGCCGGCGACGAGGGCGGCATCCGTCTGCGCTTCACCGCCGAGGAGGTGCGGGTGGTGCTCGCCGGCGAGGGACGGGTGCAGGTGCGCGTCGACGGTGAGGCGGCATACGCCATCGAGGTCGGCGGCACGCCCCGGTCGTATGCGCTGATCGAGGCGGCGCGGGCCCGTGACGGCGTCATCGAGATCACCGTGCCGGCGGGGGTGCAGGCGTATTCGTTCACATTCGGGTGATCAATGCAAGCCAGGCGCGGACGAGGGGATGTGGTGCATGCTGGACGAGATGGTCATCGACGGCGTGGATGTGCCGGAGGACGGGCCGGCGCGGGACCACGCCGCCGAACTCCTCGTTCGTGTTGCCGCCGGCGACCAATCCGCCTTCGCGCGGCTCTACGACATGCTGGCGCCGCGGGTGTTCGGTCTGATCGTGCGGGTGCTGGTCGACCGGTCGCAGAGCGAAGAGGTGCTGCAGGAGGTCTTTCTCGAAGTGTGGCAATCCGCTGCGCGCTTCGCTCCGAACAAGGGGCAGGGGAGGGCATGGGTCCTCACCATGGCCCACCGCCGAGCGGTGGACCGGGTGCGGGCATCCCAGTCCAGCGCAGACCGCGACCTGAAAGCGGGCCTGCGTGATCTCGACGTCGCACACGACGACGTCGCCGAGCAGGTCGAGCTGAAGGTGGAGGGGCAGAAGGTGGCAGGTGCGCTGTCGGCTCTTCCCGCACCTCAGCGCGAAGCGATCGAGCTGGCGTACTACGGCGGTTACAGTCAGAGCGAAATCGCCGTGCTGGTGGGCGCCCCGCTCGGAACGATCAAGACCCGGATGCGTGACGGACTGTCGCGACTGCGCGCCGCGATGGGGGTGACCGCATGACCGAGCAGGACTTCGCCGAACTCGCCGCCGGTCACGCCCTCCATGCCCTCTCGCACGACGATGAGGCCGCCTACTGGGAAGCGCTCGCCGCCAACCCGGCGTGGGAGCAGATCGCGCAGGCGGATGCCGCTGCCGCCGCCGCCCTCGCCGACGCCGTGCGCCCGGTCGCGCCGCCGCTGACCGCGCGCTCGGTGCTGCTCGCTCGGGTCACCGCACTGGCACGGGAGCAGGCCCACCCCGCGCCGGCGGCGGCCGCGTTCGACGCCGCGGATGACGACGTCGACGACAGCGGGCCCGTCACCCACGTGGTCGGGGTCGTGCCGCCGCCCCCCGCGGCACTGCGACCGCCGGCCGACCCGGTGGCGGCTGCGCCGCCGGTGCCGCCGGTACCGCCGCTTCCGCCGGTGCCGCCCCTGCCGGCCGTGCCGCCTGCGGCGGCAGCGTCGGGGGACGACGTCCCCGTCGCGCCGTCTCTGCGCCGCGATCGTGCCGCGGGCGAGACGACGGATGCCGCCGGTGACGAACCCGAGACGCAGTTGCTGCCCGCGGCGGAGCCGGCATCGGCTGCCGACGACGACGAGCCCGCGGCGGAGCCGGCATCCGGTGCCGTCGACGACGAGCCCGTGACCGACCCGGCATCCGGTGCCGTCGACGATGAGCCCGTGACCGACCCGGCATCCGGTGCCGTCGACGACGAGCCCGTGACCGACCCGGCATCCGGTGCCGTCGACGATCTGCCCGCGCCCGACCACGCCTCCGAGGATGGGCAGGCCGAGACGACCGGCCCATCGCCGATCACCGGACCGAATCCGATGACGGGCCTCACCCGGCTGTTCGGGTTGCAGGCGGCCGCCACATCACCGATATCCGTGCCGCCGGCATCCGGCGATGGCGCCGAGCCGCCGACGACGACCACGGCGATGCAGGCCGTCGTGCGGCAACGCTGGACGCGCGGGCTCATCGCGCTCGCCGCCTGCCTGACGCTGCTCGTGGGCGTGGGGTTCGGTGCGGGCGCCGTGCACAACTGGCTCAACCGCCCGGCATCCGTCGTGGCGCTCGACGAGGTCAGGGACGCCCCCGACGCGCAGTCGGCCACCGTCGTCATGGAGGGCGGCCTGACGATGACGGCGTACTGGTCGGCCGAGCAGGGCAAGGCGGTGCTGGTGACCGACGGGCTGCCGCCGATCCCCACCGACGAGACGTTCGAGATGTGGCTGATCCGCGACGACGAGCCCACCTCGGCGGGAACCTTCACCCCGCAGTCTGGCAGCCGTGCCACCTCGGTGATCGACAGCGAGGTGCAGCCGGGCGACGTCTTCGCCATCACCGTCGAACCGGCCGGTGGGTCTCCGAACGGCGCGCCCACGAGTGATCCGATCGTCGCCGTCCCCACCGCCTGACCGGCTCCGGCGCGGTGGTCGCGGCGCCCTCACGGGGAGCCGCGGGTAGCCTGGATTGATGACCGACGACGCCGGCAACCCGTTCCACAAGCCCGTCCGGCGGCCCTCCGACACGTTCGACCGGTTCTTCGCCGCCCAGGATCCGGCCGAGGTGTCGCGCGTCGCGCACGCCACCGCACAGGCGCTGCTCACCCGCGTGCGCGCGGAGCAGGACGACGAGGTGGTGGAGCGCCTGGTGGGGTTCACCGATCGTCACGGCATCCACGACATCGCCGAGCTGTGGTCGCAGGCTCCCGCCCGGTCGCTGCCGGGCGCGCTGTGGCGGCTGTACCTGCTGCAGCTGATGATCCACGACGACCCTCAGACCGCGGCGCTGCTGTACGACCGGGGGCGGGTCGCCACCGCCACCGTCGACCCCGTGGTGGCCGGGGCGCCCACGCCCGCCGGCCCGGAGGAGCTCGTGACCCTGGTCGACACCATCATGCGCGGGCTCTTCACCGGCGACTTCGCGGTGGCGCTGGAGCGCGCGGCGGCATTCTGCCGTGTGGAGGCGACGGGCGCGACGCACCTCGCCGACGATTACGAGACGACCGAGTCCGACCGGGCGAGCGCGCTGACCACCCGCGCCCTGCGGCTGTCGACCTATGCCGGCGACCTGGCGTCGTGCGCCGCCCTCTGGCGCCGCGACACACTGACGTAGGCCGCGGGGCGGCTCCCCCCGGGTCGCTGAGACGAATTCTGGCGGACGAGACCGTGGGTAATGCCCGTCGTCTCGTCCGCCAGAATTCGTCTCACGGAGTCTCGCGGATCGGACGCCGCCGCCGGGGCATGAAAGTGCCGGGCCGCAGAACGCCTCTCGGCGCGAGGCCGCTCGCAGCGGCAGAAGATGGAGCCCGGGGTTACTGCGGCCCGGCTGCTCCAGTGTAACGGAGGCCCGCCGCCGGGCATTCCCGAATCGGGCGGATTGCACCGGATGCCAGGTCTGCGTACCCTGGCGCCCCGCGCGGCCTAGGCTCGCGTCATGGCCTGGATCTTCGCCCTCACGATCGACCCCGTCGCTGCGGATTCCGCCGACGCCGACTTCGCCGACACGTTCGCCGTCATCGATCCCGCAGCGCCCGCACTGAGTGTCGGCGAGCTGAGCACGCAGCGCGGCGACGGCATCTTCGAATCGATCGGCGTCGTCGACGGACATGCCCAGGAGGTCACCGCGCACCTCGAGCGGCTCGCCCACTCCGCACGCATCTGCGACCTCCCCGCGCCGCACCTGGGCCAATGGCGCCAGGCCGTCGAGATGGCCGCCGCCGCCAGCGGGCCGGGGGAGTCGGTCATCAAGCTCATCCTCAGCCGCGGCGTCGAGCACGGCCCCGCCCCGACGGCGTGGGTCACGGTGGCCACGGCGTCCGATTTCACCGCGGTACGGCGCGACGGCATCCGCGTGGTCACCCTCGACCGCGGCTACGCCCTCGACGTGCCGGCCCGCGCGCCCTGGCTGCTGCTGGGCGCGAAGACGCTGTCGTACGCGGTGAACATGGCCGCCATCCGCGAGGCCAAGCGTCGCGGCGCCGACGACGCGATCTTCACCACGTCCGACGGGTTCGTGCTCGAAGCCCCCACGGCGTCGCTGATCCTGCGCCGCGGCGACACGTTCGTCACGCCCGCGCCGAACGGCGGCATCCTGCACGGCACCACGCAGCTGAGCCTGTTCGCCCACCTCGAGCAGCAGGGATTCGCCACCGCCTACGAGACGGTGCCGGTGGCCGACCTGTCGACGGCGGATGCCGCCTGGCTCGTCTCGAGCGTGCGGCTCGCCGCGCCGATCACCGCGGTCGACGGGGCGGCGCTGCCGACGGATGCCGAGTTCACGGCATCCGTCAACGAGTACCTGCTGAGCCCTCGGGACTGAGCGCCGCTCCGCCCCGCGCCGCGCGCCGGCCCGCCGAGCGGGCGCTGAGACCTCATCGGACGGATGAGACGTCGGTAATCACCCGCTGTCTCGGCCCTCAGATGAGGTCTCACGGCGGCGGCGGGAGCTCCCGGCGGCGGAGGCCACGGCGGCGGCGGAGGCCACGGCGGCGGCGGAGCCACGGCAGCGGAGGTCACGGAGACGACAGCCACGCCGCCTCCGGCCGCGCTCACCCGAAGCGGCCGGAGACGTAGTCCTCGGTGGCCTTGACGGCGGGCGTCGTGAAGATGGTGTTCGTGTCGTCGTACTCGATGAGCTTGCCCGGCTTGCCGGTGCCGGCGATGTTGAAGAACGCGGTCTTGTCCGACACGCGCGATGCCTGCTGCATGTTGTGCGTGACGATGACCACCGTGTAGTCGTTCTTCAGCTCGGCGATGAGCTCCTCGATCGCGTAGGTCGAGATCGGGTCGAGGGCCGAGCAGGGCTCGTCCATGAGGATCACCTGCGGCGACACGGCGATCGCACGCGCGATGCACAGACGCTGCTGCTGGCCGCCCGACAGGCCCGAACCGGGCTTGTCGAGGCGGTCTTTGACCTCGTTCCACAGGTTCGCGCCGCGCAGCGACCGCTCCACCAGGTCGTCGGCGTCGGACTTGGAGATGCGCTTGTTGTTGAGCTTGACCCCCGCCAGCACGTTCTCCTTGATCGACATCGTGGGGAACGGGTTGGGCCGCTGGAACACCATGCCCACCTGGCGGCGCACCAGCACCGGGTCGACGCTCGGCCCGTAGAGGTCGTCGCCGTCCAGCAGCACCTTGCCCTCGACGCGCGCGCCCGGGATGACCTCGTGCATGCGGTTGAGCGTGCGCAGGAACGTGGACTTGCCGCAGCCCGACGGGCCGATGAAGGCCGTCACGCTGCGTGGCTCGATCTCGAGGGAGACGCCCTCGACGGCGAGGAAGTCGCCGTAGTAGACGTTCAGATCGCTGACTTCGATGCTCTTGGACAACTGGTTTCCTTCGGGTGGGAGCGTTCGGGGAGGCCGCGTCAGCGGCCCATCTTGGGGGCGAAGATCCGCGCGATGAGGCGCGCGAAGAGGTTCAGCGCCATGACGATGACGATGAGCACCAGCGCACCCGCCCAGGCGCGGTCGACATATGCCCAGCCGGGGATGCCCTGGTTCATGTACTGGGTGTAGACGAAGACCGGCAGCGACGCCATGCGGCCGTCGAAGAGGTTGTAGTTCATCGACGTCGCCATGCCGGCGGTGATCAGCAGCGGAGCCGTCTCGCCGATGACGCGCGAGATCGACAGCATGATGCCGGTGGTGATGCCCGCCAGCGACGTCGGCAGCACGACCTTGACGATCGTGAGCCACTTCGGCACGCCCAGGGCGTACGACGCCTCGCGCAGCTCGTTCGGCACGAGTCGCAGCATCTCCTCGGTCGAGCGCACGACCACGGGGATCATCAGCACCGACAGTGCGACGGCGCCCATGATGCCCATGCGGATGCCGGGGCCGAAGAACAGCGCGAACAGCGCGAAGGCGAACAGGCCCGCCACGATCGAGGGGATGCCGGTCATGACGTCGACGAGGAACGTGATGCCGCGGGCGAGGCGCCGCCCGCCGCCGTACTCGATGAGGTAGATCGCGGTGAACAGGCCGATCGGGATCGAGATGACCGCAGCGGCCAGCGTGATCTGCAGCGTGCCCATGATGGCGTGCAGGGCGCCGCCGCCTTCGCCGACGACGTTGCGCATCGAGTGGGTGAAGAACTCCGCCGACAGACCCGCGATGCCGTTGGTGATGACCGTGATGGCCACCGAGATCAGCGGCACCATCGCGATGAGGAACGCGGCGGTCACGACACCGGTGACGAACCGGTCCATGCCCTTGCGGCGGCCCTCGATGAGCGAGGAGATCGTGGTGATGAGCGCCAGGTAGACCAGCGCCGAGACGATGGCCCACCCGGCGACGTTGAACGGGGAGCCGCCGGCGAGCGCGATCACGCCGAACAGCAGCGCCATGAGGGCGGCGGCACCGACCAGGATCGCCCACGGCGCCCAGCGGGGCAGGCGTCCACTGGTCAGGCGCAGCGGGGCGCCGGCCGATACGGGGCGCGCCGACGGGGCGGGGGGAGCGGTGGTCACGGTCATCAGTTCGCTCCCGAGAATTCCTTGCGGCGGCTGACGACCCAGCGCGCCACCGCGTTGACGGCGAACGTGACCACGAACAGGATCAGGCCTGTCGCGATCAGCACGTTGATGTTGGTGCCGTAGGCCTCGGGGAAGGTCAGGGCGATGTTGGCGGGGATCGTGCTCGGGTTGGACGGCGTGAACAGTCGGAGCGTGACGACGCCGGTGGCCGAGAGCACCATGGCGACGGCCATGGTCTCGCCCAGCGCGCGGCCGAGACCCAGCATGGATGCCGAGACGATGCCGGAGCGGCCGAAGGGGAACACCGCCATGCGGATCATCTCCCAGCGGGTGGCGCCGAGGGCGAGCGCGGCCTCTTCGTGCAGACGCGGCGTCTGCAGGAAGATCTCGCGGCAGATCGCCGTGATGATCGGGACGACCATGACCGCCAGCACGATCGCCGCCGTGAAGATGGTGCGGCCCGTCTGCGAGACGGGGCCGGCGAAGAGCGGGAACCACCCCGCGTTGACCACCAGCCAGCTGTAGACCGGCTGCACGGCGGGGGCGAGGACGAGGATGCCCCACAGGCCGAAGACCACCGACGGCACCGCCGCGAGCAGGTCGACCACGTAGCCGAGCGCCTGCGACAGCCGGCGAGGGGCGTAGTGCGAGATGAACAGCGCCACCGACACCGACAGCGGAACGGCCATCAGCAGCGCCAGGAACGAGGCCCACACGGTGCCGAACGCGAGCGGCCAGACGTAGTCCCAGAAGTCGGACTTCAGCAGCGACGCGGTCTCGCTCGTCGCCGTCAGACCGGGGAGGGACTGGACGATGAGGAAGATCGCGACCGCGGCGAGGGTCGCGAGGATCATTGTTCCGGCGAACAGCGCGGTTCCCGAGAACCAGCGATCGCCCACGCGCTGCGGGGGACGGCCGGTGCGGGTCTTCGCGACCGCGGCGGGGGTGGTGGTCGTTCCTGTTCTCGGGTATGGGGAACGCGGTGCTGCCCGGCCCGACCGGAGTCGGGCCGGGCAGCCGGTGTCACTCGGTGACGATCAGGTCGATCGCGGCGTTGACCTTCTCGCGCAGCGAGTCGGAGATGGGGGCGTTGCCGGCGGCGGCGGCCGCGGCATCCTGGCCCTCGGGGCTCGCGACGTACTCGAGGTAGCCCTTGACGACCGGGGCGAGGGCGGGGTCGACGTAGTCCTGGCAGGCGATCATGTAGCTGATCAGCACGATCGGGTAGACGCCGGCGGCGTCGGTGGTGCGGTCCAGTGCGATGGCGAGGTCGCCGTCGGCGCGGCCCTCCTCGAACGGCGACGCGTCGACGACGGCCGCCGCGGCCTCGGGGGAGTACTCCACGAACTCGTCGCCCACCTTGATGGCGACCGTCGACAGCCCCTCCTCGGCGGCCCGGGAGGCGTCGGCGTAGCCGATGGTGCCGTTGCCGCCGGAGATGGCCGACACGACACCGGAGGTGCCCTGGGCGGCCTCGTTGGTGCCGGGGGTCGACGGCCACACGCCGTCGGGCTCCCACGTCCACGTGTCGGGGGCGGCCTGGAAGAGGTAGTCGGTGAAGTTCTCGGTGGTGCCGGAGTCATCGGCGCGGTGCACGACCGTCACCCGCAGGTCGGGGAGCGTGACGCCGGGGTTCAGGGCGGCGATCGCCGGGTCGTTCCAGTTCTCGATCGCGCCGGAGAACAGGCCGGCGAGCGTGGCGGCATCCAGGTTGAGCGTGTCGACGCCCTCGAGGTTGAAGATGACCGCGATGGGGGAGATGTAGGTGGGCAGTTCGATGATGCCGCTGCCGTCGACGCAGCCGTCGAAGGAGCCGGTGAACTCGTCGGTCTTGAAGGGGCGGTCCGAGCCGGCGAAGGCGACGGCGCCGGCCTGGAACGACTCGCGGCCCGCGCCGGAGCCCGAGGCGTCGTAGGTGACCTCGACGTCGGGGTTGGCGGTCTGGAAGCCGGCGGTCCAGGCCTGGACCGCGACCTCCTGCGAGGAGGCGCCGGCGCCGGCGATGGTGCCCGAGAGCGTGGCGTCCTCGCCGCTGGCGGCAGGGGTCTGCTCGTTGACGGCGCAAGCGGTGAGGGTCAGTGCGGCGACGGCGGTGACGGCGCCGAACTGGGCGAAACGGGAGAGCTTCACTGTGTGTCCTTCGGGTTCGGAGTGGGCGCCCGGTGCAGGGCCCGCCCCGACGGTAGAGAGCAACTCTTACGAGAGTGCGCTTCCCGGGTGAACGAAAGGTGAACGGCTCCCGACCGCGAGCGGGTGCCCGCTCCCCACTCAGCGCGGCAGCTTGGGGGAGTGCGTCTCGATCGCCACGATCCCCGACCCCGGATTCGTCGCCGACAGGTGCACGACCGAGAACGCCGCGACCTCCAGGGCCGACGCACTGCCGAGGTACGACCCGCGCATCGTGCCGGTGGCCAGCGCGATCTCGGTGAGGATGTCCGGCAGCACCGGCCCGTGGCTGCACAGCACCGTCGGTTTGCGCGCCCGCACCCGCTCTCCCACCACGGCCCGCGCGTCGGAACGGCCCTCCTCCCAGGCATCCTGGCTGATCAGGGCGGTGCGCTCGATGCGCCGGTCGAGGGCTGCCGCCAGGGGTGTGATCGTCGCGACGCACCGCTCCGCCGGGCTCGTCACGATGCGACGCACTCCGAACGCCGACAGCGGCCCCACCAGCGCCGCCGCCTGCCGCGCGCCCTTGGGCGACAGCGGGCGCTTGGCGTCGGCCTTGTGCCAGTCCTCCCGCGCCACAGCCTTGGCGTGGCGCAGCACGATGAGCGGAAACGTCTCGAGCACGCCGTCGTCGACCAGCCGCGCGAACCCGTCGAGGATCTCGATGTCGACCGGGTAGCTCAGCATCGACCGTGCCTTCTTGACGCTCACCCACTCCAGTGCCGCGATCTCCTTGTTCGGCACGAACTCCGACGCGCGGATCGCCGGTTCGGTCGCCTGCGCCGACCAGTAGTGCACGATCTTCTGCTTCTTGCTGGGCAGCACGTAGCGGGACACGCCCAGCGCGACGCCGAGGGACACCCGGATGCCGGTCTCCTCGTGGATCTCGCGCACCGCCGTCTCGGCAAGCGCCTCGCCGGGATCGACCTTGCCCTTGGGCAGGGTGACGTCGCGGTACCGCGTGCGGTGGATCAGCAGGACGCGCAGCTTGCCGTCGACGACACGCCACACGACACCTCCGGCGGCGTAGACCGCGGTGTCGGTCATCGCACCGCCCGCACGCGCCGGCGGCGCTGCACCAACGCCATCGTCTTGTCCTGCAGGTCGGCCAGCGGCCGCCCCTCGGCATCGAGATGGTGGCGCACCCACTCGCCGTCGGCCCTCAGATGCCACGAACTGGTGCGGTCGCTCATCGCGACGTCGAAGAGCGAGATGAGCTCCTTCGCGTGTGCCGGCTCCGTGACGCGCACGAGCGCCTCGACCCGGCGGTCGAGGTTGCGGTGCATCATGTCGGCGCTGCCGATGTACACCTGCGGCTCGCCGCCGGCTTCGAACGCGAAGATGCGGGAGTGCTCGAGGTAGCGGCCGAGGATGCTGCGCACCGTGATGTTGTCGCTGACCCCGTCGAGCCCGACCTTGAGCGAGCAGATGCCGCGCACCCAGACGTCGACCTTCACCCCCGCCTGGCTGGCGCGGTACAGCGCATCGATGATCTGCTCGTCGACCATCGAGTTGACCTTGATGCGCACCGACGCCGGCTTGCCGTCGAGGGCGTTGCGGCGCTCCGCGTCGATCAGTCGCAGCAGCCCCTTGCGCAGGTGCAGCGGCGCGACCAGCAGCCGCTTGAACTTCTTCTCGATCGCGTAGCCCGACAGCTCGTTGAACAGACGTGTGAGGTCGCGCCCGACCTGCTCGTCGGTGGTGAAGAGCCCGAAATCCTCGTACAGGCGGCTGGTCTTGGGGTTGTAGTTGCCGGTGCCGATGTGGCTGTAGCTGCGCAGCGACCCGTCTTCCTCGCGGATGACGTGCAGCAGCTTGCAGTGGGTCTTGAGCCCCACGAGGCCGTAGACCACGTGCACGCCGGCCTTCTCGAGCTTGCGCGCCCAGACGATGTTGGCGGCCTCGTCGAAACGGGCCTTAACCTCGACCAGCACGAGCACCTGCTTGCCGGCCTCGGCGGCGTCGATGAGCGCCTTCACGATGGGACTGTCCCCCGACGTGCGGTACAGCGTCTGCTTGATCGCGAGGACGTGCGGGTCTTTCGCGGCCTGCTCGAGGAACGCCTGCACGCTCGTGGTGAACGACTCGTACGGATGGTGCACCAGCACGTCGCCCTTGCGGATGGCGGCGAACAGGTCGGCACGGCCGTTCTGCTCGGCCGGCTGGAACGGCAGCGCAGTCACCGGCACGTGCGGCGGGAAGTGCAGGTCGGGCCGGTCGATGCGGGCGAGGTCGAACAATCCGCGCAGATCGAGCGGGCCGGGGAGGCGGTAGACCTCCTGCTGCGTGATGTCGAGCTCGTTGATCAGCAGGTCGAGGGTGAGGTCGTCCATGTCGTCGCCGACCTCGAGTCGGATCGGCGGCCCGAAACGGCGGCGCAGCAGCTCGGCCTCGAGCGCCTGGATGAGGTTCTCCGTCTCGTCCTCTTCGATCACGACGTCTTCGTTGCGGGTGAGGCGGAAGGCGTGGTGGTCGAGGATCTCCATTCCGGGGAAGAGGTCCTTGAGATTGTGCGCGATGAGGTCTTCCAAGGGCAGATAGCGCACGGTGCGCCCGTCGGCGCGCACCTGCACGAACCGCGGCAGCATCGGCGGCACCTTCAGTCGCGCGAACTCCTGGCGCCCGGTGCGGGCGTTGCGGATGCGGATGGCCAGGTTCAGCGACAGCCCCGAGATGTAGGGGAAGGGGTGGGCCGGGTCCACCGCCAGCGGCATGAGAACGGGGAACACCTGTCCCTGGAAATAGTCGTAGAGCTGCGTGCGCTCCCCGTCGCTGAGCTCGTGCCACGACACGATGTCGATGCCGGCGTCGGCGAGGGCGGGGCGCACCAGCGTCGTCCACGCGTCGGCGTGCCGCAGCTGCAGCGCATGGGCCTCGGCGGAGATGTCGGCGAGCACGTCCTGCGGGGCGCGGCCGACGTTGGTCGGCACGGCGAGGCCGGTGATGATGCGGCGTTTGAGGCCGGCGACGCGCACCATGAAGAACTCGTCGAGGTTGCTGGCGAAGATCGCGAGGAAGTTGGCGCGCTCCAGCACGGGCAGCGACGGATCCTCCGCGAGCTCGAGGACCCGCCGGTTGAACGCGAGCCAGCTGATCTCGCGGTCCTGGTAGCGGTTCTCGGGCAGTTGCGCGTCGTGCGTCTCGACGACCTGGTCGAAGTCGTCGTCGTCGGCGTCGCCCAGACCGGTGTCGAGTGCCTCGGTGTGGATCATCTGCCCATCATTGCAGGGCTGACGCAGCAGGGGAGAGCGGATGCCGCGGCGGGTCAGGCCTGCGAGCGCTCGCGCGGTGCGGGCACCTGGTCGTCCTCGTACACGTTGAAGCGGTAGCCCACGTTGCGCACGGTGCCGATGAGCTGCTCGAGGTCGCCGAGCTTGGCGCGCAGGCGTCGCACGTGCACGTCGACCGTGCGCGTGCCGCCGAAGTAGTCGTAGCCCCAGACCTCGCTCAACAGCTGCTCTCGCGTGAACACCCGAGAGGGGTGCGTGGCGAAGAAGTGCAGCAGCTGGAACTCCTTGTAGGTGAGGTCGAGCGGCTTGCCGTGCACCTTCGCCGAATACGACGACTCGTCGATCGTGATGCCGGAGGTCTGGATGCGGGTGGACGTCTGCTCCGCCGACTGGCGGCCGACGGCCAGTCGCACGCGGGCGTCGACCTCGGCGGGGCCCGCGTTGACGAGGATGACGTCGTCGATGCCCCAGTCGGTCGAGACCGCGGTAAGGCCGCCCTCGGTGACGACCAGCACCAGCGGCGCGTCGAGGCCGGTGGTCGTGAGGATCTTGCACAGCGACTTCGCGCCCACCAGGTCGGTGCGCGCATCGATGAAGATCACGTCGGCGCTGGGAGCGTTGACGAGCTGGGCGGGTTCGGCCGGGATCTGTCGCACACGATGGCTCAGCAGTTCGAGCGCGGGCAGTACCGGAACGCCGCCTGGCGCGGAGCTCAGAACGAGAAGCTGGGCCACGTGAGGATCCTCCCCGAGCGCGGCGGGCCGCGTCGTGCCCCCCATCCTAGAGCGCACGCGGAGCGGTCTTGGCACCGCTCCCGCCGTTGTTGCGACAGTGCGTCACAATAGAGACATGACCATTCCCGAGCTCGCACCCCGGCGCACGTTCGGCGGCATCATCGCCGTGTGGGTCGTCGCGGCCCTCGCCGCGGTGGCCATCGGGATCTTCGCCCCGGCGGAGTGGCGGGCACCCTGGGTGACGGTGGCGCTGGGGGGATGCCTCGTCCTCTCGTTCGCCGTGCAGCTGGCATCCGGACGCTCGCAGCGGTTCACCGAGCGCATGGCGGCGAGCATCCTCGGGTCGCTCCTGGTGATGGGTGTCATCGGGTTCGGGTTCGGGCTGGCGAGCCTCGTTCCGGCGTAGAGTGAGGGTCATGGATCTTTTCGCCCTCGAGATGTTCTTCATCGGCCTGCTGGGGCTGGCCGGACTCTCCATCGCGTTCATCTCCGCCGTCGTGGTCAAGAACCTCTACCGCGGCCAGCGCTGACGGCACTGACGTGATCGAGCTGCCGACCGATCTGCCCGCCGACCTGGTGCCGCTGTCGTGGCTGCTGGGGGTCTGGGAGGGCACCGGCGTCATCGATTACGAAGACGGCGAGGGGCGCCGCTTCGAGGGCGAGTTCGCGCACCGCGTGAGCTTCAGTCACGACGGGGGCGACTACCTCAACTACACCGGGCACGCGCACATGCTGGCCGATCCGCAGACCGCACTCGTCGCCGAGACCGGATTCTGGCGGCTGGCCCGTGCCGCCACCGATGTCGACGCCGGTCCGGGACTGCTCCCCGCCGTCGCCGAGCCGGTGAACCGCACCGCCGACGACGTCGAGGCGCTGCGCACCGCCGAGGGCGGCTTCGAGATCGAGGTCGCGCTCGTGCACTCCGACGGGGTCAGCGAGATCTACGTGGGTCAGGTGCGGGGGCCGCGCATCGACATCGCGACGGATGCCGTGATGCGCTCCGCATCCGCCAAGCCGTACGCCGCCGCGACCCGCATGTACGGTCTCGTCGACAACCACCTGCTGTGGGCCTGGGACATCGCCGCCCTCGGGGCACCGCTCGCCTCGCACGCGTCGGCGCGACTGGCGCGGGTGCAGTGATGACCGACCGCACCCCGATCGACTCCGGCACGACCGACGCCACGGCGACCACCACGTCCGCCGCCGACCCCTTCGCCGCCGTGCCCGCCGCGGTCGTCGACGACGGGATGCTGCTGCACCTCGGCGCCCCGTCGGCCGAGCAGCGCGCCCTCGCCACCGGCACCGCCGTCGCCCCGCTCGGCGACCGCACCGTGCTCGCCGTCACCGGCGAGGACCGCCTGTCGTGGCTGGACTCGCTGTCGTCGCAGGCGCTGAAGGGCCTGGCCGCCGGCGCGAGCACCGAGCTGCTGATCCTCGACCCTCGGGGGCATGTCGAGCACGCCGCGGCCGTCGTCGATGACGGTGAGACGACGTGGCTGATCGTCGACCGCACCGGAGCGGAGTCGCTGCTGACCTGGCTCACCCGCATGCGCTTCCGCCTGCGGGTCGCGCCGCGCGACGCCTCGGACGAGGTCGCCGTGGTCGGCGGAACCGCCGAGGCCATCGCACGCGAGGTCCCCGAGGCCACCGCGGTGTGGACGGACCCGTGGCCCGCCGTCGCCGTCGGCGGCTGGGGCTACGCCCCCGCCGACCCGCACCCCGGCTTCGACCGCGACTGGAGCGAGGCGATCGTGCCGCGCGCCAGCCTCGACCGGCTCGCCACCGCTGCCCGCGACGGCTCGCTGTCGCTGGCCGGCACACTCGCCGCCGATGCGCTGCGCATCGCCGCCTGGCGCCCGCGCGCCTCCGCCGAGGGCGGGGAGCGCACTCTGCCGCACGAGGCCGACTGGCTGCGCACGGCGGTGCACCTCGACAAGGGCTGCTACCGCGGTCAGGAGACCGTCGCCAAGGTGCACAACCTCGGCCACCCGCCGCGACGCCTCGTGGCGCTGCAGCTCGACGGCAGCGACGCGCTGCTGCCGGTGCCGGGTGCGGTCGTACGCCGCGACGGCGACGCGGTCGGTGAAGTGACCTCGGTCGCGCGCCACTTCGAGGAGGGGCCCATCGCCTTGGCGTTCCTCAAGCGGTCGGTTCCGCTGGACGCCGCCCTCACCGTCGACACCGATGAAGGGGCGGTCGCCGCCGCGCAGGAGACGATCGTGCCGCCGGATGCCGGAGCCACCGCCGCCATCCCGCGTCTGCCGCGCCTGTCGCGTCGGCGCTGAGGGAGCCGAGCGACCGTCAGCGCGGGGCGACCGCGGCCCACGGCACGGTGAGCTCGCCCAGGCGCCAGCGTGCCGAGGGGCCGAGCGACCAGCCGGCATCCGTCATCGCCGCCATCGTCGTGCGCCAGCGGTGCACGGCGCCGAACGGCGACACGACCGCGGCCTGGTGCCACCGCGCGTCGAGCTCGCTCAGCAGGGCGTGCACGCCCTCACCGGGGACGTTGCGGTGGATGAGGGCCTTCGGCAGTCGCTCCGCCGCGATCGACGGCTGCTGCAGCGAGGCCAGGTGCAGCGACACCGTGAGCGAGCGGGGCGCGGCATCCGCCCCCACCTCGACCCACGCCGAGACGCGGCCGATCTCGTCGCACGTGCCCTCGACGAGGATGCCGCCGGGGGCGAGCCTGCTCGCCATGCGGTCCCATGCCGCCGGGACGTCGGACTCGCCGTACTGCCGCAGCACGTTGAACGCCCGCACCACGGTCGGCCGGCGCGGGGCGGGCAGCTCGAAGCCGCCGCGGGCGAAAGAGACGCGGGCGTCCGGCGAGAAATCGGTGCGCCCCTCGCGCACGTCGGCCAGCTGCGCGGTCGCGCGGGCCACGCGGGCCGGGTCGATCTCGAGGCCGAGCACCGTCACGTCGGGGCGCAGGCGGGCGAGGCGGGCGTGCAGCTCGAGGGCGGTCACGCCGCTCGCGCCGTAGCCCAGGTCGACCACGAGCGGGTCGACGGGGGCGGTGCGCAGCGCGCGATGCCGGGCGATCCAGCGGTCGACGCGGCGCAGCCGATTGGTGTTGGTCGTGCCGCGGGTGATCTGCCCGACCGGGGAGGTCGCCATACGAACCATGATGCCAGGAGTGGGGTGGGAGCCCGCCGAGTAGGATCGGAGCATGACCGAGCCGCACACGCTGATCCTCCTCCGCCACGGGCAGAGCGAGTGGAACGAGTTGAATCTCTTCACCGGGTGGGTCGATGTCCGCCTGACCGACCAGGGCAAGGCCGAGGCCGAGCGCGGCGGTCGGCTGATGGCCGAGGCGAACCTGCTTCCCGACGTGCTGCACACCTCCGTGCTCAGCCGCGCCATTCAGACCGCGAACATCGCCCTCGACGCCGCCGACCGCCTCTGGATTCCGGTGAAGCGCTCCTGGCGCCTCAACGAGCGCCACTACGGCGCGCTGCAGGGCAAGGACAAGGCGCAGACGCTCGCCGAGTTCGGCCAGGAGCAGTTCATGCTGTGGCGCCGCTCGTTCGACGTGCCGCCGCCGCCCCTGCCCGCCGATGACGAGTTCAGCCAGGCCGGCGACCCGCGCTACGTCGGCATCGACGGCGAGGTCCCCGCGACCGAGTCGCTCAAGCTCGTGATCGACCGCATGCTGCCGTACTGGCACAGCGACATCATCCCCGACCTGCAGCAGGGCAAGACGGTGCTGGTGACCGCCCACGGCAACTCGCTGCGCGGCCTGGTGAAGCACCTCGAGGGCATCAGCGACGACGACATCGCGCAGCTGAACATCCCCACCGGCATCCCGCTGGTGTACCGCCTCAACGCCGACATGACGCCGGTCGGCCCGGGTGAGTACCTCGACCCCGAGGCCGCCGCCGCCGGCGCCGCCGCCGTGGCCGCACAGGGCAAGAAGTAACCGACAGCAGCAACGACGAGGGGTGGATGCCATGTGGCATCCACCCCTCGTGTCGTTGCGGGATCAGCTGTTCGGCTGCGTGCGCAGGAGGCCCAGCATCTCGGGGTCGGCGGTCCAGTCGCCGGTCGCGAGGTAGAGCACCTTCTTCGCCACCGACTCGGCGTGGTCGGCGAAGCGCTCGTGGTAGCGGCTGGCGAGCGTGGCATCCACGGTCGCTGCGGCCTCACCCTGCCAGTTGTCGCTGAGCACCTTCTCGAACACCGAGATGTGCAGGTCGTCGAGCTTGTCCTCGGCGACGCGGATCTTCTCCGTCAGAGCCAGGTCCTCGGTGCGCAGCAGCTCGGTGAGCAGGCGCGCGACCTCGACGTCGAGCTCACCCATCTTGGTGAACGTGTTCTTCAGTCCGCGGGGGATGGCGCGCTCGGGGAAACGCATGCGGGTGAGCTGGGCGATGTGCTCGGCGATGTCGCCCATGCGCTCGAGCGACGCCGACACGCGCAGCGCGGCGACCACGATGCGCAGGTCGCGGGCCACCGGCTGCTGGCGGGCGAGGATCTGGATGGCGAGCTCGTCGAGCTCGATGGCCTTGTCATCGATGACCTGGTCGGCTTCGATGACCTCTTCGGCCAGAGCGACGTCGCTGGTGCCGAAGGCACGGGTGGCCTTGTCGATGGCGATCGTGACGAGCTCGGCGATCTCGACGAGCCGCCCCTGCACGTCTTCGAGGGACTGGTGGAACACTTCGCGCATGGGGGTACCTTCCTTCCGCGGGCACAGCACCGCTTCGACCTCGCGGCGGGGCGTGCGTTCGCGAGCTTGGCGATTCTCGTCGGCGAAGGTTAACGAACGGTGCCGCCGGAGTGAATAGTATCCCGCGGGGCGCCGTGGCGGCCGGATTCCGAGCATGTGCGCGGCTGCGCCCCGTCTACGCTGGACACATGGATTCGCTGCAGCTGGCGCTGCTGTCCTTGCTGGTCGGGATGTTCGTCGGCGTCTCCGTGGCGCTGCTGATCACCCTCGCACTGCGCGCCCGCGACCGTGCCCTCGCCGCGGATTCCTCGCACCTGCCCGACGGCCTGCACGCGGTGCTCGGCGGCATGGACGATGCGGCCGTCGTCGTCGATGCGTCGTCGACCGTGGTGGCGTCGTCGTCGGCGGCGGAGCTGTTCGGCATGCACGAGGGAGAGGTGCTCCCGAGCGTCGAGCTGCGCACGCTGGCGCGCACGGCGCGCACGAACGGCCGGCCCGCGACCGACACGCTGCGGCTGGGACGCACCACCACCCTCGCCCCCACCCGTCTGGTCACCGCCCGCGCGAGCGCCGTCACGCCGCGCCTGGTGCTGCTGGTGGTGCGCGACATCACCGAGCGCGAGCGGGTCGAGGAGATGCGCCGCGACTTCGTCACCAACACCAGCCATGAGCTGAAGACCCCTGTGGGCGCGGTCATGTTGCTGTCGGAGGCGATCGAGTCCGCCGCCGACGACCCCGCCCAGGTGCGCTCCTTCGCCGGCAGACTGCATGCCGAGGCGGCGCGGCTCGGCCAGCTGACCGGTCGCATCATGAGCCTGTCGCGCCTGCAGGCCGCCGACGAGCTGAGCGAGGTGCGCGACCTCTCCGTCGACCAGATCGTCGCGGCCGCCATCGAGGCGCACCTGACGCAGGCGGATGCCGCGGCGGTCGAGGTCGTGCGCGGCGGCGACCGCGGGCTGCACGTGCGCGGCGACATGCAGATCCTCAGCGAGGCGGTCGGCAACCTGGTCTCGAACGCCATCGCCTACTCCCCGTCGGGGTCGCGGGTGGGGGTGGGGGTCAAGCGCGTCGGCGACGTGGTGGAGATCGCCGTCACCGACCGTGGCATCGGCATTCCCGAGGGGGAGCAGCAGCGCGTGTTCGAGCGGTTCTACCGTGCCGACCAGGCGCGGTCACGCAGCACCGGCGGCACGGGGCTGGGGCTGGCGATCGTGAAGCACGCCGTGCAGCGCCACGGCGGCGAGGTGCGGCTGTGGTCCCAGCCGGGGCGCGGATCGACGTTCACCGTGCGGCTGCCGCTGGCCGCCACTCCCGCCGCCGAGGGGCAGCCGCGCAAGAAGAAGGCCCGCACCCAGAGCGGACGCCCCGCCACCGCCCTCTCGAACGGAGACCCCCGATGACCCGCGTGCTGATCGTCGAGGACGAGCCCGATCTCGCAGACCCGCTGGCCTACCTGCTGCGCCGGGAGGGGTTCGAGGTGCAGATCGCCGAGGACGGCCCCACGGCGCTGCGGATGTTCGATTCGGCCGGCGCCGACATCATCCTGCTCGACCTCATGCTGCCGGGGATGCAGGGCACCGAGGTGTGCCGCCAGATCCGGATGACGTCATCGGTGCCGATCATCATGCTGACCGCGAAGGACTCCGAGGTCGACATCGTCGTGGGGCTCGAGCTCGGGGCGGACGACTACGTCACCAAGCCCTATTCATCCCGCCAGCTGCTCGCCCGCATGCGCGCGGTGCTGCGTCGCAGCGCGCCCGCGGGGGACGACCTCGAGGAGCGCGTGCTCACCGGTGGCCGGGTGACCCTCGACATCGATCGGCACGCCGTGGCGGTCGACGGCACCGAGATCAACATGCCGCTGAAGGAGTTCGAGCTGCTCGAGCTGCTGATGCGCAACGCCGGGCGCGTGCTCACCCGCGGGCAGCTCATCGACCGCGTGTGGGGCAGCGACTATTTCGGCGACACGAAGACCCTCGACGTGCACATCAAGCGCATCCGCTCCCGCATCGAGGAGAACCCGAGCGAGCCGGTCATGCTGGTGACGGTACGCGGCCTCGGCTACCGCTTCGAAGGCTGAACGCGCCGCACACGCCGAAGCCCGGCCGAGGGACGATCCTCGGCCGGGCTTCGGCGTGTCTCGGGGAGTGCGTCAGTCGAGGATGAACTCGTCCTCGACGGGCACGAACTCGGAGTAGTAGGGCAGTGCGCCGTCGAGCACGGGCACGTCCACCAGAGCGCCGGTGGCGTCGCCGGACTGGAAGGCCATCGGCACGGTCGCGCCCGCGGGCACGCCCAGGTCGGTGAAGAGGATGGGGTCCACGTCCACGCCGAGGCTCACGGCCTCACCGGCGGGGAGGACGAAGGTCTCCGCCTCGCCGTTCTCGATGGCGATGGTGATCTCCTGCGCCTCGAGCGAGGTGTTCACCAGCGCGCCGATGAAGTTGCCCAGCGTGCCGTCCTCGTTGGCGATGACCATCGCGTTGCGCACCTCGACGGGGCCCGACGGCGGAATGTTCACCCCGTCAGAGGGGGAGTAGGAGATGGTGGTCGCCTGAGGGGCGATCATGTTGCAACCGGTCGCCCCCACGACGACGGCGGCACCCAGAGCGAGCGACGCGAGCAGGCGCGATTTCACGGTTCCTCCCGGAGAAGCAGACAGCATTCTGAGCATTCTACGCGGAAGGCCCCGAACTGCCGGGACCACCGCCCCCGGCCCGAGCCGGCAAACCTTACCCTATGACCGCTGTGGTATCCTTAAGGTTGCCGAAAGGACATTGCTGCATGCTTTTTGAGGTTGGCGAAACGGTTGTCTACCCGCACCACGGGGCCGCTACGATCATCGAGGTCAAAGAACGGGTCATCAAGGGCGAGACCAAGAAGTATCTCAAACTCAACGTCACTCAGGGAGACCTCATCATCGAGGTCCCGGCGGACAACGTCGATCTCGTGGGCGTTCGCGATGTGATCGGTCAGGAAGGTCTCGACCGCGTGTTCGAGGTGCTGCGCGCGCCGTTCACCGAGGAGCCGACCAACTGGTCGCGCCGGTACAAGGCCAACCTCGAGAAGCTCGCTTCGGGCGACGTGATCAAGGTCAGCGAGGTCGTCCGCGACCTGTGGCGCCGCGATCAGGACCGCGGCCTGTCGGCCGGTGAGAAGCGCATGCTCGCCAAGGCGCGTCAGATCCTCATCTCCGAGCTGGCGCTGGCTGAGAAGACCGACGAGGAGCGCGCAGGCGTCGTCCTCGACGAGGTGCTCGCCAGCTGACTCGCCCGTCCGGGTAGGTTCGAGGCGTGAACATCACGCCTGTGCCGCGCATCGCGGTGATCGTCGTCGCCGCCGGATCCGGCACCCGTCTGGGAGCGGACGCACCCAAGGCCTTCGTGGGGCTCGATCGTCATACGATCCTGCGCCACTGCCTGCAGGGGGTGTTCGTCGCGCCCGAGGCGCAGGTGATCGTGGTCGCCCCGTCGGGGCGTGAGGGCGACGCCCTCACCGACGCGCTGGAGGCCGCCGGCGACCGCCGTGACCTCGTGCAGGTCGTGGTCGGCGGGCAGACGCGGCAGGCCTCGGTCGCCGCCGGACTGCACGCGGTGTGGCCCGACGTGCAGGTCGTGCTCGTGCACGACGCCGCACGCGCGCTCACTCCGCCCGAGGTGTTCGAGCGCGTCATCGCGGCGGTCGACGCGGGGGCCGCGGGCGCGATCCCCGTGCTGCCGGTGGTCGACACTCTGAAGCGGGTGGAGGGCGAACGCATCGCCGCCGCGGTGGACCGTGCCGAGCTGGCCGCCGCGCAGACCCCGCAGGGGTTCCGCCGCGACGTGATCGATGCCGCGTACCGCGCGGCGGCGGAGGAGTTCACCGACGACGCCGCGCTCGTGGCATCCGCCGGTCATGACGTCGCCACGGTCGCCGGATCGGAACGAAGCTTCAAGATCACCACGCCGGCCGACCTCGAGCGTGCCCGCGCGCTCGTCGCGCCCGTGCCTCCCGCCGCCGCGCCGATCGACGCGGCGCCCCGCGCACCGCGGGTGGGCGTGGGCACCGACGTGCACGCCGTCGGCGGCACCGGCACGCTGTGGCTGGCCGGACTGGAATGGCCGGGGGAGCAGCCGCTGTCGGGACACTCCGACGGGGATGCCGTCGCCCACGCCATCGTCGATGCGCTGCTGGCCGCTGCCGGTCTGGGCGATATCGGCACGCACTTCGGCACCGACCGGCCCGAGTACGCCGGCGCCCACGCCGATGCGTTCCTCGCCCGCACGCGCGCGCTGCTGGGTGAGGCGGGCTGGGCGGTGGGCAACGTCTCGGTGCAGGTGCAGGCCAGACGTCCCCGGTTCGCCGACCGCCGCGTCGAGGCCGAGCAGGTGCTGTCCGCGGCCCTCGGCGGGGCGGCGGTGTCGGTGTCGGCCACCACGACCGACGGACTGGGTTTCACCGGCACCGGTGAGGGCGTGGCGGCGTTCGCCGTAGCGATGATCGTCCCCGCCTGACCGCCGGCGATCGCGCCGTCGGCGCCGTCAGCCGCTGAGCTCGCGGACGAAGAACATCGACAGCGGGTCGTCGGTGTAGTCGGCGAACGGTCCGCAGGGCGTGAACCCCTCGCTGAGGTAGAGCGTGCGCGCGGCCGTGAACTCCGGCCCGGAGCCGGTCTCCAGCTGCAGCCGCTCCAGGCCCCTGCCCGTCGCCTCGGCCGTGATGTGGCGCAGCAGGGCGCGGCCGACGCCGCGGCGCAGGTGGTCCGGCGCCACGCGCATCGACTTCACCTCGCCGTGCGCGGCATCCCGCTGCAGGAGGGCGCCGACCCCGGCGATGTCGTCCCCGTCCCAGGCCGACCACACCGTGATGAGCGGATGCCGCAGCTGCGCGACGCCCAGCGCGTGAACGCTCTCAGCGGGACACTGCGCATGCATGGCGTCGAGGTGCGCGGCGATGAGCGCGCACGTCGCCGTGCCGGTGAGGTCGTCGACGATGATCTG
The DNA here is from genome assembly GCF_024623595.1 of Microbacterium sp. zg.Y1084. Classification (NCBI taxonomy): domain Bacteria; kingdom Bacillati; phylum Actinomycetota; class Actinomycetes; order Micrococcales; family Microbacteriaceae; genus Microbacterium; species Microbacterium sp. zg.Y1084. The sequence goes on from NZ_JANJGV010000003.1 coordinate 579,483, forward strand.
CAGGGTCATGGCGGCCTCCTCAGCCTTCCAGTGCGTAGGGAGCGGGATCCCGGGGTGTGCGGGAGCCGGCGGCGAGCAGCACGAGACCCGCCACGAGCACGGCCAGCCCGATCAGCGCCGCGACGCTGAGTCGTTCGCCGAGCACGCCGATGCCGAGCAGCGTCGCCGTGAGCGGCTCGGCGAGAGTGAGGGTCGCCGCCGTCGCGGCCGTCAGCCGCAGCAGCCCCACGGTGAACAGCGTGTAGGCGATGCCGACGGTTGCGAGGCCGAGCCACAGCGTCATCGCGATGCCGTCGGGCGAGGCCAGCCACGCCAGGTCGGCGAAGAACAGCATCACGACGCCCCACGCCGCCCCGCCGAGCCCCATCGCGCCGCCGATGGTGAAGGGATCCCAGCCGGCATCCATCAGCCGCCGCTGCACGTTGGCCTGCACGGCGAACGCGGTGCCCGCTGCGAGCGAGGCCAGCAGGCCCAGCGGGTCGCTGCCGCCGCCGCCGCCCGCGGCCGTCGTGCCTCCCACGCCCAGCAGCACCACGCCCGCCGTCGCGAGCGTCGTCGCCGTCAGCCACGTGCGCGAAGGGACGCGCCGGGTCAGCGCCCACTCCACCAGGCCGGCGATGACCGGCGCCGATCCCAGCGCGATCACCGTGCCGACGGCCACGCCGTTGCGCTCGGCACCCAGGAAGAACAGCGGCTGGTACAGCGCCAGGCACGTGCCGGTGGTCGCCATCAGCAGCACGGCGCGACGGTCGAGCACCGGCCGGGGAGCGGGGGCGGCGCCGGACGCCGCAGCGGCCCGACGTCGCTGACGCGCCCCCAGGGTGAACGCCAGGGCAGCCAGCGCCGCGCCGCCGAGGGTCAGGCGCACCGCGCCGACCGCCCAGGGCGTGCTGTCGGCCGGACCGAGCGCCTGCGCGGTGCCCGTCGTGCCGAACAGCACCGCGGCGGCGAGGACGGCGAGCACGGGGAACATGCTTCCGTTGTAGCGGACCCGTGTGTCCGGCTCGTGACGCGCGCCCAGGAACCGGGCGCCGCCGCCGGTAGGCTGGTGCAGTGAACACCGGCGGTACGGGCGTGAAGCTCTATGACACGAAGGCGCAGCAGCTGCGCGACTTCGTCCCCGCCGACCCCCGCAACGTCACCGTCTACGTCTGCGGTCCGACCGTGCAGTCGGGGCCGCACATCGGCCACCTGCGCGGCGCGCTGAGCTTCGACATCCTGCGCCGCTGGCTCGCCCACCGGTTCGGACGCGTCACCTTCGTGCGCAACGTCACCGACATCGACGACAAGGTGCTCGCCAACGCGACCGCCGACGAGCCCTGGTGGGCGCTGGCCTACCGCATGGAGCAGGCGTTCTCGCGCGCCTACACGACCATCGGCATCCTGCCGCCGACCTACGAGCCCCGGGCCACCGCGTCGATCCCGCAGATGCTCGAGCTCATCGACCGGCTCATCGACGCCGGTCACGCCTACCCCGCGGGCGAGGGCGACGTGTACTTCGATGTGCGCTCCTGGCCGTCGTACGGCGAGCTGACGCGCCAGTCGCTCGACGCCATGGAGCCGGCCGCCGACGCCGACCCGCGCGGCAAGCGCGACCCCCGCGACTTCGCGCTGTGGAAGGGCGCGAAGGCCGACGAACCGGCGGATGCCGTGTGGGAGTCGCCGTGGGGCCGTGGCCGCCCCGGCTGGCACATCGAGTGCTCCGCCATGTCGCGGCGCTACCTCGGGCCGTCGTTCGACATCCACGGCGGCGGGCTCGACCTGCGCTTCCCGCACCACGAGAACGAGCTCGCCCAGTCCACCGCCGCCGGCGACGCGTTCGCGGCGTACTGGGTGCACAACGGACTGGTCACCGTCGGCGACCAGAAGATGTCGAAGTCGCTCGGCAACTTCCTGCTCGCCGACGAGGTGCTCGCGCAGTACGACCCGCTGGTCGTGCGGTACGCGCTCGCGGCGGCGCACTACCGCTCGAACCTCGACATCACGGCGGCGTCGTTCGACGAGGCTGCGGCGGCGCTCGATCGCATCCGCACCTTCCAGGTGCGTGCGGCGCGGGTGCTGGGCGCGGGCAGCTGGCTCACCGTCGCCGACCTGCCCGCCGCCTTCGCTGCCGCGATGGACGACGACCTCGGCGTGCCGCAGGCCCTCGCCGTCGTGCACGAGACCGTCCGGGCGGGTAACGCCGCTCTGGACGGCGACGACCGGGATGCCGCGGCGCGCGCGGCCGTGCAGGTGGGCCGGATGACCGGCCTGCTGGGCCTGAACCCCGAGGACCCGCAGTGGCGCACCGGCGATGGGGGAGCTGCGGCATCCGCGCTCGACGCGCTCGTGCAGACGATCCCAGCGCGCGCAGGCGCGCATCGACAAGGACTGGCCGGCGGCCGACCGCATCAGAGATGCGATCGCGGCCGCCGGCATCACTCTGGAGGACACTCCGGACGGAACACATTGGAGTCTGAACAATGGCTAAGCCAGGGCGCCCCGGCGCAAGCAAGAGCAGCAAGAAGGGCCCGACCAAGGGCACCGGCGGCAAGAACAAGCGGTCCCTCGAGGGGCGCGGTCCGACACCGAAGGCGGAGGAGCGCGCCTGGCACCCGGCCGGCAAGCGCAAGGCTGCGGCCGAGCGCTACGCCGCCGCCGGCGGCAAGGGCGCGCCCGGGCAGAAGCCCGCGCCGCAGCGCCGCGCGAAGAAGGACGACGACACCGAGATCGTCACCGGCCGCAACTCCGTGCTCGAGGCGCTGCGGGCGAAGATCCCCGCCACCGCGTTCTACATCGCGCAGCGCGTGGAGATGGACGACCGTGTCAAGGAGATGCTGTCGATCGCGACCCACCGCGGCATCCCGGTGCTCGAGGTGACCCGCCCGGAGCTCGACCGCATGGCCGGCTTCGACGGTGTGCACCAGGGCGTCGCGATCAAGGTGCCGCCGTACGAGTACGCCCACCCGCAGGATCTGCTGGAGCAGATCATCGACCGCGACCAGGTGCCGCTGCTGGTCGCCCTCGACGGCGTGACCGACCCCCGCAACCTGGGTGCCATCATCCGCTCCACGGCAGCGTTCGGCGGGCACGGCGTGATCCTCCCGCAGCGTCGCAGCGCGAGCGTCAACGCCGCCGCCTGGAAGACCAGCGCCGGAGCGGCCGCCCGCATCCCCGTGGCCATTGCGCCGAACCTCACCACGACGCTCAAGGAGTTCAAGAAGCAGGGCGTGTTCGTGCTGGGTCTGGATGGCGGGGGCGACGTGTCGCTGCCCGAGCTCCAGCTCGCCGATCGGCCCGTGGTGATCGTCGTCGGCTCGGAGGGCAAGGGCCTGTCGCGTCTGGTCACCGAGACGTGCGACCAGATCGTGTCCATCCCGATCTCGGCGGCGACGGAGTCGCTGAACGCCGGCATCGCGGCATCCGTCGCGCTGTACCAGGTGTCGACGATGCGCTCCACGGAGGTCTGAGACCCATGACCCGCATCGCCGTCATCGGGGGGACCGGATACGCCGGCCGCCACATCGTCACCGAGGCTCTGGACCGCGGCCACACCGTGATCTCGGTCGCACGCACCCTCCCCGGCGACCGCATCGAGGGCGCGACCTACCTCGTCGGCACGATTCTGGACGTGCCCACCCTCATCGCCCAGCTCGACGGTGTCGAAGCCGTCGTCGTCGCCACGTCGCCGCGCGGCGACATGGAGGGCAAGATGCGCGGCGCCATCGCCGAACTGGTCGCGGCGCTCCCCGAAGAGGTGCGCGTCGGCGTCATCGGCGGCGCGGGCGGCAGCCTCGTGGCCCCGGGCGGTCCGCGGCTGATCGACACCGACTTCCCCGAGGAGTTCAAGCCCGAGGCGTTCGAGGCGATCGGCGTGCTCGAGGATCTTCAGGCGACGGATGCCGCGCGCGACTGGTTCTTCGTGCACCCGGCCGCCGCCTTCGGCGCGTTCAACCCGGGGGAGCGCACCGGGCGCTACCGCGACGGCGGCGACGTGATGGTCACCGACGAGGCGGGGGAGTCGCACCTTTCGGGGGCGGACCTCGCCGTCGCGGTGCTCGACGAGATCGAGTCGCCGCGGCACCACCGGGAGCGCTTCACCGTCGGCTACTGACGCCGACGCAACGCGCCGGCCGGTCAGACCAGGTCGCGCCAGTCGACGTCGTCGTCCTCGTCCTCTGACACGGGGACCGCTCCGGTGGGCAGCGACATCGCCAGCGACAGCGTCTCGGTCTGCGGGCCGACGACCGTCGCCTCATCCCGGCGGTGGCGCAGCACGTTCTCGATGTACGAGGTCAGGGTCTCCGCGAGCGGCACGGAACGGCCGCGGGCCTGAGACATGTACCAGCGGTGCTCCAGCACCTGGTGGAACACCTCGGCGGGTTCGAGCTTGGCCCGCAGGTCCCAGGGAATGGCCTTCACCACCGGCTCGAACACGCGCGTCAGCCACTCGTGGGCGACCATCTCCTCGTCGGTCCCCAGGCGCGAGACGCGGGCGGCGAATTCGTCGAGGTCGTTGAGCAGCCGGCGCGCCTGGTTCTCCTCGACATCGAGGCCCGTCAGGCGCAGCAGCCGTCGCTGGTGGTGCCCGGCATCCACCACCTTCGGCTGGATGGACACCCGGGTGCCGTCCGCCGTGGAGTCGATCGACATCTCGTCGATGTCGAAGCCCAGGTCGTTGAGGCGCTTGACCCGCTCGGTGATGCGCCACGACTCGTTGGCAGCGAACGTCTCCTGGTCGGTCAGCGCGCCCCACAGTGAGTGGTACGACGACACGATGCCGTCGGCGATCGCCACGGCATCCACCCCGCCCTCGAGCCGGCCGCCCGCCTCGAGGTCCATGATCTCGCCCGCGATGTTGGTGCGGGCCACGTCGAGGTCGTGCAGGCGCTGGCCGCGGGTGAGGCCGGATTCGTGCAGCTCGCCGGTCTCTGCGTCGACGAGGTACGCGGCGTACGCGCCGGCATCCCGTCGGAAGAGGGTGTTCGACAGCGACACGTCGCCCCAGAAGAATCCCACGTTGTGCAGCCGCACGAGCAGCACCGCGAGTGCATCGACGAGCCGGGCTGCCGTGTCGGGCCGCAGCACCTGGGTGAACAGCGCCCGGTAGGGGAGGGAGAACTTCAGGTGCGCGGTGACCAGAGCAGCCGGCAGCGGCTCTCCGTTGTCATCGGTGCGGCCGGCGATGACCGCCACCCTGCTGACGCAGGGGATGTCCAGGCGCGACAGATTGCCGAGCATGTCGTACTCGCGCCGGGCCATCTGCTCGGTCGTCTCCTTGATGGCGACGACCTTGTCGGACAGGTTGGCGAAGCGCACCAGGTGGCGGGACAGGCCCTTGGGCAGGAAGACGATGTGCTGCGACGGCCACTCGGCCAGCGACGTGGACCACGGCAGCGACAGCAGTGCGGGGTCGATCGTGCTGGCGGTGATGCGGAGGGCTGAAGACACGGGTACTCCTCGCAAAACGACACGGCGCGGGCAGCCTCAAGGCTACCCGCGCCGCGCGGTGACTTCGTTCGATCAGGCCGAGACGACGGGCTTGTCGTTCAGACGCTCGCCCGACTCGATGTCGAAGGCGTGCACGTGACCGGCGGATGCCGCCAGGGTGACCGTCTCGCCCGCGTTCGGGTGGTTGCGGCCGTCGACGCGAGCGACGAGGTCGGCGCGCTTGCCGTTGATCTCGGTGTGGCCGTAGAGGTAGCCGTCGGCGCCGAGCTCCTCGACGAGGTCCACCATGACCGAGAGGCCGCGACCGTCGGCGGGGCCGACGACGATGTCCTCGGGGCGGACGCCCACCGTGACCTGGCTGCCGTTGGCACGGCCGACGGTGTCGCGGTCCAGCGGAACGACCTCGTCGCCGAAGCGCACGCCGCCCTCGGCGAGGTCCGCGGCGAAGAGGTTCATCGCGGGCGAGCCGATGAAGCCGGCGACGAACACGTTGTTCGGCTTCTCGTAGAGGTCGCGCGGGGTGCCGACCTGCTGCAGCAGACCGTCCTTGAGCACCGCGATGCGGTCACCCATGGTGAGGGCCTCGGTCTGGTCGTGCGTGACGTAGACCGTGGTGACGCCCAGGCGGCGCTGGAGCGAGGCGATCTGGGTGCGGGTCTGCACGCGCAGCTTGGCGTCGAGGTTCGACAGCGGCTCGTCCATGAGGAACACCTGGGGCTGACGCACGATGGCGCGGCCCATGGCGACACGCTGACGCTGACCACCCGAGAGGGCCTTCGGCTTGCGGGTCAGGTACTCCTCGAGGTCGAGCAGCTTGGCGGCCTCGAGCACGCGGGCGGCGCGCTCTTCCTTGCCGACGCCGGCGATCTTCAGTGCGAAGCCCATGTTCTCGGCGACGGTCATGTGCGGGTACAGCGCGTAGTTCTGGAACACCATCGCGATGTCGCGGTCCTTCGGCGGGACGTCGGTGACGTCGCGGTCGCCGATGAGGATGCGGCCGGAGTTGACCTCTTCGAGGCCGGCCAGCATGCGCAGCGACGTGGACTTGCCACAGCCGGAGGGGCCGACCAGCACCAGGAACTCGCCGTCGGCGACCTCGAGGTTGAGCTTGTCGACCGCAGGGCGCGTGCCCCCGGGGTACAGACGCGTTGCGTTGTCGAATGTGACGGACGCCATGGTCTCTTCTCCTTCACCGGCAGGTACGTGCCGGACGATCCGTAGTGAATGAGCGGGGGGTTGCCCGCGCGCCCGTCATCGGGCGTGCGTTCAGTATGCCATGCCCGGACACCGTGTCTGGGCATTTCCCAGCGACCCTGACTAGCATCGAGAAGGCCGCCACACCCGAGCGGCAACAGTCGGGAAACCGGCCGCACGACTTCCAGAAGGTTCAATGTCCAGCCACGACCCCTCGAACGCACCGGTCAAGCGCGACGCCCGCGAGGCGCTGCGTGCGAAGGCCCAGCAGGTGCAGGCCCAGCAGTCGCGCCGGCGTCTGGTTCAGCGATCCCTGATGGCGGTCGCGGGCCTTGCGGTCATCGCCGTGATCGCGGGGTCGCTGGTGTGGGTGTTCTCGAACAACGCCTCCCAGCCGCAGCTCGCGCCCACCAACGTGACCGACAACGGCTTCGCGATCTCGTCGGTTTCTGGTGTGGCCGGCGCGGGCGCCGCAGCCACCTTGGATGCCACGGCGACGCCGGAGGTCGCGGCGACGGAGCCGGATGCCGAGGCTGATGCAACCGCTGCCGCGGGCGAGTCCGCGGCCGTCGACATCCGGGTGTACGTGGACTACCTTTCCGAGGGCTCCCGCACGTTCCAGATGGCGAACATGTCGCAGCTGGCCAGCTGGGTCGAGGATGGCTCGGCGACGCTGACCTACCACCCGGTCGCGATGCTCAGCGCGAAGTCCAACGGGACCAAGTACTCGCTGCGCGCGGCCAGTGCCGCAGCGTGCGTGGCGACCCACTCGAGCGACGCGTTCTTCGCGTACACGAACGAGCTGCTCACCCGCCAGCCCGCGGTCGACGCCGACGGCATGTCCGACAAGGAGCTCGCCGACCTGGCGCAGGCATCCGGTGTGGAAGCGCCGAAGGAGGTGCGCGCGTGCATCGAAGAGGGGCGCTTCGCCGCCTGGGCGCGCACCGCGACCGACAACGCGCTCGAGGGCATTCCGGGCACCGATGACCTCGCATTGACGGGCACGCCGACCGTGCTCGTGAACGGTGAGCCCTACGTGGGAGCCCTGGACGACCCGGCCGAGTTCGCGCAGTTCGTGATGACGCTCGCCAGCGACGCGTACTTCAGGGAATCGTCCACCCCGAGTCCCACGCCGACGCCCGCGTCGTGACGCGCGATCGCCCCGATAGACTGGGCGATCTGCCGGCTTGGCGCAATTGGTAGCGCACCGTACTTGTAATACGGGGGTTGCAGGTTCAAGTCCTGTAGCCGGCACCAGACTCTGTCGCCGCGCACCTACGCGCCTGGCTATCGTTGTGCAGCGAGGGAATCGTCGAGCAGGATCGCCGCCTGCTCGAACCCGGCCGGATCGGGTCCCGCGAAGTTGAGTCGCAGGTACCGTCCGGCGGGTTCGGCGGGGAACCACTCATCACCGCCCGCGATCGCGAGCCCTCTCGCTTCGGCGTCTTGCACGAGTCGATCGAGGTCGACGGTGTCGGGCAAGCGAACCCAGAGGTTGAGTCCTCCTGGCGGCACGGATGCGATGGTCGCGTCGGAGACTCGTGAGGTGAGCGCGTCGACGAGGAGGTCTCGACGATGGCGCAGCTGCTTTCGCAGGGCGCGTCGGTGCGTCTGCCAGCCTGGCTGGGAGACGACATCCAATGCGGCGGCCTGAAGGAGGCCGCTGACGTACATCGACTGCGCCTGCAACTCGGAGAGGAGCCGCGTGCGGATCGGGCCGCGGGCGATCACCGCAGCGACGCGGATCGCCGGCGAGATGCTCTTGGTCAGGGAACGCAGGTAGACGACGTGCCCGCTGTCATCTCGAGCGGCCAACGGGACCGCGTCCGTGGTGATCCCGAAATCGTGCGCCCAGTCGTCCTCGATGAGGAACGCACGATGAGACCGCACGATCTTCAGGACCGTGTCGCCCGTCAATCGGCTCCACTGTGCGCCAGTCGGATTCGCGTAGTTCGGCTGCGCGTAGAAACCCCGCGCCCCGGTCTCGCTGAACGCCCTGTCCAGCGCATCCAGGTCGGGCCCGTCTGTGCCCGTCGGGATGGGAATGAGTGTGACGCCGACCTGCCGAGCGGCGAGGATCGCGCCCCAATACGTGGGGGACTCGATGAGCATTGTGTTGCGGGAACCCGCGATGCTGCGGAAAAGCGCCCCGAGGCCGAGCTGGCTGCCGGGAAGCACGATCACGTCCTGCGCACTCGGCGGCGTGATCTGCGCCGGCGTCTGCGCGGCCAACTCCGACGCGAACCACACGCGCAATCCTGTCGATCCGGCTGAGTCACTCCGTTGCAACGCTGCATCGCTTCTGGCGGCGCGGGTCACCGCGGCGCGCACCAGACGCTCGGGGAGGAGTTCTCGATCGGGATACCCCGAGTGCAGGGCAATCGCGTCAGGACGTGTTGCGCGCAGCGCCGCAGACGTTGTCGGCAGCGCCTGCCCGGCAGCCCCCAGCGAGCCGGTCTGCCAGGAGTAGTCCTGCGGTCGCGCTCTGCGTGCCGCAGCGACGAAGGTGCCGACCCCGGGTCGTGTCTCGATGAGGCCGCGAGCGGTCAGCGATCTCAAGGCCGACTGCACCGTGACAGGACTCGCTGCGTGTCGCGCAGCGAGTTCCCGCGTCGACGGCAACCGAGCACCGGGTGGCGCGGAAGCCAACCACGCTGCGAGGTCAGCCGCGATGCGCGCACTGCTACTGTCATTCATGAACGCACATAGTAGCGCTACTGAATTGATGGCTCGCCCGCTACCGGTTCCCCGAAACGGAATCGCCTGGGGCTTCGCCGGCGTCGTGGCTTTCTCCCTCACCGTCCCGATGACTCGTCTCGCTGTCGAGTCGGGCCACATGTCCGCCCTTTTCGTCGGCAGCGCGCGCGGTGTCGTCGCGGCATCCATCGCGGCCATCGCCCTGATGATCACTCGGTCGCTCCGCCCACGCGGACGTCAGTGGGTCAGCGTCGGCATCGTGGCGATGGGAGCTGTGCTCGGCTTCCCGTTGTTGACCTCGCTGGCCCTGACGCAGACGCAAGCGAGCCACGGAGCCGTCGTCATCGCATTGCTGCCCGCGACGACCGCGGTGGTCTCGGTGCTCCGCACCGGAGAGCGCCCAACCGCGATGTTCTGGGTGGCTGCAGGCGCCGGTGCCGTCGCGGCTGTGACCTTCGCGGCCGTTCATGCCGGCGGCCTCGGTCAGATGGGTCCCGCTGACGGCCTGCTCTTCGCGGCCGTCATCGTCTGTGCCATCGCGTACGCCGAGGGGGGTGTGCTCTCGCGCGAACTCGGCGCGTGGCAGACGATCTCTTGGGCACTCGTCGTCGCTGCACCTGTGATGGCGGTCTTGACGGTGGTGGCGGTGGTCTCTCATGCACCGACGGGAACCCCGGTCGAGTGGCTCGGGTTCGTGTACCTCTGCGTCGTCAGCATGTTCCTCGGATTCGTCGCCTGGTACCGCGGACTCGCGATCGGCCCGCTCGCCCAGGTCAGCCAGGTTCAGCTGGCCCAGCCTGTGATGAGCATCGGGTGGGCGGCGCTCCTCCTCCACGAACACCTCACCGCGCCGACGCTGATCGGCGGAGCTGTCGTCATCGCCTGCGCACTCGTCGCCGTTCGCACTCGACGCCGGGTCCGACAGTCAGCCCGCGTCAACTCGCGGTTGCCAGCGCATGTTCGGCTGCGACGTGGACGACCCGCGAGACGACGTCGGCCTGGGTCATGAAGACGGCGTGGCTGGCGGAGACGTAGGTGATCTCTGCGCCCGCCCGCTCCGCCATGTGCCTCAGCATCGCCTGGTCGAACGACTGGTCTTCGGTGGCGATGACCGCCCACGCCGGCTTGTCGTGCCACGCAGCGTGCGCCACGGGTGTCGCGAAGGCCGACATGTTGATCGGCACCTGTGAGTCACGCAGGAACGCGGCATCCTCATCGCTGGCGTCCGCCGCGAACCCGATCTTGAAGGTGTCGTGGTTGAGGAAACCGAACCCGTCGTCCCCCACGTCGATGGTGAAGTTCGGGGTGGGCGCGAAGCCCTCGTACTGTCCCGCAGTGTTCTCGCCGCTGTCCGGGGCCAGCGCCGAAACATACACCAAGCCCGCGACCGCGGGGTGGTTGCCAGCCTCGGTGATCACGGTGCCACCCCAGGAGTGGCCGACGAGAATGGTCGGACCATCCTGCATATCGAGCACCCTCAGGGTGGCAGCGATATCGTCCTGCAACGAGGTGAGCGGGTTCTGCACGATCGTGACGCGGTGCCCCTCCGCTGTGAGCTTCTCGTAGACCTTCCGCCAGCCGGAACCGTCCGCGAATGCGCCGTGCACCAGCACCACGTTCTTGATGGACTTCTCCGAAGCCGGGGGCGTCGCATGTGGGGTGGCCCGTCCGACGTTCTCGAGCGTGTGCTCGCTCATGGCATCTCCTGTCGATGATCCGCGTACGGGCACGGTTGCGCCCGTACGTCGATGTTCCGCCGCCGACGGCGCGCGGGTAAGCGTCGACCGACTGGCTCAGGTCGTCGGCGGGTCGTGGCAGGTCACGCGAGTCGCGAGCGGACACGGAGCTGGCGGCGTTGATAGCGCCATAAAGGGTGCAGGTCAGAGTCTGTTTCCATACAATGAACCATGGTGACCCGACCACCGCCTGCAACGGATGCACCTGGTCCCTCCGCGCTCGTCCTTCGCCACATCGAGGAGGTTTTCGGTCCGAGGGGGGCGCCTCAAGCGGTGGTTGCGCGACTATCGCGCCAAGATCGTTGGCCGGAAGCGCTTCCCCGACTCAGCGATCTGGCAGCAGACGGAATGGATGCCGTCGCCGACTTCCGAGCGCTTTCCTCCGAGCTTCGCGGTCATCTTCTTGCGCTGGCTCTCCACGGGGAGGCGGGCGTCGTGCCGCTGGACCTCGCCGCAGCCTCGGCCACCGGGTTCGTCGACGTGGAGCGCGGAGGGCTCATAACCTGGAAATCCGACGTGCACCGCGTAGCCGTCCTCGCCGGCGGTGACCAGGACGATCATCGACTTTCCGGTCACCTCTGCTTCTCCGGGCCCTCCGCCCTGCATGGCGGCGCGCTCCACCTGCTGCTCGCCGGAGAGCCGGTCGAGAGCGCCGACCTCGTCGTTGCCGCCGGGTTCTTCGAGCGAGCGGATCGACCGTCATGGGCGATGTTCTGCCTGGTCAGCGCTGCCTTCGCAGCGGCCACCCCCGCGGCCGCTGCATCCTGCGCGGCGGCTGCAGCGAACCTCGCCGCGTTCGAGGGCGACTTCTCCGAGGCGGAGCGCGTGGTGAAGCACTTCACCCCCAGCGACAGCGGGGTGCTCCTCCGCGAAAGCGCGCCGGCCAGAGCGCTGAGACAAGCGGTCTGCGACAGCAACACCGTCGCCGCGCGGGCCACGGTGCTGGCCCGCCTGCAAGAGCCCGGGCTCACAGCGGACGCAGCCGGACAAGCCCTCGCCGTCTACGCGCTGGCCAGCATCATCGACGGCGAGCCGACCGCCTGGGAAGGGTTCGTCCGCGCGTTCTCCGAGGCGCCTGGCCCCGCGCACCCGGCGATCGCGGCCATCGTGCACACGATCGGCGCACCGGACACGGCATTCGAGCCGCACCTGGATCCGCCTGTGGCCGACGGGCGGGGATGGTCGCAGCTGGTCGGGTGCATCTCCTCGCTCCTTGACGCATTCCGCGATATGCGCCTGGGATTCTCTTCCCTTCCCGCCCTGGGGACGCGTGCGGCGAACCGGCTCGTCCGGGCAGTCGCTGCGACGTGGGGTTCGGTGATGCTCGCACACGACCACCACTGGGCCGTGCTCGAGTCGGAAGTGGAGATCGCTTTGGACACGACGCGAATCGTGCCCGCACCGCTGATGCGGCTCAACGCCGAGACGCTAGCGGCATTGTTCGAGGCCTTCCGCGGAGAACGCGCTGCGGCGCGCGAGCGCCTGGATCGTATCCGCTCCGAGCCGGTGCTGCGTCGCGCATATCGGCTTCGGCTGGTGCTGGACTCGGTCAACGTCATGATCGAGGGGCCGCAGGGGAACTATGAGCACGCCCTGGCTTTGCTGTCCACCCGGGAACCAGACATCCTCGATCTCATCGTCGGCCCGTGCGGCCCTGTGGAGCTTTTCGACTTCGTCGACTACGCGCTCTTGCTCCACCAATACGAGGAGGCGGTCGCCCGTGTCGAGTGGGCCCGGGGGAGCTTGCGCCCACATCAATCGGAGCGGGCGGCCTTCGTGCTGGCGGCCTGCGACGCCGCGATCGCTGCGCGCACCACGTTGACACCCGCGGAAGACCTCCTCGCCCGCGCCCAGACGCTTCCGTATGTGTACGAATCTGCCCGGCTGCGCCTCGTCTACGCCGAAAGGCTGAGGAAGCGGAACCGAATCGCCGACGCTCGCCGCCAGCTGCTTCGTGTCGAGGTGGAATTCAAGGCGGTGCAGTCCGGCGCCTGGATGGGCCGGGTGCAGAGTGAACTCCGCGCATGTCGGCGCGGAGCGGCGATGGGCATCGCCGACCTCACCGAGCAGGAATGGCGAATCGCGGAGCTCGCCGCAGGCGGGCTGTCCAACAAGGAGATCGGTCTCCGACTGCATCTTTCCCCGCGCACGATCGGCGGCCACCTCTACAGGGTCTTCCCGAAACTCGGGGTCACCAGCCGGGCTCAGCTGCGCGACGCCCTGGCCATCGCCCAGCGCGACAAAGTCTCGGGAGCGTAGTGCGGCGTCGCCCGGCCGAACCGCAGCCGTGATGACGCCGATCACAGCCTGCGGGGATTCTTCGCGTGCGGAATGTCGATGCCCCTGCTCATGATTCGACGTACAAGGGGTACGCCACGTCTTGGAGGTCAATCGATGAGCGGCGAAAGAGCACCCACGATCGAGGATGTCGCGACGGCAGCCCACGTGTCGCGATCGACCGTTTCGCGTGTGATCAATCACGATCCGCGCGTGAGCTTCGCGGTGTGGGAGGCGGTGACCCGCGCCATCCAGGAGCTCGCCTACATTCCCGACCCGTCGGCCCAGGCGCTTGCGCGCAGGCGGGGCGCGGCGCCGGGTGCGGAGCCGGACGCGGGTCCCGTGTGACCCGCCGATGACTCCCGGTGCGGCACCATGCCGGGGAAGCGGGGGCGATGGAAGGTGGCCGGTGCGGGCATCCGGGCCTGCGTCGAGGTGGTCATGGCACGCCCTGGCTGCGGGCGTCGTGGCGGCGCCACGCTCGGCATCCTCTCCGACGACTACAGGTACTCGGTGCGCGCCGCGTAGGCGATCGAGCGTTCCCGGATGTCGGCCCAGTCGAGCACGACGACCCCGTGCAGTCCGGCGGGGTCATCGCAGCGGTCGAGGAGGCGCTCGGTCAGGCCCGGCACGTCGGTGCAGTCGCTCACGTCGAGGAACGTGACTTCGACGTCCCGCCCTCTGTCCCGTTCGAGGTCGGAGTGCAGGCGTGCCCCGAGCGCGGATGCGATGCGGTCGAATCGACCCGCATGGCGCGGCGCGAGCATCACGGCGAAGATGAGATGCCGCACCGAGGGCTGTCGGGCCGCTGCCGTGAGGGAGAGCGCCGCCAATGTGCGGAGACGCTCGGGTCCGGACCGTCGCGTATCGTCGCGTAGATCCGCGAACGCGAGCACGGCACGGGGCGCTGAGAGGGCGGCGGCGCCGGACGAGCGCCGGGCGGTGTCGAGCGCTGTCATGCCGCGGGCGAGCGGCGTCTCGGTGTCTCCGAGGAGCAGGGTGTGGTGGCTCATGGGTGCGCCTTCTATCAAAGAAACGGTCGAGGACCGTTGCCGACCAGACTTCCCGGCTCACCCTGCGTTGCTCGGAGACCTTACTCCCTTTCGGCGTCCGGGGTCGGAGGCGCGTCCTGGTACACGTCGGGGATGCCGTCGCCGTCGGCGTCGACTTGCTCTGCGGCCGCGATGTGACGATAGCGGCGGTTACGGACCAGCAGGATGGCGGCGGCGATCAGCGATGCCAGGACCGACGCGATCATGATGGCGATCTTCGCGTCGTCGCCCGCCGTGGAGCCGACGGGAAAGCTGAGCTCTGCGATCAGGAGGGAGACCGTGAACCCGATGCCGGCGAGGAGGGCGACGCCGAGCATGTCCACCCAGCGCAGGGCCGGGTCGAGTCGCACCCGCGTCACGAGGGTGAGCAGCCGCACGGAGAGCAGGATGCCGATGGGCTTGCCGAGCACCAGGCCCGCCACGATGCCGATCGCGACGGGGTCCGTGGCGGCGCGGACGATCCCCTCGGTGCCGCCGACGGCGACACCGGCGGCGAAGAACGCGAACACGGGGACCGCGAAGCCCGCGGACAGCGGCCGGAAGCGATGCTCGAACTCGCCCGCGAGATCCTGGGGCTGACCCTGGATAGGCAGGGTGCGCGCCGCCTTGACCGGGACGGTGAAGGCGAGCGCGACGCCGGCGATGGTGGCGTGCACGCCGGATGCGTGGAGGAACGCCCAGGCGGCGAAGCCGATCGGGAGGAGCACCGCCCACGCCGCGAAGGGGCGACCGAGGAACAGGGTGCGGTAGCGCTGCGCGATCACGCCATAGACGGCGATGATCGCGACCGCGATGAGCAGCGGAACGACCTGGATCTGCTCGGTGTAGAAGACGGCGATGATGCCGATGGCGATCAGGTCGTCGACGACGGCGAGGGTGAGGAGGAAGATGCGCAGCGGGCTCGGCAGGTGCGAGCCGACCAGCGCCAGCACGGCGACGGCGAAAGCGATATCGGTCGCCGTGGGAATGGCCCAGCCTTGCGCCAGGCCCTCCTGCCCCCGCGTGATCAGCACGTAGATCAGCGCGGGGACGGCCACTCCGCCCAGCGCCGCCGTGACCGGGACGATCGCCGTGCGGAACCGGCGCAGGTCTCCGCTGACGATCTCCCGCTTCAGCTCCAGGCCGACGAGGAAGAAGAAGATGGCGAGCAGTCCGTCGGCGGCCCACGCGCCCAGGCTCAGCTCGAGGTGCCACGGCTCGTATCCGATGCGGAAGTCACGCAGTGCGAAGTACACGTCGGCAGCGGGCGAGTTGGCCCAGACGATCGCGACGACGGCCGCCACCACGAGGAGCGCGCCGCCGACGGCTTCTTTCCGCAGGATGGCGGAGACGCGCTGTGCTTCGGCGTAGCCGGGCCAGCGGGGTGCACGCAGCGTCGAGGGGGTCTTGGCGGGTGCGGCCACGGGGGAGTCCTCCGGAAGGGTCGACGATGGTGTGTGTCGACCAGGCTTCCCGACTCCCCGCATCCATCCTACCGGCAGTGCGGTGGGACCGTGCAGGTCACGCGCGCAGCGCGGCGTCCAGCCGGTCCAGCCCATAGTCGAAGGCGGCGTCGATGTCGCCGCCGAGCCGGAAGGCTCCGGCGAGCTCCATGCTGACGAAGCCGGTGGCCCACGCCGTCAGCAGCCGCGCGGCGTCGAGCGCCCGCTCGTCGCCGACGGCCGCGTGCGCCGCCCGCAGCACAGGCTCGCTGGCCCGCTCGAGCGAGAGCTGATCCGGCGACGACGCGTACATGAGGCGGAACGCCTCGGGGCGCGCGTGCCCGAAGGCGCGATACGCGCGCGCCAAGCCGGCGAGCGTGCCATCGGATGCCGCGAGGTGCGAGCCCAGGTCCGCCACGGTCGCCTCGACGACGAGGCGCATCAGCGCGTCGCGGTCCCGCACCCGCTTGTAGAGCGACGGCGCCCGCACGCCCACCCGCTCGGCGACCGCCTGCATGCTGACCCGGGCCGTGCCGCCCTCTTCCAACAGGTCGCGCGCGGCCGCGACGATGGCGGGGAGGGTCGTACGTTCAGGAGCGGGCATGCGGCGTCCTCCGGCGATGGCTACGGGTCTAAGTTATGATGGCTACGAAGAATAGCCTACCTCTCAAAGAAGGAGTCCTCGTGCGACTCGCCCCCAACCTCCACCGCATCGGCAACGACATCGTCGCCGCCTACCTGATCACCGCGCCGGACGGGATCACGCTCGTCGACGCGGGGCTGCCCGGGCACTGGAACGACCTGCGCGCCGAGCTCGCCGCCCTCGGCCGTCCGATGTCGGACATCAAGGGCATCGTGCTCACGCATGGTGACAGCGACCACATCGGTTTCGCCGAGCGCTTGCGCCGTGAGCTCGGCATCCCCGTCTACGTGCACGCCGACGACGCCGATCGCGCCCGCGGCGGTGACAAGCCGAAGACGCCGATGGGGCCGCTGCGGCTCGGGGCGCTGGCCGGGTTCTTCGCCTACGCGCTGCGGAAGAACGGCATGCGCACCCGCTATCTCACCGAGGTCGTCCCGGTGTCCGACGGCGCTGTCCTCGACCTGCCGGGCTCACCGCGCGTCATCGGGATGCCAGGGCACTCGCCGGGAAGCATCGTCGTGCACGTCCCCGAGGTCGGTGCGGTGTTCGTCGGCGACGCGCTGACGACGAGGCACGTGCTCACCGGCCGGACCGGCGCTCAGCCGGCGCCCTTCACAGACGAGCCCGAGCGCGCGCTGGCATCGCTCGACCGGCTCGCCGCGCTGGATGCCGACTGGGTGCTGCCCGGCCACGGCACCCCGTGGCGTGGCTCGCCGGCCGACATCGTCGCCCAGGTGCGGCAAGCCGCGGCACGCTGACGCTGCGCCGTCCGCGCCGCTGCGCCCCCCGCGTCGCACCGCGCCGCTCCGGTGTCGCGAAAGGTGGGTTCCGGCCGCGGGCATCCACCATTCGTGACACTCGAGCGGCGCGGGCGGCGGCAGCGCGGGCGAGCGGCGCGCCGCGCCGGTGCCGCGAAAGGCGTGTTCCCGCCGCGCGCATCCACGATTCGTGACACTCGAGCGGCGCGGGTGCGGCAGCGCGCATCTCCGGTGTCGCGAACGGCGGGTTGCAGTGGCGGGCATCCACCATTCGTGACACTCGAGCGGCGCGGGCGAGCGGCGCCGGCGAGCGGCCCCGGCGCCGGGGCGGGTCCGGCGCGGGCCCCGGCCCGGCGCGGGGCCACGCCCGGCCCTCAGTCGGCCGTGGCGACGCCGTCGGCGTGGGCGACGAGCGCGTCGAAGGCGGCATCCAGCTTCTCGTCGACACGCTGACGGTCGGGGTGCGCGTCGTAGAACGCGAGGATGCGGCGTGCTCCCTCGTCGAACGTCACGGTCGTGCGGAAGTCGGGGGCGAGTCGGGTGACCTTGGCATTGTCGAAGACCATCGAGTGCGCCTTGTCTCCGACGAGGGACGGCCCGACGTCGGGGAGGGCGGCGGCGATCGTGTCGCTGGCGACGTGCACGAAGCGCGGGTCGGTGACGCCGGCGGCATCCGCCAGCCAGCCGTAGATCTGGTTCCAGGTCGGGGCGTGGGTGCCGGTGATGGTGAAGGCGTCGCCCACGGCGGCCGGGTTGCCGAGCAGCCCGGTGAAGGCGACGGCGAAGTCGTCGGAGTGGGTGATCGTCCACAGGCTCGTGCCGTCGCCGTGGATGACGACCGGCTTGCCGGCGCGCAGGCGCGCGATGTCGGTCCAGCCGCCCGTCGTCGGGATCATGGTCTCGTCGTAGGTGTGCGACGGGCGCACGATCGTCACCGGCAGCGCCCGCTCGCGATGGGCCGCGACCAGCAGGTCCTCGCAGGCGATCTTGTCGCGGGAGTACTGCCAGAACGGGTTGCGCAGCGGCGTCGACTCCGTCACCGGCAGGTAGCGCGGGGGCTTCTCGTAAGCGGATGCCGAGCTGATGTAGATGTACTGCCGGGTGCGGCCCTCGGCGGCGGCGAGCACCGTTTCGACGTGCTCGGGGACGAAGGAGAGGAAGTCGGCGACGACGTCGACGCCGTCGCCGACCGCAGCGCGGATGTCGTCGGCGTTGCGCACATCGCCGGTGACGTGCTGCACCTGCTCGGGCAGGTCGCGATCGCGGTTGCCGCGGTTGAACACGGTGACGTGGTGACCGGCCGCGACGGCCGCCCGCACGCACGCGGTGCTGATGGTGCCGGTGCCGCCGAGAAAGAGGACGCGCAGAGAAGTCATGCCCCGACGATAGTCACGCGCGAGGGGTAGCCGGGTCACCGGCGCATGATCGCGGCGCACGTTCTTGATCCGGCACCCCAACGGTGGTTGTCTGCTGGCACGACCCGAGCGGAGGTCTGGTGAGCGGACATTCCACCATCCCTGTGAGTTCTGAGGAGCGGCGCACGCGTTCCCCGCGCCCTCGCACGGACTCCATCGCAGACAAGGTGCGCGCCATGCGTCGAGACCGGGGAGCTCGAGATCGTGCGCGACGCGCTGGCGTGGGTCGACGAGGCGGTGATCACCGTCGTCGGGCCGCGCTCCTTCGCGGGTGAACTGGGCCTGCTCAACGGCCAGCGCGCGTTCCTCTCGGCGCGCGCCACCGGCCCGGCCGCATGCGCCGGCTGTCGCGCGGCAATCTGCGCCGGCTGCTGACCGAGGACGACGACCTGGGCGACGTGATCCTGCACGCCCTGTGGGCGCGGCGGGAATCGCTGCGGCGGGGGCCCGCGGCCATGACGCTGAAGTTCGTCGGCACCGAGAGCTCGGCGGACTTCCTGGCGCTGCGGCGGTTCGCCGAACGGCTGGATCTCGTGCACGCCGCCGTCGCCCTGCCGCCGGGGGAGGCGGTCACCCATCCCGCGCACACCTACTCCGCCGACGACCTGCCGATCGCGTTCATCCAGGGCGAGCCGCTCGTGCGGGCGACGCCCGGCCTCGTCGCCGACCAGCTCGGCCTCAGCTACGAGCCCACGCAGGAGGGCGACGCCGACGTGGTGGTGATCGGGGGAGGGCCGGCAGGCCTCGCCGCCGCGATCTACGCCGCCTCCGAGGGGCTCAGCACCGTGCTGCTGGAATCCGTCGCCCCGGCGGGCAGGCCGCGTCCACCGCCCGCATCGAGAACTTCCTGGGGTTCCCGTTCGGTGTGAGCGGCGGCGACCTCATCGGACAGGCATCGTTGCAGGCGATCAAGTTCGGCGTCCGCGTGTGCGCGCCCTGCGAGGCGGTCGGGCTCACCCCCACCGCGACCGGTGTGCGGGTGGAGCTGGCCGACGGCCGCGCGATCGACGGGCGGGCGGCCATCGTGACCTCCGGCGCGGCGTACCGGCGGCTGCACCTGGACCGGTGGGAGGACTTCGAGCGCAGCGCCATCCACTACGCGGCCACGCCGCTCGAGCTCAAACAGGTCGCCGGGTCGCCGGTGGTCGTGGTGGGTGGCGCGAACTCGGCGGGACAGGCGGCGCTGTATCTGGCATCCAGCGGGTCGCCGGTGCACCTCGTGGTGCGGGGCGACGACCTCGGCGCGCGGATGTCGTCGTACCTCGTCGAGCGCATCGCCGAGGACCCCCGCATCCAGGTGCACACCCGCTCGCACCTGGTCGGGCTCGAGGGGGAGGAATCGCTGGAGGCCGTGCAGATCGACACCGTCGGCGACGTCGTCGCGCGCGGGGTCTTCTGCTTCATCGGAGCCGACCCGGCCACGGCGTGGCTGCCGCGCATCGCCCGCGACGAGGCGGGGTTCATCCGCACGGGGACGGACGTCACGTCGCCGGCGCGCCGGATCTGGGGCCCGCTCGGGCGGGAGCCGCTGCCGTTCGAGACATCGATTCCACGGGTCTTCGCCGCCGGCGACGTGCGCCGCGGGTCGATGAAGCGGGTCGCCGCTGCCGTGGGAGAGGGCTCCAGCGCCGTCGCGTCCGTGCACCGCGTGCTCGCCGGGTGAAGGAAGGGCGCCGGATGAGGGGAGTGCGGCGAGGGCTCACGCCCCCGCCGCACCCGCTATCAGTCCCCGAAGCGGGCGACGAGGCGCCCGGTGACCTGGTTGTTCTTGAGCCGCTCGAGGCCCGCGCCGATCTCGTCGAACGCGATCTCGCTGTAGACCGGCTCGATCTCCTTCGACAGCAGGAGCGCGAAGACCTCCTCGATGTCGGTCACGCTGCCGCCCAGCGACCCGAGCAGGTTCTTGCCGAGGATCGCGTTGGTGGGCACGGTGAAGGTCGGCTTGCCCAGCCCCACCTGCACGGCCGTGCCGCCACGGCGCACGGCTGCGAGTGCCTTGGCGGTGGTGTCGAACCCGGCGTAGTCCACGACGAGGTCGAAGCCCTGTCGCGCCCACTCGTCGGCATCCTTCACGACGGCGGTGACACCGGCGGCCAGCGCGAGCGGCCACACGTCTTCCTTCACCTCGGCGACGTGCACTTCGGCGCCGGCGAGCACCGCGGCGCGCGTGCCGATCTGCCCGAGTCCGCCGTAGCCGATGACGCCCACCTTCATGCCGGCCTTCGCCCCGCCGGTCTTCATCATCGCGTGATACGAGGTCATGCCGGCGTCGGTGGCGAGTGCGGCGAGCGACAGGTCGAGGCCTTCGGGCACGCGAGCGAGGTCGGCGGCGGTCGCGACGAGCTGGTCGGCGAAGCCCCCGTGGGCGAACATGCCCAGCGGCGGACGCACACCGGACGAGCACACGCCGACGACGTCGCCGACGCTCCAGCCGGTGACGCCTTCGCCGATGGCGCTGATGACGCCGGCGTTCTCATGGCCCTGCGTCATCGGCAGGAACGGCATGACGGCCTCGCCCATCTCCATGTACATGATGTCGCTGTGGCACAGCCCCGCCGCCTTGACGTCGATGACGACTTCGCCGGGTCCTGCCGTCGCCTCGGGAACCTCGTTGAGCGCGATCGGCTTGCGGCCGCCCTCGTACTGCCATGCCTTCATCTGATGCTCCTTCTGTCTTGGCGGCGCGCCGGAGGCGCACCCGATTTCAGGCTAGGCACTTAATCGGTTAAGTGATAACTTCTGCGCATGCGGGATGAGCGCCGGCCGACCATCCGTGACGTCGCGCGCGAGGCGGGCGTCTCCACGGCGACGGTGAGCTACGTGCTCAACGAGACGCCGGGCCAGACCATCCGCGAGACCACCCGCGAGCGGGTGCGCGAGGCCGCGACGACGCTCGGATACCTGCCGCACGCCGTGGCGCGCACCCTGCGGGAGGGGACGGCGCGGGTCGTCATCTTCAACACCGGCCCCGTCGTCATCGGGGAGAGCCTCAACGGCTTCATCCGGGGGATGGCCGATGAGCTCCGCTCGCTCGGTCATGCGCTCATCGTCACCACCCCGACCGAGTCGGCCGGGGGTGCCGTGCCGCGCGAGGTGCTCGACGCGGTCGCTCCCCGGGCGGTCCTCGATCTCGCCTCGCTCATGTCGGACAGCATCGAGGACGACCGCGTCTCGGGTGAGCGGGGTGGCGCCCATGTGGGGTTCGCCTTCCAGTCCAGCCAGCAGCTGCGCTATCTGGCCGACCGTGGGCACCGCCGCATCGCCTTCGCCTCGCTCACTCCGGCCACCGAACTCACCCGCGTGCGCGAGGCGCAGGCGAGGCGCGCGGCCCGCACCCTGGGCCTCGACCTGTCGGTCGTGCGCCTCGACGTCGACGACGACCACGACGCGTGGTGTCGCGAGGTCGACCGGCTCGCCCGGCATACGGCGGTGACGGCGGTCGCCGCCTACGACGACGACGTCGCGATCGCGGTGCTCGCCGCGATGGCCGCGACCGGTCTGCAGGCGCCGACAGACCTCGCGGTCATCGGATTCGACGAGGGAAAGCTCGCGCGGCTGTGGCGGCCCGCCCTGACCACCTTCCGCATCGACGCGGAGAGTTACGGCAGGCGCGCGGCGCGCGTCGCGCTGGGGCTGGATCCCGGGCAGTGGCACCACAACCCGTCGCGGGTCGTCGTGCGGGAGACGGCGTGACGAGCCGGCATCCCCCCGCCAGTAGACTGCCGCGAGTGCCCACTGAGTCCCGTCGCCTGCCCGTCTGGGTGGCGTTGGGCGGCGCCGCACTCATCGGTGTGATGACGGCGGTGCAGGCGCGGGTGAACGGCCAGCTGGGCGTGCGGCTGCAAGACGGACTCGTCGCCGCCTTCATCTCCTTCGGCTCCGGCCTGCTGATCCTCACCGTCGCGTCGCTGGCGCTTCCGGCCGGCCGCCGCGGATTCGGCCGACTGGCATCCGGCGTGCGCGAGCGGCGCATCCCCTTCTGGATGCTGTGCGGCGGTGCGGCCGGCGCCCTGACGGTCGCGACACAGGGCCTCGCCGTCGGACTGATCGGCGTGGCCCTGTTCACCGTCGGCATCGTCGCGGGCCAGACCGTCTGCGGTCTCGTGCTCGACCGCCTCGGCTACGGGCCTTCCGGAGTCGTCGCCGTCACCACCGGGCGGGTGCTCGGCGGCGTGCTCGCGCTGGCTGCGGTCGCGATCGCGCTCACGGGCGGTCGCGTCGACGCCCCGCTGTGGATGCTGCTGCTGCCGTTCGCCGCCGGCGTCGGCATCGCGTGGCAGCAGGCCACCAACGGGCGGCTGCGCCAGCGCGTCGGGACTCCCTTGACCGCCACGCTCGTGAACTTCATCGGCGGATCGCTGTGCCTGCTCGTCGCCGCCGGCGTGGGCGTCGCCGTGACCGGTCCGCCCGCGGCGCTGCCGACCGAGCTCTGGCTCTATGTCGGCGGAGCGCTCGGAGTCGTCTACATCTTCCTGTCGGCCGCGCTGGTGGTCCACACCGGCGTGCTGCTGCTGGGCCTCGCCTCGGTGGCCGGGCAGCTGGCGGCATCCGTCGCGCTCGACCTCGTGTGGCCGGCTCCGGCGGGCCCGAGCGTCGGCACGGCACTGACCATGGCGACCGTCGCCCTCGCGTCGGTCGTGGTCGCGGCGGTGCCGTGGCGCCGACGCCGCGCCCGCTGAAGGCTACGAGAGCGGCTTCTTCGGAGCCGGCATCCTGCTCACGAACCGCTCGGCGTCGATGACCTTCTCGCGGGCGTCGCGGGAGCGTTCGGGCCTGCCACCGACGTAGAGCCAGCCGAGAAGCCGCTCGTGCTTCTTCAGCCCGTGCGCCTTCGCCACGGCCTTGGCGCGGGTGTAGTGACCGGTGCGCCAGATGACGCCCCACCCGGCCTCGTCCAGCAGCAGGCTCAGCGCATGGGCGACACCGGATGCCACCGCCTCCTGCTCCCAGTACGGCACCTTCTCGCTCTTGCGCGGGCTGGCGACCACCGCGATCAGCAGCGGTGCACGCAGCGGCTTCGACGACGCACCCTTCTCGCCCTCGGCCTTGTTGATGGCGCGGCCGAGGGTGAGGCGATCGTCGCCGCGCAGCTCGATGAGCCGCCACGGCTTCAGCTCGGAATGGTCGGCCACCCGCCCCGCCGCCGCCACCAGCTCGAGCAGCTGCTCGTGCGTGGGGGCGTCGTCGGTCACCTTCGACAGCGAGCGGCGCCGCCGCATCGCGTCGAGGGCGCTCACTCGGGCTGTTCCGGCGTGAACTGCAGGGCGACGGAGTTCATGCAGTATCGGTCGCCGGTGGGCGTGCCGAATCCGTCGGGGAACACGTGCCCCAGGTGCGAGCCGCAGTTCGCGCAGCGCACCTCGGTGCGCACCATGCCGTGGCTGGTGTCGTCGATCAGCTGCACCGCTTCGGGGCGCACCGACTCGTAGAAGCTCGGCCACCCGCAGTGCGAGTCGAACTTGGTCCCGCTCTGGAACAGCTCCGCGCCGCACGCGGCACACGCGTACAGGCCGGCCCGGCTCTCATCCAGCAGTTCGCCGGTCCACGGGCGCTCGGTGGCCGCCTGGCGCAGCACCGCGTACTGCTCGGCTCCCAGCTCCTGGCGCCACTCGTCTTCGCTCTTGTTCACCGCGTAAGTCATGTCTCTCCTTCGTCACTCCATTCAACCCGACGGCAGGGCAGCGTGTTCCGTCTGCGCACAATGAGAGGGTGACGATTCCCGAGGATGCCGCCGGAGCGGTGCGCGAACGCTACGCCCGCTTCGCCCGCGACGAGGCGCCCGGCCGCTCCGAGCTCTACCGCGCCTGGGCGCAGGGCGTGGCCACGGACGGATCCGTGCAGCAGCTGCTCGCGCGCATCCCTCCCGAGCGGCGCCAGCCGCCCCTCGTCTTCGCCGTCACCCGGCTGCTCGGCGCGCCCGAGACCGATTACCCCTCGTGGGCGTCGTGGCTGGCCCAGCACGCCGATGCCGTCGTGACCGAATGCGGTCGGCGCAGCGTGCAGACCAATGAGCCGCTGCGCTGTGCGGCGCTTCTGCCGGCCCTCGCGCTCGTGCCCGGCCCGATCGCGCTGCTCGAGGTCGGCGCCAGCGCCGGACTGTGCCTCTACCCCGACCGCTACTCGTACCGGTACCGCCGCCCCGACGGCGAGGTCATCGCGCTCGATCCGCCCGACGGTCCGTCTGCGGTCACCCTCGAGAGCGACCTGCGGGGCGAGGCCGTGCCGCCGCTGCGTCTGCCCGAGGTGGTGTGGCGGGCGGGTATCGACCTCGCGCCACTGGACCCCGCCCTGCCCGACACCGAGGCGTGGCTCACCGGTCTGGTGTGGCCGGGGGAGACCGGGCGGGCCGAGCGCGTGCGCCAGGCCCTGCGCATCGCGGCATCCGACCCGCCCCTGCTCGTCGCCGGCGACGGGGCCGCGCTCATCGCCGAGGTGGCGCGGCAGGCGCCGGCGGATGCCACGCTCGTCGTCACCACGCCCGGCGTGCTCGCCTTCGTGCCGTGGGCCGGGCGGCGGGCGATGATCGACGCCGCGCGTGCCGCCGGCCGCTGGATCACCCTCGACGCCCCGACCCTGCACGACGGGTGGACGCAGCCGGTCGACCCGCAGACCTGGCCAGGCGGCTTCGCCCTCGCCCTCGACGGCGAGGTGCTCGCCGCCGTCGATCCGCTCGGCTCGTACGTGGAGTGGCGCGCAGAGGATGCCGCCCGGCCGCGTTAGCGTGGAAGGGTGCCGCTGACCCCCCGCGATCGCGCGATCCTCGACTTCGAATCGGGCTGGTCGCGTCACGGTCCGCGCAAGGAAGAGGCGATCCACGCCCACCTGGGATTGTCGCCGGCGCGGTACTACCAGCTGCTGGGCCGGCTGATCGACACCCCCGAAGCGCTGGAGTACGACCCGATGATGGTGTCGCGGCTGCGGCGCATCCGGGACGCGCGGGAGCAGGCCCGCCGAGCCCGCGTCGCGATGAGCCCGCGCGTGGCCAGGTAGCATTTCACAGTGCCGAGAACGACCTACCCGAAGGATCGCTTCGATCAGCTGCCCCCTGGCAGCGGTCGTGTGGGCGCGCACCGCGCGGAGAATCCGCGCATGCGAGGCTGGGTCGTGCTGCTGTGGGCCGCCGTCGCAACAGTCGTGCTGGTCGCCGTCGGCATCTTCGGCACGCTGGTGCTCACGGGCCGCGTGAGCCTCGATCCCGAGGTCGCGCCGACGGCCGTCCCGGCGCCCGTGGTGACCCCGGAGCTCGACACCGAGTACAACGTGCTCGTGCTCAACGCCACGCCCGAAGCCGGACTGGCCACGCGCGCCCGCGACCAGATCGTCGCTGCCGGCTGGTCGCCGGATCTCGTGCTGGCCGGCGATGCCGGGTCGCGGGACTTCGCCACCACCACGGTGTACTACCCCTTCGCCACCGATGAGGCCGCGGCCCTCGCCCTCGCCGAGGTCATCGGCGGCGCCGAGGTCGTGCAGAGCGACGTGTATCAGCCGGTCGACGACCCTGAATCGCGGCAGCTGGCGGTCGTGCTCGGCGTGGACCGCATCGGGTCCGGCATGGACACGCCTGCTCCCTGAGCCGCACCGAGCGCCACCTCCGGCGTGCTGTGTTTCGCCGATGTGAAGACTTCGGGGCGCCCGCGTCAACAGTGCCCGCTGCGGCCGTGACGCGAGGCGGCCGCTGGCTACGCTGGCGTCGTCACATCCAGCAACAGGAGATTCACATGGCCCAGGGCACCGTCAAATGGTTCAACGCTGAGAAGGGCTTCGGGTTCATCACCGTCGCCGACGGCCAGGACGTCTTCGTTCACTACTCGAGCATCGAGATGAGCGGCTTCCGCGTGCTCGAAGAGGGCCAGCAGGTCGAGTTCACCCTCGGCACCGGCGCGAAGGGCCCGCAGGCGGAGGCCGTTCGGCCGCTCTGAGGCGTCCGCGGATGCCGGCGCCTCGCGTGGCTGTGGCATCCGACCCTCTCGACGTGTGTCGACGTGTGTCGCGACGCGCCCGGCGTGGCTTGCACTCCCCAGGGGCGAGTGCCAGAATGGCTTAGCACTCACTCCTGTTGAGTGCTAAAGACATTCCGACGTCCGGGAGGGACGAACACACACATGGCAAAGATCATCGCTTTCGACGAAGAGGCCCGTCGTGGTCTCGAGCGCGGCCTGAACATCCTCGCCGACGCCGTCAAGGTGACGCTCGGCCCGCGCGGTCGCAACGTCGTGCTCGAAAAGAAGTGGGGCGCCCCCACGATCACGAACGACGGCGTCTCGATCGCCAAGGAGATCGAGCTCGACGACCCGTTCGAGAAGATCGGTGCGGAGCTGGTGAAGGAGGTCGCCAAGAAGACCGACGACGTCGCCGGTGACGGCACCACCACCGCCACTGTCCTCGCCCAGGCGCTCGTCCGCGAGGGCCTGCGCAACGTCGCAGCCGGCGCCGACCCGATCTCGCTCAAGCGCGGCATCGAGAAGGCCGTCGAGGCCATCACCGCCGAGCTGCTCTCGTCGGCCAAGGAGGTCGAGTCGAAGGAGCAGATCGCTGCCACCGCGTCGATCTCGGCCGCTGACGCCTCCATCGGCGAGCTCATCGCCGAGGCGATCGACAAGGTCGGCAAGGAGGGTGTGGTCACCGTCGAGGAGTCCAACACCTTCGGCACCGAGCTCGAGCTCACCGAGGGCATGCGCTTCGACAAGGGCTACATCAACCCCTACTTCGTCACGGACCCGGAGCGCCAGGAGGCTGTCTTCGAGGACCCGTACATCCTCATCGCGAATCAGAAGATCTCGAACATCAAGGACCTTCTGCCCATCGTCGACAAGGTGATCCAGGAGGGCAAGGAGCTCCTCATCATCGCCGAGGACGTCGAGGGCGAGGCTCTCGCGACGCTGGTGCTCAACAAGATCCGCGGCATCTTCAAGTCGGTCGCCGTCAAGGCCCCCGGCTTCGGCGACCGTCGCAAGGCGCAGCTGCAGGACATCGCGATCCTCACCGGCGGCCAGGTCATCACCGAAGAGGTCGGCCTCAAGCTCGAGAACGCCACGGTCGACCTGCTCGGCCGCGCGCGCAAGGTCATCATCACCAAGGACGAGACGACCATCGTCGAAGGTGCGGGCGACTCGGCTCAGATCGAGGGTCGCGTGACCCAGATCCGCCGCGAGATCGAGAACACCGACAGCGACTACGACCGCGAGAAGCTCCAGGAGCGTCTCGCCAAGCTCGCCGGCGGCGTGGCCGTCATCAAGGCGGGTGCGGCCACCGAGGTCGAGCTGAAGGAGCGCAAGCACCGCATCGAGGACGCCGTTCGCAACGCGAAGGCCGCCGTCGAAGAGGGTGTCGTCGCCGGTGGTGGCGTCGCGCTCATCCAGGCAGGCAAGAAGGCGCTCGACGCCCTCGAGCTGACCGGTGACGAGGCGACCGGTGCGAACATCGTTCGCGTCGCGATCCAGGCGCCGCTGAAGCAGATCGCCCTCAACGCAGGCATGGAGCCCGGCGTCGTCGCCAACAAGGTCGCCGAGCTGCCGCTCGGCCACGGCCTCAACGCCGCCACCGGCGAGTACGGTGACCTGTTCGCACAGGGCATCATCGACCCGGCCAAGGTGACCCGCTCGGCTCTGCAGAACGCGGCATCCATCGCCGGTCTGTTCCTCACGACCGAGGCCGTCGTCGCCGACAAGCCCGAGAAGGCCGCGGCTCCGGCCGGCGACCCGACGGGTGGCATGGACTTCTGATCTGATCAGAACCCGATGAACGAAGGGCCCCTCCCCACGGAGGGGCCCTTCGCCGTTCCGGCGGGGGTCACCGGAACAGTCCGGCCGTCGTCGCCTCGGTCTGCGCGTACTGCTGCCCGGCGGTGCCGAGTGCCGCGCTGATGTCGGCGAGCGAGGCCTCCACCTCCCGCTGTGTCGCCCGCCACCGGTCGATGACCGACTGGAAGCCGAGCGCCGCGGTGCCGGTCCACGAGGACTGCAGCGCGGTGAGCTGCGCGAGCATGGCGGAGGTCTCGCCGGCCAAGCGGTCGGCGGTGCCGCGGACGGCGGCGGTGGCGGACAGGACGGCGTCGCTGTCGACGGAGAAGACGGCCATGGTGTGCTCCCTTCGAGCGTTTCCGCCACGGTAGGGCGCGGCGGCAGGGCCGTGGATGCCGCATCAGCCCGATCGGGGAGGGATCGGCCCTCTTCGTGCCTGGGGAGAAGTCGCAGCGACCCGGGGGTCAGCCGTCGGACGTGCTCAGGGCCGGTGACGTCGCCTCGGACGGAGCCGTGTCTGAGGGGCCGCCGGTGCCGACGAGGGGGAAGGCGACGGTGAAGGTCGCTCCGCCGCCGGGGGTGTCGGTGACCTTGATCGACCCGTGCAGGGTCTCCACGATCGCCGCCACGATCGACAGCCCCAGGCCGGAGCCGCCGGTCTCGCGGGTGCGCGAGGTGTCTGCGCGCCAGAACCGCTGGAAGATCTTGTCGCGGATCTGCGGCGGAACGCCCTCGCCGTGGTCGCTGACGGCGATCCAGCCTGTGCCGGCGGCGGCGTCCACACCCACGCTGATCTCGATGGGGGAGTCCTCGGGGCTGTACCGGCGCGCGTTGCCCAGCAGGTTCGTCACCACCTGGCGGATGCGGTCCTCATCGCCGGTCACGATCGGGGCCGCGGGCGGGCGGGCGGGCGGCTGCGCCGCCGGGGGCGGAGTCGGGCGCGGCCGCGCCGGTTCGGCCGGCGGCTGCTGCTTCGGGCGGCGTCGAAACCGCGACAGCGTCGCGCCGGCCAGGCCGATCGCCGTCGTGGGGCTGGGGCGCTTGCGGGCGGGTTCGCTCGGCGGGTGCTCTGGGGCGTCGGCCTCGGGCGCGGGTGCGGGCTGCGGGAGC
Source organism: Microbacterium sp. zg.Y1084 (assembly GCF_024623595.1). Classification (NCBI taxonomy): domain Bacteria; kingdom Bacillati; phylum Actinomycetota; class Actinomycetes; order Micrococcales; family Microbacteriaceae; genus Microbacterium; species Microbacterium sp. zg.Y1084. The sequence goes on from NZ_JANJGV010000003.1 coordinate 608,956, forward strand.
GGCACGGGTGCGCTGATGGTGGTGGTGTCTCGCACGATGACGGTGCGCAGCGGCGCGGCCGCGCGGGCGTCGAGCGCGGCATCACGGGCGATCGGGCGCAGATCCACCGGGGCGAGGGTGATCCCGCGGCGCTCGTCGAGGCGCGCCAGGGCGAGCAGATCCTCCACCAGCACGCCCATGCGGATCGCCTCCTTCTCGATGCGCTCCATCGACTGGTCGATCTGCTCCTCGCCGGAGATGGCGCCCATGCGGTACAGCTCGGCGTACCCGCGCACGGTCACCAGAGGGGTGCGCAGCTCATGGCTGGCATCTCCGATGAAGCGGCGCATCTGCCGCACCGTGGCATCCCGCTCGGACAGCGCCGCGTCGATGCGGCCGAGCATCGCGTTGATCGCCGCCTTGAGCCTGCCGACCTCGGTGGTCGCCGGCTCGATGTCGGTCATGCGCAGGCTGAAGTCGCCCGCGGCGATGGCATCGGCGGTCGCCTCCACCTGCCCGAGGCTGCGGAAGGTGAGGGTGACGATCCAGCGCACCAGGAACGCGCTCGCGATGACGGTGATGATGGCCAGGAAGCTGTAGATGCCGAGGAACGCGGCGAGGAACCGTTCGTTCGGCGCCGTGGGGAGGGCCACCAGCTGCGTGTAGAAGACGCCCGACGGGGTGTCCTCGACTCCGACCGCCGCCCGGTAGCCGGCCCCGCCGTCGCGGGCATTGAGGTCGAAGACGGTGGACGTGCCGAAGATCGTCGCCTGGGCGAGGGTGAACGTCTGGGGGAACTCCGGCTCGGGAGCGGAGTTGCCGCCGCCGCTGGTGAGGAAGCGCCCGTCGGGCCCGTACACGGCCACGAAGTACGCCGTGGCATCCGATCGCACCTCGAAGTCGTCACCGGACTCGGTGACCCAGCCGGTGAAGACGCTGCTGACGGCATCCGTCTCGGCCAACTGCTGCACCTGGGCGTCGAGGTTCATGGCCAAGGTGTTGCGCAGGAAGGCGAGGGTGCCGACGCCCGCGGAGACGAGACCGATCGCGAGCACGGCGACGGTGACGCCGGTGACCTTGGCGCGCAGGCTGACGCCGCGCCACCACGAGGTCAGCGCGTCGTTCTTGCCCGCGTGGGCGGCTAGAGCCACCGGTTCACGCGGACTTGCCGGCCTTCAGCATGTAGCCGAAACCGCGCTTGGTCTGGATGAGGGGCTCGGAGGAGTGCGGGTCGATCTTGCGCCGCAGATACGAGATGTAGCTCTCGACGATGCCGGCATCCCCGTTGAAGTCGTACTCCCACACGTGATCGAGGATCTGCGCCTTGCTGAGCACCCGGTTCGGGTTGAGCATGAGGTAGCGCAGCAGCTTGAACTCGGTGGGGGAGAGATCGATCGACACGTCGCCGACGAGCACGTCGTGGGTGTCCTGGTCCATCGTCAGCTCTCCCGCGCGGATGATCGAGTCTTCGTCGGCCTGCATCGTGCGGCGCAGGATCGCCTGGATGCGCGCGACGATCTCGTCGAGGCTGAAGGGCTTGGTGACGTAGTCGTCGCCGCCGGCGTTGAGGCCCGTGATCTTGTCCTCGGTCTCGTCCTTGGCGGTGAGGAAGAGGATCGGGGCGGTGTAGCCCGCGCCGCGGAGGCGCTTGGTGACGCTGAAGCCGTTCATGTCCGGCAGCATCACGTCGAGGACGATCAGGTCGGGCTCCTCCTCGAGGACGGCGGAGATCGTCTGCGCGCCGTTGGACACGGCACGCACCTGGAAACCTGCGAAGCGCAGGCTCGTGATGAGCAGGTCGCGGATGTTCGGCTCATCGTCGACGACAAGGATGCGAGGCGCGGTCATGGCCCCATTATGGCCACGGAACCCATGCGCTGTCTGGACATCGGTCGGAGCGGCTGTCATGCGGTATAGGGGCCGGGCGCGTCCGGAGCAAGCGGATGCCGTCATCGCGCCGGCCCGGAGCCGCGCGGGCGCCGCGCGGGGGCCGCGCGGGGGGCGTCGTCGCACGCCTGCCGGATGCCGGGCCGCAGACCGTCGACCGAGATGCGGAGATCTGCCGGAATGCGGATGCCTGCGGCTCAGGGGTCCGCATCCGGGCGGATCCCCTCGTTTCGGCGACGGTGGTGGTCGGTGACTGGAGGCCGCGCGACGCCGTCGGCGGGTTCGCACCCAGCGCGGGGTGTCGGAATTCCGGCTGAGGGGCGGAACCGGCCACGCCGGCCGGTACCCGTGCTGAGGCCGAATTCCGAGAGGTATCTCGCGGCCGGACGGCCGGACGGCCGGGCGGCCTACGCCCCCAGCGCGGCGTTCACGGCGCTGGCGGAGTACTCCCTCTCGACCACGAGGGTCGCGAGTCCCACCATCGCCGCGCGCTCGCCGAGGGTGGATTGGCTGATGGCCAGGTGCCGGGTCGCACGGGGGAGCGACCGAGGGTAGAGGGTCTCCCGCACGCCGGCCAGCAGCGGCGCCGACGCGAGCATCCCGCCCAGCACGACCTCGGCCGGGTTCAGCAGGGTGACCACCGTCGCGACCACCTCGCCGATCACCCGGCCGGCAGCCTGGGTGAGTCGCGCGGCGTCGGGATCGCCGGCGGCGAGGTACGCGCCGACATCCGAGCCCGAGGTCGCCGACTTACCGAGTGCGCTGAGCTTGCGGGCGACGGCGCGACCGGATGCCACGGCTGCGAGGCAGCCGTGCGATCCGCACTGGCACACGTCATCGTCGTGGCCGGCAAGCTTCACATGCCCGATGTCGCCCGCCCCGCCGTCGGCGCCGCGATACACCCGGCCGTCGAGGATGATGCCGGTGCCGATACCGGACGAGACCTTGATGAAGCACAGCGAGCGGGAATCGGGGTGAGCGCTGCGCTGCTCGCCGAGGCCCGCGGCATCCGCGTCGTTCGCGACGAGCACCGGCGCGCCCAGTGCGTCACTCAGGTGCTCGCTGACCGGGTAGGCATCCCATCCCGGCATGATGGGGGGTTGGCTGGGTCGTCCGCTGTCGGGATCGACCGGTCCCGGGATGCAGATGCCCACACCACCGAGGGGCGGTGCGGCCGGGTTCGCGGCGAGGCTGCGTCGGGCGCTGTCGACGATGGCGTTGAGTGTGCGATCGGGGCCGTCGACGACGGCGACCTCCACGCGTTCCTCGGCGGCCACGCGACCGGCGAGATCGGTGAGGGCGACGGTGGTGTGGGTCGTGTCGACCGTCGCGATCACGAGCGACGCGCGCGACGTGTTGAACTCCAGTCGTCGCGAGGGGCGGCCGCCGGTGACGCGGTCGGTGCCGTTCTCGATGACGAGGTCGGCGTCCCGCAGAGCGTCGATGCGCGCCGACACCGTCATCCGCGACAGCCCTGTCACGTCGAGGATCTCACCGCGGGTGACGGCGCGGCCGCTGCGCACCAACTCGAGGATGTCACCGGGTCCCGGCATCGCGCCTCCTACTTATGCTTGACAGCTAGACATTACACCCCTAGCTTCTAGGCATTACGGCGCCCTGGCGCCACCGGCAGCATTGAGCGCAAGGAGGCGCGCGATGAAGAATCGTGCCACAGCAGTCACGATTTCGGCGGCCTGCGCCGTGCTCATCCTCAGTGGGTGCACCACGGGCGGTGATGACGGCGGCGGGGGTGACGACGGCACGCTGACGTTCTGGGTGCAGGAGGATCTGCCCGACCGGGTCGCCGCCACCCAGGAGATCGTCGACGCGTTCACGGCGGACAGCGGCACCGAGGTGGAAGTGGTGTCGGTCGGCGAAGACCAGTTCAGCCAGCTCATCACCTCTGCGGCGGCGGCGGGCGACCTGCCCGATGTCATCGGCGGCATCTCGCTGCCGCAGGTGCGGACGCTCTCGGCCAACGAGCTGATCGACACCGACGCCGTCGCGGCCGTCATCGACGCCCTCGACCCGTCGACCTTCTCCGAGAAGGCCCTCGAGTTGACGTCCGACGGCGACACGGCGCTCGCCGTGCCGAGCGAGTCCTGGACGCAGATGCTCTACTACCGCACCGACCTCTTCGATGCGGCGGGACTCGACGCGCCCGATTCCTACGACGCGATCCTGGAGGCGGCGGCGGCTCTGGACAGCGACGAGATGGCGGGCTTCGTCGGCGCGACGGCCCCCGGCGACGCGTTCACAGAACAGACGTTCGAGCACATCGCACTCGGCAACGGATGCGAGCTCGTCGATGACGAGGGCGAGACCCGGCTCGACTCGGATGCCTGCGTGGCGGCGTTGGACTTCTACGGCGATCTGGTCACGAACTACTCGGTGCCGGGTGCGCAGGACGTCGACACCACTCGCGCGACCTACTTCGCCGGAGATGCCGCCATGTTCATCTGGTCGAGCTTCGTGCTGGACGAACTCGCCGGGCTGCGTGAGGATGCCAAGCCGTCGTGCCCGGAGTGCGTCGACGATCCGTCGTTCCTCGCCGCCAACACCGGCGTCGTCACGGCGATCACCGGCCCCGATGCCGATTCCCCCGCGCAGTTCGGAGAGATCACGTCGTGGACCGTCACCGAGGGTGCGGACACCGAAGGGGCGCAGGCGTTCATCGAGTACATGATGAGCGACGGCTACGAACCGTGGATCGCGATCGCGCCGGAGGGAAAGGTGCCGGTGCGCACCGGGACGTCCGACGAGACGATGCTGTACGCAGAGCTCTGGGGCACGCTGCCGGCGGGGGTCGACACGAAGGCGCCGCTGTCTGATTTCTACGCGCCGGAGGTGCTCGAAGCCGTGGCCGCCGGTCCGGAGGACCTCGCGCGCTGGGGCATCACTCAAGGTCAGGGCACGCTGTTGGGCGCCCTGCAGGGCGAACTGCCCGTCGCCGAGGCTGTCAGCCAGGTAGCGCAGGGCGACGACCCCGCCGCAGTCGCAGCGAACGCCGCAGAGGCGGTGCGCGCCGTCGCGGAGTCGATCCGATGACGCAGGTGGCCGGGGGGCCGGGGCTCACCGGCGCGGCCCCCCGCCCACCGGCGCCGACGACGCCGGGTGGAGCCTCCCGCACGCGGCGGGGACGTCGGTCGCGGCGGAGCGCGGAGGAGAACCGCGCCGGTCTGCTGCTGATGTCGCCGACGCTCATCATCGTGACCGTCGCGGTGGTGCTGCCCATCCTGTGGGCCGTCGCCCTGGCCTTCCAGAACGTGCGACTGATCAACATCCGTGGCACGGGGTTCTTCGGCGAATACACCCTGGAGAACTTCGCGAACGTCCTGACGTCGCCAGGATTCCTCGGCGCGTTGTGGACGACCCTGGTGTATTCGGTGTGCGGCACGGCCCTGGCGGTCGGCATCGGGCTCGTCGCGGCGCTCGCGCTGCGCTCGCCGTTCCGGGGGCGCGGACTGATCCGAGCTTCGCTGCTGCTGCCCTATGTCGCGCCGGTCGTTGCGGCCACCTTCGTGTGGTCGACCGCGCTGAATCCGCAGTACGGCATCGTCAACTGGTTCGGAACGACCGTGCTCGGCTGGAGTGAACCGGTCGCGTTCCTCTCCGACCGCGCCCTCCCGGTGTCGATCTTCGGCTGGCAGGTGGACCTGCCCGTCGCGCTGATCACCGTGATCTGCTTCGAGGCATGGCGGTCGTTCCCCTTCGCCTTCCTCTTCCTCACCGCCAGGCTTCAAGCCGTTCCCGACGTCCTCGACGAGGCCGCCCGCATCGACGGCGCCACCCCCACGCAGCGCTTCCGCCACATCCTGCTGCCGCAGCTGCTGCCGACGATCGCCGTCTTGTGCGTGCTGCGGTTCATCTGGACCTTCAACAACTTCGATGACATCTACCTGCTCACCGGTGGCGGTGCCGGCACCGAAGTGGTGTCGGTGCGTGTCTTCGACTACCTGACGGCGCGAGGTGACATCGGCGCCGCCGCCGCACAGGCGCTGCTTCTCGCGGCCATCCTCGCGGTGCTGGTGGGGCTGTACCTGAAGCTCTTCGGCCGGCAGGAGGAGCAAGCATGACCACGGCGGTCGGCAAACACCGCACATCGAGCGGGTTCAACCGCGACAGCTTCGAGATCGCGCTGTTCGGCATCCTGCGCCCGATCGTCATCGTGGCGCTCCTGCTCGCTGCCGTGGTGCCGTTCTACTACATGGTGCTGCTGAGCTTCCGGTCGCTGGATTCGCTGCTTCAGAGCCCTGGTGCTCTATGGATCTCGATCGAGGAGTTCGACCTCGGCACCTACTTGGAGGTGCTCGCCCCTGTCTCTGACGGCGGACAGGGGTTCGTCGTCTTCATGCGCAACTCGCTCCTCGTGGCGCTCGGGACGGTGGCCCTGACACTGCTGGTGGCCATCCCGGGGGCCTATGCCATCAGCCGCCTGGAGTTCTTCGGGCGCCGGCAGGTGTCGGCATTGTTCCTCGCGGTGTACTTCTTCCCCAGCATCCTGCTCGCCGTCCCGCTGTTCGTGTTCTTCACGCAGATCGGTCTGCGCGGCTCGCTGGTGGGGCTGCTCATCGTGTATGTGTCCCAGGTGGTCGCCGTGTCGATCTACACCCTGCGCAATTACTTCTCCACGATCCCGGTCTCACTGGAAGAGGCCGCGGCGATCGACGGCTGCAGCCGGCTGCAGATCATGCGCCGCGTCAGCCTGCCCCTCGCCATGCCGGCGATCGTCTCGAACGGGCTGTTCATCTTCATGATCGCCTGGAACGAGTTCCTCTTCGCGCTGCTGTTCCTCGTCGAACGGCGTGACTCCTGGACGGTGTCGCTCGGGCTCTCGCAGTTGTCGGGCAGCATCGAGGTACCCACGACCGTGCTGATGGCGGGGTCGGTGATTCTGACGCTGCCCATCATCGTGCTGTTCTTCGCCTCGGAGCGGCTGCTCGTCGGTGGTCTCACCGCCGGCGCGGAGAAGGGGTAGCGCTTCGGCGCGGATGCGGCTGTGCCCCAGATCGTGCAGTTCACCGCCCCGGGCTTGGTGGAGCTCGTCGAAACGGATGCCATGCCTCTCGGGCCCGGCGACGTGCGGGTGCAGACGCTGTACTCCGGCATCTCGGCCGGGACCGAGCTCACCGCGTATCGCGGGACGAACCCGTATCTCACGTCGACGTGGGATGCGCGGCGGCGGCTGTTCGTCCCCGGCGAACCGAGCTTCAGATATCCGGTGCAGGGCTGGGGATACTCCGAGGTGGGCCGGGTCTGTGAGGTCGCGCCGGATGTGACGTCGCTGCGCGAGGGCGATGTCGTCCACGGCATCTGGGGACACCGCAGCGACGCGGTGCTGCCGGCATCCGTCCTCGACGGGCGGGTGATGCCGACGGATGCCGATCCGATCCTCGGCACGTTCGCGCGGGTCGCGGCCATCGCGCTGAACGCGGTGCTCGCCGCCGACGTGCGCCTCGGGGAGCAGGTCGCGATCTTCGGACAGGGTGTGATCGGCTTGCTGGCGACGCGCCTGGCGGTGCTGTCGGGCGCGCGCGTGCTGGCCGTGGACACGCTGCCGGAGCGGCTGGCGGTCGCCAGGGATTTCGGTGCCGACGTGACCGTCGATGCGACGGGGCGAGGCGGTGCGGGAGCAGCTGTCAGAGTGGCATCCGATGGGGGCGTCGACAGTGCGATCGAGCTGTCGGGGTCGGATCGGGCGCTGCATGAGGCGGTTCGGTCGGTCGTGCCCGACGGCCTCGTGGCGGCTGCCGGGTTCTACCAGGGCGGTGCGCCGGAGCTGCGTCTCGGGGAGGAGTTCCACCACAACCGCGTGCGCATCGTCGCAAGCCAGATCTCCGGCGTGCCCGCGGGCCTGGTCGGACGCTGGAGTCCGGCGCGCCTCGTGCAGACGGTCATGCGGCTGATCTGCGCGGGGACCATCGACGCCGGTGTGCTCGTGACCGATGTCGTGGATGCCGAGGACGTCGCGGCGACGTTCCGGCGACTGGACAGCGGAGACCGGGGCATGCTGCAGGCGGTGCTGCGGTTCGGGCAGGCGGGACGGAGATGACCGTCATCGACGAGGTTCCGGTGTCGTCGCGGGCGCAGGTGTACGCGGAGGGCTGGCAGAGCTGGAGTCCCACCGGTTGGTATCGGCGGGACGACGTCGCGCCGCGGCCCGCGCAGACGTGGGAGCACCTCATGCGTTTCCGCCCCGGTGCTTCCGTCGCCGCGCACGGCGCGCAGGGTGAGGGGCTGTTGCTGGTCGATCCAGGGGACGGTTCCGCCGCACGCGTGTACTGCGCGGTGGATGCCACCGTGGCGGTGCCGTCGATCCGCGCGACGTGGCGCGACGAGCACGTCGTCGTCGACGCGACGGGGGCGGTGCGGTGCTGGGAGGTGGGGGGCGACGCCGGACCCGGTCCGGGGGACGGGGCCGGGGCCGGAGCCGGAGCCGGCACGAACGCCGGCGCGGCGGCGCTGGCGGCCGTGGGTGCGCGAATCGGGGCGGCAGCGGGCGCGCGGACGACCGCGGTGGTGCCTCGGGTCTGGTGCACCTGGTACCGGTACTTCGAAGCGGTGACCGCCGCCGACGTCCGAGAGAACCTCCGGGCGATCGACGCGCTGCGGCTGCCGGTCGACGTCATCCAGATCGATGACGGCTGGAGTCTGGGCACGGGGGAGTGGACGGCACCCAAGCCGGCGTTCGGTTCGCTCGGCGCCACCGTCGACGCGATCCGTCACAGCGGCCGACGTGCGGGTCTGTGGCTGGCGCCGTTCACGGTGGGCGCTTCGTCGGGTCTCGCCCGCCGGCATCCGGATTGGCTCACCGGCCCCGCCGGTCGCAACTGGGGTGACGACCTCGTCGGGCTCGACCTGACCCACCCGGGGGTCAGCGAATACCTCACCGAGGTGTTCACCTGCGTGCGGGACACGGGGGTCGACTACCTCAAGCTCGATTTCCTCTACGGCGGCGCGGTGCCGGGGGTCAGGCGCGACCGCGACGCCTCCGCGATCTCGGCCTACCGCCGCGGCCTGCAGCTCATCCGCGAGGTGATGGGGGAAGGGGCGTACCTGCTCGGCTGCGGCGCGCCGCTGCTGCCGAGCGTGGGGCTCGTCGACGCGATGCGCATCTCGCCCGACACCTTCCACGAGGGCGGTGAGGACGGGCCCCAGGGGCTTCGCGGACGCACGTCGCTGCGGGCGAGAGCGTGGCAGCACGGGCGGCTGTGGACGACCGACCCCGACTGCCTGGTGGCGCGCCCGCAGTTCGCCCTCAGGGAGGAATGGGCTCGAGAGGTGTTCGCCGCCCCCGGCGTGCGCGGGTTCTCCGATCGCATCGACGAGCTCGACGAGCGTGGCATCCGACTCGTGCGGCAGCTGCTGCAGGGGGCACCGGAGTGATCGACGAGGACGCTCTGCGGGCGAAGCTCACACCACTGGTGACGCGGCTCTACCCCGAACAGGCATCCGCGGTGCTGACCGGACTGCTCGCGCTCGCCGAGCGCTGGGCGCCCGTGCTGCCTACGGCGCCGCGCGCTCGTCCCGACGAGGGAACCGCGTACCTGATCACCTACGGGGACGCCTTCCGCAGGTCGGGCGAGCCGCCGCTGCGCACGCTCGCCGGCGTGCTGCGTGAGCAGGTCGGCGACGCGATCACCGATGTGCACCTGCTTCCGATCTATCCCTGGACGTCGGACGACGGGTTCGGCGTCGTCGACCACCGTGAGGTGAACCCTGACCTGGGGTCGTGGGAGGACGTCGCGGACCTGCGGGCCGACCATGCGCTCGCGCTGGACTTCGTCGCCAACCACGTCTCCAGCGCGAGCCCCTGGTTCCGGGGCTGGCTCGCGCGGGATCCGCGGTTCGCGGGGTACTTCCTCGAGCCGGGTCCCGAGTTCGACACCTCCCGCGTGGTGCGTCCGCGGACGACGCCGCTGGTGCACGAGTACGACCGGCCCGACGGGACCGTGGCGCGTGCCTGGACGACGTTCGGACCCGACCAGATCGACGTGGACCCCCGGACGCCCGCGGTGCTCCTGGACCTGACCGACGTGCTGCTCGGGTACCTCGCGCGGGGGGCATCCACGGTGCGGCTGGATGCGATCGGGTTCCTCTGGAAGGAATCGGGATCCACCGGCATCCACCTTCCCCAGACACACACCGTCATTCGGATCTGGCGGGTGCTCGTGGATGCCCTGGCGCCGGGCACCCTGCTGCTCACCGAGACGAACGTGCCGCACTCCGACAACATCCGCTACTTCGGCGACGGGTCGGACGAGGCGCACATGGTGTATCAGTTCGCCCTTCCCCCGCTCGTGCTGCATGCGTTCGTCACGGGGCGGGCGACGGCGCTGGCTCGGTGGGCGGCGGGCATCGAGCCGGTCAGCCCGACCGCGACCTGGTTCAACTTCCTCGCCAGCCACGACGGCATCGGGCTGCGGCCCACCGAGGGGCTGCTCAGCGACGAGGACCGGGAGCTGCTGGTGGAGCGCACTCTGGCCCGCGGCGGGCGGGTGTCGATGGCGCAGCGCCCCGACGGCAGCAGCGGCGTGTATGAGCTGAACACCAACTTCCTCGACGCGCTGGTCGCACCCGACAGCGCGGACCCCGACGGTGACGCCGTCGCACGCGGCCTGGCGGCGCACGCCATCCTCCTGTCGCTGGTGGGAGTGCCGGCCATCTACTACCACTCGCTGTTCGGCTCGGGCCAGGATGCAGCAGGCATGGCGCAGTCCGACATCGCGCGCCGCATCAATCGGGAGGTGCTGGATGCCGACCTGCTGCGGGACGAGTTGCGCTCCTCCCCGCGCCGCGCGGGCATGCTCGACGGTCTGCGGAAGCTTCTCGCCGCGCGGAGGGGACTGCCGGGGCTGTCCCCCTTCGCATCGCAGGTCGTGGAGCGACTCGATGACCGGGTCGTGGTGATCCGCCGGGCGGCGGGGACCGGCGACGAACTGGTTGCCGTGATCAACGTCAGCGGCGACCACCTGCAGGTGCCGTCGCTGTCGGGGACGGACGTGCTCACCGGCATCCGGCACGAGGGCCTGCGGCTGGGCCCGCATGGGTACGCGTGGATCGTTACCGCGGGGCCGGGAGGTGGCGCCGCGGCCGGCCGCTGAGGAACCGGGCGCCGCGGGCATCGGCGTGGGCCCGGATGCGGGGATCTGCCGGAATGCGGATGCCTGCGGCTCAGGGGTCCGCATCTGGGCGGATTCCCTCGTTTCGGCAACGGTGGTAGCCGGTGCCGGGCGCCGCGCGCGGCCGTGGCGGCCGCGCGCCGGTACCCGCCGGCGCGGACGCGCGGCCCGGCCCGCGCTCAGGCCGCCGCGACCTGCTCGGCGTCGAGGATCGTGTACGAGTACCCCTGCTCGGCGAGGAACCGCTGCCGGTTCTGCGCGAAGTCCTGGTCGACGGTGTCGCGGGCGATGAGCGTGTAGAAGCTCGCCGTGTGCCCGTTGGTCTTGGGCCGCAGCAGACGCCCCAGGCGCTGGGCCTCCTCCTGGCGGGAGCCGAACGACCCCGACACCTGGATGGCGACGGATGCCTCGGGCAGGTCGATCGAGAAGTTCGCGACCTTCGACACCACCAGCACCGGCACCTCGCCGACCCGGAACGCCTGGTACAGCTGCTCGCGCTCGTCCACGGGCACCGCGCCGGTGATCTTCGGCGCGTCGAGCGCCTCGGCGAGCTCGTCGATCTGGTCGAGGTACTGGCCGATCACCAGGATCTGCTCGCCCTCGTGGCGGGCCACCAGGTCGCGGACGACCTCGATCTTCACCGGCGCCGTGGCGGCGAGACGGTAGCGGTCCTCGTCGGCGGATGCCGCGTACTCCAGTCGCTCGTCGACGGGCAGGTCCACGCGCACTTCGTAGCAGACGGCGGGGGAGATGAAGCCCTGGGCCTCGATCTCCTTCCAGGGCGCGTCGAAGCGCTTGGGGCCGATGAGGCTGAACACGTCGCCCTCGCGGCCGTCCTCGCGCACGAGCGTGGCGGTGAGACCGAGCCGGCGGCGGGCCTGCAGGTCGGCGGTGAGCTTGAACACCGGCGCCGGCAGCAGGTGCACCTCGTCGTAGACGATGAGGCCCCAGTCGAGGGCGTCCAGCAGCGACAGGTGGGCGTACTGGCCGCCGCGCTTGGCGGTGAGGATCTGGTAGGTCGCGATCGTGACCGGCTTGATCTCCTTGACCTGGCCGGAGTACTCGCCGATCTCCTCGGGCGTGAGGCTCGTGCGCTTGAGCAGCTCGTCGCGCCACTGCCGGGCGCTGACGGTGTTGGTCACGAGGATCAGCGTCGTGGTCTTCGTCTGCGCCATCGCGCCGGCGCCGACCAGGGTCTTGCCCGCGCCGCAGGGGAGCACCACGACGCCCGAGCCGCCCTCGTGGAAGACGTCCACGGCGGTGCGCTGGTAGGGGCGCAGCGTCCAGCCGTCCTCAGCCAGTTCGATCGGGTGCGGGGTGCCCGGGGTGTAGCCGGCGTGGTCCTCGGCGGGCCAGCCGATCTTCAGCAGCTCCTGCTTGATCTGCCCGCGCGCCCACGCGTCGACGACGAAGGTGTCGGGGGTCGGGTGGCCGATCAGCAGCGGGCTGATGCGCTTGTTGCGCGACACCTCAGACAGCACGGCGCCGTCGGTGGAGCGCAGCACCAGCACGCCCTCGCCGAAGCCGGGGACGTCGGCGCGCTCGATGATCAGGCGGCCGTAGCGATTGACGGTCTCGCGCAGGTCCATCGACACCGATGCCGGCACCGGGAACCGCGACCAGCGGTCGAGGGTCGCGAGCATGTCGTCGGCGTCGTGGCCCGCCGCACGGGCATTCCACAGTCCCAGCCGGGTGATGCGGTAGGTGTGGATGTGTTCGGGGGCGCGCTCGAGCTCCGCGAAGATCGCGAGCTCGTGGCGCGCGGTCTCGGCATCCGGATGGGCTACTTCAAGCAGCACCGTCCGGTCGCTCTGCACGATGAGGGGGCCGTCAGCCATAACGTGCAAGTCTAGACCGCACCGGACGGGGTGAGGTCGTCCGGGCGCCCCCTGGCCGCGGTTCGCTCGCGTGCGGCCGCGGCGCACGGCGCGGCGCGAGCGCGGCGCGAGCGTGGCGCGAGCACGGCGCGAGCAGCAGCGCGGCCGACTCAGACCGACTCAGACGGGGTGCACCGACTCGATGCTCGCCACCGGCAGGGTGCGCTCGACGTCGGCCGCCTTGTCGCGTCCGCGCAGGCGTCCCCCGCCCAGGCCGCTGGCCTCGAGGGTGAACGCACGCGTGCTGCCGTCCGGCAGGCGCACCGTGACGGTGATGAGCGCCTTCGCGCGCACGGCGTGCTCGAGCTCGCGGCCCAGCCACGCGGCATCCGAGTCTGACTCGTGCGCGGCCCGCAGCCGTTCCAGCAACGGGGCGTAGGGGTCGGATGCCGGCTCCCCCGGCTGCGCGAGGCGGTGCCGCTGCACGGTGCGCGCGGTGCCCGAGGCATCGTGCATGCTCACCGGGTAGCGCGCGTCGGCGAGCATCCAGAAGACGGCGTCGGGGTTCGAGCGCGAGGCGAGACCCTCGGCGTGGCGCATGAGCCCGAGGGAGCGCAGCGCCTGGTCGACCGCCAGGGTGTCGAGCACGGCCGGGTCGTCGCTGCGTACGAGGGTGAGGCCGGAGGGGTCGTCGACGACCTTCACGAGGCCGTGCCGCGCTGCGGTGCGCTCGATCTCGTAGGCCAGCGGCTGAGGCAGGCCGGTCAGCGACAGCTCGGTGAGGAACGCGCGCATCGACTCGGCCGTCTCGCCCAGGGTGATGGCGGCGCCGATCGACTCCGGGGTGAACCGGTAGCTCGACGCCTGGGCGCGGGACTCCCGCAGCGCCATGGTGCGCAGACGCAGATCCAGGTGCGGGGCCAGCGGCCCCGGGGCGATGGCGGTGAGGTCGTTCTGCAGGAAGACCTTGTCCACCTCCGGCGGCAGCAGGGCGCGGAGGGCCTCGAGGTCGGCGTCGCCGCCGGCGGCCAGCCCCGCCGCCCAGGGCACGCTGTGCCCGTCGGCGCCGACCATCGCCCACCGGTGCAGCAGGCTGCGCCACTGCTCGGCGCGCTCGGGCCACGACGGATCGAAGGGGTATGCCCGCGGCCAGTCGCCCACCGCGATCCAGCCGGCACCGTCTGCGCGCAGACCTGCAGGCAGAGCGTCTCGCAGCCGCCGGGCGACCTCGTCCCAGCGGGCGACGGAGCCGGCCTGCAGCCACTGCAGACCGTCGGCGGTGACGAGCCACTCCTTGCCCGTGGGCGCGGCGAGCCCGGTGGTGGCCGCAACGGCGACCAGTTCGTCGGCGGTGGCGGGGTCGTCCACGATGCCCGCTTCGAGCAGTCGCCGGCGCTCGCTGGCGCCCAGGGCGCCCGAGCCGATGCGCGCCAGCGGCGAGGTCAGCGCCAGCTGCAGGATCTCGGCGAGCGTCGCCGCGGCGGTGAACGCGCGTTCGGCTGCGGCTGCATCCGACTCGGTGGCGCCCGCGGCCGGTTCGGGCGCGGCCGGCGCGACCGGCGCCATCGTGGCCACGGCGGCGGCGACGGCCGGGTACGCCGACCCGTCAGGGGCGACCAGCGCTCGGGTGGTCAGCGCGCTGCGGGCCGGTTCGGGCGCGGTGCCGCCGTCGGCCACGGCGGCCAGGGCTTCGGCGAGCGGGCGGGGAAGGGAAGCGAGCGCCCGGGTGAGCGCAGGGGCATCCTGCAGGGCTTCAGCGGCGTCGAAGAAGTCCGCCCACGATGCGTTCGGAGAGGCGCCGCGTTCGGCGAGTACGGCGCTCAGCACGGCGTCGTTCTGCGTGGCCAGCCAGGTGGCCAGTGCGCGGGAGTCTGCCGAGGAGGCCATGGTCAGTGTGCCTTGTTGGCACGAGCCCTTCGGACGAAGCTCATGATGACGAGGGTCATCAGCAGGACGAAGGCCACGGGCGGGGCGAACCAGACGATCGCTCCCACGGTGGGCCAGATGCCCGACCGCATGTCGCCTCCGGTGGACGATCCGACGATGATCGCCACGAAGCACACGATCGACAGCAGCAGCAGGCCGAAGGACATGTAGGCGAGGATGCGGTCGATCCGGCGGACCGGCACGTCTTCGCGCGGTGAAGGTGTGCTCATTCGCTCCAGACTAGTGGGTGGTCGGTGCCGTAGGCTTGAGTCGGGGTTCCATCGGCCCTATTTTTCCCTGCCCGCGCGCAGGCCCGATTCAGCGAGGTTCGCATGCCCACCGGCAAGGTCAGGTTCTACGACGACGAGAAGGGGTTCGGCTTCATCTCCGCCGATGACGGCCAGGACGTCTTCCTGCACGCCTCCGCCCTCCCCGCCGGCACGACCGGCCTCAAGCCGGGCACCCGGCTGGAGTTCGGGGTGGCAGACGGCAAGCGCGGACTGCAGGCGCTCTCGGTGCGCGTGCTGGAGGCGCCGGTCAGTCTCGCCAAGCGGTCCCGCAAGCCCGCCGACGACATGGCGATCATCGTCGAAGACCTCGTGAAGCTGCTCGACGACATCGGCGGCGACCTGCGCCGTGGCCGCTACCCCAGCGGTTCCCACGCCAAGAAGGTCGCGGCCGTGCTGCGCAAGGTCGCCGATGACTTCGAAGCCTGAGCCCGCCGACGAGCGGCTGCTGCACGCTCACGACCTGGCCCGCGCCGCGCTGCGCGAGGTGACCCCCGACGCGACCATCGGCGATGCCGCCGGCTACACGGTGGAAGAGGGCGGCGTCGTCTCGCTGCGCTTCAACAACCGGATGCCGGGATACCCGGGCTGGTTCTGGACGGTCAGTGTCGCCGCCGTCGAGGATGCCGATCCGACCGTGCTCGAAGTCGAGCTGCTGCCCGGTGACGGCGCGCTGCTCGCTCCCGAGTGGGTGCCGTGGGCCGTGCGGCTCGCGGACTACCAGGCAGCCCAGGCAGCCCAGGCGGCCGCCGCAGCCGAAGCCGGGGAGCCCGTCGAGGACGGCGACGAGTCCTACGACGTCGAAGACCTCGACGACCTGGATGCCGCCGACTTCGACGACGACGGCTCCGCCATCCTGCACGGCGGCGACCTGGACGGCGTGGACATCGACGAGCTCGATGACAGCGGCGCCGACGACGCGCTCGCCCAGGACGGCGACGACGACGTCGATCACGACGCGGACGACGATGACGCGGACGACGATGACTCGGACGACGCCGACTCGGACGACGACGCCGACGATGACGTGGACGACGACTCGGACGAGGACGACCGCTAGAACGCACGGAAAAGGGGGCCGACGTCGTGTGACGCCGGCCCCCTTTCGTGTTCGCGGGTGTCAGCCCCGCACGGTGAACGGTGCGCTCAGCAGCGCGCCCTCGCGCGACGACGGGCCGACCAGCAGCTCGAAGGCGCCGGGCTCGACGACGCGGCGACCCGCGGCATCCACGATGGTGCAATCGGCCTGAGGGCCGCCGACTCAGAGGTGGTCGACGACCTGCTCGATGCAGCGGATGAGCTGGCGCACATCGGACGGCTCGATGGAGACGAACGTCGCCACACGCAGCTGGTTGCGACCGAGCTTGCGGTACGGCTCGGTGTCGACGATGCCGTTGGCGCGCAGCACCTTGGCGACCTCGGCGGCATCCACCGCGTCATCGAAGTCGATCGTGGCGACGACCTGTG
Organism: Microbacterium sp. zg.Y1084; assembly: GCF_024623595.1. Classification (NCBI taxonomy): domain Bacteria; kingdom Bacillati; phylum Actinomycetota; class Actinomycetes; order Micrococcales; family Microbacteriaceae; genus Microbacterium; species Microbacterium sp. zg.Y1084. The sequence goes on from NZ_JANJGV010000003.1 coordinate 625,441, forward strand.
AGCGGTCGGCCGGGTCCGCGACGAAGGGCGTGGCGTACGGCGTCGCCTCGGCCCACTCGTACAGTGCCGACGACGACTGGCGGGTGCGGGCGTCGGCCCACTGCAGGCCGCCGCTCTGGATCATCCAGTCGAGCTGGTTGTCGAGCAGGTACAGGGTCGTCAGCGCCGGGGTGTTGAGTGTCTGGTTCAGGCGCGAGTTGTCCAGCGCGTTCTTCAGGCTCAGGAACTCGGGGATGTACCTGCCCGATGCCGCGATGCGCTCGATCCGCTCGACCGCGGCGGGGGAGACGAACGCGAGCCACAGGCCCCCGTCGGAGCCGAGGTTCTTCTGCGGCGCGAAGTAGTAGACATCGGCCTGGCGCAGCGAGAAGTCGATGCCGCCGGCGGCGCTGGTCGCGTCGATCACGGTGAGCGCGCCGGGGTCGCCGTGCACGCGCTCGACGGGGGCCATGACGCCGGTGGAGGTCTCGTTGTGCGGCCAGGCGTAGACGTCGACGCCCTCAACCGGCTCGGCGACCGCGCGGGTGCCGGGGGCGGCCTTGCGCACGTCGGGCGCCTGCAGCCACGGGGCGGCCGCGGCGGCGGCGAACTTGCCGCCGAACTCGCCGAAGACGAGGTTCTGGCTGCGGTTCTCGATGAGTCCGAACGCGGCGGCGTCCCAGAAGGCCGTCGAGCCGCCGTTGCCGAGAATCACCTCGTAGCCGTCCGGCAGGCGGAACAGCTCGCCGAGGTTCGCCCGCACGCTGGCGACGAGGCTCTTCACCGGCGCCTGGCGGTGCGACGTGCCCAGCAGCGCCAGCCCGGGGCCGACGAGAGACGCGATCTGCTCGGCGCGCACCTTGGAGGGTCCGCAGCCGAAGCGTCCGTCGGTGGGCAGGATGTCGCGGGGCAGCGTCACATGGGCCATGTGCTGATTGTAGGGCCGCGCCCGAGGGCATCCCGGCGCCTCAGGAGCCGTATGACGGCCAGACGATAGGCTGGAAGAGCTGCCACCACTCCTGACATCGAGGCTTTGATGACCGATCTGATCGACACCACCGAGATGTATCTCCGCACCATCCTGGAGCTGGAGGAAGAGGACATCATCCCCCTGCGTGCGCGCATCTCCGAGCGTCTCGGGCACTCCGGCCCGACCGTCTCGCAGACCGTCGGCCGCATGGAGCGCGACGGACTGGTCGTGGTGTCGGAGGACCGCCGGCTCGAACTCACCGACGAGGGCCGGCAGAAGGCCGTCGACGTGATGCGCAAGCACCGCCTCGCCGAACGGCTGCTCAGTGACGTCATCGGGCTGGACTGGTCGTACGTGCACGAAGAGGCGTGCCGGTGGGAGCACGTGATGAGCGAGCAGGTCGAACGGCGGCTGATCGAACTGCTCGGCCACCCCACCGAGTCGCCGTACGGCAACCCCATCCCGGGGCTCGACCAGCTGGGCGACATCCCCGCCCACACGTTCGACCAGGGAGTGGTGGGACTCGTGCGCCGCCTGCACGCCGCCGGCGGCCCGATCCGCGCCACGGTGCGCCGCCTGGCCGAGCCCGTGCAGGTCGACCCCGAGCTGCTCACGCAGCTGCGCGCGGCGGGCGTGGTGCCCGGCGCGACCGGTGACTTCCAGTTCAACGAGGGCTACGTGCTCGTGCAGATGGACGACAACGACGAGGCGCTCGAACTGCCGGTCGAAGTGGCGTCGCACATCTTCCTCATCGACGATCGCGGCTGACCCCGCGGGAAGGTCGGATGAACGGCCGCTCACGCGCTGTGCAACCGGGCGTGACATGTTCGTTATCTTCGGGTAGCCTCAGGGAAGTCCCACGGCGAGAAGCACGCCAACGGATGCCACGAGGATTGCCTCCCCGGCTCGTCTTCCACGTGGGATCGCATATCTGTGCCCCGACACCGAATGCCGACGAGCCGGCGTCACTCGGCGCGGAGGCGCGCGGAGGGTTGACTTGACCGAAGCACAAGATTCGTCTCGCGGTGACGCTGAGATCGCTCCCACGCGCGGGACTCGTCGATCTGCGCGGAGCCTCGCAGCCGCCGCGTCCACGCGGCTCGTGCGGCGTCGTCCGGCCGTTCCCGCCGCGGCATCCGCGTCATCGCTGCCTCGGGCCGAGAAGAACAGGCCCGCCCGCAACATCACGATCGTCGCGATGGTCGTGGGCCTCGTGGCCTCCGTCGCGCTGCCGGCCTACGCCGCCTCCTCGCGTCCGGTGGCCGATGAGGTCGCCGTGACCCAGCACCAGGTCGCCGCCGACAACGCGCAGTCGCTCGTCGTGGCATCCGAGGCCACCCCCGAAGCGCTCGAGCGCTACAGCTACTCGGCCACCACGCCCGAGGAGATCGAGAAGAAGAAGGCCGAAGAAGCCGCCGCCGCGCGCGCCGCCGCCGCGGCCGTCGCCCGGGCGAGCGCCGTCACGCGCACCGCCGAGGTCGCCTCGGTCGACCTGTCGATGACCGCTCCCGGCTCGGGCGAGGTGCGCTGGCCGGTCACCGCCTTCACCTACCAGAGCTACAACCTCTTCGGCGGATATCCCGGACACAAGGGCTTCGACCTCATGTCGGGCTCAGGCACCCCCATCTTCGCCGCGGCATCCGGCGTCGTGCGCACCTCGACCGACGGCGGCGGCAGCTACGGCGCCGTCGTGATGATCGACTCGGTCGTCGGCGGCCAGCAGGTCAGCACCACGTACGCGCACATGAGCTACGGCACCCGCGTCGTCTCGGCCGGCCAGAGCGTGCAGGCCGGGCAGCTGATCGGCCAGGTCGGCCAGAGCGGCAACGCCACCGCGCCGCACCTGCACTTCGAGGTGCAGGTCAACGGGTCGTTCGTCGATCCGCTGGCGTGGCTGCAGAGCAACGCGGGCTGAGTCCGCTTCGTCGCCCGGCTGTGCCGGGGACGTGGGCGTGTGCGACACGCGCAACCCGCCGTTCTTCCGCTCTCCGGCGCCCATGGGTGGAGGGTGGGTTACCCTGATCCCGACGCTGAGAGAAGCGGAGGGAAGCCGATGGACGGCACGCGACGCACCCGAACCACGGGTGCGCTCGGGCTGCTCGTCCTTCGGCATCGTGAGATCGGATGCCGCGGTGCTGCCGCGGCGCCCAGGCGCTGTCTGTGAGGACGGCGCCTTTTTTCATACCCTGACGCGGATCGATCGTCACCGCAGTTCGAATTTCCGGGAATCCGTTCCGGCCATTCGAGAGGACATCGATTGTGCGCACACTGGTGCTGAACGCCGGCTACGAGCCGCTGGCCGTCATCTCCTTCAAGCGAGCCCTGGTGCTCGTGATGAATGAGAAGGCCACCATCGTCGAACGCGTCGAGGGCGACCCCGTCTGGGGTGCGCGCGGCGCCTACGACCGACCGGCGGTGATCCTGCTCACCCGCTATGTGCGGGTGCCGGGTGCGCGGCGGGTGCCGGTGACGCGCCGCGGCGTGCTGCGCCGTGATGGGCACCACTGCGCCTACTGCGGCAAGGCGGCGGCGACCATCGACCACGTGATGCCGCGCTCGCGCGGCGGCGCCGACTCGTGGGAGAACCTCGTGGCCGCGTGCGTGCGCTGCAACAACACCAAGGGCGACCGCACGCCGCAGGAGATCGGGTGGCACCTGCGGATCACCCCGCGTGCCCCCCGCGGCGCGCAGTGGACCGTGCGCGGCACCGAACGCAGCGACCCGCGCTGGGAGCCGTACCTGGTGCTCGCCGCGTAGCGCGGGGCGCGAGGCGGTTGCGGGACTCGGGGTTTGTGGCGCCCGGGGGCGTGTGTGGTGCCCGGGTGCCGAGGGCAGTGTCGCGCTCCGGCATCCCACGCGGCATCCGCCCTGCGGGCGATGTCGGAACCCGAGCGTATCTTCGACCCTGACGTTGATGATCTAGAACATCCGTTCTAGTCTGGGTTGGTGAGGTCGATCGTGCGCAACCGGGCTGCGGCAGAAGACGTGCAGCGTCTGCGCGCGCAGCTCGAGCGCGTGCAGGGGCGTCGCATGGACGCCCCGGTGCTGCCCGCCGACCCGGCGCTCGCGGGACTGCTGCCGGGGCGCGGGCTGCGGCCGGGGTCGGCGTACGCGCTCGGCTCGTCGCTCACGCTGCTGTCGGCGCTGCTGGCGCCGCCCTCGCAGGCCGGCTCCTGGTGCGGGGTGGTCGGCATGCCGGAGTTCGGTGCCGAGGCGGCCGAGCGGGTGGGGGTCGCCCTCGACAAGCTGGTGCTGATCCCCGAGCCCGGCACCCGGTGGCTGGCGGTCACGGCGGCCATCGCCGAGGTGCTGCCGGTGGTGGCGGTGCGCCCGCCCTCGCGGGCGAGGGATGCCGACGTCTCGCGGCTGGCCGCCCGGCTGCGTGAGCGCGGCGCGGTGCTGCTGGTGCAGGGCACCTGGCCGCAGACCGAGGCGATGATCGACGTGAGCGACCCGGTGTGGTCGGGGGTCGGCGACGGCTATGGCTATCTCGCCGCCCGCGAGCTCACCGTCACCGTCTCGAGCCGCCGCACCCCGGTGCCGCGCCGCGCGCGCGTGCAGCTGCCGGCATCGTCGGGGCAGGTGGCCGCGGCATCCACCCCGGTGCCGCGCTCGGTGCCGCTGCCGATTCCCATCCGGGCGGCCGGATGAGCACCGCACCCGACACCCCCGTGCCCCGCACCCTCGTGCTGTGGCTGCCGGACTGGCCCGTCGTCGCCCTCGCCCGCGAGGCGGGGGTGGATGCCGCCGCGCCCGTCGCCGTGCTCGCCAAGGGGGCGGTGGTCGCCTGTTCCGCGGCCGCCCGCGCCGAGGGGGTGCGGCGGGGGCAGCGCCGCCGTGATGCGCAGGCCCGGTGCCCGCAGCTGACGGTCGCCGACGCCGACCCCACCCGCGACCAGCGGGTGTTCGCGCCGCTCATCGCCCGCATCGAGGAGCTCGCCCCCGGGGTGCAGTTGCTGCGGGCGGGCCTCTGCGCACTGCGCGCCCGGGGACCGGCCCGCTATTACGGCGGCGAGGAGCGTGCCGCCCACACCCTGCGCGACGCGATGGGCGAGACCGACACCCGCATCGCGATCGCCGACGGCCCCTTCACCGCAGAGCAGGCCGCCCGTCGCACCCTCGCCGACGCCCCGGTGCGCATCGTGCCGGCGGGGGAGTCCGCCGCCTTCCTCGCGCCGCTGCCGATCACCGCGCTCGACGAGCCCGACATCGTCGACCTGCTGGGCAGGCTCGGCGTGCAGACCCTCGGGCAGTTCGCGGCCCTCCCCGCCGAGCGCGTCGGCGAGCGGCTGGGGGAGCGTGGCATCCGCCTGCATGCGCTCGCGGCCGGGCGCGACTCCCGTCCGGTGCAGCCGCGCACGCCGCCGCCGGATCTCGACCGCGAGGTGGCGTTCGAGCCGCCGCTCGAGATCGCCGACCAGGTGGCGTTCGCGATGCGCGTCGCCGCCGAGGAGTTCATCGGCGCGCTCGGCGCCCTCGACCTCGTGTGCACCGAGCTGCGGGTGCAGATCACCGGCGACCGGGCCGAGAACAGTGAGCGGGTGTGGCTGCACCCCGGCGCGTTCACCGCCGGCGAGGTGGTCGACCGGGTGCGCTGGCAGCTGGGCGAGGCGGGGCTGCGCAGCGCCGTCACGCGGGTGCGCATCGCCCCCGAGACGGTGGATGCCGCCGCCCACCACGTGCGCTCGCTCTTCGGGGGCGGGCCGGATGAACGGGTGCACCATGCGCTGTCGCGGGTGCAGGCGATGCTGGGGCATCGCGGCGTGGTGACGCCCGTCGTCGGGGGCGGCCGCTGGCTGAGCGAGCGGCAGGTGCTCGTGCCGTGGGGCGACCGCCCGGTGGTGCCGCGGCCCCGCGAGCGGCCGTGGCCCGGGAGCCTGCCCGACCCGCTGCCGTCGACGGTGTTCGACCCGCCGCTGCCGGTGGCGGTGGTCGATGCCGACGGCGACACGGTGGCGGTCGGCGATCGCGACGCGCTGACCGCGCCGCCGGCGGTGCTGGTCGAGAGCGGGCGGCGCCGGCGCATCGACGCGTGGGCGGGGCCGTGGCCGGTGCGCGAGCGCGGATGGGATGCCGCGCGCGCCCGGCAGGCGCACCGGTTCCAGGTGGTGGATGCCGACCAGTCGGCGTGGCTGCTCGTCTGCGAGGCCGGCGACTGGTCAGCCGAGGGTCGTTATGACTGACCGGTCGTTGAGCGAGCCCCACCGGTCGTTGAGCGAGCGGAGCGAGACGAAACGCAGCAACCACCGGTCGTTGAGCGAGCGGAGCGAGACGAAACGCAGCAACCACCGGTCGTTGAGCGAGCGGAGCGAGACGAAACGCAGCAACCCACAGTCGGAACCGCGTTTCGTCTCGGTCGCTGCGCTCCCTCGCTCAACGACCGGGGTGAACCGCTGATGGGCTTCAACAACCCCTCGGTGTCGTGGTCCGAGATGGAGCGACTGCTCAGCGGTCGCAAGCCCGCCGGCGCCGACGGCGGCGACAGCCCCGCATGGTCGCGCAAGCGCGGCGCCTACACACCCCCGCCCATCGCCCGCCCCGACGACGTCGTGCCGTACGCCGAGCTGCACGTGCACACGTCGTTCTCGTTCCTCGACGGCGCCTCCTCCCCGGAGGAACTCGTCGAAGAGGCCGAGCGCCTGGGCCTTCACGCCCTCGCCGTCACCGACCACGACGGCTTCTACGGCATCGTGCGCTTCGCCGAGGCCGCCGAGGCCCGCAGCGTCAAGACCGTCTTCGGTGCCGAGCTGTCCCTCGGCCTCCCCGGCCCGCAGAACGGCGAACCCGACCCGCACGGCCGGCACCTGCTCGTGCTCGCCCGCGGCGAGGAGGGCTACCACCGCCTCGCCGCCGCCCTCACCCACGCGCAGCTGGCGGGCGGGCAGAAGGGCCGCCCCGTCTACGACCTGCATGACCTCGCCGCCCGCGCCGACGGCCACTGGGCGGTGCTGACCGGATGCCGCAAGGGCGCCGTCCGCGCCGCGCTCGCCGCCGAGGGTGCCGCCGGTGCCGCCCGCGAACTCGACCTTCTGATCGACGTCTTCGGCCCCGACGTGGTCAACGTCGAGCTGATCGACCACGGCGCCCCGACGGATTCCCGCGACAACGACGTGCTGGCATCCCTCGCCGCCGAACGGGGACTCCCCGTGCTCGCCAGCAACAACGTGCACTACGCCGCGCCGGAGCGAGCCGACCTCGCCGCCGCCGTCGCCGCGGTGCGCGCCAACCGCAGCCTCGACGAGCTCGACGGGTGGCTCCCCGCCAATTCCGGCGCGCACCTGCGCTCGGGCCGCGAGATGGCGCAGCGCTTCGCCCGCTACCCCGGCGCCATCGCCCGCACCGTCGAGCTGGCCGACGAGCTGGCCTTTCCGCTGCGGCGGGCTAAGCCCGCGCTGCCGAAGCTCCCCGTGCCCGAGGGGCACACCACCATGTCATGGCTGCGGCACCTGGTCTGGGAGGCCGTGCCCCGCAAGTACCCCGACGCGACCGACGCCGACCGCGCCCGCATCGAGAAGGAGCTCGGGGTCATCGAGCAGAAGGACTTTCCCGGGTACTTCCTCATCGTCCACGGCATCGTGCAAGAGGCGCGCCGCCGCGGCATCCTGTGTCAGGGCAGGGGGTCCGCCGCCAACAGCGCCGTCTGCTATCTGCTGGACATCACGGCGGTCGACTCCATCGCCTACGACCTGCCGTTCGAGCGGTTCCTCTCGGCGCTGCGCGATGAGGAGCCCGACATCGACGTCGACTTCGACAGCGACCGCCGCGAGGAGATCATTCAGTGGGTCTACGCGACCTACGGGCGCGAGCGGGCGGCGCAGGTGGCCAACGTCATCCAGTACCGGCCGAAGAACGCCGTGCGCGACATGGCGAAGGCGCTCGGGCACTCGCCGGGGCAGCAGGATGCCTGGTCGAAGCAGGTGGAGCACTGGGGGCCGCTCCCCGAAGCCGACGCCGCCGCCGAGATGCACGACATCCCCGAGCGGGTGCTGCAGTATGCGACCGAGCTGCTGAAGGCCCCGCGACACCTCGGCATCCACTCCGGCGGCATGGTGCTGACCGACCGGCCCGTCGGCGAAGTGGTGCCGATCGAGCATGCGCGCATGGAGAACCGCACGGTCATCCAGTGGGACAAGGACGACGCGGCGTGGATGGGACTGGTGAAGTTCGACCTGCTGGGGCTCGGCATCCTGGCCGCCCTGCAGTACAGCTTCGATCTCATCGCGGATGCCACGGGGGAGCGGTGGGAGCTGTCGACCCTGCCCAAGGAGGAGCAGGCCGTCTACGACATGCTGTGCCGGGCCGATTCGATCGGGGTGTTCCAGGTGGAATCCCGCGCGCAAATGGGCCTGTTGCCCCGCCTGCAGCCGCGCAGGTTCTACGACCTCGTGATCGAGATCGCGCTGATCAGGCCCGGGCCCATCCAGGGCGGGGCGGTGCACCCGTATGTGCGGCGCAAGCTCGGGCACGAGCCCGTGACCTACCCGCACCCCAAGCTGAAGCCGGTGCTGGAGCGGACCCTCGGCATTCCTGTGTTCCAGGAGCAGCTCATGCAGATGGGCATGGCCGTGGGCGGGCTGAGCGGGGCGGATGCCGATGTGCTCCGCCGCGCGATGGGCTCCAAGCGCGGCGTCGAGCGGATCGATTCGCTGAAGAAGAAGCTCTACGCCGGCATGGCCGAGAACGGCATCACCGGGGACCTCGCCCACGACATCTACGCGAAGATCCAGGCGTTCGCGAACTTCGGGTTCGCCGAGAGCCACTCGCTGTCGTTCGCGCTGCTGGTGTACGCCAGCTCGTGGCTGAAGCTGCACTACCCGGCGGCGTTCCTCGCCGGGCTGCTGCGCGCGCAGCCGATGGGGTTCTACTCGCCCGCCACCCTCACCGCCGATGCCCGCCGCCACGGCGTGGAGGTCCTCCGCCCCGACCTCCATCGCTCCGGCGTCGAGGCCGTGCTCGAGCCGGTGGGAGAGGCGGGGAGCGCGGCGGGTTCGCCGTCGTCGCCGGCACAGGAGGAATCACCGGGACAGGACGTTTCCGGGCGCAACCGTCCTGTCTTCGGTAGTCCGCCTGTCTCCGGGAGGGGGCCGACGGGGCGGGATGCCTGCACCCACCGCAAGCAACCCCCCGTCCCCGAGTTCGACCCCACCGCGCCCGACGAGTCCGCCGCGCACCGCCGCGACGGCGCCTTCGCCGTGCGCCTCGGTCTCGCAGCGGTCAAAGGCATCGGCCAGCCGCTCGCCCAGCGCATCGTCGCCGAGCGCGAGGCGTCGGGGGAGTACCGCGACCTGCGCGACCTGGTGCGGCGCACCGGGGCGACCGCCGCGCAGCTCGAGGCGCTCGCCACCGCGGGGGTGTTCGGATGCTTCGGGCTCAGTCGCCGCGAGGCGATCTGGCTCGCCGGCTCCGCGGCGCAGGACCGCGCCGAGTTCCTGCCCGGCACGCTGGTGTCGGTGCAGCCGCCGCTGTTCTCCGACCCCACCAGCTACGAGGTGCTCGCCGCGGACCTGTGGGCCACGGGCATCTCGACGGACGACCATCCGCTGGCCCATTACCGGGCGAAGCTCGACGCCCGCGGGGTGCTCACCTCGGGCGAGCTGCGCACGCACGAGACCGGTCGCCGGGTGGAGGTCGCGGGCCTGGTGACGCACCGGCAGCGGCCGGCGACGGCATCCGGGGTCACGTTCCTCAACCTCGAGGACGAGCACGGTCTGGTGAACATCGTCTGCTCGGTGGGGGTGTGGAACCGCTATCGGCGGGTGCTGCGCGATGCGCCCGCGCTCATCGCGCGCGGGCTGCTGGAGCGCTCGCCGGAGGGCGTGACGAACCTGGTGGCGGATGCCTTCGAGGATCTGCGGGTGGGGGTGATGCACCGCTCGCGCGACTTCCGGTGAGTAACGCGCCACGTAAGCCCCGCCGAGAAAGCCGTTTTACTCGACGGGCGTTGATCGATGTCCAGGTTTGGTGAGTTCCAAGCTCACGAGGTGGCGTTGGAGGCGCTTGGTCATGGGGAGGAACGTGCTGAGGGTGAGGCCGCCTGAAAGGACTGCCCCCAACAGGGGGATCGACTTCGCTACACCACTCGCGAAGAGCTTCTTCGTCATCGTCACACCAAGATGCTTCGAGACCTGCTTGACGATCGGGTAGATGACGCCCTTTGTGAGTGCCTGCTGGGGAAGCCTCTTCGCGACACTGGCGGCCACCATGCCAGCGACCTTGGAAACACCACCCTGGGCGATTTGCACGCCGAACATCACACCTACGAACAGGATGAGCAGGTTCTCGGTGGCTTCGTCGAGGTCCTCGCCCGAATCGGCGAACAAATCCGGCCAGCCGTAGATGTAGGCCAGCTTCTGTGAGATCCGTAGCATGTGGCCCATGTATTGAGCGAGATCGGCTGGCACGGTGCCGATCATCGCAAGGCCGCCAGGAATGCCTGCAACAGTCGACAGGCCGGTCACTTTGCTGGTCTCGTAGGTGATTGACGTGTTCGCGACGTCGGTAATCACCTTGAGTGGAACGCCCGCTGCCGCAGGACTCTCTGAGACTGCGCGCTCAATCTGTTCTTCGGTGCAGTACCGGCGTAGCGCAGACCGAAGATACGCCGCCCGATTGATTCTCACACCGGGCAATTTCGCCGCTGCTTCAAGCACCTGCGCGAACCCTGTGCCTGGGCTTGCGATCTCCTTCGATTCGGTCATGCGGTCACGCTATCGCGAGCCTGCGACGTTACCGCCCATCAGCACATAACTGCGTGAAAACCGTGTCGCGTGACATCGAGACTATAAAACCTCGCTGAGGCTAACCGGGCACAGTCTTCGGGTGAGTTGCGCTCATGAGATGAATCGTGCCTGGTGACCTTGGGGCGCACGCGGCGTTCAGCCTAGGTGCAATGCGTCCGCGTTCGTCGGGCGTGACGATCCTGCTTCCGCTGACACTGAGCCGGCGCGACCTGTCCCTCGCTCCCTCCCCGGCACGACGAAGGCCCCGGGTCGCAACCCGGGGCCTGCCGTATCTCGTGTGCGCGTCAGGCGCGCACGCCGAGGGCGAAGCTCAGTGAGCCGTCGTCGCCGATCTGGGCGTCGAGCACCCGGTCGTCCAGCGGCAGCGCGGCCGACTGCTCGACGAAGACGCGGGCGCCGTCGGTCTCGATGACGGCATCCTCGGGCTCGGGCGACGACACGAGGGCGAGCTCGAAGCCGGCCTCAGCCTGGTCCGCACCGCGGATGCGCAGGCCGCCCTCTTCCGTCGGGATCTGCGACGTGAGCGTCTTGACGGCACTGGTGGCGTTCTCGGTGAGTGTGAGCATGATGCTCCCTTCCGTGGATTGCGGCGAAGACGGCCACGATTCCGAGATCGGGCCGCCATTGCAACCCGCGACGCACCTTCGGGCCGGACTCTCACCGGATACGGAGGTTCGGGCGCTGGCCCGCGCTGCTGGCCCGGGGCGTCGGCTGGTCGCGGCTAGAATCGATCAGCCAGCCTCTGTAGCTCAATGGAAGAGCAGTTGCGTCCTAAGCAAACGGTTGGGGGTTCGAGTCCCTCCAGGGGCACTTTGTGATGAGTCGCGACATAGGAGACATCTGAGTCGCGTCATAGGAGACATCAAGAACGAGAGCCTGGCCATCGGCCGGGCTCTCGTTCTTGGTTTCGCCAGTAGGTGCTGTCGGGGTCGATGGCGTTGGTGGCGATGATCTCGCCGGTGTCGAGGTGGATCACGGTGACCGTCGCGTCGTCGGCGATGAGGATGCAGCGTTTCCCGCGGTGGGGTGCGCCGACGCCGAGGTGGTGCATGCGACCGGCTCGGCGGAGGCTGATCTTGCCGTTGCTGCCGACGTGGTCGTAACGGACCCGGTAGTGGCCGGCGTCGGGCCGGTTCCCGGCGGGGAGCGCTTTGACCGTGGCAGCGTAGGCGGTCGCGGGGGTGGTGCCGGCGAGGGCGCGGTGCGGGCGGCGCTGGTTGTAGTGCTCGCGGAACGCGTCGAGTTGGCTCTGCAGCTGGGGGGTGGTGGCGCGGGGGGCGGGAGGTGTGAGCCAGCGTTTCAGAGTCTGGTGGAAGCAATCGATCTTCCTGAGTCAACCTTGTGCTTCGACGTCCTGCACGAGTGTCGCCTATGACTCGACTCATGTGTCGCCGATCACCCGTCGCCTATGTCGCGAACCCAAACACCTCCAGGGCAACGTCATTTTCGTGACCGCGAACCGCAACGCGTCCGATCACGCAGAGAGCCGGTGCCGGAGACCAGTACTTGAACTCCACCTGTCCGACTCGAACTCGATATCCTTGCGCCGGAAGATCATCGGTTCGGACCTCCGTGGAATGATGGGCACACCGTCTTTGCGTATTCCGTTGCCTAGCGGGCACAGATGGTCAGCATTCAGTTCACAGAAAAGGTCTGCATCTCCGCGTTCATAAGCGCTCGGATCTGCGTCTTTGCCTCGGCTCGTACGCCGGTTAGAGACATCACAATGCGAATGCGGTCGAGAATGTGTCGCTGTCGCCCTCTAAAGTGCTCCATTGCGGCATCCTCAACGTGGTAGGGCAGCGCCAGGAACGGGACAGGAGGAACGGTCTCCCCAAAATAAGCCATCCAGTCGTCGGGCACCGCGTCATAGATCTTCGTGTGCCATTCGTCACTGCGGGCACACGTGACCTGGCCGATGAAAAGCCATCGCCCGACTCGCGTGTCCTGCCAGTCCAGATGTCCGACTACATCAACCCCGGCGTCCTGCGCGCTTACCCGACGGACAACCGCGTTTGGGTTCATAGCAATGGTCATGCGCTGGCTGAGTTGGTTCATGGACTGCTCGAAGCTCAGAGTGGCGTCGCGGCCTATCTCCCCAAATCGCCCGACGTGGAGGCCGCGGCTCTCCAATGAATCCCCGACCACGTCTTCGAAGAGGTTTTCGACGAGAAGATCGCGGGACGCACTGAACGCGTGGTTGAGTGCGATCGCCAACAGTGACAGATAAGGAGACTCCTCTGGATCTACACCAACTCGAAAACTCACGCTGGTCGGCGACACTATGAAGGGGTATTTGTTCCCCAGTATTTGAGCGCGCTGCTCTAGGCAGCCCCACGTGCTGTCCGCGAGGTCTGCCGGCTCCCAATCCTCCGTTCCCGCGGATCCCACATCCGTGAGAATCTCCCTCGATCGGGCGTATGTGTCTGCGATCAAGTCTGCAAGCAGATTCTTGCGATTGCGATGTCCCTTCAGGGCTAACAACTCCATATAGTCGGCGAAGAAGGACGCCCTTGCCAGATTCCCGTAAGCGTCTTGGTTTGGCTTAATCTTCTTCAGGCTCACGGCGGTCCTTCACCGTCAACATCAGGGTCCGTGCGGTGGATGCCAGGGCCTCAGCTCGAGATACAACTACGTCCGTGACGAGGTAGGAATCAATACCGTTGACGATGAGTTCGAGAGAGTTGCGCGTAGTTTCCAGGCGGTCAGCTAACGAAGCGCGGTCAACCACTTGGTACGCCAGATTCAAGTCGCCGTACTTGATCAACGCTTCGCGCGCCGCATCATTTGCTAACACGCGTCCGTAGTTGGTCGCATCACGCGAATCATTCAGCACCGCACGAGTTGATCCCTTCCGCGGTTGGAGGTCCTCAAGAACCCGTTGGAGTTGTTCATCCCGTATCTCACGGGACGCTGCCTCTATAGCGTCGTAATCGACCGGGTCGCCAAAGCCAATGTACTCACGGACCTCGGCACTGTTAAGGAGTCGAGTCCAAACACCGAAGCGATTGCGCAGCACATACGAAGCCAGCTGCTGGAGCCCCAGATCATCGCGCGCCGTTCGCAGCACTCTCAGTGCGATGTAGGAGTTTCTAACGCCTGTGGCGTTGCTTCCTACACGTCGCCCAACGTCGCGGAACGGAGTTTGCGATGCTTGCGCGACAGCCCTCTTAATCTCATCTTCTAGATACCGCGCTTTTGCTTCCGGGCTCCAGGTCTTCAGGCCACCGATGTGCCGAAATCCTAGAAACTTCCTGACTTCCTCAGCAGAGGATACAACCAAGCACGGAACTTCGCGAAGCGCAGCCAACTGCGCGTCTGACGGACGACTCTCGAACTCGAACTCGAGATCCGCCTCCTCTGCGGCCGGTGTTTGGAGGAGAATGCTAATGGTTGCAAACCGTCGGTTACCCTCAACGACGGTGTGCAGTCCATTCTCCTCAGCCAAAACGACCAGGGGTTCATGCGCGAAAAAGCCATTAGCGAGCATGGATGCTGCGAGTTCGTCTAGCGTTTCCTCGTTATCGAGCCACGCCAACAACTCGGGCTGGGTCTTTCCCAGCATGTCTTCTGGCAGGCGCGGATTCTGCGGGTCCAGTTGAAGACTCTGGACCGGCAGCCGCCGAATGTCCTCTGCAACTGAGACCGCGTCAGTCATCGTATGTCTCCGATCCAATGGGTCTCATGAGATCGCCACTCTATCCAGAAATCGCCGTTCGACGCGTGTCTGCGTCTCCATCCGCTTCTTCATCCATCCCCACCGACCGAGCGGGGCGTCAGGCGCCGCACTCAACTCACACAAGGTGCGGGCGCTCACCGATCTGCTGAATCGAGTTGAAGCGCACGACACGCACACGCAAGGGCAGAACGCCCTCAATCGTCGGGTGCGACGAGTTGCCGGTTAGGGGGTCGACTGATAGGCGCCCGCGGTCGCGCGTGTCTTCCTAAGCGCGCTCAGAGCCGAACGTCGAGTCGATCAGCGCCCGTAGTGCCTTGGCCGCCATCGCGTCGAGTTGGAATGTCTGAGAGACCTTTGGTTCAGACTTTCGATCGTCGGACCCGAGCGTGCTGATCTGCAGAAGGGTGCCACCGCCGACGGGCCGAACCACGCGCACGATCGCGTCTGTTGTCGAGGGGTGGACGCGGGTAGTCGGCGGCGCGTTCGTGAACTTCCGAATGACGGCCATTCGTCTCCTTCGATCGGACCTATTGGCCCTACCCTAGCGGCGCGGCGACCGCTGCTGCTTCCCCCAAGTAGGACCCACGCATACCCTGGGCCGTAGAAGAGATCCCGGATCTGTCAGTCCACCCGACAGTGCCGATCTAGCCAGTTGCGCGGCGGACGCGTTGAAGGCGGATGCATACACCCGGCGTACGACGACTTGCCCTCTCACAAGGGCTGCCACATGCCCTCGCGCCGAAGTTCCAGAGAAGGGGACGGCGAGGGTGTCCGGAGAACGGGTTAGGGTCCGTCCAGCCCGTCGTCGCGGTGACGATGATGAGTCTAGGCAGATACCGGCGACTTACCCCCTACCGTGCCGCCGGCTCGGTACCACCAACTGCCCGCAGCGATCTTCAGCGCCGCGACCCTATGCTTCGACGACAAACACGATTTTTGCCTTTCCCCTGAATCGGCCTGGGTTTCGTTCCGTTCTTCAAGCAAGGATGGAAGACGATGAACAGGAAGTACTCGCCGGAGATGCGTGAGCGGGCGCTGCGGATGCTCGCGGAGACGCGGCCGTCGCACCCGACGATGATGAGCGCAGTCCGCCATGTTGCCGGGCTGCTGGGGATGAGCCCCGAGACGCTGCGGCTGTGGCAGCGCCGGGCCGAGGTCGACGCGGGCGTGAACCCCGGGCTGACAACCGATGCGGCGGCGGAGATCAAGCGGCTGCAGAAGGAGGTCTCGGAGTTGCGGAATGCGAACGAGATTCTCAAGGCTGCGAGCGTGTTTTTCGCGAAGGAGCTCGACCGCCCCTGACCGAGATGGTCCGGTTCATCGATGAGTACCGGGATCGTTTCGGGGTCGAGCTCATCTGCCGGGTCCTCCGACCGGCAGTGCAGGGCTTCCTCACCTCCCGCGGATACCGCTCCGCCGTCGGCCGCGCCCCATCAGCCAGGCATCTGCGCGATGACCTGCTGGTGCCGGAGGTCGCCAGGCTGCATGCGGAGAACTACGGCGTGTACGGGCGCCGGAAGATGCACGCGCTGATGCGCCGGCAAGGCTGGGACATCGGTCGTGACCAGACCGAACGGCTCATGCGCCTGGCCGGGGTCCGCGGCGTCAAGAAGTCGAAGCGGGTGTTCACCACATGCTCCGACAAGACCGCGGCACTGCCGAGCGACCTGGTCAACCGCCGCTTCACCGCCCCGGCGCCGCGGCGGCTGTGGGTGTGCGACGTGACCTACGTCGCGACGTGGTCCGGGTTCGCCTACGTCGCGTTCGTCACCGACGTCTACTCACGGCGCATCGTCGGCTGGAACGTTGCCTCGACTCTGCGGTCGGAGATCCTGCCGATGCAGGCGCTCGATATGGCGGCGTGGGGCGCCGGCGGGGATCTCACCGGGCTGATCCATCACGCCGACCACGGGTCGAACTACACCGCGATGGTCTACACCGAGAGGATCGTCGAGCTCGGCGCCGTCCCATCGACCGGCACGGTCGGGGACTCGTTCGACAACGCGATGGCCGAGGCGGTCAACAACCTCTACAAGACGGAGCTGATCCGCCAGCGGGGCCCCTGGCGGACGGTCGAGCAGGTCGAGCTCGCAACGCTCGAGTGGGTGTGGTGGTGGAACAACCAGCGCCTCCACGGAGAGCTCGACATGCGCACCCCGCTCGAGGTCGAGAACGCGTACTACGCTGACCTGGAATCAGCCCAACCGGCATCTGCCGGACAAACAATCCGATAGGAACGAAACCCAGGCCGATTCACCCATTCACAGGGCGCCCATCGCCCGGAGCCGATGTCGCGACCGCAGCCGAGGAGTTGGAGTCACGTATAGACAACACTGTCTGATGGCACACGCCCTACTGACTTGTGCAGGCATGGGTGGCTCAGCGGACGGGGTGCGGCATAGCGAGGGTATTTCGGCGCACGCTGGGTCTTAACGCGCGCACGCGCGTCAGAGCCCGAGTATGAACTGGGCAACCTGGTTAGCCCCTTCGACCGGGTTTCCCATGCTGACCGGGCCATTGGCGGCGAGGTTGACTCGGAACCTCACCGATGCGTCGACCACATGCCCAAAAGCGGCAACATCGTGACTACGCAGAACACGGATCGCTGCGTCATCCATGTCGTAGGCGCGGAAGAAGGTCGTAAGAAACGAGATCGCATAAGCCGGATCGGCCGCTTGGGTCGTGTGGTCATACCCGGCCCCTGAACTCGCACCGTACTCCGCAACATGGGCAATGAACCGTTCGATGACCTCGGGCGAGACCGCAGCCTCGCCCATGCGTGAGGCGATGCGTTCAACGAGGCTGGGGACCGTGAAACCGTTGCTGGCGTCGATCTCGGCGCGCTGGAGGCCGATGCTCACCAGCAGAAGTCGGTCCTCCTGATCGCTTCGTTCGACCTGATGTACGCCCTCGACGAGGTGTGACGAAGCCATACCTGTCGTCGTCTTGACCTCGATCCCGGTGCCCCAAAGCTCAATGTCGCGCGCGGATCGCTGCCAACCGTGCCAACCGGCGATGATTTCTGCCACACGCGCATCATCAGCGCGTCGACACAGTGCCTCAAGGAGGAGCAGTTCGCCCACCAGGCCAATGAGCGCCTGGTTCGAGAGCGTGAGGTTCTCGATGGCGAGTTCGATGATCGCTTCGGTACGGGCGAAGGCGCGTGGGAGATCGTTATCTGCGCCGTTGCGGAGGAGCTCGATGCAGATGAATGCCGCTACCTGATCGAAGTGCATGAGGGCGGGAAAGACGATGCGCGTTGCTTCGAACGACGTTCTGTCGTCTCTGAAAACTGGTCGGTAGTCGGATGCGTCATTAACTGAACGAGAGACCGCAACGAGTTGGGCACCTCGAAGAAGGAGTTCGAGCCTCCCCTCGGTGTCACGCGCCACCCCGACGACTTCCGCCGGCGTAATCCACTCGACGTTGCGCGACCCGGCTTCACGCGAGACCGGGAGGCGTTCGATCCGTTGTCGAACATCTTCGTAGCTGATCATCGAGTCATTCTCACGCTGCGATCAGCGAGCCCGCTCGCGTCGCGGCGAACTGCTCGGGGCCACCAGCGGGGATGCAGACCCCTACAGCGACTACCGGATGGGCCTGTCGTGGCCGCTTGTTGATGTAGAAGAGGATCTGGCCATGCGACCCTTGCGGGCGCCAAGGTGTCGTTCTAGCCGTTGCGGGCAGAACTTCGCCGCGATGGTAGTAGTCGAAGAACTCGTCGCCACGATAGTCCAGAGGGCCAGCGTTCGGATCGTTCGAGCCCCAGGTGGTGTCGAGATCCCCCCCGGCATTTAGGGCTTTCCGTGTGGCCCGGATGTTGAAGCCTAGGCCGGCGAGCGCTCCGTCGGTGATGCTCTCACCGTCGCCGTACCGAATTCCGACGGAGAACCGCGGCTGATGAAGCTGTTTGGCGCTCAAGTCGGCCAGCGCCCATCGGCCCGAAGGCACTCCGGTGACGAAAAGGCCCGGAACGGCACGGGTTAAGGATGCTTCCCACAAGCGGAGATACGCGGCAATGGCGTAGGGGCACTCGAAGCGGGCATCCGAGGCTGTCCCGCTTGTGGGGCTTGGAGCGTTGTAAAACCTGGTTCCCGGGGGCAGTGGCAGAGTTGCGTCTACTCGGGCCCGGACTTGTTGCCACAACTCGGCCAGGCGGCTGTCGTTGCCAGGTGCGTACGACTCGAAGGAGAAACTATCGAGGAGGTCAGCAGCCTCTGACAGTGACAGCGTGCGGTCCAGGGCACGTCCACGCGTAGCGCGGCCGACCGACACGTCGACCGAGGGCTCGGCGAATAGCTCAGCAACAAGTCGCTCGTTTGGGTCGGGCGTCTGTCCACCGTTGATGAGCGTGATGAACGGCTTTGCGCCGGGGCAGAGCGGCACGCGGCCAACATTGGCGATCTTTCCAGTAGCTAGAAAACTCATGCCATGCAGGACGACCGGAGAAGGTGCATCTCCCGCCATCCGCGCCGCGATGCCTTGCCGGAGGGCCTCGTCGACGTCGTGGTAGGCGCCAAACAACTCAATTTGCTGCCGGGTAGCGAACACGCGGCACAGCTCAATGTAATCTCCGCGGTAGCCGAACCACCGCTGCATCTGCATCTGGGTGTCAGCGAATGGGTTTGCCGAGCTACGGCGGAAAAGTGCTGTAGTCATCCCCTCTAGCGTCAGCCCGCGCGCCATCACGTTGCCAGAGACGAAGACCGTCGAGAGGTCGGGGGCCGCGCGCCAGCGCTGAGCGGCCTCGTCGAAGACCGGCTTGTACTCGGGTCGGTCGTCCGCTTCGGCGTCGCTGTTGACGACAGAAACACGTGTCCCCGGAATGACCTCTGCCTCAAGGATCGCGCGCACGGTCGGCCATGTGGGTACTGGCCGCGGGTTCATCACGTTGAATTCTGTCGCTATGGCGGTTGACGAGGCCTGGTAGCGGTCGATCCATATTTCCCAGAGAGGCTCTTCGCTACGCATTTTCGCGATTAGGTCGAGCGGGAGTTGCGCGTTGCCTGATGTGAGCAAGTTGCGCGCCGCCGCGCGATCTTGCGCCCCAGCCCAAACGAGTACATCTTCAGCAGTTGCGAAGTGAGCGCCAATGTCCGCCGAGGGGTGGATCAGCATCGATTGGGTGGGTGGCGAAACCGCCCGCACGTCGTCTCGCAGCGCGAAATCAACACCCCTGATCGAGTGAGGCCCCATCAGGGCGGGCGTATTGGTTGAGGCCCAGTGCAACCGGATTGCACCGGCAATGAGGAAGGCGCGGATGGAATCTGCGAGATCCTCGTCGGGCTCTCCCGCCAACTCAAGGCAGAGGCCAGCCTTAGCGCCGCGAGCGTAATAGACCTCGCCGCCCGTGTAGTAACTGTTGATACCGTTCGGTTCAGGATAGGTGGATGACCGCGGCGCGTTTGGGTCGGCGGGCTGAGCCGGTATGCCGACATCGAGCGGCGTTCTAAGCGAGATCACGAAGTCCCGGGGCGCAAGCGGATTGTGGTCTTCTTGGAGCAGGTTCGCCTGCGGGGTCGCGGTGTACCCGATGTATGTGGCGAACAGGTTGTCAGGTGCCCCGCTCGAGCGGGGTTCCCACAGGTCAGCGATCGCACGGGGGACCTGCTTGAGCGCGGGCGAAAGCGGTGACAAGGATTGCTCGACAACTGCATCGAGCACTGATCCGTCATCCGCTTCATCGTCGAGGACGAGCATGTGCACCGCGCGGTTAAGTTGAGCGACCTCGCCGAATACGCTCTGACGCAGTTCTCGGCCTAGCGCATAGAGATGGTCGGTCTGCTTCATCGCAACGACGATTAGTGGCTGTTTCTGCGTCAGCTTGCGCCTAACCTGCGCGGAGGGCAGCCGATACGTGCCATCGAGCGTCCCAGATGCGCCGCCGAGGACCACGCCCGGAGCCGGGCAGAGCAATCGTCGCCGCGCCTTCGCGACGCCCTCCTCACCCGCATCGAGCTGTTCAACCATGCGTTCATACGTCTGGCGCCACAGCGACAGACGCGTCCCTGCGAGGATCACCACGATGTCGATACCGTGGTCGAGCGCCAAGGCGGTCACGCCGAACATGGAGGCTGTCTTGCCTGATTGCACCGAGCCCATGACTAGACCCGTGCGCGTCCTGCTCTGTGGCCACGTCGCGACATCGGGCGACCCCGCACCGAGTAATCCTCGCTCGACGATGTAGGCGCAATCGGTGCGGAGCGCTCCTCGCGCGGTCGAGGTCATCTGTCCCAGCTCGGCAGCGTACCGGCCCCACCATGTGTCTTCCGCACCAGACGGCGGGTCGAAATGCACCCGTTCCACGTTGTCTGTCACGCACCCCTCGCCGATATGCGGGATAACAGCAGCGACTCCACCCCGGACGAGCCGAACCGTGAACGGATCGCTTCGGAGGCTGATGTGATGTCGATTCCAAGCTTCTCGACGACGCCTGCCGCGATGCGAGCGATGAAATCCCATTGCGTGCGCGTCTGCGTCTTTTCAGGTCGCGTCCACTCATTCAGTGCAGCATCGCGAATCGCCTCGGCGTTGGCCTCGATACGTTCTTCGATGTCATCCGGCGCGCCGGCAGTGGCAATCGCGATGCCGACGAGGGACCCGACCAACTGCAGGTCCTGCCACCTGCTGCTCTTCCCGTCGCCGCGGAACTTCTCAGGCCAGAGCTCGTCGTAGGTCGCGTGCAAGCTGGCTGCCTGTGTGACGAGGCCGAAGAGATCGGCTAGACGCGACGAGACTCGCAGGGGATGTGAGTTATCATCCTGCACCCGTTTAAGGAGGTCGTCGGTGTGTCGCGCGGTGGACGGGAGCAGTTTGTTTCCCGAATCATTCACGAGCACCGCAATGATCCATCCGAGGACCTTCGTCCGGCGGTACCGCGCCGCGCCGAAGCCATAGTCGGCCAGTGTCTTGCCTAGTTCGGCTACGCCTGGCACGTTGACGAGCGAAGGGGTGATGTCTTCGATGCGGGCACGCCTGCTCGCATCACCAGCCGCCACGAGGATCGCGCGCGTGAGTTCAACGTCGTGGAACACGGCGTTGCGAATTTCCTCGGCGTTGAGGTGCATGCCCTGCTTGTTGTAGAGGTTGAAGACCTCGTGAATTTGCCGCTGGCTTGCCTTGGTGTACTCAATTACGGGGACCTTGTAGTCTGGTGCGCCCTCGAAGAGTTCTTCGACCGTAACCTCCTGATCGGCTACGTGGATCGTGCGTCCCTTGATCTGGGTGTAGTACTTCCCGCGTAGAGGCTCTAGATCCTTGCCGACGAGCACACCGTTCTTGTCATTACGCAGGCGGAACGGGAAATAATAGTCATCCTCGAGCTTTGCCGTCAGCGGCTCGCCCATGTAGCTTTTCCACGCCAAGCGGAATTGGGGATAGTCGGTTTCAAACTTCTCTCGAAGTCGGGCCTCAGGCTTTGCTTTGTCGGCCTCAATCACCCTCGCCAGTGCTTCGGGATGTTTGCCCACGAAACGCAAGATCGCAGTCAAACGCTGCTTGCCGTCAACCACGTCATCGGGGACAGCGCCGCCCTTCCGCAGCAAGATGATAGAAGGCAAGGGGATACCCCGAAGGATTGACTCAATCAGTTTCTGCCGGTCTCCGGTGCGCCACACGTCCCCGCGCTGATAAGAGGGCGTGAGGTTCAGTTTCTTCTTTGTCAACTGGAAAATGTGCCACACGTCCGCTTTGGCTGTGACGGGCTCCGGTGAGACGTCCTCGTCGTCGCCCTCGGTTTCCCACTGATCCGACCAGGAAGCGGTGGCGGACGCTTGGGTGCCACCGTCTGCGTTGAGTTCCGCTATGAACTCGTCTTTTAGTCTGGCAGCTCTCTCGGCGCGTTCCGCGAGGCGCTCCAAGGCCTCAGTGGTTAGCCCAGTGGCCCCGTTGGACTCATCGATCCCTTGGGTTTCGGGGACGAAGTTGAGGTTTTTCGCGAGGCTGCGCGTGAACGTGCCGAGGTCGGTATTGGAAAGATCGTCATCAAAGCGCAGCCACCCTTGTACGTCGCTCAGCCGGGATATCCAAGCATCGGAATCAAAGTCGACTTCGGCGGGCGAAAAGCTGGCGCAAGCCTGTAACCCCTCTGGGGTGTCGATAACGTCAGATAGTTCCGCGAGTGCTTCCGCGATGCGATCCTGCGCTTGCGCGCGCGGGCTCTCCTCTGGCGCGTCCTCGGTAGTCTCTGCAAGGTTCAGGCTCATGCGTCGCGCTTTCTCTCGGTACTTCCCAAACCTATCTCTACGCAGCTTCGCCCGTTACTGCATCTACAAACGGTGCGCTTTCGGACTGTGCGCCGCCCCGGGCTAGGGCGTTGATCAATGGCTCGGCGATCTTGCGCACGACCTTTGCATTGACGGCGTTGCCGAGCGCCTTGTATGCAGCGACGTCGCTTGCAGGGAGGGCGAGACCTCCGAGGCTCTGCAGCCGGGCGCATTCCGCCGGGGTCATGTAGCGCCTCGCACCCGTCCCGGAGAGTCGTGCTCCCAGGATTGGCACCTGCGTCTGCGTCATCGCGATCAGAGCGGGCGCCGTTGCCGGCCTCTTCACACGGACGCCCGAGGCGCGGACCTGTATGACGTAAGCGTCGATGTCTCGCTCGCCGCCCTGCGCGTTCCATTCGAACTTCTGGAAGCTGGAAGGGAACTCCCACGGCTGCCAACGATCAAGCCATGGGTCGATCCATCCGCGGTTATCTCGGTAGAACTCACGGTTTTGCCGGATATAGGTTCGCTTCCAGCCCGGGAACTCAGCATCTCCGTCTCGTCGGGAGTGGCTAGGAATAAGTGGCTTCTGCTCAGCAATGCTCAGCCCATCGAGCGGGAACCCGAACGATCCCCTGAAGCCATCGAGTTCGCCAGGTCGCCGCTGGGACCACGCCCTCGGTGGCGTCATCCCCTCATAGGGATAACTCGCACGGAACTCCATTGACCAGATCGGGAATGAGGGGAGTTTGACGTCCTCCGGAGCGCGCCGCAGGAAGTCGCTCCACATATCGATCGCATCCTGCGTCCTCTCAGGCACGGCGCGAACGGGCTGCGCGTAAGGGTCAAGAGCGGTGGCAATAGTGGTCTTTTCATAGCTCTCGCCTGGCCACTCGAACCCGGCGAGTCCACCCTCGGAGATAAGCGCTCCGACAAAGTAAGCACGCTCACGCACCTGCGGGATGCCGAACTGGTGCGGGGACAACCGCCGGATGTCGACGTCGTATCCGATGTCGGCGAGGTTCTTGATAATCGTCGCCTTAGTTTCACCTCCGTTGTGATTGAGTATGTTTGGGACATTCTCAAGAATGAACCGGCCAGGCTTCTTGACTCGAAGGATGTCGTGCACTTTGAAGAACAGGTGACCCTGGAGGGTGTGCTCAAAACCCTGCTGCTTACCTGACTTCGAAAACGGCTGACATGGAAAGCCCGCGGTGAGTACTTCGTGATCTGGAACGCGCTCGGCGATTACCTCATCCGTGTCGAGCTCATTGACGTCCGACCACGGCGCAATGCCGAAGTTGGTCTCGTAAAGCGCGTTTAGTGCCGGCTCCCACTCCGCCGCGAAGACGCCCTCGCCACCCAACTCCCGGAGTGCGACATGAAAACCACCGAGACCAGCGAAGAGGTCGACGAATCGGAAGGTTGGATGCTGCCCTGCCATGCTGCGCGTTCTCCTTCAAGGCCCGAGGTTAGTTCGCTTCTTCGTGCAACGGGTGGCTTGAGCACGTAGCAGGCGAAGGTCACCGCCGCCATCGCGGTGGGTTCCCTCTAACAATAGGTGGAGCGACCGACATCACCGGAGTGCTCGGACGGCGCGCCCGTTCCACACCGCCCACCGCGGCCTGCTCGAGCCCACGGGCCATCGACTCCGCCGGGCGCTGATGATCATCGGGGGTATCGCGTTCGTCGCCGACATGGTCATCGGCCTCGGCGGCGGGCTCGCGGGACTCGTCTTCACTCGATACGGCACGGCGCCCGTGGTGGCCTTGGGGATACTCGCTCTCGTGGTCGAGTTCTCGAGCGTCGGCCCGAGCGGGGCTTCGTGGGACGACGCATCCAGGATGTCGGGCGTACCGCGTTGAGTTCGTACGTCCTTCAGAATCTCGTGGCATCCGCGATCTGTTACGGCTGGGGTCTGGGGCTTGCGGCACGGCTCGACCCCGGCGTGCGCGTGCCGGCGACGATCGGGATCTACGTCGTCGTGGTCACCGCAGCGGCGATCTGGCTGAAGCGCTTCTCGCGCGGGCCGGTCGAGCTGGCGTGGCTGTGGAGCTTCGAGCGCATCACGCGAACGTTGGATCGTCGCGCGGCAGCTCCGGCTCGGGTTTCGTAGCCTCGCCGACGCCTGGGCGGTCGTCCGCGCGCCGCCCATACCGCGCGAGCAGGTGCCACACCTTCTTGAGCGATTGCGCGGGGTGGAGGCCTGAACGGGCGGCGACCCCAATGACATCAGGAGTCAATTCACCCGCGAGGGATGCCGCGAGGGCTGCGTACCGCGGCCCTCGGTACTCGAGGTCAAGCGCATCGGTCTTGACTCTGAAGCCGGGATGGAAGTCGACTTCGGAAAGTCGCGCTGCCGCCGTATGAATGGCTGTTCCTCGATAACAGGGGTCGAGAACGATCGCTTCGACATCCCTTGCGAAGGTGACGCCGCCGTGGACGTGCGCCTCGACGTAGCGATCCAAGGGTTCGCGATCTTCGGACAGCATCCGCCCGACGAGCGACGGCAGTTCATCCACGCCCACGATCCGGTCCGGTTGGAACACGGAGTCGGGGTAACAGAATGTCGCTCGCGCAGACGCCTCGGGCCGGAGGCGGAGGAACGCTGAGCCGAATCGCGGCGCGGAGCCGTGCGCCTCTCCGAGGTCGAGCGCGCCGTAGACCGGGCGGGCGTCGGCGGGCGCGGTGTCGTACCGGCCGTTGAACAGGCGGCTTTCCCAGTGCCAGCGGTCGCCGCCAGCATGAGCCGTGTGGCCCCCGTTGGACGTGCCGGTCTCGAACTGAGAAAGGTACCGACCGCTCGACACCATGGCGCCGAGAACCGTTGTGCTCCGATAAGGCCAGTCCGGATGGAAATGGAGGAGCACTCTCGTGGGCACGGGGCGAGAGTAGCAAGAGCCCCGTTGCGCGCGGCGGGTGGGTGCATGGCGGCTATCAGGAGACCGCCGGTGCTCCGCGCGCCGTCGCAAACCGACCTGCCAGCTGTGCGAACGCCTCACCCAGCTCGCGCGGCTCCACCGCGTCGATGTCCGCGTCGAACCGCCCCAGCGACGCCGCGAGCGCCACCCACGACCACGACCCCGCCGTGTACCGGCAACGGTCCGGTCCCAGTGCCTCCACCACGCCGTCCCCGGCGAACGGGAGCACCGCCTCGGCGGGCAGATGGAGTACCACCGTCCCCACGCACGGCCACCCGGAGCCGTCCTCCGACCCCATGAACCGCCCAGCTACGAACGCCGCGGCATCCCCGCCGGGAATCTCGCGCGGTGCGAACGCCAGCCGCGTCAGCGCGCGCGGCGTGATGCGATCGGCGCGGAAGAGGCGCCAGTCCTCGACGTCGAGGTCCCACGCCACGAGGTACCAGCGGCCCTGTGACGCGACGAGGTGGTGCGGCTCCACCCGCCGCGGCCGCGCCACATCGGCATCCGGCCCCAAACCACCGGACGCGCCCGGGGTCGCGTAGTCGAACCGCAGCACCTCATGCGCGCGGACGGCGCTCGACAGCGCGATGAGCACCTCGGGCGACGCGGATGCCGCGGGGCCGTCGCCGGGGCGGGGCACGGTGGTGAAGGCGATGGCATCCAGGCGCTGGCGCACCCGCGACGGCATCACCTGCCGCACGGTGGTGAGTGCCCGCAGCGCTGCCTCTTCGATGCCGGCGCCGGTGACGGTCGCCGCCTGCAGCGCGACGGCCAGCGCCACGACCTGGTCGTCGTCGAACAGCAGCGGCGGCAGCTCGCTGCCGGCATCCAGTCGGTATCCGCCGTCGGGGCCCATGGTCGCCTCGATGCGGTAGCCCATCTCGCGCAGCCGGTCGACGTCGCGGCGCACCGTGCGGTGACTGATCTGCAGCCGGTCGGCGAGCACGGCGCCCGGCCAGTCACGCCTGCTCTGCAGCAGCGACAGCAGTTTCAGCAGCCGGGAGGTCGTCGTCATCACGCCTCGACTTTAGGGGGGGGGTGGAGGACCGAAACAGTCCTCTACTGCTGCGACAGTGGGCGCAGCCGGGACGCACCCGGCATCCGATCGAGGAGCAGACATGAGCATCACCACGACCACCCACCTGAACTTCCGCGGCGACGCCCGCGCGGCCCTGGAGTTCTATCGCTCCGTGTTCGGCGGCGACCTCTCGATCGCCACGTACGGCGATTTCGGGATGCCCGCCGAAGCTCCGGGTGCCTCGAACGTCGTGTTCGGGCAACTCGAGAGCGAGAACGGATTCCGCGTCATGGCCTATGACATCCCGGGCGCGACGGGCGGCTCGGCGGCGACGGCGGGCACGACGCGACGCGAGAACGGCGTCACCCTCACCGACCAGCCGTTCTTCGTCTCGGTGCGCGGCGACGCGCTCGACGAGGTGCAGGGCTACTGGGTGGCCCTCTCGGTCGGCGCCTCGATCGTCGAGCCGCTCGCGGCATCGGCCTGGAGCCCCGGATTCGGCATGCTCACCGACCGCTTCGGCGTGACCTGGATCCTCGACGTCGCCGCGGCGGCGTACAGCGCGGATTGAGGGCGGGGGAGACGCGCAGGCGGTGTGCGCGTCTCCTCGCTGTTCAGCGTCCGGAGGCCGCAGCGCGGTGCGACCGCACCCACCCGAGAAACTCCTCGATCGCGTTCGCCGCCGCCCGTGCCCGCACCGACGCGAACAGGTCGAAGCTGTGCTGCGTGTCGGGCAGCTCGGCGTAGATCACCGCCGCCGCCGACCGCTCGCGCACGGCATCCGCCACCGCCCGGGCGACGCCCGGCGGGAGAGCCGAGTCCTTCGCGCCCTGCACGATGAGGATCGGCGGTGCGTCCGGGGTCGCCAGGTGCGCCGGCGAACTGGCGCGGTCGGCACCTAGAGCGCCGAGGTAGCCGTACAGCGAGACGGCCCCGGCGACCGACGTGTCGGCCTGCTCGAATCCCGGCTGAAACCGGGGGTCACCCGCAGTCAGGGCCGCGGAGAGGGCGAGGTGCCCCCCGGCGGAGGTGCCGGCGAGGAAGATCTGCTCCGGATCGATCCCGTACGCCTGCGCGTGCGCCCCCACCCACGCGATCACGCGCTTCGCGTCGATGAGCGACCGGGGGAAGACCCCCTGGCCCCGAAGTCCGTAGTTCGCGCTGACGCAGAACCACCCGTGCGCGGCCAGCTGGTTCAGCAGCGTGACGCTCTCGCGGCTCTTGCCGCCGGAGGTGAACCCGCCGCCGTGCAGGTGGATGAGCGCGGGGCGACCCGGTGCGCCGCCGCCCCGGTCGTAGATGTCGAGCAGGTGCGCACGACCGCCGTCGGCGTAGGCGACATTGCGCGTGCGCGTCACCCCGGACGCATGCCGCTGAAAGGGCAGCAGGATGCCGCGCGGCCACGGCGACGGCAGCGGATCGGGGACGCGGAACTCCGGCCGCAGCCGGGCGCGCCAGTCGCTCCCGAGTCCCGCCGTAAGCGCTGCCGCGAACGCGGGCCCCGCGCTGCGCGCCCGTACCTGGATCCAGACGAGCGCGGCGGCGACCAGCACCGCGAGCACCAGGGCCGGCGTGGTGGCCCCGTCGCGTTGCGTGGCATCCGTCAGGGTCGCCGCCACCGACGCGACGAACACCGCCAGCAGTACCAGCGGGATCTCGTTGCAGGCCAAGGTGAGCACGTACACGGCGAAGCCGAGGCGTGTACGACGGAAGGGGAACCACAGCGTCGTCGCGACGAAGACCGCCCAGATCGTGACGGTGGTGAGCAAGCCCACGGGTGCGTGCTCCCTCCGACGCCGTGGTCGAACCGGTACCGGCGGCAGAGCGCGGTCGGCACCGCCACTCAAGCACGTCCGTCGCCGAGATCACACCCCGTGGCGGCGTCACCGACGGGCCCTGCGAACGTGACGTGCCGCACCTGACGCGGCTCCCGCTGGCAAACGCATGTCGACGACGGCGCCGCGCTGCACATAGCGTGGACGGGTGCCTGCACATCGCTCACGCCGCATCCTGCGCCTGCGCGTGTCTCTCGTGGGCATCGAGCCGGAGATCTGGCGCACCGTCGACGTGGACGACAGCCTGACGCTCGCCGAACTGCACACGGTGCTGCAGGTGGTCTTCAACTGGTTCGACTCGCACCTGCACCGCTTCTCCGACGACGATCCGTGGGTCAAGAGCAACGGCATCCCTCGCATCGGGCGGCAGCCGCGCGCATGGGTCGATGCCTGGTCGCTGACCGAGTTGGACCTCGAGGGCGAGGAGGACGAGGCAGGCACGACGATCGGCGAGGCCATGCAGCACGACGGACCGCTGTGGTACGTGTACGACCAAGGCGACAACTGGCTGCACCGCATCGATCTGGTTGACCGGGATGTCGCGAGCACCGACGAGCCGCCGGCCCAACTGGTGCCAGGGGAGCGGCGGGCGCCGTTCGAGAACTCCGGCGGCTGCACCGGGTTTGAGGAGCTCGCCAGCATCCTTGCCGACCCTTCGCATCCCGGCTTTGGATCGACGAAGGCGTGGGTCGGCACCGCGGTCGGACCGTGGGGCACAGACGATCTCGAGGATGCCGATCCCGACGGAGCGCGCGCCGAGCTCGCCCTCCTGTTCGGTCCCGCACGAGATGACCTCTCAGGGCTGGCGGATGCCGCAACCGGCGTCACCGCCGACTCGCCCCTTGCGCAGTTCGCGGCATCGCTCCCCGTGCCGCTGCGGTCGAACTTGCGCCGGCACCTGCGGCGCGCCGGGTTACTCGCATCCGTGCCGATTCGCGATGAGGACGTCGCCGACGCCGTGAAGCCCTATGCCTGGCTGATCGACCGTATCGGGGTCGACGGGCTGACGTTGACGAAAGCAGGGTGGATGCCGCCCGCAGTCGTGCTCGAAGGGATGACGGCCCTCGGCTGGCGCGACGAATGGATCGGCGAAGCGAACCGCGAAGACCTGACCTACCCGATGCGTGGGCTGCGCGCGTCGGCTGAACGGCTGCGCCTGATCCGCAAGGCGAAGGGCCGCCTCGAGGTGGTCAGCCGCACACGCCCCGCGATCGGAAGGCCGGCGGTGCTCGCGGAGCAGATCGGGCGGATGCTCCTGCGCCAGCGGATGACGGACGGTCAGCGCGTCGCCGCGACGGTCCTGGCGATCGGTCTGGCAGACGGGAGCATCGCGACGCGACGTGACGCGGAGCGTCGGGTGATCGGCGTGCTCAACGAACTCGGATATGTCGATGCGCAGGGTCGAGAACTCGAGCTGCGCTGGTTCTCGTCCCTGACTGAGTCGGCTGTCGACGTCCTCGAGGCGCTGGGCCTTTGGCGTGCGGGCGGCCGTCGCCGAGACGTCCCGGCCACCGATGCGGTCCGGGCCATCGCCCGCATCGCGCTCAGGTAGCGCGGGACAGCATGACCGGTCACGCGGCCGTCACCGCCTCGACGCGAGCCTCGGCATCCGCCGGCGTCCGCGCTGCCCCCGCACCTCGCGTGCGCACCCACACCACCACGACGGCGATGACGATCACGGCCATCGGCGCCAGCGTCTCCACCGAGGCCACGCCCGCCGACCGGTCGTACGCGGTGCCCATGTCGACGCGCAGCGCCACGTCGAACACGAAGTTCACCGTGTTGAACATCGCATGCAGCACGATCGCGATCTCGAGGC
Organism: Microbacterium sp. zg.Y1084; assembly: GCF_024623595.1. Taxonomy (NCBI): domain Bacteria; kingdom Bacillati; phylum Actinomycetota; class Actinomycetes; order Micrococcales; family Microbacteriaceae; genus Microbacterium; species Microbacterium sp. zg.Y1084. Next base: position 655,609 of record NZ_JANJGV010000003.1, read on the forward strand.
CTCCCGTGTGCCAGGTGATCAGCGACAGCTCCACGGCGAAGACGAGGTACCAGGCGTTGAGCCACACCTCGGACGAGAGGTGGACGACGGCGAACACCACGCTCGAGACGACGATGCCGAGCACGAGCCCCGCCCGTGCCCCGCGCGCCCACCCGCCGGCGACACGGAAAATCAATCCGCGGAAGCCGTACTCCTCACCTGCGCCCTGCAGCGGCGTGAGCAGGATCGTGGCGAGCAGGAACCAGAGCACATCCGTGTGGCTCCAACTGGCCTCGGGCAACGGTGACCAGTACAGCACGACCGAGACGATGCTCCACGCCGGAACGGCGAGCGGCAGCGCCTTCCCGAAGATGTCGAACCGGAAGCGCGAGAACACGGAGTGCAGCGACGCACCCTTCACGCCGTAGAGCCACCGCTGGATGATCATGCTCCACGGGGTCAGCAGCGCCACCGACGCCATCCCCGCGGCGTGGAGCAGAGGCGTATAAGCGGCGCCGCCATCCTGCTGCACCGGGTTCACCATCACCGCGACCGCGGCGAAGAGGATGTTGAGGAAGAACATCCCACCGATCAGCAGCACGATCGCGAGGATGCCGCGACCGATGCGCCGCTGGTCTCCGGCGAGCACGCGGTGGTATTCGACCCCGGGGGCGAGGGTTTGGCCGCCCGACTCCGTGCCTTCGGGCGAGCTCTCGAATTGAGAGCTCTTCAACGCGCGCGTCCCTTCGGATCCGCGCGAACAATTCCACCCGAGACTCCATCCAAACCTCCACCATCAGCAACCGAGATACCTGTTGCGATCACGGTGCAGGTGGGTACGGCTTAGATTGCCCGCAACACCCCGACGAGCCCGAAGTGGGTACCGCTTGCCCTGGTGGGTACGACTAACGCTGACAGAGACACCGGAACGCGGTCACCACCTGGAGCAACAGGGGCGGACCGGGGGACTGGCTGCTGATTGCTGGTCATGCCGACCATGCACGAGGGCCGCTCAGATATCGAGCTGGTGATCGTAAGAGGCTAAATGTGCCGACACCTAGTTGGTAAAATCTGGTGATATCTGAGTGGTTCCCCTCGTCGATCGAGGGGCAGGAAGAACGGATCGACAATGGGTTTCCTCGACAAGATGAAGGACGCGGCATCGCAAGCGATGTCGGAGGCGAAGAGCGGACTGGATGCCAAGCTCACGGGCATCACCGGCGAGCGGCAGGAGAGTGAGGCGGCGCCCGTCGCCGCAGGTGAGACGCCGCTGTACGAGGTCGTCTCCCACATCGCTGGGAAGAACGCGAAGGTGCGGCTGTACGCCGACCGGATCGAGTGGGAGCGGCCCCGTGGGGTCTCCGGTGCCAAGATGACGGCCGCCGCGTTCACCGCCGGAACCTCGCTCCTGGTCACCGGAGTGAAGGGCGGCAAGGAGGCGTTCGAGATGGTGTCGCTCCGACACGTCACGAACGTGTCGACCCGCAAGGACGGCATGATGTACCACCTGGTGGAGGTGCAGACCGCGGTCGGCGCAGCGGTGAACACGGTCGACTTCCGCGTGGGCCGCGACGAGGCTCTTGAGTTCCGCAAGGCGATCCTCTCGGCTATGGATGCGCTGCAGCAGCAGGGCAACGCAACGGTCGTCGTCCAGGCGGCGGCCGCGCCCGCGGCGAACGATGCGGCCACCCAGATTCAGAAGCTGTCGGAGCTGCACGCGCAGGGCATCCTCAGCGATGAGGAGTTCACGGCCGCGAAGGCGAAGGCGCTAGGCATCTGACCTGAGCCTCCGCACCGGGCATAATCAGCCGCAGCGATCTGGCTGCGGCTGTTCGCTTTCCGAGCGGGACGCTCGCACGATCCGGCGCGACCGGGTGCGCCACGCGTTCGATCGGGTGCGCGACCGCGACGTTGAGCTGCTGGACGACTGTCCCGATGACGGAGTACATCGAGCCGGAAGACGTCGACGAGCTCGTCGAGGACGAGGGGTTTCACTACCGGGATCGCAATGCCCTGCTGTTCGCGCTGGCGTCCCCGATGCCCGTGTTCGGCGAGGAGGTCTACCCGGGGATTCACCAGAAGGCGGCCATGCTGATCAGCGCGATCAACCACAACCATCCGCTGTTGGATGGCAACACGCGGTTGAGCTGGTTCGTCTCGGTCGCCTTCTATGACATCAACGGCTACGACCTGCGTGCGGACGCCGAGGAGGCCGACCGCTATATCCGGCTGATCGCCGGCGCGAACCCTCCGCCTCCGCGCGACGTGGGGCTTTGGCTCGACACGCACACCTTCCCCCTGCACTGACCGGCGTGGGGGAGACCCCGCGCGGCATGCAGCCCTGGCCGTGGGACGTGCCGCGTCCGCGACGAGAAGCGTCAGTCGAAGACGACGGTCACCTTGTCCGCGGCCCTGGGTCGCCGCGAGTTCGAGGGCTTCGAGCGTCTGGTCGAACGGGATCCGGTGGCTGATGATCGCGCCGACGTCCTCCTTCGAGGAGTCGATGACGGCATCCGCGCCGATCTCCAGCGCCTTCTCGAGGCGCGAGGGGATCACGTCGACGACGACGATGTGGCTCGCGCCCCTGGGGCGGTAGCCGAGCAGATGTCAGCCGCACGACGCTGTTCTGGTACTGTCCCGCCAAGCGCGACCTGATGTGGGACGAGTTCGACGCGCGATCAGTAGCACGATCGCGAGGATGCCGCGACCGATGCGCCGCTGGTCTCCGGCGAGCACGCGGTGGTATTCGACCCCGGGGGCGAGGGTGTTGGGCTGGGCGGTCATGACGGGTCCTGCTTTCATCGGAAACGAGGGGGTGGCATCCACTGGACACCGTGTGGTCACCACAGGGTCAAGCGCGACCGGCACCGGCCCCGCGTGACGGACCCCCGACGGCGCGCTTCACGAGGTCGATGTCCGCGAGCCGGGGCGTGCGGTAGGCGCCTCCCTCGGCGACGTACTCCCCGCCGTGCTTCGTGAGGTGCCGGGCGAACAGCGGGCACACCGGCACGACGGTGACGCCCTTGCGGATGCTGTCGGCCAGCGCCTCGCGCAGCAGCAGCACGCCGAAGCCGCGGCCGCCGTACTCCGGATCGACCTCGGTGTGGAAGAAGATGCGCTCACGTCCCTCCGACGCGTCGATGAAGTCGGCCCGCCCCGCGACGCGCCCGTCGGCGAACCTCGCGATGTAACTGCTGATCCGATCTCCGACAGCGAGGTGCACCGTCGCGGTTTCGCCCGCGGCGGTCGTGGTCTCCTGAGTCATGTCCTTCTCCTTGTCTGTAGCCATGGTTCGAAACCCGGGGCCGTGAGGCTCAGGCATCCCGACGCTTGAGCAACACGGCCGCGGCGGTGAACAGAACCACGGCCCAGGCGACGAGCACGAGCCCGCCCTGCCACGGTTCGGTGAGCCAGCCGACGGATTCCGGTGCGGCGAGGGTCACCCAGCTCTGCTCGGTCGGATAGCTGAAGAGGATGCTGCTGGCGGTGGAGGGCAGCAGCATCGCGAGGTTCTCCACCCAGCCCGACGATGCGAAGCCGAGCACGAGGGCCAGCACGAGCGGTGCCGCCAGCACCAGGCCGAGCGCAACGGCGATGCCTCCGGCGGTGTTGCGCAGGAGCGCTCCGATGCCGAACGAGATGAGACCCACCAGCACGAGGTAGCCCACGCCCCCGAGCAACGCGAGCCAGTACTGCGGGTCGTCGAGGGCGACGCTGAGTCCGTCGGCCGCGAACAGCGCCGCCGAGACCGGAGCCGTGATCGCGAACGCGAGGGCGCTCACGGCGAAGGTCGCGACGGCGAAGACGAGCGCTTTGGCAACGAGCGCCGGCACGCGCTGCGGCACGGCCGTGAGGGTCGACCGGATCATGCCGGTGCCGTACTCGCCGGCGATGATGAGCACGCCCAGCACGCTGACGATGAGCGCGCCGACGTCGGTGCTGACCATCACGGCGTACACGGCCATGTCCTGGATGGCGTCTTGGGTGGGAATGGCATCGACGCCCTGGAAGCTGAGCGACGCGGACATCTGCGCCCCGAATCCGACCGTGATCACCACGAGGATCGCGTAGGCCCACCAGGTGGAGCGGATGCTGCGGAGCTTGATCCACTCCGCCCGCAGCACGCCGCTGAAACGCAGATCGTGGCCGACGGGGGAGAGGCCGGGGTGGGTGGTGGTGGTGCTCATCGGGTCGCCTCCGTGCTGCGGTATTCGACGTCGTCTCGGGTCAGCTGCATGTAGGCCTCTTCGAGCGACTGCGTCACCGGGGTGAGTCCGTGCACCACGATTCCCGCGGCCGCGGCGAGTTCGGCGATGCGCGGCGCGGTGAGCCCGGTCACCGACACCAGGTCGTACTCCAGGGGTGTCACGGTCGCGCCCTCCGCTTCGAGCAGGCGCGAGAGCCCGACGACCCGCGACGCGCGCACCTGTACCGCATCGCCCTCGGCGCGCGCGAGGATCTCACTCACGGGAGCGTCGGCGACGACGCGTCCGCGGCCGAGGATGATGAGGTGATCGGCCGTCTGCGCCATCTCGCTCATCAGGTGCGAGGAGAGGAAGACGGTGCGCCCCTCCGCTGCAAGGCTTCGCGCCAGCCGGCGCACCCACACCACGCCTTCGGGGTCGAGCCCGTTCACCGGCTCGTCGAGGATGAGAGTCGAAGGATCTCCCAGCAGCGCCACGGCGAGCCCGAGTCGCTGGCCCATGCCCAGCGAGAACCCGCCCACGCGCTTACGCGCGACGGAGTCGAGCCCCGTGCGCGCGATCACCTCGTCCACGCGCTTCGCGCCGAGGCGATGTGTGGCGGCCACCGCGAGCAGATGGTTGCGGGCGCTGCGCCCGGGATGCATCGCCTTGGCATCCAGCAGCGCTCCCACCTGGTGAAGCGGGTCGCGATGCCGGGCATAGGGCATGCCGTTGACCGTCACCGAGCCGGATGACGGGTGGTCGAGTCCCATGATCATGCGCATCGTGGTGGACTTGCCGGCGCCGTTCGGGCCGAGGAACCCGGTCACGATCCCGGGGCGCACGGTGAAGTCGATGCCGTCGACGGCGGTCTTCGCGCCGTAGCGCTTGGTCAGGGAGTGAGCTTCGATCACTGAAATGCCTCCATATCTTTCTGTGTCGGACGACGCGGTGAGAGGCAAGGCAGCCCCGCCGGGTTCACCCAGTGGACACCGTGTGGTCGGCACAGGGTCAAGTGCGGGCGCGATCGCCCAGGACCGATTCCGGGTCGGCGATCTCGACGTGGTGCCCCTCCGACCTGAGCCGGTACACGACCTCGCGCAGCATGCGCCGCGCCACGTCGTCGATCGAGGAGACCAGGGTGAGGTCGAACACCACGCCGGGTTCGGAGGGCGCGGTGTCGACCACCTCGCGCACGATGCGCTCTGCTCCGGCGAAGCGGATGCCACCCTGCAACTCGAACACGCGCGTCGCGCCGGGCCCGCTGCCACGGGTGCGGTTGGCCCGCACGACCGTGCGCGTGGTGGCCGGAACCTCCATCACGTGCATCCCCATGTCCGAGGAGAACCGCTCGAACAGGGAGATCCCGCGCACGCTGTTGCCGTGCGGGTCCAGTCGTGGCGAGAACGTGGCGATGCCGACCTGCCCGGGCAGCGCGCCGATGAGGCCGCCGGCGACGCCGCTCTTGGCCGGAATGCCGACCTGCGTCGCCCAGTCTCCGGCGGTGTCGTACATGCCGCAGGTCGCCATGACGGTGAGCACCTGCCGCACCACTCGCGCGCCGACGACGTGTTCGCCGGTGAGCGGGTTGACGCCCGCGTTGGCCAGCGTCGCCGCCATCATCGCCAGGTCCCGGGTGGTCACGCGCACCGAGCACTGCCGGATGTACCCGTCGACGACGACCGTCGGATCCTCGGTCAAGATGCCGTGGCTGCGCAGCATGTGCGCGATCGCCAGGTTGCGATGCGCGTTCTGCATCTCCGACGCGCACGTCGCCTCGTCGACCTCGAGACGGCGACCGGCGAAGGCGGACAGGCCGTCGACGACGCGGGCGACGCGCTCGGGGGAGGACAGCTGCGTTGCGCCGACGAGCGCGTGCACCGTGATCGCGCCGGCGTTGATCATCGGGTTGCGGGGACGACCCGTGTCGCGCTCCAGGGAGATCTCGTTGAACGCCTCGCCCGACGGTTCGACGCCGACCTTGGCGAGCACGGCGTCGAACCCGGCATCGTCGAGGGCCATCGCGTAGGCGAACGGCTTGGAGATCGACTGGATCGTGAACGCAGTGTCCACATCGCCCGCGCCGTAGAGACGACCGTCGGTCGTGGCGAAGACGGCGGCCAGCCGCTCGGGATTCGCTGCGGCGAGCTCGGGGATGTAGTCGGCGAGGTGCCCCGACGCATCGGATGCCACCTGTGCGAGTGCCTCGTCGAGGTAGTCGGGGATGATCGACTTCATCAGAACCCGCCGCAGCCGGTGCGCGGACGCGCGGCTCGCACCGCCTGCGCGATCGGGGTCGCGCCCTGGGTGAGTTCGAGGATCTGCCGGGAGATGCGCGGTTCGTGGAGCATCTCGGCGAGGGTGGCGGCGACGTCGGCGCGGGGGATCTCGTCGTGCGGCTGCGCGGGCCCGAGCGCCACGGTGCCGGTGGCGGGATCGTCGGTGAGCAGTGACGGCCGCAGGATCACCCAGTCGAGGTCGCTCATACTGACCGTCACGTCGACGAGCTTCTTGACCGCGAAGTAGAACTCCTCGTCGGCGCTGAGGTTCTGCCCTCGGCCCGCCTCGGGGAGCACCGACACCAGCACCAAGCGCCGCACCCCGGCGAGCGACGCGGCGTCCAGCGCCGTCACCACGCCTTCGCCGTCGATCGCGACCGTGACGTCGCGGGCGCCCCCGTTCGAACCGGCGGTGTAGACGATGGCATCCGCCCCCGTCAGCAGGGATGCCAGCGCTTCGGGGGAGATATCGGCGAGCCTGCCCACGCGCGCACCGATGCCCCGGGCTGCCAGCTCGGCGCGCTGCTGCTCGCGGCGCACGAGACCCGAGACCTCGTCGCCGCGGTCGATGAGATGCTGCGCGAGCAGCCCTCCGACGGCTCCGGTGACCCCGATGATGAAGACCTTCATTGCACTGTTCCCTTCCGCCGAAGACGACGTGGGGACACTCCACCCCGTGTTCCCGGCACCGGGTCAAGCGGGGGCGTGGAGGGGTCAGGCCAGCGGCATGTCCCGCAGCTGCCGGCGGGAGGTGATCCCGAGCTTGCGGAAGATGTTGCGCAGGTGCGCCTCGATGGTGCGGGGGCTAAGGAACAGCTGCGTGCCGACTTCGCGTGACGTCGCGCCGGCGGCCACCAACCGCGCGATGTGCAGCTCCTGTGCGGTGAGTGCGTCGGTCGGCTGGGCGGTGCGCTTCTGCGGGTGCTCGCCGGTCGCGCGCAGCTCTCGGGCCGCGCGCGCGGCGAAGGCCTCGGCGCCCATGGTCGTCAGCATGTCGTGGGCGGTGCGCAGCTGCTCGCGGGCCTCCTGACGCCGGCCTTCGCGGCGCAGCCACTCGCCGTAGACGAGGTGCGTGCGGGCGAGGTGGGTCGCCATGCGGCTGCGCGCGAGGTGATCCAGCGCCTCGCGGTAGTGGTCCTCGGCGGCCGGACCGGTCGTGGTCAGCGCCCGGGAGCGGGCGGCGAGTCCGAGGCCCCAGGGGGTGCCGGCGGCGTTCGCGCGTGCGGTGAGCTCTGCGAGTGCTTCGGTCGCGCTCTCGGGCTGGCCGGAACGGCTGGCCGCCTCGACGAGTTCGGAGTAGATGAGGTTGTTGTACTTCAGGCCTTCGCATTCGATGCCCCGTGCCGCGGCGCTGTGTGCCGCCGCGTAGTCGCCCGAACCGTTGTGCAACACCGCCAAGGCGTACCCGGCAATGATCATCTCGGCGCTGCGCCCGCGGGCGGGGCCCGCCTGGCCGATCAATGAGGTGATCTCCGCGGCCTCTTCGGCATGGCCGCGCCACGCAGCCAGGATGAGGCGCGCGTGGAGGTGGAGTCCGGCCTTGGTGGCCGCTGCGGCCTCGGTCTGCTCGGCCGCCCGGGTGAACTCGCCGGAGAGCACGAGTATGACGGACTGGACGAGGAGAGCAGCCGGGAGCGTGGCCAGCGCGCCGGCTTCACGGGCAGACCGCATATGGTGCGCGCCGAGCGTGAAGAAGAGGTCCTCGTCGAAGATCGTCATCGCCGTGCGCGCCGCAAGCCATCCCCAGCGGCGGATGTCTGCGTCGGTCGCCGGGTCACCGCTTACGCCGTCGCAGAATGCGGCCAGCGCGTGCCGCAACTCCGGCACGCCCGCCGCGTGCCCCCGGGTGAACGTGGTCACCAGCCCGTCGAGCAGCAGATCCGCCGGTCGTGGTGGCCCAGGGGGGACGGGTGCCCTGCGGGCGGCCTCAGCCACGTCCCGCACCGCGGAGCCCATCCCGGGGTCGCCGGTGCTGATCGCGGCGTCGAGCGCGTCGAGGTAGGTTTCGCGTGAGAGCGCCGGATGCAGGCGGGCAAGGCCGTCGGCCGCCTTCAACAGCATCACCGCCCCCTCACCGTCGCGCGCGACGTGGAACGCGATCCGCGCGCGCAGCAGCTCGACGCGGGCCCGCTGCAACGCGTCGAGCGGCCCCGCGGCGGCCATCGCCAGCAGTTCGGACGCCGCTTCGGAGGCGCCGGCCTCGTGCTTGGCGTAGGCCGCTTCGAGCGCTCGGCGCGCCCGGGCGCCCGGCTCCGGAGTAAGCGTCGCCGCCTGCGCCATGAACGCCGCCGATGCGGCCAGCCCGCCGCGGGCACGTGCGCGACCCGCCGACTGCTCCAGCTCGGCGGCGGCATCCTCATCCGTGCCCTGTACCGCCTGGGCGCGGTGCCAGGCGCGGCGGTCGGGGTCGGTGTCGGGGTCGGTGGCGGCCGCCAGGGCGTCGTGCGCGCGACGCACGTCGGGCGGCGGCGCATCACGATAGACGGCCGAGCGTACGAGCGGATGCCGGAAGGTGACCCGGTTGTCGACAACCAGCAGCCCGGCGGCCTCGGCAGGCGCGAGGGCGTCTTCAGCGACCCCGAGTCGCGCCGACACGCGGCACAGCAGCGCCGCGTCTCCGGTGGGGTCCGCGGCCGCGGCGAGCAGCAGCAGCTGGGTGTCGGCGGGGAGGCTCTGGGATCGGCGGCGGAAGCTCTCCTCGACGCGCCGCGGCACATCCAGCGCGCTCGGCACCTCGTATCCGCCAGCCAGCTGTGCGGCCGCCGCACTGAGGGGCAATTCGACCAGCGCAAGAGGATTGCCGTACGACTCGGCGATGATCCGCTCGAACACCCTCTCGTCGAGGGGAGCGGGCAGCGCCGACGCCAGCAGTTCGCGCGCATGTTCCTCGCAGAGACCCGCGAGGCGCAGCTCGGGTAAGTCCGCCAGCGCCGTCGACGCGGCGGCGGCATCCGCTCGGGCGCCATCGCGCACCGCGAACAGGAGGGCGATCCGCTCGGCCGACAGCCGCCGCGCCACGAACGCGAGCACCTGCGCGGAGGCATCATCGAGCCACTGCGCATCGTCGACGAGGCACAGCAGTGGCCCCTCTTCGGCCGCCTCGGCGAGCAGGTTCAGGGTGGCGAGCCCGACGAGAAAGCGGTCGGGCGGGTCGCCTGCCTGCTGACCGAACGCGACGGCCAGCGCACTCTGCTGCGGTTCGGGCAGGGCGGTCGCGTGGTGCATCAGCGCGCCGCACACCTGGTGCAGGCCGGCGAACGCGAACTGAGATTCCGACTCGACTCCGACGGAGACCTCGACGCGGAACCCCGAGGATCGGGCGACGCCGCGGGCGTGATCGAGCAGCGCCGTCTTGCCGATGCCGGCGTCACCGCGCACCACGAGCGCTCCGCTGTGCCCCGCCCGCGCGCGGGCGACAAGCTTCTCCACCGCGTCGCGCTCGGCATGCCGGCCGAGAAGGTGGGTCACGAGTGGCTCCCTTCGGGTGGTCGCCACCGTACTAGGTGATGATCACCGACGCGAACAATCCCGATCGGCCGTGGCCGGCCGCGGAGACCGGAATCATCACCGACGCGACGCGGTGGCACCCGGTGCGAGCCTGACGGGACCGTCCGAGAAGGGACCTCCTGATGAAGACACCATCGCCCACACCGCCCGCCCGCGCAACCGCTGACATGCCGGCCGCGGGTGCTCTGCCGGACACCACTGACACGGGTGCCGTCAGCCTCGCCGCCGCCCTCGCCGGCATTCTGCTGGGCGCGTCGGGCGCGAGCCCTCGCACCTCGTCGGCGTCCGCCGGCCGCCCGGGCGCGGCGCGCGTCACCGGCATCCACCGCTAGGAGCATCCCATGGCCTGGAGCACCCGTGAGCTCGCCGATCTGGCGGGCACCACCGTCAACACCGTGCGGCACTATCACCGCCTCGGCCTGCTCGACGAGCCCACACGTCGCTATAACGGGTACAAGCAGTACGGCGTGCGCCACCTCGTGCGTCTGCTGCGCATCCGCCGGCTGGCGCAGCTGGGCGTGCCGCTCTCGCAGGTCGGCCCGGTCGGCGCGGGCGACGAGAACGCGCCCGACGCGCTGCGCGCGGTGGATGCCGAATTGGCGGCGAACATCGAGCGCCTGCAGCAGGCGCGCGCCGACATCGCGGCGATCCTGCGCGACGATGCCCCGGCCGACGCCCCCGCCGGCTTCGCATCCGTAGCCGCACACCTGTCCGAGGCGGACCGCTCCATCATCCACATCTATTCGCGGTTCTACGACGACGAGGCGCTCGCGGATCTGCGGCGCATGGTCGAAGTCGATGCCGAATCCGGCGCCGTCGGCGACGAGGTCAGCGCGCTGCCGGCCGATGCCGACGAGGCCACCCGGCAGCGGCTCGCCGAGCGTCTTGCCCCCTCACTGGCGCGGAATCTCGTCGACTACCCGTGGCTCGCAGACCCCGCCCGGCACGCCGTGCAGCGAGCGCGCGCGACGCACCAGACCTTCGTCGAGGCGGTGACGGAGCTGTACAACCCCGCCCAGATCGACGTGCTCGCCCGGGCCGGCCTGCTCGCGCAGGAGCGCGTGCGGGCGAGCGCCGAATCCGACGACTTGACCCTGTTCTGAGAACAGGGGATCTCCTTATTTCCGCTCCACACCACAACAGAAAAGGGAAATGCCATGAACTTCGTGCAAGAACTCATCCTGAACCTGCAAGAGCTCGCCACCCAGGTGCCCGCTCTCGTCAAACCCCTCATCGTCGCGCTCGCCGCCGCGATTCCCATGGTCGAGGGCGAGGTGGGGGCTGTGATCGGCATGATCGGCGGAATGCACCCACTCGCCGCGGCAACGGCCGCGGTTGCGGGCAACTTCCTGACCGTGCTGATCATCGTGCTGCTCACCTCGCGGGCGCGCACCGCCGTCGTCTCCCGCAGCAGAGCGCGGGTCGGCGCGAGCGTGGGCGCGTCGTCACTCGCGGGTCTCGAGGACGTAGGGGATGCCGCGGTCATCGAGCCGGCGGCATCCGCCAAACCTGAATCGAAGGGGCGCCAGCGCGTCAAGACGTGGCTCGTGCGCTTCGGCGTGCCGGGTGCGAGCATTCTCGGGCCCCTCGCCATCCCCACCCAGTTCACCTCGGCGATGCTCGTCGCCGCCGGCACCTCGCGGGCGTGGGTGCTGCTCTGGCAGGCCGTCGCGATCGTGCTGTGGACGACGGTGACCACCGTCGGGTTCTGGCTCGCCCTCACCTACGTCGTGGGGGTGTGACGGCCATGGCTCCCCCCGTGCTGCGCAGATTCCGCTGGTGGGAGGCGTTCTCGCGTTCGCTCTTCCACCTGCGTCTCGTGGATGCCACCGGCTTCGCGGAGACATGGTCGGTCGACGTGCGGCACGGGGGAGATGACGACGGCGTGGTGTGGGCGGAGCTCTACCGCGACGGCCGCCCCTACGCCCGTGCGAAGACGCCCGCGACGTTCCCGGTGTCGGGCGGGAGGATCGAGGTCATCACCAGCGGCTACGGGCTGCGGCGCGCGCACTACGTCGCTTTCGACGGGTCGGAGCGGCAGCTGACCCCCGACCCGGCCTCCGCCGAAGGCCGACGCGCACGGCTGGAGCGCACCGCCCCGGCGGTCAGCCACGCGCTCAGCACCGCCTCGCTGATCGTGCTGGTCGTCGCCCTCGTGCTCGCCGTGCCGCAGCTGATCGAGACTGTCACGCAGTTCCCGCCCATCGCGGAGCGGATCGGCGCGTTCGAGAGCCCCATCCGCCTGCCGGCGTGGCTGAACATCTCCCTGGTCGTGGCGGCCCTGGCCGCCAGCACGGAGCGCGCGCTGCGCCTGCGCTACAACCGGGTGCTCGACGGAGGGCTGTTCGATGGTGATGAGTAGGGCGGGCGGCGGCTCGCCGGCGCCGTCGTCACGCGCGGTGGCGCCCGGTCACCGCGCGACCGTCGCCCGGCGGGATGACACGCTCGCGCCCGGGCCGGGTGACATCACCGTGCGGTCGACCTTCTCGGTCGATCTGACCCACCTCGTCACCGCCGGGCTCGAGGGCGCGGGGAACGGTTCGGCACAGCCGGGCTGACCGGGCTCCCTGCGCCGGCCGGGGCTGGTGCAGCATCCTCCGGCGGCGCGCCCCCTGCCCGCCTCCGGCGTATCGCTCACCGACATCCGCGAGTACCGTAATGCCCGCCACGTGCCGTCGACGATGACGGCGCCGGACGCTGCAGAAGAGGGCTTCCCATGGACGAGTCGACGAACGCGCCGACGAGCATCTCCGCCGCGGAGGTCCACCGCGCCCCCGGCGTCTCGGACTGGCGGGTCACCGAGGTCGGCCCGCACGCCGTCTTCACCGCGGCGTCGCTGGCGCAGGCCGCCGAACTCATCGCACCGATCCTCGCCGCATCCGAACGCTTCGGCATCCTGCCCGACATCGACCTGCGGCCCGAAGCCGTCGTCGTGCGGGTGGCTGATCGCACGCAAGACGGCATCCCGGCGGCCGCGCCGCAGTTCGCCGCCGCCGTGTCGCGCGCCGCCGCCGAACGAGGGCTGACCGCCGACCCGTCGCTCGCCCAGTCGGTCGGCATCTATGTGGCGCAGCATTCGCAGGTCGACGTGCGGCCGTTCTTCCTGGCTGCGCTCGGCTACGAGCCGCTCGGCGAGACGGATGCCATCGACCCGTTGCGGTGCGGCCCACAGCTGGCGTTCAACCCGATCACCGGGGACACCCCGGCGCGCGGGCGCACGCACTTCGACGTCTTCGTGCCCGCCGATCAGGCGCAGGCGCGGGTCGATGCCGCGCTCGCCCCGGGCGGCCGCCTGGTCGATGACACCTAGGCGCCGGCGTGGTGGTCGCTGGCCTCGCCGGACAACCACGGCGTCGACATCGCGTCGTGGACCGACACCTCCGGGTGAGGGCGGGTCAGTCGCCCAGCGCCTCCCGCAGCAGCTCGATCGCCTTCGGGCCCACTCCGTGAAGCGTCGCGATGTGATCCAGACCCACGTGTCGCACATCGTCCATCGTGCGGATCTGAGCCTGCGCCAGGGCACGGCCTGCGGGTGCGCCGATCTTCGGGAGGTCCATGCGGTGGACCCTAGCCCTGACGGCGCCCTGCCGATACCGTGCGTGCGCTTCCGCCTGTAGACGCTCGCCGCGCTGGGCCTCGGGTCTGTCGCGCCGGTCGCGATCGCCGCGTCAGTCGGCGGCGGTCGCCAGCACCTGCGCCAGTCGTCGGAACGCCTGGTCGGCGGGATGCGCATGGTCGGGCAGGCTCGACTCGTTCGTGAAGACGACGATGGTCGCACCGGTCGCCGGGTGGTGGAACGCCGCCGACGTGAAACCGAAACCCTCGCCGTTGTGCCCCCACCAGCCGTCGGTCTCGCCGATGCCGAGGGCATACTGGCCGTAGGGCGGCCCGGCGTCCAGCGGTGCACCCTGCGTGCGCTCGGTCTGCGTCGCCGCATCGACCAGCGCCCCGGTGGCGAGCGCCTCCGCCCACACGCGGCTGTCGTCGAGGGTAGAGACCATCGCCCCCGCCGGTCCGAAGATCGAGAAGTTCTGCGGCATCGGCGCGCGCGGCGTGGCATCCGGCCCATAGCCCGACGCGTGCGGCTCGGTCCACGTGGCGGCGTCGACGACGTACCGCGTGTCGTCGAGTCCGAGCGGCTCGAGGATGCGCTCCTCGAGAACCTCGGCGTAGGGGCGGCCGGTCACCTGCTCGATGACGGCACCCAGCAGGTTGGTGTTGGCATTCGTGTAGACGCGCCGCGCGCCGGGCGCGAACTGCGCCGGCTTGCCCAGCATGAAGGCGTTCAGATCCTCGAGGGAGTAGGGCCGCGTCGGGTCGGACGTGAATGCCGCGAGGAAGTCGTCGTTGGTGTAGTCGGCGTTGCCGCTGGACATTCCGGCCAGCTGCCGCAGCGTGATGCGATCCCCGTCGGTGACACCGTCGACATACGTGTCGATCGTGTCGTCGAGCGAGATCGCGCCGTCGTCGCACAGCTGCAGCAGCAGGGTCACCGTGTACGACTTGGTCACACTGCGCAGCGGCCATGACATGTCGGTCGTCGTCGGTTCGCCGCTGTCGATGTCGGCGAGCCCGGCGGCCGTCTGCCATGTGCCCTCGCCGGGGAGCCAGACCCCGGCGACGGCTCCCGGTACGTCGTGCGCGGCCATGACCTCATCGAGCGCGGCGGCCAGCTCCGACACCAGCGCCGCAGGCAGTGCGCCTTCGGCCGCCGCTGCCACGTTGGGCGAGGCCGACGGCGGAGCGGGCGGTGCCTCGGATGCCGCCGCGCACCCGCCGAGCGCCAGAAGACCCGCCGCCGCGGCAGTGACGAGGGCAACGCGTCGCGATCGGCGGCGATCGCCGGAGGCCTCAGTCCGCATGGGACGGCGCCATCGGCGCGCTGACCGACAGGGCAAGAGGGCAGACCACCGGCTGCGACATGGGCGACTCCTGAGCACGAGTTCGGGGCAGGCGCGGATGAAGGACGCCCCTCACGCTAGCGGGTCATCGCCGTGCGACGGTGGCGTGGCTCCGGTCGGGATGCCGGTTGGGCCACGCCACCGCCTCAACGAGGAACCGTCAGTCGAAGACGACGGTCACCTTGTCCGCCGCGCCGGGCGTGGCCGCGAGTTCCAGCGCCTCGAGCGTCTTCTCGAACGGGAACCGGTGGCTGATGATCTTGGCGTACTTCTCCCAGTTCTCGACGATGTCGTCGGTCACCTCGAAGATCTCCGTCGGGTAGCCCATCGCCCACACGATGTTCATCTCGCTCTGCAGGATGCCACCGAAGTCCAGCTCCACCGGCTTCTTGTGCACCGCCACGACGCCGAGCGTGGCGCCATGCTTCGCGATGCTGGCAACCGTCTGCGGCACGACTGCGACGCCTGCGGCATCCAGGTAGATGTCGGTGGCCGGGCGCACACCGCGCACCCACGGGGTCGAGCCGTCGCCCTGCAGTTCGACCAGGCGCGCGCCGACGTCTTCCTTGGACGAGTCGATGACGGCATCCGCACCGATCTCCAGCGCCTTCTCGAGGCGGGAGGGGATGACGTCGACGACGACGATGTGGCTCGCGCCCTTGCGGCGGTAGCCGAGCAGCGCGCCCAGGCCGATGGGGCCGGCGCCGAAGATGACGACCTTGTCGCCCTCCTTCACGCCGGTGCGGTTGACGGCGTGCAGGGCCACGGCCATCGGCTCGTTGAGCGCGGCGACCTCCCACGGCACGTCGTTGGGGATGACCTTCAGCTGCACGCCCGGGGTGGCGTCGCGCACGACGACGTACGGGGTGAAGCCGCCCTGCGCGCCGCCCGAGCCGAGCAGGCCGTCGGTGAAGCGCATCGTGTCGATGACGACGTGGTCGCCGACGGCGAAGCCCTCGACCTCGGCGCCGACCTCGGCGACCTCGGCGGCAGGCTCGTGACCGAGGGGAGTGGCGCCCTGACGGGGCGGGATGCCGCCGTAGCTGGCATACATCGCGTCGGAGCCGCAGATGCCGCACGCGCGCATGCGCAGCAGCACATCCCGCGGGCCGACCTCGGGCTTGTCGACCTCGACCCAGTCGATCTGGTTCACACCGGTGACGTGGACGGATTTCATGGCGGCCTCCTGATGCCTTCTGGTCTGGTCGGCGGGGTTTCCCGACCGCTTCCACAATATCCGAACCGTGTTCGGAAATGTAGAGTGACGGGGTGAGTGCGAACGGTGCAGTGGCGGCCAAAGGGCCGGGCCGACCGCGGCGCGCGAGCCGGGACGAGGTGCGCGCCGTCGCCCTCGCCCTGTTCGCGAAGCAGGGGTATGCCGCGACGTCGCTCACCGAGATCGCCCGGGCCGTCGGCGTCAGCCGCACGACGCTGTTCTCGTACTTCCCCGCCAAGCGCGACCTGATGTGGGACGAGTTCGATGCGCGTGCCGAACGGATGCGCAAGAGCCTCGCGGATTCCGAGGGTCTGCCGGCGATGGACGTCATCGTCGCCGCGATCCTCGCGCTCGCGCACTACAGCACCGCCGATCGCGCGTCATTCACCGCGCGCTGGCGCATCGTGGATGCCGATGACGAGCTGCGGGCGGCGGCGGCCCTGCGCACCGCGGCGCTCAGCGGGGAGATCCTGGAGCACGTGCACCGGTGCGCGCCCGAACTCGACCGCGACCGCGCGGGGGATGTGGTCCGCGCGCTCATGGCCGTCGGCGAGCGTGTGACCTCAGACTGGGCCGCTGCCCCCGAGGTGAGTGAGCCGCTCGACACGGTCATGGCACGGCGGCTGCATCCGTTCGTGGAGGCGCTGCGACCGTTGCTCGGGTGACGCGCGACCGGCTGCCGCCGGCATCCGCCTCGATAATGGACGGATGGAGTCGTGGGAGCTGCACGAGTGGTTCGCGGACCACGTCGACGCGCTCAATCGCCACGACCTCGAGGCCATCCGGTCGTTCCTCGACCCGGCGGTGCGTCGGGCGCACCTTCCGGGAGGGGCGGACGCGTGGATCGAGGATCTCGCCGATCTCTTCCGCGCGTTTCCGGACTGGCGCTGGCGCCGCATCCAGCTCGTCGTCGAAGACGACCGCGTCGCCGCGCACCTGCGCGGCAGCGGCACCCACCAGGGCACCTTCCGGGGAATCGCGCCGACGCGTCGTCACGTCAACGTGGCGGAGTTCGCCTTCTGCCGCGTGGCCAACGGGCGGATCGTCGAGGCCTCGGGAAGCGGCGACACCGAGCTGCTCGCGCAGCTGCGCGGCGAGTGACGGCCCGCACCGCCCGTACCCTGAACGCATGCCCGACGTGCACCTCACCGGCCAGCTCATCTGTCGCAGCGCCGAGGAAGAAGCGAAGGTGCGGGAACACCTTGCCCGTCACATCGCGCTCACGCGCGCGGAGCCCGGATGCCTGAGCTTCGAGGTCACCCCCGCGGACACACCGCGGGTGTGGGATGTGGCCGAGCGATTCGCGGACGAAGCGTCGTTCCGCGCCCACCAGGCGCGGGTCGCAGCCAGCGAGTGGGGTGTGGCCACGGCGGGCATCGAGCGGCGCTACACCGTGCGCGGGTTGTCACGCGCGGGTCTTGACCCCGCAGAATGAACGCGCCCCGACGTTCAGCGCCTCGGATTGCGAACACCGCTCTCACGCGGCTCCGCCGTCACTCCTGCGCGACCAACGTTCCCTGATGGAACCGCAGTTGTACGCGTCCGTCGGATTGCACCCACAGGGACGCATGCCGGCTCGGCTGCCCGGGTCCGGTGATCGTGTAGGTGACCAGTGCCAGATCCGGCGCGAGCTCCACTTCCTCCCACTCGTCGGTCACGACCGGGAGGGGATGCTCGTCGGCGAGGGCCGTCACGATATCGTCGCGAGACCAGCGCCGGCCGGATCGGCCCACCTCGACGAAGTCCGGGTGCAGCAGTTCTCGCACCCGCTTCGGATCGCGCCGGAGCTCAGGAGTCAGCATCGCCTCTTCGGCGGCGCGGGCGGATGTCAACAGTGCGTCGGCGCGAGCCATCATGCGCCCACGGTAGCGACGAAGACGACGGGCGTCTCGGGGTGACCCATCGCTCCGCACGCCAGAATGGACCCATGCCCGCCGCCCATCGCCCCGGTCTGCGCGTCACGCCTGCGCTGACGATCGCGGAGTCGGAGCTGACCTGGCGGTTCTCGCGCTCGTCGGGCCCGGGCGGGCAGGGCGTGAACACCACCGACTCACGGGTGGAGCTGGTGTGGGATGCCGCCGGCTCGGCATCCCTGACTCCGCATCAGCGCGAGCGGATCCTCCAGCGGCTGGCGGGTCGCCTGGTGGGTGGAGTGCTGACCGTCACGGCATCCGAACATCGCGCCCAGGCGCGCAACCGCGACGCCGCGCGCGAACGGCTGGCGGGCCTCGTCGCCGACGCTGTGCGCCCGCCGGCGCCGCCGCGGCGTGCGACGAAGCCGACGCGGGGCGCGAAGGAGCGGCGGCTGACCGCGAAGAAGCAGCGCACCGACGTCAAGCGCCTGCGCCGCCGGCCGGAGGACTGACCGGCGGGTTCGGGGCGGGGGCGTTTCGTCTCGCTTCGCTCGCTCAACGACCGGGGCGGTGGCGGCGGGGTGGGGGCGTTTCGTCTCGCTTCGCTCGCTCAACGACCGGTGCGGTGGCGGGGGGCGGGGGCGTTTCGTCTCGCTTCGCTCGCTCAACGACCGGTGTGGTGGTGGCGGGGGGCGGGGGGCGTTTCGTCTCGCTTCGCTCGCTCAACGACCGGTGCGTCAGTCGCCGTCGGCGCCCGCGCCGCCGAGATCGCCGACGTCGACAGCCGACGGCTCTTCGGGGTGGGCGACGTGGGCGGCTGTCTCCGTGGCGCCACCGGCGCGGAGGTTCGCGGCTTCGAGTGCTCGATCCAGGGCGAGATCCGTCTCGGATCCGGGCAGAATCTGGTCATCGCTGTTCGACACGGGTGCCTCCTTGACCGCACCGTACTGAGGCGCCCGGCATGTCGGCAAGCCTCAACCTCGAAACCGCTCCGCCAGCCGTGCGAACGCCTGCGCCAGCTCGGGCGGCTCGATCACTTCGAGGTCGACGTCGAAACGTGCCAGCGCCGCCGTGATCGAACCGCTGGCCGCCTCGCCGTGGAGCCCCGGGTTCGGCATTCTCACCGATCGGTTCGGAGTGACCTGGGTCGTCGACGTGGCCGGTGCCGGCACCGTCTGACCGCTCAGCGGACGATCGGCAGTCCCGTGGCCTCGGCGGCGTGCGCGACGCCGCCGAGGTCGGTGACGTCGGTCAGCCCGGCATCCGCCATCATCCGCACCGCCTGCGACGAGCGGTTGCCCGATGCGCAGTACACGAGGTACTCGGCGTCGGCGTCGAGCTCGTCCATCGACGCCGCGAGCTGGCCGCCGTTGAGGTCGTACGAGAGGGCACCGTCGAGGTGGCCGTCGGCGTACTCCGACGGAGTGCGCACATCGATGATGATCGTGTCGTCGGCGACGGTGACCGGCTCGGCGGGGGCGGCGCAGCCGACGAGGGTCAGGCTGAGGGCGACAGCGCCGAGGGCGGCGTGGAGGAGGCGGGGCATGGGAATCCTCAGGACAAGGGCGGGGTCAGCAGCTGCAGCGGTCGGCGGGAGCGACCCCGGCGAGGGCTTCTTCGACGTGCTGGCCGCAGCCGTCCCAGGTCGGCTTCTGGCAGCGGGGGCAGGTGACGCGTGCGCACATGGTGGTGTCTTTCTTTCGGGTGGGGGTGGGGGAGTGGGGGGCGTTTCGTCTCGCTGCGCTCGCTCAACGACCGGGCGCTGCGCTCGCTCAA
Organism: Microbacterium sp. zg.Y1084; assembly: GCF_024623595.1. NCBI lineage: Bacteria > Bacillati > Actinomycetota > Actinomycetes > Micrococcales > Microbacteriaceae > Microbacterium > Microbacterium sp. zg.Y1084. Next base: position 675,304 of record NZ_JANJGV010000003.1, read on the forward strand.
CGACCGGGCGCTGCGCTCGCTCAACGACCGAGGCGAGCGGGGATCAGCGGCCGAAGAGGCGGGCGAAGAAGCCGCCGCGCTGCGACTGCGCCGCCGCGATCTGGTCGGGGCTGTGCTTGCCGTTGCACCAGTCGGATGCCGGCACGCTGCGCTTCACGCTCTGCACGTGCTGGCCGCAGCCGGTCCAGGTCGTCTTGCCGCAGACGCGGCAGGTCACTGCTCGACACATGTCGTGTTCCTTCGTTCGATGGGGTTCGGGAATACCCCAGGGGGTATCGCCACCATACCCCGTGGGGTATCATGGGTGTCAAATCGGCTCCCCGGAAGAGGCTCCCCATGACCGACGTCACCGCCGCGGCAGGCGCTGCCTTGCATGATCCCGACGCGCAGCGCAAGATCGTCAACCGACTGCGCCGTGCGCAGGGTCAGCTCGCCGCCGTCATCTCGGCGGTGGAGTCCGACGCCTCGTGCCGCGACGTCGTGCAGCAGCTCTCGGCCGTGTCCAAGGCGCTCGATCGGGCCGGATTCCTCGTGATCTCCACGGCGCTCAAGGAGTGCCTGAACGACCCCGACGCCGAGGGTGGCTCGAACCCCGAGGAGCTGGAGAAGCTCTTCCTCTCGCTGGCCTGACCGCGGCGTCAGGCGGTCGCGGCCGCGTGCGCCGCGAGCCGCCGCAGCCCCTCATCGATGCTCACCGACGGCGCCCACGCGAGCGCCCGGCGGGTCTCGCGCTGGTCGAACCAGTGCGCGGTCGACAGCTGCTCGGCCAGGAACCGCGTCATGGGCGGCTCGTCCGCTCCGGGCCGCAGCGCCCAGGCACGCTCGATGAGCGAGCCGGCGGCGCGCGCGAGGCCCGAGGGCACGCTCCACCGCGGCGGGGTGACGCCCGCCGCGAGGCAGATGCCCGCCAGCAGCTCCCCGACCGGACGCGGCTCGCCGTTCGTGATCACGAACGCGCGGCCGTGCGCCTCGTCGGCGCGGTGCAGCGCCGCGACGATGCCGGTGGCCGCGTTGTCGACGTAGGTGGAGTCGATGAGCGCCCGCCCGCCGTCGAGCAGCGGCAGGCGTCCCCGCCGCGCGCGGTCGACGATGCGGCCGACCAGCTGGGTGTCGCCCGGCCCCCACACGAGGTGGGGGCGCACGGCCACGACGCGCATCGCGGGGGAGTCGCGGTCGAGGGCGATGAGCTCGGCCTCGGCTTTCGTCCGCGCATATTCGCCGCGGGCGTGCTGAGGGGATGCCGGTTCGGCCCCCACGCCTGCGAGCGCCACTCCGGCGTGCGCCACCGAGGGCGACGACACCTGTACGAAGCGGGATGCCCCGGCGCGCTCTGCCGCGTCGAGTAGGGCTCGCGTGCCCTCGACGTTGACCTCATGGAACTCGGCGGGGTCTCCCGCCAGCGACACCTTGGCGGCGAGGTGGACGATGCCCTCGGCGCCGTCGACGACGCGGGCGACGGCCTGCGGATCGGTGACGGACCCGAGAACGTCGGTGACGCCCTCGACGCGGCTGGGCCGTCGCTGCAGCGCGCGCACCTCGTGGCCGGCGGCGACGAGCTCGGCGGCGACCGCACGCCCGAGGTAGCCGGACGCTCCGGTGACGGCGACGATCACGGCCGGCCCATCCGTCCGCCGGCGAGCGTGCGCTCGGCCCACTGCGACAGCCGGGTGCGGTCGATCTTGGAGTTGTGGCGGATGTCGGTGGGCAGCTGCGGCACCGCCAGCACGGCGACGAGCGGAAGATCCGTGCGCCGGCGCAGGTCTGCGGTCAGCTCCGGCGAGGCCAGCCCGGGGCGGGCGACGGCCGGAACCGTCTCGACGACGGCGACCGGCTGGCGCAGCCCGTGCGGGCCGATGGCGACGACCGCGGCGCGGCGCACCCCGTCGGAGCCCTCGATGTCCTGCTCGGCCCCGACCGGGGCGACCGGCCCGTCGGCGGTGGCGAGCACGTGGGGGAGGCGCCCCTCGATCCACAGCCGTCCCTCGGCATCGAGGTGCCCGACGTCGCCGGTGCGGTGCCAGCGCCCCTCGGACGGGGTGTCGACCACGGCACCCCGGTCGGTGAGCCACAGCCGGTCGTACGACGTCTTCAGGTGCGGTGCCGACACGACGACCTCGCCGAGCACACCGGGCTCCGCGCTCGGCGCGCCGGTCGCGTGGCCGTCGGCATCCAGCGCGCTGATCAGCACCTGGTTCACCCCGATCGGCGAGCCGACGCAGACGCCGCGATCGGCGGCATCGGCCACGGCACGGATGCCGTCGAGCGTCACGTCCGTGACGAGCAGGCACTCGGTCATGCCGTAGGGGGTGTGCGGCTCGGCGTTCGGCATGAGCTCGGCCGCGGCCGCCAGCAGCGGCTCCCCGACCGGCGCGCCCGTCGAGAGGAACGTCCGCACGGTCGCGAGAGCGCGGCGGTCCTCGCCGGTCAGCGCACCGGCCGTCGCGACGACGTTGAGGATGGCCGCCGGCGACAGGAACACGATGCGGGCGTCAGAGGCGCGCACCGCCGCGGCGACGGCCCGCGCCGTCAGGGTGCGGGGGGCCGAGACATCCATGTCGGGCGTCGCCGAGCGGGTGCCGAGCGCCGGCCCCAGCAGGGCGAACGGGGCGAAGCCCGTGACGAGCCCGGTGTCGCCTGTCACGTCGAAGTGGGCGGCGAGCACGTCGCGCAGCGCCGAGAGCTGGCGGTGCGTGTAGGCGACGCCCTTGGCCGGGCCGGTGGAGCCGGAGGTGAAGAGGATCGCCGCGGGGTCGTCGGGTGCCGGCTCGTCGGGGAGGGGAGCGCCTGCCCCGAACGCGGCCACCGTGGTGAGGTCGGCCGCGACCCCGAGCAGCTTCGCGGATGCCGCCGGCAGCCGTGGCACCGAGATGCGCAGGCCCGGCCACCCGAGCGCCCGGGCGGCGGCCAGGCCCGGCAACTCGCCGATGACGACGTCGGGCCAAGCGCCCCGCACAGCGCGGGAGAGTCCCCGCACCCCGAGCCCGGCGTCGGCCACCACGACGACGGCGCCGATGCGCAGGCACGCGTAGATCACGGCCGTGAGGGTCGGCCCCGGCGGCACGAGCACCGAGACGCGCTGGCCCTTCTGCACGCCCATCTGCGCCAGTCCCGCCGCCAGGCGCCGCACGCGGTCGTCGAGCTGCCGCCAGCTGACGCGGCGCTCGCCGCCGCGGCGGGTGGCCATGTCGATCACCGCGACGTCGTCGTCGCGGCGGGCGTCGAGGGCCGCCCACAGCGGCGTGAAATCGGCGCCGCGGTCGTCGTCGACGGACGGCGATGCGGCGGCACCGTCGCTCGCCGTGCCCGCGTCGCCGGTCAGGCGGGCGCCGTTGTCGCCCAGCCACGTGAGGATCGCGTCGGCGTACGGGCGGTCCTCGGCGATGAGGTGGCCGGCGCCTTCGAAGCGGTGCACGTCGGCGTGCGGCAGGCGGTCGACGAGATCGTCGAGATAGCGGTCGCCGAAGATCGGATCGGCCGGCCCCCACAGCAGCAGCGCAGGCACATCGAGGGCGGCGACGCCGTCGGCGATGCGCTGCAGCTCGTCGAAACTCTCGTGCGCGGCATCCACCGGGATGTCCGCCACGAACGCGCCGATACCCTCCCGGCGTGCGGCGGTGCGGTACGGCGCCCGGTAGGCATCCTTCACCTCGGGCTCGAGCGCCGGGTGGGCCAGCGCCAGCGTCGTCTCGAGAAAGGCGGGAGTGGCGACGGTGGATGCCGCGAGCACACCCCGGGTGCCGGCGAGGCGCAGCGGCGCCGGGATCGGCTCGCCCGCCGGATGGTGCACCGCGGTGTTGAGGGCGATGACCCCGGCCAGCAGCTGCGGGTGGTCGATCGCCCAGCCGAGGGAGACCACGCCGCCCCAGTCATGACCGAGGGTGACGACCGGTCCTTCGAGGCCGAGCGCATCGGTGACATCACCCAGGTCGCGCACGCGCTGCGCGAGGGTGCGGGGCGCGCCGGTGCGGGCCGAGAACCCCATGTCGAGCTGGTCTACGGCGATCACGCGCCAGGCCGGCTGCCCCTCCTTGGCCGCGCGCAGCGAGGCCGACACGAGGCGCCGCCAGAGGTAGGACCAGGTCGGGTTGCCGTGCACCGCGAGGATCGTGCCGACGGGCGCGATGCCCAGGCGCGCAAGCTCGGCGCCGGTGTCGAGGTAGTGCCACTCGTGCGCGGCATGCGTGCCCCGGCCGACGACCTCACGGGTGCGACTGCAGCGGACATCGAGACCCGGGAGCCCCGCCAGCGTCCCGGTGAGCGCGGCGCTCACCAGGCCAGTTCCATCATCGCCGTGTTCAGGCCGGAGCCCACGCCCATGAGTAGCACGCGGTCGCCGCGCTGCAGGCTCGCCTGCTCTTCGACGAGGGTGATGGGCACGGATGCGGGACCGATGTTGCCCAGCCGGGGGAACGTCGTCGGCACGCGGGAGCGGTCGAGGTTCACCGCCTTCACGATGGCATCGGTGTGCACTGACGACACCTGGTGCGTGATGTAGCGATTCATCGACTTCCAATCCCACTCGGCCGACGCCTCCTTCCACGCCGACACCACCAGGGCGAGACCCCCCTTGAGCAGCGCCTTGGCATCGGTGAACATGCCGTCGACGCTTCCGACGCACAGCTTGTGGAACTGGGTCGCGGCGCGGGTCACGCCGCCGACGATGCGGTGCCCCGCGGGGTGCTCGTCGGCGCGGCCGAGCACGGCGGCGGCGGAGCCGGAACCCAGCGTGAGCGAGGCGAACTCGCTCATGAACCCGTCGCGCCCGCTCTCGGTCTGCAGCAGACGCTCGATCGTGTTGACCTGGATCTCGTCGGCATCCTCACCGGCGACGACGACGGCGTACCGGATCTGGCCGGAGTCGATCATCGTCGCCGCGAGCGACATGCCGTTGATGAAGCCGAGGCAGGCGTTGGCGATGTCGAAGTTGATGGCCGAGCTCGGCAGGTCCAGGCCGTGGTGCAGCGCCACCGCGACGGAGGGCTCGAGGTTGCTGCGGGTGACCGAGGTGTTGATCAGCAGCCCGACATCCGACGGGCTGACCCCGGCCTGCGCGAGCGCCTGCTTTCCGGCGGCGATCGTGGCGGCGTCGACGGTCTCGCCCCTCGCCCAGTTGCGCCGCTCCCGCACGCCCGCGACGCGGGTGAGCATGCCGCTGCGCAGCTTCAGCCGCTTCAGCGACGGCGCGAGGCGCGCTTCGATGTCGTCCGAGGTGGTCACCCGACCGGGCAACACGCTCGCGACGGACAGCAGCGCGACGTTCTCGAAGCGGGCGGTGGCATTGCCGGGCACAGATCCTCCTCGTGGAGGCGCGTCGTCCTCCCTATAGCGTTGTACCCCACCGCGCCCCTGTGTTCCCGGGGTTGCGCTCCGCGCATTCGCCTGCTCACGCTCTGCGTTCCGTGAGTTCCTGCTCACACAGCAGTCGCGTGTGAGCGGCAACTCACATGCGCGAAAGAGAAGACGTCTGCGAGGATGCCGCCGCCGGCCGCGGCGGCATCCTCAGACCGCGGCCACGCGCCGGTGCACCATCCGCACCACAGTTGCACCAATCGGATGCGAGGGCGGCTCGAATGCCGAAGAGCGGGAGAAGCTCGTCCTGTCGCTCGCCCGACCGATCCGGGGGTTGCTACCAGGGCATCGGTCGGTCGGCGTCGCGTGAACTGTCGTTCGGCATGTGCGGCAGGGGTTCCCCGCCGGCCCTGATGCACAGCCAGCGCAGCTCGGTCGGGCTGTCCGGCCACGCGCGCCAGGTACGCCACACGTTCTGCCCGACGCGGACCGCGGTGCCAGGATGCACGTCGATCACGTCGTCGTCGAGGCCCATCTGCCCCTCGCCTTCGAGGAACACGTACAGTTCCTCGACCTGCGTGTGCGTGTGCCAGTAGCCCGCTTCTTCGCCGGGCAGCAGCGCATTGGCGGACAAGCCGATGTACTGCATGGTCAACTCGTGGTCGACGATGCGCCTGCCGTCGCGCGAACGGGCGGGGGCGAAGCCGCCGAAGTGCTGCCGCCACTGGTCGAGCGGGCCGATCTGCGTCACCTCGTAGGGGCTCACGATGGCATCCCTTCTTCCCTGCCGCTGCTGCTGCCGCCGCCGCTGCGGGTGCGGCGCCAGGCTTCTCCGTCGCGCTCGTACACGACGCGGGTGTGATTGCGGTCGAGTGATCCCTGCCAGAACTCGACCCGCTGCGGCGCGATGCGCCACAGCATCCAGTCGTCCGCCGCAACGCCCGCCCGTGCCTCCGCCGACCGGGCGGCAAGGTCGGCCGCGACCTCGGCACCGGTCGCTTCGCGGACGTTTCCGCGCACGCGCACGGCGCGCACGAGCGGCTGCCACCAGAAGTTCAGCGCGGCGGCGGGATGCGCGGCCAGCTGCGTGCCCTTCACCGATGATCGCGGGCCCGCCACCGCCCAGCCGTGATCATCGACGTCCTTGAGGATCAGCGTGCGGGCGTCGGGCAGACCGTCGGCGTCGACGGTCGCCAGCGTGGCTGCATGCGGCTCGGGCACTCCCGAGTCGACAGCCTCGCGCAGCCAGGCGGTGAAGAGCTGCTCCGGGTCATCAGGAAGCGCGGAAAGATCGAACGGGGGAGGCGACCCGGTGAGCGACGGCAGCGAGCGCAGCCACTCCGCGATCGACGAGGACTCCATGCGCCCATCCTGGCGGGCCGCCCGCGCGAGGGGAACCCGCGGCATCATCGTCGCCTCGGCCGATCACGATCAGGCGGTGGATGCCGGGCCTCAAGATCCGCCACCACTCGGCCCGTCGCGCGGCTGTCGCTGAGCGACGGTCTTGCCTGCGGCTCAGCCGGCGGCGAGGGCGGCGGACCAGACGTCTTCGTGCGTCTGCACGTACGGGATGACCGCGTGCCAGTGTTCGCCGTGCCCGGCCGTGAACATCGATGCCCACGGCTCCGTGCCCGTGCGGTGCGACGACTGCAGCAGGTCGTACATCGCGGCGGTGCGTCGGGCCATCTCCGCGGGCAGGTCGCTGCGCAGTCGTGCGTCCGCGCCGTATCCGTCCACGAAGGCGGCCAGATCGCGCGCCGACTCCTCCGGCGTACGGTCCGGGTCGTTCAGGGTGAACGACTGGGCGGCGTAGGCGAGGTCCCACAGCCGGGTGCTGGGCGCGGCGGCATCCCAGTCGATGAACACCCATCGCTCGCCGATGAGCAGATTCCAGGGGGCGAGATCGTTGTGGCACACGAGGTCGTCGCCGGGCGCAGGGATCGCCGTCTGCCAGACCGCACCGGGCTCGGGCGTATAGCCGGCGCTCGCGTCGTGGATGGCGCGGACGAGCGCGCCGACCCGGTGCAGCTCGGCAGGGGAGAGCGGGCCGACCTCGATCGCGAGCCGGCCAGGCACGAACTCCTGCATCTGTCGCCCCTGCTCGTCGCGGCCGAGCGGCGCGGGCGCATCCACGCCGACTGCGCGCAGCGCCTCGACGTACCGGGTGACGCTCGGGGTCGACGCCGTCCACGGCTTGCGAACGGTGTCACCCACCCGCACCACGCCGTTGCCGCTCGCGTTTCCGCCGGCGAGGGTCTGCTCTTCGATCACTCGTGGAGACTATCCGCTACGCGAGGGCTCTCGAGCACACGGCGCTGCACGAGGCGCACCACCGCGATGAGCACGGCGCCGACGCCGACGGTGACGGCCACCGCCGTCACCGTCGTGGGGCTGAGCGCGACGAGTTCGAAGAAGTCGCGCGAGATCGGCACCAGGTACATGAGCGCCAGGCCGCCGATCATGGCGGCGACGATGCCCACCGTGACGAACGTGAGCGGTCGCGCCAGCACGGCGAGGATCCAGAGCCCCAGCATGCCGAGCACGAGCGTCGCGCCGGCGCGCACCTCGACCTCGGGGACGCCTCTGCCGTCGAGCACGCGCGCGTATACGGCGATGCCCGCCGCGACGACCACGCCCGCCGGCACGGCGAACGACAGCGACCGCCGCAGGAACCCGGGGACGTAGCGGCGCGTGTTCGGGATGAGCGCGAGGAAGAACGCCGGGATGCCGATCGTCAGCCCGTCGGTCAGCGACAGCTGCCGGGGGAGGAACGGGAAGGGGAGGAACAGCACCCCGAACGTGATCGCGAGCACCGTGGCGTAGGCGGTCTTGGTGAGGAACAGCATCGACACCCGCTCGATGTTCGCGATGACCTGCCGACCCTCGGCGACCACCGACGGCAGGTGCGAGAACTTCCCGTCCAGCAGCACGAGGCGCGCGACGGCCTTGGTGGCGGCGGAGCCGGAGTTCATCGCGACGCCGATATCGGCCTCTTTGATGGCGAGGGCGTCGTTGACCCCGTCGCCGGTCATCGCGACGGTGTGGCCCGCCGACTTCAGTGCGACCACCATGCGCTGCTTCTGATCCGGGGTGACCCGCCCGAACACCACGTTCTCCTCCAGCACACGGGCGAGCGCCGCGTCGTCGTCGGGGAGTTCGCGGGCATCGAAACCGTGCGGGGCATGGAGCCCTACGTCACGCGCGATGGCGGCGACGGTTTGCGGGTTGTCGCCGGAGATGATGCGCACCGCGACGTCCTGCGCGGCGAAGTAGGCCAGCGTCTGCGCGGCATCCGGCCGGATGCGCTCGCGGAAGGTCAGCAGCGCCACGGGAACCGCGTCGCCGGGCACCGTCACACCGCCAGTCGGGGTGCCGCGCGCGAGCACGAGGGTGCGGCGCCCCTGCGCGGCCAGCACGGCGGCCCGGCTCGCCATATGGGCGACCGGCGAGGCGGCCGGCGCGGCGCCGGGGAAGACCAGCTCGGGCGCGCCCATCACCCACATGCCGTCGTCGAAGGTGACGGCGCTCCACTTGCGGGCCGACGAGAAGGGCACGGTGGCGATCGGCGGTGTCCGGGGCGGGTCGGGAAAGGCCGGGGCGAGGCTGCGCGCGGTCGCGTTGGCGGCAGGGTCGGCGGCGAACCAGGCGAGCACCTGCTTCCATCCGGCGACGTCGGCGAGTTCGTGCGCCGCGTCGAACACGACGTCGCCCTGGGTGAGCGTGCCGGTCTTGTCGAGGCAAATGACGTCGACGCGGGCAAGCCCCTCCACCGCGGCGAGCTCCTGCACGAGCACCTGGCGCCCGGCCAGCCGCACCGCGCCGACCGCGAAGGCGATGCTCGTCATGAGCACCAGCCCGAGCGGAATCATCGCGATGACCGCCGCGATCGACGAGGTCGCCGCCTCGCGCCACGCGCCGGTTCGCCACGCCTCCGCCCAGCCGCCCTGCACGTCCATCTGCGCGTTGAGCACGAGCAGGGCAACCGGGAAGATGATCCACGTCACCCACCGCAGCACCCGGTCGATCGACGAACGCAACTCGGATGCCACGAGGGAGAATCGCTTCGCCTGCGCGGTCAGCGAGTGGGCGAACGACTCCGCGCCCACCCGGTCGACGCGCGCCAGGCCGGACCCCTCGACCACGACCGAGCCCGACAGCACCCGGTCGCCCGGGCCCTTGTCGACGGGCTCGGACTCGCCGGTCAGCAGCGACTCGTCCACCTGCAGGTCGCGCGCCTCGGACACCTCCGCGTCGGCGGGGATCTCGTCGCCCGCTCGCAGCACCAGCACGTCGTCGAGCACGACGTCGGCGACGGCGATCGTCGTCTCCTCGCCGTCGCGGTGCACGCGCGCGTCGGCGGCGTTGAGCAGCGCGAGCCGGTCAAGCGCCGCCTTCGCACGGAACTCCTGCACGCTGCCGATCACGGTGTTCGCCAGGGCACTCAAGCCGAACAGGGCGTCCTGCCATCGGCCGATCACGAGCAGCAGGGTGAAACAGCCCAGGACGAGTCCGTTGAAGAGGGTGAAGACGTTGGCGCGGATGATGCTCCACGCGCTGCGACTGGTCTGCTGCCGGTAGGCGTTGGTCTGACCAGCGGCGATGCGCTGCTGGACCTCCTGCGCGGTGAGGCCCGGGTCGCCATCATCCATGGAGCCTCCACACGACTGTCGGTACGCGTTCAGAGTAGGCGGGCGGGAGCACGCGCGGGAGGGTGGGACGTTTCGGCTCGGGCGGAGGCCGGGTCGTTGAGCGAGCGCAGCGAGACGAAACGCCCGGTGGGGTGAGGCGTTTCGTCTCGGGCGCGGCGCGCCCTCGCTCAACGACCCGGGAAGGGGGCGCGCTCGCTCAACGACCCGGGAAGGGGGCGCGCTCGCTCAACGACCCGGGGCAGGGGGGCGCGCTCGCTCAACGACCGGGAAATGGTAGACCTCCGGCGGCGGCTACTCAATCACTGCCGTGCCCGAGAAGGGCTGTGCTTGCATGGCCTCGGCGTCACCACCGCGGGGCGCTCCGCGACGAGGCGGCGGAAGGACGATGGATGTCTGTTTCCACACGATCGGCGAGGCGCCTCGCGCGCGTGATCGGCGCGGGCCTTGCGGTGACGCTCGGAGCCACGCTGGCGGCGTGCGCCGCCGGCGACAGCGGCCCCACCGAGATCCGCTTCCACCTGAGCAAGCCTGAGGCGATCCCGTACTTCCGCGAGCTCATCTCGGAGTACAACGCCTCGCAAGACGACGCGCGCGTCGTCTTCGATACCTCGTCCAACCTGCAGGCCGGGTTCCTGCGGGGCAACCCGCCCGACCTCGGGCTGCTCAACTACAACATGGAGATGGCCCGCTTCATGGAGCGCGGCGCCCTCAGCGACTTGAGCGACATGCCCGAGGCCGACCGCATCCTCCCCGAGGTGCAGGACCTCGTCGACCAGTACGCCACCTACCCCGGACGCACGAGCGTGCTGCCGTATTCGGTGATGGCGGCATCCGTCATCTACAACAAGGAGATCTTCGAGCAGCAGGGGCTCGAGGTGCCGCAGACGTGGGACGAGCTGCGAGCGGTCTGCGACCAGTTGCTGGATGCCGGCATCACGCCCTTCTACGCGACGTTCAAGGATCCGTGGACGGTGGGACAGGGCTGGTTCGACTACACGGTGGGCGGCTCCGTCGACGTCGCGGACTTCTTCGACCAGATGAACGAGCTGGGAACCGAGGTCGGGCCCGACTCCGAGGTGTCGTTCGCGACGACGCTCGCGGAGCCCGTCGAGCGGATGACCGAGCTGACCTCGACGTACGTCAACCCGGATGCCGCCAGTCGCGCGTATGGCGACGGCAACCTCGCCTTCGCGAACGGGGAGGCGGCGATGTACCTGCAGGGGCCGTGGGCGTTCGGGGAGATCGACAAGACCAACGACCAGCTGCAACTGGGCACGTTTCCGCTGCCCATGACCGACGATCCCGACGACCTGCGGGTGCGCGTCAACATCGACCTGGCGGCGTGGATCCCCGAGGCATCCGCCCACAAGGAGGAGGCACGCGACTTCCTGAGCTACCTGTTCCAGAAGGACGTGATGGACGAGTACAACGCGGCGTTCCTCGGGTACGGCACCACCACCGACGCGGCGCCGGTGACCGACGAGCGGATCATCGGGATGAAGGAGTACTACGACTCCGCGCGGTTCTACCAGGGGCCATCGAAGGCGATCCCGCTGACCATCCCGACCGACAACTACATGCAGGGCATCGTGACCGGAGCAGATGCGCAGAACATGCTGCGCACGCTGGACGCCGATTGGGCCCGACTGGCGCTGCGCCAGTAGCCGGGCCGAAAGGGGAGACAGATGGCATCCACGACGGTGACGGCGGGCGCCCCGCCCGCGGTCGGCACGCGCGGCCGCAGCGCAGCGGCCGCGAAGCCCCGCACCCGGCGCAAGGTCGAGGGGGTCTACTACCTCTTCCTGCTGCCGAGCCTCATCCTGTTCACGCTGGCCATCACGCTGCCGGCCGTGATCGGCATCTTCTTCAGCTTCACCAACTCGATCGGGTTCGGCGACTGGGAGTTCATCGGGCTCATCAACTACCTCGCCGTCTTCAGCGACCCGGCGATCCTGCAGAGCTATCTGTTCACGTTCTTCTTCGCCATCACGACGGTGATCGTGGTGAATGTGCTGGCGTTCCTGCTGGCCGTGGGGCTCACCTCCCGCATCCGGCTGAAGACCGGGCTGCGCGCGGTGTTCGTCATCCCCATGGTGATCTCGGGCATCATCATCGCCTACGTCTTCAACTTCCTCTTCTCCAACTCCCTGCCGGCCCTCGGCGAGGCGTGGGGGATCGGATGGCTGAGCCAGAGCATCCTCGCCAACCCGGATCTCGCGTGGCTGGCGATCGTGATCGTCGCCGCCTGGCAGGCGATCCCCGGCACGCTGCTGATCTACATCGCGGGTCTGCTCGCGATTCCCGGGGAGGTGTACGAGGCGGCATCCATCGACGGGGCAGGCAAGGGCCAGCAGATGCTGCGCATCACGCTGCCGCTCGTGGCCGGGTACGTCGTGATCAACGTGATCCTGGGCTTCAAGAACTTCCTCAACGCCTACGACATCATCGTCGGCCTCACCAACGGCGGACCGGGCACGGCGACCCGCAGCATCGCGATGACGATCTTCACCGGGTTCTCCGGCGGCGATTACGCCTACCAGATGGCCAACGCCACCCTGTTCTTCCTCATCGCCGTCGTGCTCTCGCTGCTGCAGCTGCGGCTCACCCGCGGAAGGAACGTGTTCTGATGTCCTCCACGCAGATCTCCCTCACCGTCGAAGACGTCAACGCCGAGCGGGTGCTCGACGGGGACGCGCCCCGCAAGAAGGCCGCCCGCCGGCGCGGGGAGCGGTGGAACTGGTCGGGCACCGTCATCCTGATCATCTGCGCGCTGACGGTGCTGGTGCCGCTCTACGTCACGGTGTCGATGGCGTTCAAAACGCGGTCGCAGGCCGTCGACGGCAATGCGTTCTCGCTGCCGGCGCCGTTCAGCGTCGACGGGTTCGTCGAGGCGTGGGAGCTGACCGACTTTCCGCGGGCGTTCCTCATCTCAGCTCTCGTGACCGCCTTCACCGTCGCCGGCACGGTGCTGCTGGCGGCCCTCGCGTCGTTCGCGATCTCACGCAACTGGGACCGCAAGCTCTTCCGGTACTCGTTCTACTACCTGCTGGCGGCCATGTTCCTGCCGTTCCCCGTGGTGGCGCTGCCGCAGATCCAGTTGACCGGGCTCACCGGACTCGACAACCCGGTGGGTGTGACGATCCTTCACATCATGTTCCAGCTGAGCTTCAGCATCCTGCTGTTCACGGCGTTCCTGCGTTCGATCCCGGCGGAGCTCGAGGAGAGCGCCCGCATCGACGGCGCCTCGACGTGGCAGACGTTCTGGCAGCTGATCTTCCCGCTGCTGGCGCCCATGAGCGCCACGGTCGGCATCTTCGCGTTCCTGGCGTCATGGAACGACTTCATGATGCCGTCGCTCATCATCTCCGACCCCGCGTCGCAGACGTTGCCGGTGGTGCAGAACATCTTCCAGACCCAGTTCAGCAACAACTACAACGTCGCGTTCGCCTCCTACCTGATGGCGATGGCGCCCGCGATCATCGTGTACCTGTTCACCCAGCGCTGGGTGATGGAGGGCGTCACGCAGGGGGCGGTGAAGGGGTAGGGCGGGCGCCCGTGCCGCCGCAGCGGCGCTTCCGATCAGGCCCCGCCCGGTCCATAGCGCACCGGCGCGCTGTGGACGCGCGCGCACGCCTCCGTCAGCACGCCCAGGAGGTCTCCGTCCGCAGCGGCGAAGGATCTGCCGTCGATGGCCAAGGGAGCGCCGAAGACCACCACGGGAGCGCCCAGGGCTGGGCACCCCACAGCCTGCTCGATCGAGAGCCCACCCACGGCCTGCACGGGAACACTCGTCGCGGCGACGATCGCGGGCAGATCGGTGAGGGGAGACAGGCCCTCATCGGGGTGGGCGTTGCGATGGTCGTAGCCGATGTGGTGGATGACCATGCCCACCCCCAGCGACTCGAGGCGGGCGCACTCCGCCACCCGATCCGGTGCCCCGAGGTCGTCGCCCATGACGAGCATGCCGAACCTCTCGCCCGCCGCGACGACCGCGTCGATCGTCGCGTCGTGGGCACGGCCCATGACGATGACGGCGTCGGCTCCGGCATCGCCCATCATCTCGGCCTCGAGGTAGCCGCCGTCCATGGTCTTCAGATCGACGATGAGCGGATGGCGGGGGAACTCCTTCCGGAGCGCGCGCACCGCGTGCAGCCCTTCGGCCAGCACGAGGGGAGTGCCGACTTCGATCCAGTCCGCGCCGGCCTCCACGGCCACGGCGGCCGTCTGCAGGGCGTCACGGCTGCTGGTGAGATCGAGTGAGATCTGCACGAGGGGACGGGTGATCGACGCGCGTGTGAGCCCGCGAATGGTCGTGGACACCGCCGTCACACCTCCTTCGCTGCTCGGACGAGATTGCGCAGCTGTTCGCCGCGCCGATAGGCCCGCAGGTTCGCGGCGATCAGCTCCGCCGCCCCGAGCGGGCGGCCTCCCGCAGCGTGCGGAGTGATGATCACGTTGGGCAGGTCCCACAGGGGCGAGGATGCCGGCAGGGGCTCCTCGGTCGTGACGTCCAAGGCGGCGCCGCCGATCCGGTCCGCACGTAGGGCCTGCACAAGAGCCTGCTCATCGATGGTGCTGCCGCGACCGACATTGATGACCCAGGCGTGCGGCGGCAGAGCTGCCAGCAGTGCGGCACTCAGGGCGTGCTCCGTCTCGTCGCCGGCGGGAAGGATCATGATCACGACGTCGGTGGTCGCGAACAGCTGTGGCAGCTGCTCGTCGGTGACGACCTCGATGTCGCCCTCGCGGCGCGGTCGACGTCCGACGCCCGTGACGGAGGCTCCCAGCGCGCGAAGATGCGGGGCGAGGGCCGACCCGATGCTGCCGAATCCCCAGATCACGACGTTCGCGTCCCGCAAGGTGGAGAACACCCCCGGGCTCGGTTCGGCCTGGATGCCGCCCAGCTCACCGGCCCAGCGGTGGCCGATCTGCGCTCGCACGAGCAGGTTGAGCCGCCGCGCCGCGGCGAGAGTGAGTGCCAGGGCGTGCTCGGCGACGGGCGCATCGTGCAGCGAGCGCCCGCTGGTGATCGCCACATGGTCCGGGAAGCCGGCCGCGAGCGCGGCATCGCTGCCGGCGGAGAGCAGTTGCACCCACCGGAGGCGCTGCAATCGGGTCGCCGCGTCGGCGAGGAGGTCGTTCGGCACGCCCCACACGACCAGACCCTCGGCATCGACGTGCAGGTCGGGGATGGGTGACGACGGATCGTAGGCGACCATTTCGACGCCGTCGGGCGCCGAGGGCGCGTCGACGATGTCCGGGATGAGCAGCTTCACGACGACGCCTCCGTACCGGGGTAGGGGACCCCGCCGGCGACACCGAGTTCGATGAGGGACTCGACCGTGGCTGCGGGCAGATCGATCCCCGCAGCTTCGCGCGCCTGCGCCGTGAGTCGTTCCGGTTCGCCGGGGACAAGAACCCGGTCGAACCCGGGGGCCGGCTCGGCGCCGTGTGCAGAGTCGATCAGCGCATCGATGCGGTCGCGGAAGAGCGGGAGGGGGAGGAAGTGCGCGACGTCCATGGCCAGCAGCCAGTGCCCGACATCCTGTCGCTTCGAGAAATCGGTGTACATGTTGCCGATGTCTCCGGCCACGGCGGCGCCGCTGAGAACCCCGGCCAGCACTTCGATCAGGAAGGCGAGGCCGTACCCCTTGGGCCCGCCGGCGGGCAGGAGGGACACCACGGCGGCCGCGTCGGTGGTGGGCGCGCCGTCGGCATCGACTCCCCAGTCCGGCGGCACCGGCTGACCCTTCGCGCGCGCCACGAGCACCTTGCCCATGGCCGTCGTGCTGGTCGCCATGTCCAGGCTCAGCGGCTCGCCGCCCGTCGGCGCGGCGAACGCGAGCGGGTTGGTACCGAGAAACGCGCTCTTCCCTCCGAACGGCACCACGTTCGGCTCCGAGTTCGAGACGACGACGGCGACCTTGCCGCGTCCCGCGAGCGCACGGGCGTAGTAGCCGGCAGTGCCGAAATGGGTGCTTCCCCGCACGGTGGCAGCGGCCACGCCGAACTCGCCGCTCAGCTGGGTCAGTTCATCCACCGCGGCGCGCGCGGCCAACTGTCCGGCGGTGCCGCCGGCATCGATGCGCACCACGGCACCGTTGCGGTCGACCGAGGGTCGCGCCGCCGGATCCACCAGACCCGCGTCGATGCGTGCCCGATAAGCGGGAAGGCGGATCACACCGTGCGAGTCGACGCCGCGCAGGTTCGCGTCGACCAGCGTGTCGGAGAGGTACTCCGCGTCTTCTGGTTCGTAACCCCAGGTCTGGAGCAGCGCCGTGGTCCACGTACGCAGTTGCTCAGCATCGATGGTCATGTCGACTCCTTCTCGCTTCATTGCGTGATCGATCACCTTGCCGTGGTGCCGCGTACACATAATAGTCTTACTCGTCATACTTTTGAGTGACCGAGCTTCAATGAAGAAACGAGGAACCGATGAGGATCAGCGTCTTTCCCAAGGGGGAGCTGGACGATCTGGCCGTACGGCGCACCATGACGGTGTTCGAGTGGATCGACAAAGCCGCCGTGCTCCCCGCTGACGGGCTCGAGCTGTACAGCGGAATGCTCTGGCAGAGCGACGACGACTACCTGGATGCCATCGGCGAGGCGCTCGACGACGCAGGCTTCGAGATGCCGATGATGTGCGTGTCACCCGACTTCACCCACCCCGACGCCGATGTGCGGGCAGCGGAATTCGACAAGGAGGTCGAGATGATGCGCGCCACCGCTCGACTCGGTGGCAGAGGCGCCAGCACGCGAGTGCTCTCCGGCCAGCGGTGGCCGGAGGTGCCGCGGGAACAGGGCATCGAGTGGGTGGTGGAGGCCTACACCCGGCTCATCCCCATCGCCCGGGAACTGGGCGTGACCCTGGCGATGGAGAACCACTACAAGGACGGCACCTGGCGTTACCCCGAGTTCGCGCAGCGGTCGGACGTGTTCCTCGAGATCGTGGATGCCATCGAGGACCGAGCCACGTTCGGGGTGCAGTTCGACCCCTCGAACGCCATCGTGGCGGGTGACGATTCCGCAGACTTCCTGGATCGCGTCGTCGATCGCGTCGTCACCATGCAGGCGTCGGATCGATCGCTGGCCCCCGGGGGATCCCTCGACGAGCTGCGCCAGAGCGACGGCACGCTCGGCTATTCCCCACTGCTGCAGCACGGCGTGATCGGCCGAGGCCTCAACGACTACCCGAGGATCTTCCGCACGCTGGTGGACGCCGGCTACGACGGCTGGATCAGCATCGAGGACGGCGTGAACGGCATGGGGGAGATGGCAGAGTCCGTGGACTTCCTCCGCGCCGCCCGCGATGAGTACTGGGCCGGCTCGACCGCCGTCCGGGTGCGCACCCAGGAGGACGCGCTCGCCGCAGCGGGGCTGCCCAGCATCGCACGGGACGACCACCGCCGTGAGGTGGCGCGATGAAGGCGCTGGTGAAGTTCGGCCTGTCCGACGGCGATGTCGAGCTGCGCGACGTACCTGCTCCGGTTCTGGAGCCGGGCACCGTGCTGGTGGCCGCGCGCGCAGTGGGCGTGTGCGGCTCCGACATCCACATGTGGCGCAATGGCCAGAGCTGGGACGTGGCGCTGCCCGTCGTGCTCGGCCACGAGACCGCAGGCGTCATCGCGGCGGTCGCCGA
This sequence comes from Microbacterium sp. zg.Y1084, assembly GCF_024623595.1. Lineage (NCBI taxonomy): Bacteria > Bacillati > Actinomycetota > Actinomycetes > Micrococcales > Microbacteriaceae > Microbacterium > Microbacterium sp. zg.Y1084. The sequence continues at coordinate 692,881 of NZ_JANJGV010000003.1, forward strand.
CGATGTCACCGGCTGGCAGGTCGGCGACCGCGTGGTGTGCGAGACCGCCGCCCGCATCTGCGGCGTCTGTGCGCTCTGCCGCGTGGGCCGGTACAACCTGTGTCCTCATCGTCAGGGGTATGGAGCGACGCGCGACGGCGCATTCGGTGAGCTGCTTCTGGCCGAACCCCGCGTTCTGCACCGGATTCCCGAGACCGTCTCGTTCGAACAGGCGGCGATGACCGAACCGTTCGCCGTCGCCTACAACGCCCTCGTCGAGCGCGCCAGTGTCACGCCGGGCGATCTGGTGGTGATCCAGGGTGCCGGCGCGATCGGCGCGCTGGCCCTGCAGATCGCTCGGCTGAGAGGTGCGGGAACGACGGTGGTGCTCGGGACGCCGGTGGATGAGCGCCGCCTGAAGACCGCGCTCGAACTCGGTGCCGATCACGCGATCGACATCACCAGGGAGGACCCCGTCGCGCTGATCCGTTCACTCGGCGATGGTCTGGGGGCAGACCTCGTCGTCGACGCGACCGGCGTGAGCGCAGCGCTCGCGCAGGGACTGGAACTGGTGCGCCCGCTCGGGGCCATAGCGAAGATCGGCTGGGGCCCGCAGCCCCTGAACTTCAGTCTGGATCCGCTCGTGGCGAAGGCCGTCACCCTCTTCGGCTCCTTCTCGCACACGTGGACCACCTGGGAGCGGGTGCTGGGTCTCTTCGCCACGGGCGCGCTGGACACCACGCGGGTTCTCGGCGGCGTCTACGACCTGGCCGACTGGCGGGAGGCGTTCGAGCACATGGAATCCGGGCGCAACATCAAGTCGGTCATGGTGATGCCGCACTGAGGGCGCCCGCCGGGGCGTCAGCGGGAGCGCGAGCGGTCGTGCATGTGGTCGAACTCCCGCAGCGTCCGCTCGACCAGGCTGATGGCCAGACTCTGGGCGGCGGCGACGTCACCACGCACGAGGGCCTCCGCCAGTGCCAGGTGGTTCTCGACCGAGTCGGCGGTGATGTCGTGCATGCCCGGGCGGGTGTCCTGCCCGCGCGCGTCCAGCGTTGCTCCGATGGTGTCCGCGAGCTGCGCGATGACCGCGTTCTGTGTGCCTTCCAGGAGTAGCCGGTGGAATGTGGCATCCCGCTCGAAGAACCGACGCGCGTCGCCGGAGAGGAAGGACTCCTTCATCCCCTGGGCGCTCTCGAGGATCGCCTGCGCGCCTTCGGCGTCGATGCGCGTGGCCGCGAGCCCGGCGGCCACGTGCTCGATGCCGAGGCGCAACTCGAGCAGTTGCTTCATCTGCTCCACATAGCCCGGCCCCTGCCCACGCCACTTGACCACGTAGGGATTGAGCAGGTCCCATTGCGATGACGGCAGCACTCGGGTGCCCACCTGCGGTCTGGCTTCCACCAGCCCCATCGAGCTGAGGGTGCGGATTCCCTCCCTGACCACGCTGCGTGACACCCCGAGCCGCTCGCAGAGCTGGTCGGCATAGACGATGCTCCCGGGCGGGATGTCCCCGTTGATGATCTCCTGTCCGATCTCATCGACGACATGGGCATACAGGCCCGTTCCGATGCGTGCTCGGTAGCGCGCGGCGGCGCTGACGCTTCTGCCATCGGTCACAGGGGTACTCCGCTCACTCACTCGCCGCAGCGTCGAAGTCGTAGTCGCCGTCGGCGGCTGCCGCTTCGTACGCGAGGCGTGGCATCTGGGAAGCGAGCTTGCCTCCACTGACATCGATGAGCGTACCTGTGATGTACGACGCGTGATCTGAGGCGAGGAAGCAGATCAGGCTCGCGATGTCGGCCTTGTCGCCCCACCGACGCAGGCTCAGGGTATCGAGGAGGCGGGACTGCTCCTCGGGTGGCAGCTGCGCGAACCCGTTCATGGCGGTGGGGATCATCCCGGGCGCGTAGGCGTTCGCGGTGATGTTCCACGGGCCGACCTCGCCGGCGAGTGCGCGGGTGAAGTGCGCGACGGCGATCTTCGACGAGGCGTAGGCCCCGCTCGCGTAGATCGGGACCAATGCGGCGAAGGAGGCGGCATTGATCACGCGGCCCCACCGCTGCCGCTTCATGATCGGCAGCACTGCGCGGCACATCAGGAACGTGCCCTTCAGATTGACGTCGTGGACGAGGTCCCACGTCGCCTCGTCCATCACGTCGATGGCGCCGTTGCCCACGACGCCTGCGTTGTTCACGAGGACGTCCAGGCGCCCGTAGGCCTCGTCGACGGCCTGGACGACCTCGCCGATCCGCGCCGAATCGCGGATGTCGCAGACGAACTCCCGGTGGGGGGTGCCGATCGCGTCCAGTTCCGCGGATGTGTCCTGCAGGTCGGTGGCGCTGACGTCGACCGACACCGTCGTGACGCCCTCACGGGCGAGCGTGGTGACGATCTCCCGGCCGATGCCGCGGCCGACCCCCGTGACGAGGGCGACTTTTCCGCGCAGGTCGATGTGCATATGACTCCTTTGTCGTTCGTGCTTGCGCTACAAGTATGATTTATTAGACTAGTCACGGCTAGCGGTGCGGTGCACCCGGCCCCCCTCTTACCGGCGCAATGCTGCGCGATGACAGAGAAGGAGATGCGATGAAGCATCGAACGGTACTCAGGACCTCGACGGTCGCCGCGGTCGCAGCCCTCACAGCGGCGTCGCTGGTGGCCTGCTCGGGCGGCACCGGTGACGGCGGAGGGGAGAGCGATGTGCTGCGCATCACCCTCGCGAACCACGTGTGGACCGACATCATGAAGGAGAAGCTGTCGGAGTTCGAGGAGGAGACCGGCCTCACCGTCGAGCTGACCCAGCTCGGCGAGGACCAGCTCTCCGACCAGTACAACGTCAAGCTCAACGCGGGCACGGACGAGATCGACGTCATGATGTACCGCCCTCTCCAGGAGGGAAAGCTCTTCGCGCAGAACGGCTATCTCGCCGATCTCACCGCGAATGTGGAGGACGCCGGCGACTGGGACTGGAGCGACTTCCAGTCCGGACCCGTGGAGGCCACCACGTACGACGGGACCGTCGTCGGCGTTCCCCTCATCACGGAGTCGGAGGTGCTCTACTACCGCACCGACCTCCTCGAGGCCGCCGGCCTCGAGGTCCCCCAGACCCTCGACGAGCTGGAAGCGGCGGCCAAGGCGATCTCCGAAGCCAACCCCGGCGTCGCGGGCTTCGTCGCCCGCACCGGCCGCTCCGCAGCGGTCACCCAGTTCTCGAGCTACCTGTTCAGCTTCGGCGGAGACTTCCTCGACGGCACCGAGTCGGCCATCGACACGTCGGCGGCGCTGGAGGCCTATGAGTACTACGGCGGACTGCTCAACGCATACGGCCCCGAGAACGTCAGCACCGACATGAGCTGGCCCGAAGCGGCAGCCATCTTCGCGCAGGGTCAGGCAGCCTTCTACACCGACGCCAGCAGCCTCTACCAGAACCTCGCGCTCGAGGAGAACTCCACCGTCTACGACAAGCTCGGGTACGCCCCCTTCCCGGAGGGACCGGCCGGCTCGAAGCCGTACAGCATCCCGTCGTGGGCGCTGGGCATCAACGCGACGTCTCCCAACCAGGAGAACGCCTGGAAGTTCATCGAGTGGGCGACCAGCTTCGACAGCGTCCTGGCGGTCCAGGAGCAGGGTGTGCCGGGGGCGCGTACGTCGGTGTGGGACGACCCGGCGGGCACCGCCAGCTTCCCGCCTGCGCTCGCCGAGGCGATCGCCATCAACGCCGAGAACGGCGTCGGATACGACCGCCCGCTCGTCGTCAACGTCGCCGAGGCGCGAGAAATCGTCGGAGAGCCAATCGTCGTGGGCATCACCGGCGGCGATGTCGAAGACGCCGTCGAACAGGCCCAGGAGAAGTTCACCGCCTTCCTCGAGGACGAGAACCAGTAGGCCCGGCGGAACTGGCCCCCCACACCACGTCGGTGGGGGGGGGGGGGGAAGGCGCCAACCCCCCCCCCCCCCCCCCGCCAGAGGGCACGCGGGGGCGGGGTTGCGCGCCGTGAGAGCGACGTCTGGGCGAGATACTCCCACTGGGTGAACAAGCACCGCAGATGGGTCTTCGCCGCACCCGCGATGATCTTCATCGCCCTGCTGCTGATCTTCCCGCTGGTGTGGACGCTCTATCTCAGCCTCACCAACTCGCGCGGCTCCGTTCGCGCGCCGTTCGACTTCGTCGGTCTGAGCAACTACGCCGACGTGCTCACCGACACCGAGCGCTTCTGGCCGGCCGTCGGGCGCACCGCCTACTTCACCGGCGGGGCGCTGCTGTTCGAGGTCGTTCTCGGCATCGCGATCGCGCTGCTGCTGTGGAAGCCGTTCCGCGGCGAGCGGTGGGTGCGGGTCGCGATCCTGCTTCCCCTCGTGGCGACGCCCGTCGCGGTGGGCATGATGTGGCGGCTCATCTTCGAGCCGAACATCGGCTTCGCGAACGAACTGCTTTCGTGGGTCGGCATCCCTGCTCAGCCGTGGCTGAGCAGCCCGGACACGGCGCTGAGCACCCTGATCTTCGTGGACGTCTGGCAGTGGACGCCGATGGTCACCCTCATCGTGCTGGCCGGGCTGACGGCTCTTCCCGAGGAGCCGGACGAGGCCGCACGCGTCGACGGCGCGAACTGGTGGCAGCGGCTCTGGTACGTCACGCTGCCGCTGCTCGCGCCCACCATCGTGGCTGCGGTCATCCTCCGCGGCATCGATGCACTGAAGACCTTCGACATCCTCTACGCCACCAAGGGCAAAGGGGGAGGGTCCTTCCATGAGGTGGAGACGCTCAACATCTACGCGTACGGACTGAGTTTCGACTACAACCGCTACGGCCAGGCATCCACCGTTCTCATCCTGTTCTTCATGATGATCATCGGCCTGATCTGGATCATGTCGCTGCGCAGGAAGGCGCTGAACAAATGAGCACCACGGCTCTCGTCGTCGTCCCGGAGAGGCGTCGCAAGCGGTTCCCCTGGCCTGGTTTCGGGCGCACCGTCGGTCTCGTGGCCGTCGTCGTCACCTTCGTCGCCCCGCTGATGTGGATGCTGCTGGCGAGCTTCAAGACGAACGTGGACATCTACGACCCGTCGAAGTCCTTCGTCTTCACCCCCACGCTGGGCAACTACGCCACCGTGTTCGGTCAGGCGAACTACGCGGCCTACATCTGGAACTCGCTGTTCGTCGCCTTCGTCGCCACGGTGCTGTCGCTGCTTCTGGCCGTTCCGGCCGCATACAGCATGAGCCGGTTCGTCATGGGGAAGTCGGCGATGGTGGTGCTTCTGGCGAGGATCATCCCCGGGGTGAGCCTGCTGGTGCCGTGGTACTTCGTCTTCTCCCAGATGCGGCTCGTGGGCAGCTATACCGTGCTGATCCTGTCCATGATGTTCGTGTCGCTGCCCCTGATCCTCTACATCATGATGTCGTACTTCGATTCCATGCCTGAGGAGCTGGAGGAGGCGGCGCAGGTCGACGGTCTCACTCCCATCGGAGCGTTCCTGCGCATCACCCTGCCGCTGTCGATGCCCGGGGTCGCGACGGCGGCCATCCTGTCGTTCATCTTCGCCTGGAACAACTTCATGTTCGCGCTGGTGCTCTCCGGGTCGAGCACGAAGACGCTTCCTGTGGCGATCTTCGACTTCGTCGGCTACGCGAGCATCGACTGGGGCGGATTGATGGCGGCTGCCGTGATCGTCACCGTGCCGATCATGCTCATCGCCCTGTTCACGCAGAAGTACATCGTGTCGGGGCTCACCGCCGGCGCGACGAAGGGGTGACCGCGGTCGGGCGAACGGAGCTCAGCGTTCCACCGATCCCACCGGAGTGATGACGAGTTCGTCGATGCGCACGTGCGGCGGAGAGGTGACGACGAAGGTCACTGCTCGCGCGACGTCCTCGGCTGCGAGCATTCGCCTGCGCGGCTCGTCCGACGGGGGAGCGGGACGCAGCGAGAGGAACTCCGTGTCGATGTCGCCCGGCAGAATCGCCCCGGCTCGCACGCCGTGCGTGGATTCCTGCTCGTTCAGCGCGTCGGTCAGCGCGCGCAGCGCCATCTTGCTGGCGCGGTAGGCCACGCCGGCTCCCGGGGACGCCGTCCAGGCGGCCACGGAGGAGATGATGCACACCGTGCCCTGGGCGCGGCGCAGACCCGGGAGTGCCGCGGCGATGATCTCGGCCACCGCGATCAGATTGGTGTCGATGACGCTGCGGAAATCGGCCATGTGCTGGTCGCCCCAGGTGCGCTGCGGCGTGTTCAGCCCTGCGGCCAGCACGAGGTCATCCACTGGGCCTGCGGCCTCGAGCAGGGTCTCGGCGTCGCCACGGGTGATGTCCCACGCCAGCGCCGTGGCGGTGCCGCCCGCCGCGCTGATCTGCTCGGCGACACTCTCGAGGCGGTCGAGGCGCCGCCCGACGAGCACCACGTGGTGCGTCGCCGCCAGGGCTCTGGCGGCTGCGGCCCCTGTGCCCGATCCGGCTCCGGTGATCAGCGCCGTGCGGCGCTCCTGCTGGGTTCTCGGGGATGCCATGGTGGCAGTATGCCAGGGCCTCGCTTCGCCCTGCGAGCGCGCCGGCAGCGGAGGGCGTCTCAGCGCGCCCGGGCGAACGGAGGGCGTCACGCAGGGGCGGTGGAGGGGCAGGGCTCCGCGCCCAGCGAGACGCGGACCGCGGTGCGTGGGTCGCTAGAACGGAGCGGTCTCGAGTGGCTCGGTGCGACCGAGCCTCGCCTCGGGGGTGGGGCCGTGCGGTGACGCAAGAGCGGCGAACTCGAGCACCCGGCGGGGGACGTCGGGGAAGACGCGCCCCGTGGGGCTGGTCCAGCGCAGCACACCCCGATCGACCTGCTCGACCGTCCACGCGGCGGCGTGCTTGAGGGTGTGATGCCGCCGGCAAAGATTCGCGAGATTCGTCAGGGACGTCGGCCCGCCGCGGGCTGCGTCGACGGTGTGATCCTGGTCGCACCTGCGGGAGGGCGTTCGGCATCCCGGAAAACGGCAATGCTCGTCGCGGGCGTCGAGATGTCGGCGCTGCACGCGGGAGGGGCGATAGGTGTCGACGTGCATCACTGCGCCTGTCGTGGGGGAGAGGAAGATGCGCTCCCACACGTCCGCGGTGGCGGCGAGTCGTCGTGCCGCACTGCTGTCTATCGGACCATGGCCGACCAGCTCGGCCGGGGAGTGGTCCAAGCCCGGGAGGATTCCGTGGCCGCCGTCGGCGCCGTGGCTGCTGCCTGCGGGCACGGGGGTGGACGGTGCGGTCACTCCCGCCCGGGTGAGCATGTCGCGGGGAACGAGCAGGCCGCGGGGAACGAGCGCGTCGGCGGGGACGACGACCTGCACCTGTGCGGTGATCGCCGCACACCCGGCCAGCGCATCGTTCGACACGGCGCCCGTCGCGTGGCCGGTGAGCAGCAGGTCGGCCAGCACATCGGCGCGGACCTGCGCCATCGTGCGCCGATCGACGTCTTCGGGGACGGCCTCACCTGCCTGCGGCCGGCGGGTGTCGGCGACCTGCCGGGCGAACGTCGTCAGCCGGTCGTGGGCGGCGTGCACCAGGATCGCCGGCAGCACGGCACCCAACTCGGCCATGCCGTCGTCGAGATCCCGCACCCACACGCGACGTTCTTCGGCTGCGTCGGTGTGCTGCTGATCGGCAGGCACGGGGTCGAGCCGCTGCGCGATCACCGCGACGATCGGCCGAGCTCGCCCGGGCGTCTCGCGTTCGCACACCGCGAGGGCCGACTGCTCGAACCGCCGCCGGGCGTCGGCGTCGGCGATGCGGGCGCCGGCATCCTGGATCACCCGCACGTGCGCCGCGTCCACCCGCCCGGCCTGCAGCGCCGCGAGGGTCGCGGCGAAGCCGGTCACGAGTGCCGCGGCATCGTGCAGCCGCTGCTGCATGCCGCGGTCGGATCGGCGCAGCACGGCGGCGGCCTCGGCGGCGATGTCGCGCAGCGGAATCTCGCGTTCGCGTGCGGTCGACGATGCGAGTCGCGCCGTCTGCGCCATCGCGAGCGCATCGGCGCGGGCGAGGAGTCGCAACTCCTCCGCCTGCAATGCGGCGATGCGCTGACGGGTGCGTTCGAGTCCCGCCATGACCGCGCCGCGCGAGCGCATATCGCGCGGGGCGGTGAGCGTCGGGGCTGCGGTCATGGGTCTATTCTCGCGACCCCCTCCGACATTGAGAGGGGTAAAGCCCAGGCCAGCAGGTGATTGTGGAGAAGTCGCAACTCTGGCCGGCTGTGGAGAAGGTGCCGGTGCTGCGCGCCCCGCGACGGCCGCGCTCCCGCGCTCCCGCGCCCCGCGGCCGCGCTCCCGCGCCCCACGCACCGCGCTCCCGCGCCCCTTCCGGTCAGTCCGCGCGGGCGAGCAGCGTGAACTCGGCCAGCACCCGCGGGTGCGCGAGGATGCGGAAGTGCCCGCCCGTCTCGAGCTTGACGTTCTTCGCCCCCGGCAGCTTGCTGCCCTCCGGGATGTGCGGGTCGAACCGCCCATAGACCGACACGATGCGTGCGTTCACCTCTGCCTGCGCGGCCAGCGCGAGAATCGTGGCATCCCGCGGGGAGAAGATGCGCAGCGTCGGCGGGAGCAGCAGCCGCGCGTATCGTGACCCGCCGAACGGCGTGGCGACGGCGAGCATGCTGCGCACGCGTGCGCTCTCCGTCCCGATCATCACCTGCTTGCCCACGAGGCCGCCCTTGCTGTGGGCGACGACGATGGCGTCCGCGAGATCGCGCTCGGCAAGGTACGCCGTCACCTGCGCGGCCATCTCGACGACGGGCCGCTCGTTGCGGTGCAGGTCGTCGAGCACATGCACCGGATGACCGCGCTCGTGGATGGCGGCCACCAGGGGCTGCAAGAACTTCCAGGTCTCGTAGATGCCGGGGAGCACCACCACCGGGCGGCCCGTCCCCGTCAGGAACGCATCGGGGTCGGTGCGGTTCAGCAGCGCCCGCGCTTGCCAGATGCCGGCGTACGCGTAGTCGCGCGCCCACCAGGCGGCGGCCTTGACGGCCCCGATCACGTCGCCGCCGTAAGGCCGGCGCGGGCCAGGATCGCCGAGGCCACCGCGCGCGGCGCGGTGTGCTGCACGATGTGGGCGGCCGCCGGGATCTCGACCACCGTGGCATCCGACGCCGCATCTGCGAGCCTGCGGCACCAGTCCGCCCGGGCGACGGGGTCCCGCTGGCCGCGGATCACCTGCAGCGGCACGGCGAGATCGGCCACGCGCTGCTCGATCGGGTAGTCGATCATGTGGCGCACCTGCGCCAGGTAATAGCGGATGCCGCAGCGCAGGTAATCGGTGAATACGATCGCGTTCGCCACCGGCGACTCCCGGAGCGTGTCCAGAGCGAGCGCGCCCGCCTGCGCCGGCAGGGAGCGGTGGCGCTCGTCGGCCACGGGGCCGATCGCCACGACCTGAGCGACGAGGTCGGGTCGGCGGCAGGCGGTCTCGACGACCCACTGGGCGCCCATCGAATGACCCACCAGCACGACCGGGCCGGTATCGAGGGTGGCGAGCACCCCGGCGAGTCCCTCCGCCATCTCGGCGACGTCGACGTCGTGGTCGGGCTTGGGCAGCCCCCCGTAGCCCGGCAGGTCGATCGAGAACACCGTCGCCTCGTGGGCGGCCAGCGCGTCGTGCAGGCGACGCAGGGAGCGGTGCGACATGCCGATGCCGTGCACGAGCACCACGACGGGACGGTTCGACCGCGACGGGCCGCTGCTTTCGACCACACGGAACCGCAGCGTGCCGTGACGCACGTGCCGCCCGGTGCGCGTCGGTGGGACGCCGGGCGTCACGCTGCTCAGCGGGCGGCTTCGTACGCCTCGAGAACGGATGCCGGCACGCGACCCCGTTCCGAGATGGCGTAGCCGTTCGACTTGGCCCACTCGCGCACGGGGCCGTAGTCGTGCTGTCCGGTGCGGCGACGCTTCTGTCCGCCGTTCGAGGCGGCCGCGCGGCCGCCTGAGACACGGCGTGCCGCCGACACGTAAGGCTGCAGAGCGTCACGCAGCGCCCGCGCATTGTCGTCGGTCAGGTCGATTTCGTACGCGATGCCGTCGAGCGAGAACAACACGGTCTCACCTGAGCCGACCTCGAGTTCGGTTCCGTCGAGGTCGTCGACGAGCTGGTGCACAATTCTCCGGGCCATGCGGACACCATAGTGGCGCGCTCCCCGCAATGACAGGGGGCAATGCCGCAAAGCGACAATTCGCGGATCAGGGTAGAATTCCGGCCCGCCTCGCGCGCATTACGGCGGCGTGCCGAGTGGAGGCGTCGAGTTTGGCCATGGCCGAGGCGAGATAGGACTTCACAGTCCCCTCTTTCAGCCCCAGCGAGCCGGCGATCTCGGCATTCGTCGCCCCGAGAGCGCAGCAGGCCAGCACGTCGATTTCACGGCGGGAGAGAGCGGCATCCACTTTCTCGGATGGCGATGAATCGGCCGAAAGCGTGGCCAGGCGCTGCTCGATGCGGGCGAGGCGTTCGCGGATGGCGGGGTCGCCGACGGCGGCGGCGATGCTGCGAAGCTCCGCGTAGCTCTCACGCAGCTCCTCCCGCGCGGCGGTGGGCATCGTGGCGGTGGACTCCGGGGGAGGGATCAGCGCGACCCGGCGGCGCACCTCATCCCGCACGCGCAGCTCGACCGCGAGCGACTGCGCGGCCGCGAAAACCGGCTTGGACACCGCGTCGCCCACCGACGCGCGCTGCCATGACCCGCAGTAGATGACGCCCCGCGCTTTGGCAGCGACCATGATCGGCACGGCCAGCAGGGTGGAAATGCCCTCGCCCAGGATCGCCCGGTCGTAGTCATGGGTGATGCTGCGGCTGGTGCGGTAATCCGGGGCGAGCCGCGGCCGGCCCTCGACCAGCGACGCGCCGCCGAGCCCTCGGCCGGCGAGGACGACGAGACCCTCGATGCTGCGGGTGCGCGCGCCGGCGATGGCGCTGACGTGCACCGCGCCGGCGTGCTCCAGGCCCGCGAACACGACAGGAAACCCGGCGTGCCGGGAGAGGTCTCCCACTGCCCGCGCGACCAGTTGATCGTCTGTATCGAAACCCGTTTGTGCCACCACGCACTACCTACTTCCGGGGGTGACGGCACCGTCGCCGCCTTCGTAGCGTCGACGATATCACGCGGCCGCGGGGCGCTTCCCGGGCTTTTCGGGCGCTGTGACACCCCTCGCGAGGGGTGCCCCGCACTGAGGCGGTGGTGCACCCGAGCGGACAGAACGAGTGGCAAGGAGGCCGCACAGATGACCGCACCACACAACGAGACCGCCCCGCCGGGCGTGATCGATTACATCGCGGTGGAAGAATCACCGCAATTTCGCAACCTCAAGCGCAGCCAGCGGAGTTTCGTCTTTCCGTTGGCCATCGCGTTCCTGCTCTGGTATTTCCTGTACGTGCTGCTGTCGTCGTTCGCGGCGGACTTCATGGCACAGCGCGTCACGGGAGACATCACGGTCGGCCTGCTCCTGGGGCTCGGGCAGTTCGTGACGACCTTCGCGATCACCATGACCTACGTCTGGTACGCGAATCGCAAGCTGGACCCGCAAGCCCAGGCGATCCGTGAGCAGCTGGAGAAGCAGGAGGCGGGAGCATGAACGAGATCTTCGGCGCGATCGATGCCGCGGTGGACACCGTGGAGAACAACCCCATCCTCAACATCTCCATCTTCGGCGCCTTCGTCGCGGTGACGCTCTTCATCGTCATCCGGGCGAGCCGCAACAACAAGACCGCGGCGGACTACTATGCGGCGGGCCGCTCGTTCACGGGACCGCAGAACGGGTTCGCGATCTCGGGCGACTATCTGTCGGCGGCATCCTTCCTCGGTATCTGCGGCGCCATCGCCATCAACGGCTACGACGGCTTCCTCTACTCCATCGGGTTCCTGGTGGCGTGGCTGGTCGCTCTGCTGCTCGTGGCCGAACTCATGCGCAACACCGGCAAGTTCACGATGGCCGATGTGCTGTCGTTCCGTCTGAAGCAGGCTCCGGTGCGCATGGCCGCGGCCATCACGACCCTCGCGGTGTGCTTCTTCTACCTGCTGGCGCAGATGGCCGGCGCCGGCGGTCTCGTGTCGCTGCTGCTGGGCATCGACGACAGGATCGGGCAGTCGATCGTGGTCGCCGTCGTCGGCCTGCTGATGATCCTCTACGTGCTCATCGGCGGCATGAAGGGCACCACGTGGGTGCAGATCGTCAAGGCGTTCCTGCTCATCGGCGGCGCACTGGGCATGACGATCTGGGTGCTCGCGCTCTACGGCTTCAACTTCAACTCGCTGCTCGAGGCGGCCGTGGCGGCCTCGCCGGCGGGTGAGGGCGTACTCGGCCCCGGCCTGCAGTACGGCGCCAACCCGTGGGACTTCATCTCCCTCGCCCTGGCCCTGGTGCTCGGCACGGCGGGTCTGCCGCACGTGCTGATGCGCTTCTACACGGTGCCGACCGCCAAGGAGGCGCGTCGCTCGGTGGTCTGGGCCATCTGGCTGATCGGCCTGTTCTACCTGCTCACGCTCGTGCTGGGCTACGGTGCCGGCGCGCTGGTCACGCCCGAGGTCATCGCGGCCGCTCCCGGTGGCGTGAACTCCGCAGCGCCGCTGCTGGCGCTGGAGCTCGGCGGGCCGATCCTGCTCGGGTTCATCTCGGCCGTGGCGTTCGCGACGATCCTCGCCGTCGTCGCCGGGCTCACCATCACCGCGGCAGCCTCGTTCGCCCACGACATCTACGCCAACGTGGTGAAGAAGGGCAAGGTCGCACCCGACGCCGAGGTCAAGGTCGCGCGACGCACGGTGGTCGTCATCGGTGTGCTGTCGATCCTCGGCGGCATCGGTGTGCAGGGTCAGAACGTGGCGTTCCTCGTCGCGCTGGCCTTCGCGGTCGCCGCCTCGGCGAACCTGCCGACCATCCTGTACTCGCTCTTCTGGCGCAAGTTCACCACGCGCGGCGCGGTGTGGAGCATGTACGGGGGCCTCGCTGCCGCCGTCATCCTCATCTTCCTGTCCCCGGTCTTCTGGGGCACGGAGACGAGCGTGTTCAAGGACACCGGTGCGGCGATCTGGCCCCTGAACAACCCGGGCATCGTGTCGATCCCGCTCGGGTTCTTCCTCGGCTGGCTCGGAACGGTCACCTCCCGCAAGCGGGAGGACCCGAAGCTCGCGGCCGAGATGGATGTGCGTTCGCTGACCGGCTTCGGAGCGGAGAAGGCGACGAACCACTGAGGTGAGTGGGCCGGACGCTCCGCGTCGGGCCGGCGGCCCCGGGCATCGCGCCCGGGGCCGCTCATCGTGCGGGCGGCCTACACGCCCGCAGCCTTGCGGGGACCGTCGCCTGCGGCTGCGCTCGGGGCGGCGTCGGCTGCGGCACGCTCGCCCGCGTCGCCCGCGACGGCACCCTCCGCCGCGTCGCCCGCGACGGCACCCTCCGCCGCGTCGCCGGCGACGGCGCGGGCCTCGAGGTCGAGCAGAAGCCGCTTGGCGTGAGGATGCCCGCCGTACTCACCGATCGATCCGTCCGCCCGCACGACACGGTGCGCGGGGATCACGATGGAGATCGGCGTGCGTGCGCATGCGCTGCCCACCGCGCGATGTGCGCGGGGGTGGCCCGCTGCAACCGCCACGTCCCCATAGGAGGTGGTCTCGCCGTAGGGGATTTCGCAAACCGTCTGCAGTGTGGTGCGGGTGAAGCCGTGCACCAGGCGCCAGTCGATGGCGAGGTCGAAGGAGCGGCGGATGCCGGCGAAGTACCCCTCGAGCGCCGCCGTCACCGCGGCGGTGGCGGCCGGATCGTGCTCGGGCACGGCGCCGAGCTCGATGGTGAGCGCGGCGAGGTGATCGCCGGCGGGGGTATCGAGGATGTGGAGGGCGACGAGGCCCTCATCGCTCACCACGACGAGGGCCTCGCCGATCGGTGTCGGGTGCACCGAGTACGCGGTCGGGGTCATGCGCCCATCCTGGTCGTCCCGCTGCGTCCACGGGAGCAGGAGAGGAGATCAGTGGAGGGACACGGTCGAGTCCGAGCCTGTGGAGGAGGCGATGGGCGCGCCATGGCGGGCAATACCGCGAAACTCGGGCCCGCGTGCGGGCTGACGGGTGGCAGCCGCTTAGTCTGGCTCGTGTGTGGCGAGGAGAGGGCAATGCGACGGTCGATGCCGCGGCAGCGGATCGTGCCGTGTCGGTCGCGCCCGGCGAGCTGGGGGTGGCGGAGCCCGGAGTCGCCGTGACGCACGTCGCAGAAGGTGAGCGTGCCCGCCTGCGCCGCGAAGCGGCGGAACTCGGCGGACGATCGAGCCTGCTGCACTACGTCGACGCGGGCGACGCCGGAATCGAGATCACCAAGGCGCATCCCGGCAGCCTGCCGCAGTTCATCACCGGCCGCTCCACGCTGCTGTCCAACCTCTTCCGCGACGAAGTCGCGCTGCGCGGTGCGCGTCTGGCCGCCGAGCGCATCACCTCCCGCGACGTGGAGCTGCGCACCGCGCGCGGCCTCGACACGGTGAACCTGGCGGTGGGCCTCGCGACCTGGCGACTGGGCGGGCTGGCCTGCTCGGCGCCTGTGCTGCTGCGACCGCTGGCGATCCGCCGCCACCACTCCGACTTCGAACTGAAGCTGCACGGATCGTTCACGATCAACCCCGAGCTGGTGCGCGCGGCCCGCGCCCACTTCGGCATCGAGCTCGACGGGCGGGCGCTGGCTGCGCTGGCCCACGACGGCGGCGTGTTCAAGCCGCAGCCGGTCATCGACCACCTGCGCGCGCTGACCGCGCGCATCCCCACCTTCACGGTGCAGCCGCGTCTGGTCGTGTCGACGTTCGCCGACGTCGGCTCGGCCATGGAAGCCGACCTCATCCACCTCGACCACCCGGTGCTGAACGCGCTCGCCGGTCACGCCGCCGACCGCGAGCAGGTCTCGGCGGTGCGGCCTCTGCCCAAGACCCTCGGCGCCGACGAGCGCTCGCCGGCGGCCGACACCCTGCTGCTGGACGCCGACGCCGAGCAGGAGGGCGTGCTCGCCCGCATCGCCGCCGGCCAGTCGCTCGTCGTGCACACCCTGCCCGGCACCGGCGGCACCCAGACCGTGATCAACGCCGTCGGCGCCCTCGTGCAGGAAGGCAAGCGCGTGCTCGTCGTGAGCGCGCGTCGCTCCACGCTCGAGGGCGTGCGCCACCGCCTCGCGGGGATCGGCCTGCCCGGACTCGCGGTCTCGCCGCGTCAACTGCACCGCGACCTCGTCCGCGCGATCGCTCGCAACGAGAAGGCGGAGCAGCCCAAGGTCGCCGACATCGACGACGCACTGGTGCGGCTGCGCAGCGTGCTGCGCGACTACCGCGGAGCACTCACCACGCGGCATCCCACCATCGGCGTCTCGCCGCTGGAAGCCCTGCGCACGCTCACCACGCTCGCCGCACGCACCCCGCAGCCGTCCACGAGCGCACGACTGGATCTCACGACGCTCGTGCGCCTGTCGACCCGCCGCGCCGAGGCGGCCGTCATGCTCTCGACCGCCGCACGGCTGGGGGAGTTCCGCTTCGGGCCCGACGACTCGCCCTGGTACGGCGTGAGCTTCGCCACGACCGACGAGGCGCGCAAGGCCCACGCGCTCAGCTCGCGGCTCCAGCGCACCGATGTGCCGCAGCTGCTCGAGCGCGGCTACGAGCTCATCGGCCAGACGCGCATGCGTCCGTTCCAGACGGTTGCGGAGCTCGGCGGCTACCTGCGGCTGCTGCAGGGCATCCGGGACTCCCTCGACCGCTTCAGTCTCACCGTGTTCGAACGGCCGCTCGCCGAGCTCATCCAGGCACACGGGCCGCGCCGCGACGCCCCCGAGATGAGCGGGCCGCAGCGCCGACGGCTGAAGGGCCTCTCGCGCGAGTACGTGCGCCCCGGCATGCACGTCACCGACATGCACGCGGGTCTCGTGCGCGTGCAGCAGCAGCGCGCGGAGTGGCAGCGCTACGTGGAGCCGGGCGTGCTGCCGGAGGTGCCTCTGGGCCTCGCCGACGTGCACGCCGCCTGGCAGCGCGTGGATGCCGACCTCACCGCGCTCGACGCGGTGCTCGGCCGCAGCGCGACCGCCTCGCTCACCCACCTGCCCATCCCGCAGCTGCTGCGCACGCTGGCGGGTCTCGCCGCCAAGTCGGACGTCTTCGACAACCTGGTCGAGCGCGCCACCCTGCGCACCCAGCTGGCCGAACTCGGGCTGGAGCCGCTGCTGGCCGAGCTGTCGGTGCGGCACGTCCCCGAGGCGGAGGTGGGCGCCGAGCTCGAGTTCGCCTGGTGGCAGTCGGCGCTGGAGTACCTGCTGCGCACCGACCGTGCCCTGCTGGGAGCCAACACCAACGTCGTCGACCGTCTCGAGCGCGATTTCCGTCTGGTCGACGAGGCCCATGCCGCCGCGTCCGGCCCCCTGCTGGCGGCTCAGCTCGCCACCCGCTGGAAGATCGCGATCGTCGACGAGCCTGTCGAGGCCACCTCCCTCAAGCAGGCGCTGCGCGAGGGCTCGGCATCCGCCGAAGAACTCGTCGGTTATGCGCCCACACTGATGCGCGCGCTCGCCCCGGTGTGGCTGGCCTCGCCGTACGAGGTGCCGCAGATCCCCGACCGTCCCGAATTCGACGTCGTGATCGTGGCGGATGCCGCCGCTCTCAGCCTCGCCGAGGCCGCCCCCGCGCTGCGACGCGCCCGCCAGGTCGTCGTACTGGGCGACCCGGTCACCCAGAAGCCCACCCCGTTCCGCGTGTCGGCGGCCCTGCCCGGCACCGTGCCCGACGATGAGGCGCCGGTCGACACCGACGAGCCGAGCCTGTTCGAGCGCCTGGCCGACCTGCTGCCGGTCGAGACGCTGACCCGCAGCTACCGCGCCGGCGGCGAGGACCTCGCCGAGCTCGTCAACGACGCGTTCTACGGCGGCGAGATCATCTCCCTGCCGTGGGCCGGCTCCTACCTCGGCCGCGGCAGCCTGGGCGTGGACTACGTCGAAGGCGGCGTCGGCGCGCCCGACCCGATCACCGGCGCGGTCGAGAGCCCCGACGCGGAGGTGGCCCGCGTGGTCACACTCGTCGTCGAGCACGCCGTCAACCGCGGCAGCGAATCGCTGATGGTCGTCACCGCCAGCACCCGCCACGCCGAGCGCGTGCGCGCCGCCGTGGAGGCCGCGTTCGCGGGCCGCTCCGACGTCGCCGACTTCCTCTCCCGCGACACCGCCGAACCCTTCGCCGTGCTGACGCTCGAGGAGTCGGTCGCGGAGAGCCGCGACCGTGTCATCTTCTCCCTCGGGTTCGGTCTCACCCGCCATGGACGCGTGCTCAGCGACTTCGGCGACCTGTCCACTCCCGACGGCGAGCGGCTGCTGACGGTGGGCATGACCCGCGCCCGCCGCTCCATGGTGATCGTGTCGTCGATCCGCCCCTCCGCGTTCGACGACGGACGCCTGGAGTACGGGGCCGCGACGCTCATGTCGATCCTCGGCGGCATCGCCGCCCGCTCCCGCGACGCGCGGCTGGAGGACCTCGCCGACCCGCTGACCCTCGCGCTGGCGCGCGAGCTGCGCAGCCTCGGCGTGTCCGTCGACGTGGACTACCGTGGCCTGCTGCCGCTGGTCGCCCAGTACCGTGGCAAGGCCGTGGTCGCGGAGAGCGACCCCGAGGCGATGGGCGAGTCGCTGCGCGAGTCGCTGCGGCTCCGGCCGCTCATCCTGCGCCGCCTGGGGTGGCATTACGTGCGCGTGCACGCGTTCGACCTCTACAGCGACCCCGCCGGGGTCGCGGCGCGCATCGCCGGCATCCTCGGCGTGCAGCCCCATACGCCGACCGCCGACACCCCGACCCAGCCCTTCGATGCCTTCGAATGACCGTCAGCGCGTCGAGCGGGTCCCCGGGGCGCGGCGCGCGAAGCTGACGCCGGCGCCCGGGACCAGTCCCGAGCCGGTGCCCGCAGACGCCGACGACCCGGATGCCGCGCCTCCCGCACCTGGCGGGGCTGCGGCACCCGGGCCGAACGACGAACGCCTCAAGCGCGACGTCCCGCCGCACTGGTGAGTTGAGAGGCTGTTTCTTCGTGCCGCCCTCGACTATGGCCGGTTCGCGCTGTTCTTCTCGAGCAGGTCGCGGATCTGCACCAGGATCTCCTGCTCGGTGGGCAGCTTCTCCTCTTCCTGCTCGCTGATGCCGGCCTTGCGCGCCTGGCGCTCCTTCCAGCGGTTCATCGGCACGACGAACACGAAGTAGACGACCAGCGCGACGGCGAAGAAGCTGATGACCGCGCTGATGAGGTCGCCGATGGGGAACGTCACCGCTTGGCCGTAGAGGCCGTAGACAGTTGGGCCGGCGATGCCGGCCTCGTTCTCCTGGTAGAACAGAGCGACGATCGGCGTGATGATGCTGCTGACGACTGCGTTCACCAGAGCGGTGAACGCGCCGCCGATCACGACCGCGACGGCCAGATCGATGACGTTGCCGCGCAGGATGAAATCTTTGAAGCCCTGGATCACGAGGACTCCCTTCGTCTCGCCGGCAGTGCCGGTCACGAACCCGCCGCGGCGGGGGAGGCGGATGCCCCTGCAGACGATGATGACGAAGAAGAGGTCGTCGCGGTAGACGAGGAGCTGGCGGCGGCATCTTTCTTGCCACCGCTCGTGCCGCCGCCGGCGGCGCCGGCACGCGAATCGGTGCGGTAGAAGCCGGATCCGTTGAAGGTGACGCCGATCTGTCCGTACTCCTTGCGCAGCACGCCGCCGCACTCGGGGCACTCGGTCAGCGACGGCTCTGCGAAGGACTGGACGGCGTCGAAGCGGTGGCTGCACTGCTTGCAGGCATAGGCGTAGGTAGGCATGGTGTTCCTCGGGTGTGGGGGATCAGCGCCGCGCGGGCGACAGGACGATCGTCTGGGTGGGGGTCACGACGCCGGTCACCGGCTGGTCGTGCACATCGCGCGGGACTTCGTCGATGAACTCCGCGTCGAAGACGACCGCGTAGACCGGCGGGCAGCGCTCCATCGAGCCGAGCGTCTTGTCGAAATAGCCTCGGCCCCATCCCAGCCGCATGCCCGACCGGTCCACGGCGGCGGCGGGGATCACGAGCAGGTCGACGTCGCCCACCGCGATCGGGCCGAGCAGCTCGCCGACGGGTTCGGGCAGGCCGAACAGGCCGTCGGTGACGTCGCCGTCGGGGGTGGCCACCGACCAGTCGAGCAGGCCGTCGGTGCGGGTGACCGGCAAGAGCACCCGGATGCCGCGGGCGATGGCCGCGTTGAGGAACGACCGCGTTCCCGGCTCGGTGGGGGTGGAGAGGAAGCAGGACATGGAGCGCGCGCCGGTGGCGTCCACGAGGGCGTCGAGCTGCACGCGGATGCCTTCTTCGGCTTCCTGGCGCGCCTGGTCGCTCAACTGCTGGCGGCGCTCGCGCAACTCTGCGCGCAGGGCCCGTTTGGCGTCGTCGATGCCATCTGACATGAAGTCGATTGTAGGCGTCCGCAACGTCATCCCTGGCGCATTCCGCCTCCCCACTACACTGTCGGCATGCCCCAGCCCTTCAAAGCTGTCATTCCTGCTGCCGGACTCGGCACCCGTTTCCTCCCCGCCACCAAGGCGATGCCGAAGGAAATGCTGCCCGTCGTCGACAAGCCCGCGATCCAATACGTCGTCGAAGAGGCGACCCACGCCGGCATCCAGGATGTGCTGATCATCATCGGCCGCAACAAGAACAACATCGCCAACCACTTCGACCAGATGCCGGAGCTCGAAGAGCGTCTGCGCGCCAAGGGCGACATGGAGAAGCTGAAGAAGGTGGAGCAGTCCACCGATCTGGCCGACATCCACATGGTGCGCCAGGGTGACCCCAAGGGACTGGGTCACGCGGTGCTGCGCGCCCGCAGCCACGTCGGCGACCACCCGTTCGCGGTGCTGCTGGGCGACGACCTCATCGACGAGCGGGACCCGCTGCTGACGCGCATGATGGAGGAGCACGAGCGCACCGGCGCCGCCATCGTCGCCCTCATGGAGGTGGAGCCCTCGCAGGTGCACCTGTACGGTGTGGCCGCGGTGGAGCCCACCGACGATGACGACGTCGTGCGCGTGACGGGACTCGTCGAGAAGCCCGACGCCGCCGACGCGCCCTCGAACTACGCCGTCATCGGCCGGTACGTCCTGGCGCCGAGCGTGTTCGAGATCCTGGAGCGCACCGAGCCCGGCAAGGGAGGCGAGATCCAGCTCACCGACGCGCTGCAGGAGCTCGCCGCCGACCCCGACGGTCCCGGCGTGCGCGGCGTGGTGTTCCGGGGTCGTCGCTACGACACCGGCGATAGGGTGGACTACATCAAGGCCATCGTGCAGCTGGCCACCGACCGCGATGATCTGGGGCCGGAGCTGCGTCCCTGGCTGAAGGACTTCGCGGCGAAACTCTGACGCCGGCACCGAGGGGGTTGCGTGGAACTGTCGCCCCGCGAACACGGGCCCATCTCCATCAGGTTGGTGCGCTCGCGCGATGCGCGCGTGCTGCAGCAGGAGCTGCTGAGCAACCGTGAGTGGCTGCGGCCCTGGGAGGCGACCAGCCCCGACGGCCCGACCTCGTTCGACATGCGCCTGGGCGTGCGCCGCCTGCTGCAGCAGTACCGCGACGGCGCAGGCGTGCCGCTTGTCATGGAGTACGAGGGCGAGATCGCCGGCCAGCTGAACGTGTGGGGGATCGCGCGCGGGTCGCTCTCGTCGGCGACCATCGGGTACTGGGTCAGCCGGCGGTTCGCCGGCCGGGACATCACGCCGACGTCGGTCGCCCTGGCGACGGACCTGAGCTTCGGCGAACTCGGGCTCCACCGCATGGAGATCTGCATCCGCCCGGAGAACCGGGCGAGCCTGCGGGTCGTGGAGAAGCTCGGATTTCGGTACGAAGGTCTGCGCCGACGGTTCATCCACATCGACGGGGACTGGCGCGACCACTACGCGTTCGCGCTGGTGCGCGAAGAGGTGCCGGAGGGTGTGCTGCGGCGCTGGGTGAACGGCGCAGCCCCGCAGGATGCCGCGGCGATTCCGCCGTCCGACCGCCTTCCCGCCTGAAACTTTCACCTTCTGGTCGAAGGTCAGACTGCGACACGCGCAGAAGAGCGCGTGCGGACGGCCCTGATCGCATACCGTGGTCGGCATGGGTGGGCAGGTATTGGGTGGAGGCGTGATCGTCGCCGTCGCCGTCGCGCTCTGGCTGATCTACCTGCTGCCGTCCTGGTACAGCCGCTACCAGTACGAGGCCGCGGAGCGCAACGCACTGCGGATGAACCGCGCACTGCGCGTGCTCGCCGAGACCAGCGAGGCGCCGGAGGAGATGCGGCTGGAACTCAACGCGCGCACCGCCCTGGCGCAGCAGCGGCTGGCCCGCCAGGCCCTCGCCGAACGGGAGCAGGCGTCGCTGCAGACCGCCCGCGCCGAGCTGGTCGTGGCCAAGGAACGATCCCGCGCCGAGGTGGAGGCCGCCAAGGAGCGCGCCCGCGTCGAGGCGGAGGTCGCCCGCGCCGAAGCCGAGGCCGCCAAGGAGCGAGCCCGCGCCGACGCAGAGTACGCCCGTGCCGAGGCCGTCGTCGCGAGGGAGCGCGCCCGCGCCCACGCCGCAGCAGCCCAGGAACGTGCCCGCGCCGAAGCGGCCGCCGCCCGTGCGCTGCCCGCCGCCCGTCGCGCCCGCGCGCGTCGCCGCGCCCGTCTCGTCACGAGCGTCCTCGCCCTCGCCGGCATCGTCATGGCCGGGTGGGGTGGGCTGGTGCTCGCCGTCACCGGAACGACCACGCTGCTCGCCATCGGTGCCACGACCACCGTTGCCTGCGCGCTGCTGCTCGTGCGCATGGCGCGGGTCGGCGCCCGCGCCGGCATGCGGGCAGGCGTGCGGACCGTCGTCGCGTCCGAGTCGTCCCTCGCCGCCGTCGCCACTTCGCTGCAGGACGTGTCACTCGCGGACGAGCGCGCCTGGATGCCGCGTGAGCTGCCGCGCCCGCTCACGGCATCCGCCGGCTCACGTGCCGCCGCGGCCCTGGACGCGGCAGCGGCCCAGGACGCACTGCGCCAGGCGGCGCTGGAGGAGGCCATGCGCGAGCGCGCCGAACGCGCCGCCCCGCCCTCGATCACCGCGGCACGTGCGGCACGCACGACGCAGGCGCCGTTCGCCGGTCGGGCTGCAGACGACGCCGAGATCGAAGCCCACGTGCGCGACCTGCTGACCCGTCGCGCGTCGGGGCAGTAACGCCCGACTGCTCATCGTCGCGACTCTGCCGGACGGCGGGAACGCTGTCGCTCAGGCCGTTCGCGGTTCCGGACCGGTCTCGTGATCGTGATAGTGTTGCTGAGGTTCATGGGCCTGTGGCGCAGTTGGTAGCGCGCTTCGTTCGCAATGAAGAGGTCAGGGGTTCGAATCCCCTCAGGTCCACCGAAGAAGCCCCGAGATCACCGCGATCTCGGGGCTTCCGCTTTCCGCCGCGGCATGCGCAAGCGGTCGGGCGCGGCGTTTTGGTGGAGGGCACGAGGCCGGGGACACTGGAAGATGCTCCAGAAAGGTCGTCGTACCCGACATGACTCACATCCGCGTCTGCGCCCCCGCTCCCGCTGAGATCACCGATCTCGGCTCCGGCAACGTCACCGTCACCCGTCGCTGGGTCGCGGTCGACGGCGAGCCGGTCTTCCCGCTGACCGGCGAGGTGCACTTCTCCCGCCTGCCCCGCGCGCAGTGGGACGACACGCTGCGCCGCGTGCGCGCCGCAGGCATCACCCACGTCGCCTCGTACGTGCTGTGGAACCACCACGAGCCCACCCGCGGCGAGGTGTCGTTCGACGACGGCCTCGACCTCGGCGCGTTCCTCCGCGCCGCGCGCAGCCACGGCCTCGAGATCGTGCTGCGCATCGGCCCCTACGCCCACGCCGAGACCCGCCACGGCGGCCTGCCCGACTGGATCGCCGAGTCCGGCATGGCGGTGCGCACCGACGACCCGGCCTACCTCGCCGAGGTTGAGCGGTGGTACACCCTCATCGAGGAGCAGGTGCGCGGCATCCCCCTGTTCGCCGTGCAGGTCGACAACGAGCTGTACGACCAGCCGCAGCACCTGAGTACCCTCCGCACCATCGCCGAGCGGGTCGGGTTCGCCGCGCCGCTCTGGGTCGCCACGGGCTGGGGCGCCGCCGACCTGCCCGACGACGTGCTGCCGGTGTTCGGCGGCTATTCCGACTCGTTCTGGATCGAAGCCTCCGATGTGCGGGACCTGCGCAGCGAGAGCAATTTCTACCCATCGGCACGCCGCGACGACGACGGCATCGGCGCCGACCACCGCACCGGCGAGCCCGGCGAGGCGCGCGACTACGACCTGCCGTTCGCGACGTGCGAGATCGGCGCGGGCATGGTGGCCGCCTATCACCGGCGCCCGATCGTGACCGCCGACGACATCGACGCGCTCACCCTCGCCAAGCTCGCCTCGGGCAGCGTCTGGCAGGGCTATTACATGTTCTCCGACGGCCGCAACCCGCGCGCCGGGCTGCAGGAGGCCCACGCCACCGGCGAGCCGAACGACTTCACCGACATCTCGTACGACTTCGGCGCCCCGCTGACCGTCGACGGGATGCCACGCGAGAGCTGGCGCCGCCTGCGCCGCCAGCACCTGCTGCTGCACCGGTGGGGTGCGCAACTGGCCGACATGCCCGCGAGCTTCCCCGACGACGCGCCCGCCGTGCCCGACACCGCGGGCCTGCGCTGGTCGGTGCGCTCCGACGGGACCGCAGGCTTCGTGTTCGTCATCAACCACCAGCCGGGGGTCACCCTGCCCGCGCACGACGACGTCGCGTTCACCGTGACGACGGATGCCGGCGACGTGACCTTCCCGCCCGTGCACATCCCGTCGGACAGCGCCTTCCTGTGGCCGTTCGGCGTGCGCGTCGGCGGCGTCGTGCTCGACTGGGCGACCGGACAGCCGCTCACCGAGGTGATCTGGCGGGACGCGCCGCTGCTCGTCCTGAGCGAGACGGCCGGCATCCCGGTGCGCTGGCAGACGGACGCCGACACGCGCGAGGTGGCGTTCGACGGACCCGGCGCGCTCTTCGAACTCGTGCGCGACGGCGGCATCGGCGCCCGCGTGCTGGTGCTTTCGGAGGCCGACGGATTGCGTTTCGGGCTGAGCGGCGGCGTGCCCGTGCTCGCCGACGGTGTCGTGGCCGACGACCGGGTCGAACTGTTCGCCGCCGGCGACGTGCTGCGCCTCGGCGCGACCGGGTGGGAGAAGGCCGGCGAGGGCGCCCCCGCCGTGAGCGAGGCGACCGTCACGACGGTGCGCGCGGCCGGTACGCCGCCCGAGCGGCACGCGGCCCCGAACGGGCGCGCCTCGATCCCGACCGACTGGAGCGGTGCCGCGCAGGTGGCCCTGGACCTCCCCGACGACCCCGACGGCACGCTGGTCATCGAGTGGGAGGGCGACGTCGCGCGTGCCTGGGTGGGCGAGCGCCTGCTGTCCGATGCGATCTACCGTGGCGAGCCGTGGCGGATCGGCCCGCACGAGCGGCGCGGCGCGCAGCGCATCGCGGTGGAGATCCTGCCCCCGCACCCCGAGGCCCACGTGCTCATCGGGCACGGGCGCGTGCCGACGCGCACCGAGGTGCGCGCGGCTCGGCTCGAGACGCCCGCGACGGTGCTGCTGCCGCGCTGACGCGCGCTGCCGATCCGGGCGCCGCCGCCGCGCGCGTGCGGACGCGCTGCGTCTGCTGCGCGGCCGGCGCGCACAACGTCGCGGATTCGTGAGTTCCCGACGGTATCGCGCCCTCAACCGGTGGTTCCGGGAGACATCGGCGACGTTGTGCACGCACTCGAACGGTGCCGGTGCGGTGGGGACTGCGACTCCGGCTGGGTGGCGGGTGGCGGGTGGCGGGTGGCGGGTGGCGGGTGGCGCACGGCCGCGCGGCGACACGGCCGGACCGCGCGGCTCCGCGGGGCAGGCGTGCGCAACGTCGCGGAACCGCGTGCGTGTGAACGGATATCGGCCCGGAGCCGGGGGTGGCGACGCGGAACCGCGACGTTGTGCACGCGGCGCGGAGCGGGTCGGCGCTGGCCCGCGGCACGCGCAGCGGTGCCCGTGATCGGCGCTAGACGACGCCGGTGGTGTCCAACAGCAGGCCTACCGCCCACGTGGCGCCGAGCGCCAGCGCACCGCCCAGCACCGTGCGGGTCATCGCCCGCAGCGCCGGCGCCCCACTGATGCGGGCGGCGACGGCACCGGTGATCGCCAGGGCGATCAGCACGGTGACGAAGGTCACCGGCACCCGCCACGCGGCCGGCGGCAGCAGGATCGCCGCCATCGGCAGGATCGACCCCACCACGAACGCGATGCCCGAGGTGAACGCCGCCGCCCACGGGCTCACGACCCCCTCGCGGCTGATCGCGAACTCCGCCTCGAGATGTGAGCCGAGGGCATCGTGCTCGGTGAGCTCGCGGGCGACCTGCCTGGCCGTCGGCTCCGACAGGCCACGGTCGCGGTAGACGGCGGTGAGCTGGTCCAGCTCGTCGTCGGGGGTATCGCGCAGCTCCCGCTTCTCGCGTTCGATCAGCGCCCGCTCGGTGTCGCTCTGACTGCTCACCGAGACGTACTCGCCGACGGCCATCGAGATGGCCCCGCCGATGAGGGCCGCCGCGCCCGCGGTGATGACGTGCGACGACTGGGCGTTCGCACCGGCGACGCCGACGACGACGGCCGCGACCGACACGATGCCGTCGTTCGCCCCGAGCACGCCCGCACGCAGCCGGTTCAGCCGCGAGGCGAGAGCGCTGCCGCCGCTCTGAGCGCCGCCGCTCTGAGCGCCGCCGCCGCTCGGATCCGATGAGCTCATGGGGCACACCCTGGCACGAGCGGCGACGCCGAGGAAGACCCCGCGTCCTCAGCTCAGTGCCGGCTCGTGCCGACCGACGACGCCGAGGAGCGACCCCTGCGCCTTCAGGTCAGTGCGGCCTCGCGCCGACCCGCGGCCAGGCGCTGGGCGGCGAGATCCTCGGCGGCGGCCAGCGGCGTGACGCCGCGGGCGTCGGCATCCTCGAAGATGTGCCGCAGCGTGTCGCCGATCTGCGAGACCCGCTCGAAGATCTCCGCCCGGCTGCCGGTGTGCTTCGCCGCCATGTCGAGGTAGATGACGCCGCCCGCGTTCACGACGAAGTCCGGGGTGTACAGGATGCCGCGCGCGGCGAGCCGCTCAGCACCCTCGTGCGCGGCGAGCGGGTTGTTGGCGGGGCCGCAGACGGCCGCGGCGTCGAGCGCGTCGATGACGTCGTCGGTGAGCAGACCGCCGATGCCGGCAGGCACGAAGACGTCGGCAGGGACGCGGTGCTCGGTGCCGGGCTCGACCCAGGCAGCGCCCAGCTCGGCAGCGAGGTGGCGCTTGGCAGGATTGACGTCGGTGACCGTGAGGCGGGCGCCCTCGGCGGACAGACGCACCGCCAGTCGGCTGCCGACCTGGCCGAGGCCCGAGACGGTGATGCGGCGGCCCGCGACGTCGGGGGAGCCGGTGACCCGCTCGAGCGTGGCCCGCAGCGACTCGTAGACGCCGAGACTCGTGGGGCCGGCCGGCTCGCCTGATCCGCCGACGGCGTCGGGCAGTCCGACGACGTGCTCGGTGCGCTCCGAGACGATGAGCATGTCGGCGGTCGTCGAGCCGACGTCTTCGGCGGTGCGGTAGCCGCCGTCGAGCGACTCCACCGCGTCGCCGAGGTCGAGGAAGGCCGCGCGCCGCTGGTCGGGCGCGAGCACGGTGCCGGGTCGCAGGCCGATCACGGCCTTGCCCCCGCCGGCGTCGAGGCCGGCTGCGGCGTTCTTCAGCGTCATCGCGGCGGACAGCCGCAGCGCGTCGCCGAGGGCGTCGCTCCAGTGCGGGTAGGTCCACAGCCGGGCACCGCCGAGGGCGGGGCCGAGAACGGACGAGTGCAGGGCGACCGCGAGGAACAGGCCACTGCGCCGCCCCGTGATCACCTCCACCCGCTCGTGGGTGACATCGGGCAGGGGCAGGGTGGTGCTCATGGCGTTCCTCTTCCGGCGGGCCTCGTGGGCTGCACTCCGGGAACCGCGGCGTTGCGGCATCCCGCCCCCCATTGTGCCCCACCGCGCCCGGGGGGACGAGGGGCGGCGGCGATCACTTGCCCCAGGCGACCACCCGCGTCGGTGTGAACTCCACCCGCGTGGTGAAGGTCTGCCCGAACTGGTCCAGCGGCATGCCGTACGCCGCGATCGCCGCGCGATACTTCTCCTCGTACGGCTCCCGGTGTTGCTGCAGCCACGCCGAGGCGCCGTTCGGCTCGAGGCGCACGTCGCCGTGCAGCACGACGATGTCATCGCCGAACGCCCCGCCGGAGTCGAGGTGCAGCACGGCCTGCGACCCGCGCTCCAGGTGTCGCACCTTGAGGGTGTCGGGTTCGCTGAGGATCGTGATCACCCCGTCATGCCACAAGAACCACACGGGGGCCGGATGCGGCCGTCCCTCACGGGAGGTCGTCACCAGCCAGGCGATGAGATCGGTGCCCAGACGCGTGCGCGCCATCGCGTGGGCCGGATTGTCGACGTCGAACAGATCAGCCATGGGCCGACTCTAGGCTAGGGCTGTGACAGCGCACCTCCCTCCTCGCAGCAGGCTCGTGCACGACGCGCTCCGCGCCGCGGGAATACCCGGCGAGATCGTCGTGCTTCCCGACTCCGCCGCCACCGCCGCGCAGGCCGCCGCCGCACTCGGAGTCGAGGTCGGCGCGATCGCGAACAGTCTCGTGTTCTGGTCCGACGGCGAACCTCTGCTGGTGATGACCAGCGGCGCCCACCGCGTCGACACGACCGCGCTCGCCGAACGGCTGGGACGGCAGAGCATCGAACGTGCGACGGCGCAGCAGGTGCGCGATGCCACCGGCCAGGCGATCGGCGGCGTCGCCCCCACCGGCCACCCGGCACCGCTTCCCACGGTCGTGGACGAGGCGCTGTCGACCTATCCCGAGATCTGGGCGGCCGCCGGCACCCCGCACACCGTCTTCCCCCTCACCTTCGACCAGCTGGTCGCTCTGACCGGCGGCAGGGTCGCGCGGGTCGACTGACCGCCCGGCCTCACGCCCCTGCTTCGATCTGCAGGCACACGATCGCCGCGGCCGCCGACCAGGCCTGCGGCCGGCACGCGGCCGGAGCTGGTCGCGGAGGCCGTGCTCGACCACCTCGTCTCCGGTGCGACCCCCGGCGGGAGACTCATCCTCCCGGAGCTGGTGGTGCGTACCGCGGTGGTCTGAGCGGCACCCGCAGGGCTCACCGAGGTGAGTCGAAGGTCCACGCGTCGGGGTCCAGCGCAGAGGCGACGTCCCAGTCGTCCTGATCCCACGTGAAGGTCGCCACGGCACAGGTGGGCATGTGCGCGATCTCCGGCGCCAGGCGGCCGGCCAGCGCGCTCATGCCCGGGTCGTGGGCGACGAGGAGGACGGATGCCACGCCCTGCGTCGCCGCGGTGCGCAGCAGCTCGTCGGCCCCGGCGCCGTACAGCTCGTCGCGCAGGAGCGGGGCGAGGCCGAAGCGATCGGCGAAGATCTCTGCCGTGGTGCGCGCGCGCAGCGCGGTGGAGGCGACGATCAGATCCGGGGCGAAACCGCTGTCGGCCAACCGCGCCGCCATGACGGGCGCGTCGCGCAGACCGCGGGGATTCAGCGGCCGATCGTGATCGGGCAGGCCGGGGTCACCCCAGTCGCTCTTGGCGTGGCGCACCAGCGCGAGGCGGATCACGGCTGCGCCGCCAGGTACACCCACGCGAGCCGACCGCTGGCGAGGGTCACCGCCAGGCGGTGGAACAGCGGGGAGACGAGCTCGTCGGCCGCCTCCAGTTCGAGGTCGCTCAGGTGCAGCACCTGTCCGGTCACCTTGTCGCGCGGGTCGCCGGTCATCCGCAGCAGCCGCTGCGGGATGGGACCGAGCCGCTCCACGATCTCGGGGTCGAGTCGCTCGGCCACCTCGGTCGCATAGCCCGGCAGCATGTCCGGCTCACCGTGCAGCACGCGGCCGAAGGTGTCGCGTTGCAGGTCGAGCACGTCGAGCGTGCCATAGCTGAACAGCAGCTCACCGGGGTCGCCCATGCGATCAGGGTAGTCAGCCGGTCAGGGCGTGCGCGAGGGTGTAGATCACCAGACCCGCGAGGGACCCGACGATGGTGCCGTTCAGCCGGATGTACTGCAGGTCGCGGCCGACCATCAGTTCGATCTTCTCCGTGGTCTCGGCGGGATCCCAGCGCTCGACCGTCTCGGTGATGATCGACGCGATGTCGTGCCGGTAGCGGTCGACGAGGAACACCGCGGCCCCGGTGACCCACCCGTCCACGCGGTTCTGAAGATCGGCATCCGTCGACAGGCGCAGGCCGGCATCGGCGAGGGCCTCGGCGAAACGGCGGCGCAGCGCGCTGTCGGGTTCGGAGAGCGAGCGCAGCAGGCCGTTCTTGGTGCTGTCCCACGCCTCGGCGGCCAGCTCCCGCACGCGCGTCGACTCGAAGACGCCCGACTTGGCGTCCTCGAAGCGGCCGATGGTGGCGGGGTCGTGCTGCAGGCTGTCGGCGAGGCGCCCCAGATAGCGGTCGATGGCGTGCCGGGCCGGGTGCTCAGGATCGTCCTGCACCGCGCGCACGAAGGCCACCGCCTCCTTGTAGAGGGTGTCGTCGATGAGACGGTGCGCGAGCGACGGCACCCACGACGGCAGCCGGCGCGAGACGAGGCCGTCGAAGGAGTCGCGGTTGGTGGCGAGCCAGGTGCCGAGGGAGTCGGCGGCAAGGTCGACGGCGCCGTGGTGCGCGCCGGCATCCACCATGCGCTCGAGCCACCCGCCGACCGACGGACCCCAATCCGGCTCGATCAGGTGCTCGCGGGCGATGTCGGCGATGAGGTCCTGCACGTCGCTGTCGCTGAGCGCCCGCAGCACGCCCGCCGCCATGGCCGAGCCCTCCGTCGCCACGCGCTCGGCGTGCGCGGGCTGGGCGAGCCACTCGCCGAGACGCTGCGACACGCTCATCGACTCGAGCTTGGTGCGCACGACGTCGGCGGAGAGGAAGTTGGTCTCGACGAACTCCCCGAGGGTGCGCCCGATCTCGTCCTTGCGGTGCGGGATGATCGCCGTGTGCGGGATCGGGATGCCCAGCGGATGCCGGAAGAGCGCGGTGACGGCGAACCAGTCGGCGAGGGCGCCCACCATCCCGCCTTCGGCGGCGGCGCGCACGTACGCCAGCCACGGGACCTCGTCCTGCAGCGGGAACGAGATCGCGAAGACGACCGCCATGAACACCAGCGCGCCGAGGGCGACGCTCTTCATCAGCCGCAGCGCGCGACGGCGCTCCTGGTCGGCGACGCTCAGCAGCGCGGTGGGGGTGCGGGACATGTCGTCATCCTCGCATGCGGGTTCAGCCCTCGGCCGGTCCCAGCCACGCCGTGGCCGCCGTGGCGTGGGCGGATTCCGGGTCGGAGGGATGGAAGAGGCCGGCCAGCACGTCGCGATACAGGCGTCCGAGCTCGGCGCCGGCGAAGTAGGAGGAGCCGCCGCCCACCAGCACGGCCTGGTCGACGACCTCCTTCGCCATGGTGACCGCCCGGTGCTTGACGCCGCTGAGCAGTGAGAACCAGCGCGCGCCGTGGTCGGCCTGCCGATCGACGTCGGTGCAGAGCACGTGCAGCTGGGGCGGCAGGGCGTCGTAGGCGATGCCCATCTCGGCCACCCGCCGGCGGATGTCGGGGTCCTGGCTGTAGGCCCGTCCGGTCTTCTTCGAGCGCCGACGGCCGGCCGTGTCGACGGCGACGTCGATCGCGCGGCGGGCGATGCCGGTGTACACCGACGCCAGCAGCAGCTCGAACACGCTGAAGATCGCGAAGACGAGCGGGTCGGGGCTCGGCCCCGGCGCCAGGCGTCGCCCGATGCGGTCGGCGGGCGCGACGGCGCCGTGCAGCTCGGTGGTGCGGGACTGCGTGCCGCGCATGCCCACCGTGTCCCAGTCGTCGCGGGTCACCACGCGCCCTGCCGCCTCTTCGGTGCGGGGGACGAACGCGTAGACCAGGCGTGGGGCGTCGGGGGAGGAGGTGTCGAGGCCGTGCAGGCCCAGCTGCGTCCACACCGGCGCGAGCGACGTGAAGATCTTCGTGCCGGTGAAGGCGTACCCGCCGTCGGGCAGCGGTTCGGCGACGGTGTCGCTGCCGAAGAGCACCAGGTCGTTGCCGGCTTCGCTGATGCCGAACGCGTACACCTCGCCGGCGACCGCGCCCTCGAGCACATGATCGAGGTCGCGGATGCCGCGGTCACGCAGCACCTTCGCCACGCCCGTCCACACCAGGTGCATGTTGACCGCCAGCGCGGTGGCCGGCGCGGCGGTGGCCAGGCGCTGCTGCAGCAGCGACACCTCGGCCAGCTGCAACCCGCCGCCGCCGTTCTCGGCGGGAGCGAGCACAGCGAGGTAGCCGGCGGCCCTCAGGTCGGCGAGGTCGTCGTCGGGGAAGGTGTTGTGGCGGTCGTGCGCGGCGGCCCGTGCCCGGATGCGCTCCAGCAGCGCGTCGTCGAGCACGCTCGCGGGGTCGAAATCGGTCATCGCAGGGCCTCCCACAGCAGTCGCAGAGTCTCGTCGGGGCGGTCGCGGTGCGGCGAGTGGCCCGCGCCGGCGACCACCGACATCGTCACGTGCGGATTGGCGACCACGTCGTCGACGACCTCGCCGGTGAAGATCGAGTACACCGCAGGGTCGCTCGCGATGACGTGGGTGGGCACCTGGAGCCGCGCCGCGTCGGCACGGACGTCCCACACCGCGTTCTGCTCGCTGGTCTGCTCCACCGTCCAGCGGCTCGCCTGCCGCACCGACAATGCCTTCAGCTCGATGTCGAGCGGATGCCAGTCGGGGTGCTCGGCGCGCACGGCCGCCTCGGTCGGGTCGGCGAACGAACGTTCCTGGCTGTCGCGCACGATCGCCCGATCGCCCTCGGCAAGGTAGATCCCCGGGTCGATGAGCACCAGGCGGCGCGTCCAGCCGGGGGTCGCGGCGGCGGCGACGGTGGCCGCGGCGCCGCCCAGCGAGTGACCGATGACGAGGTCCCACGCCGCCGGCGGGGCATCGTCGGTGGCGGGAGTCGTCGCGGCGACGTCGGCGGCGTACGCGGCGATCGTGCAGTCCAGCGCGCGTGGCGCCGCGCCGTGGCCGCGCAGGTCGACGGCGGTGGCGTGCCAGCCGGCATCCGCCAGCGCCGTGCCGAAGCGCCACATGAGCGGTCCGTTGGAGCCGAGGCCGTGGATGAGCAGCGCGTGCCGGGGCGACGCGGGATCGCCCCACGCGTACCGGGGGAGGGCGACGGGGGCGGGCATGCCCCCAGCCTAAAGGCGGCCGTCGGCACCGCGCCCGGTGCGCAGAACCGGGGGAAGATGGGCAGGTGATCTCCACCGACCTCGCCCGCGAGCTGCGCGCCGCCGGCCTGCGCTGGCATCCGCGCTCCGGCGACCGCTTCCAGCTGGACGAACCGGAGTTCGAGGCCGACGTCTTCACCGTCAGCGAGATGACCATCGAGGCGCGCAGCTATCCCACGGGGACGCTGCTGGCCTTCAACGGCACCACGGAGTGGGCTCTGGACTCGGTCGCGATCGCCGACGCGCTGTGGCTGCCCTCGGAGGCGCAGCTGCGTGAGATGCTGCGCGGCACGTTCCGCAGTCTGACGCGCCTGCCCGACACGTACCGCGTGGAGATCGAGGTGGATGCCGAGCGGCACGGCTTCGACCATCCGGCCCCGGCCGACGCCTACGCCCAGGCGGTGCTGTTCCTGCTGGCGCGGATCGCCTGAGCCCGAGCGCTCACGTGATCGTCGGCACCGGCTCGGTGTCGGGGATGGGGCTCGCGTCGCGTCCCCGCAGGTCGGGGAAGCCGCGCACGAAGGCGACCGAGACGAGCACCCCGGCCACGGCGAACGCGGCACCGGCGACGAACGCGCCCTGCGGCCCGACGCCGTCGATGAGGAAGCCGGCGGTCGCGGATCCCGCGGCCGAGCCGATCAGCTGACCGGTGCCGACCCAGCCGAACGCCTCTGCGGTGTCGCTGAACTTCACGCTCGCCGTGGTCATGGCGAACATCACCGCCAGAGCCGGGGCCACGCCGGCGCCGGCGATGAGGAGGGACCCGCCCATCCACCAGACGTCGAGGGAGATCATCGCCAGGCACAGTCCCGCAGCGACGATGGCGAACCGCCGCGCCATGGCCCAGCGGCCGATGGGGATGTGTCCGAAGCCGAGCCCGCCGGCGAGGCTGCCGATCGAGAACACCGCCAGCACGAGACCTGCTTCGAGTCCGCCGTGGTCGAACGTGGCCACGACGCCGGCCTCGACCGCGGCGGCCGCGCCGATGAGGAGGAAGCCCGTGGCGGTGGCGAGCACCACGGCGGGGCGCGTGAGCACCTTGCCCAGCCTGCGGCGACTGCGGGGGATGCGCACGCGGCCGACCTCGGGGGAGAGGATGAACCACGCGCAGCCCAGCAGCAGGATGACCACGATGCACACCAGGGCGGGGACGGTGCCCGCCTGCGTGGCGATGAAGGTGATCAGCACCGGGGCGATGATCCAGATGATCTCCTGCAGCGACGCGTCCAGCGAGAACAGCGGGGTCAGCTGCCGAGACGTGACCATCTTGGGGTAGATCGTGCGCACCGCCGGCTGCACGGGCGGCGTGGAGAGACCCGCGATGAGCGCGAGGAGCATGTAGACGGGCACGACGGTCTGCACGAACGCGAGCGTGGTGAGCATCACGGCGCAGATGATCGTGGTGAGGGTCAGCACCTTGCGCATGCCCCAGCGGCCCATCCAGCGGCTCGTGACCGGACCCGCGACCGCCTGGCCGACGGAGGTCGCGGCCAGCACGAGGCCCGCAGCCCCGTAGGAGCCGGTGACGTGCTCGATGTGCAGCAGGATCGCCAGGCTCGTCATCCCGTTCGGGAAGCGTGCCGTCAGCTGCGCCGCCATGATGCGCCCCACGCCTGGACTGCGCAGAAGGTCCCGATATCCCGCCACGTTCATCCACGCTACCCGGACACGCCGCGACACGCCGTACCGACGGTTACCCAGGAATCCCGATGTCGGAGGGGGTCCCTAGCGTCGTACCTGTGGATGGATCCGGCCGGGCGGCTCCGCACCCGCGTGATTCAGCGCTTCGCGGGGCCCGAAACCCGTCGGCATCCTGTGGATGAAACGGTGGACAACCTGTGTTGTACATGGGGAGGGCGGTGGAAAACTACACGGATGTAACTACTATCCCTTGTGGTGCTTCTGAACGTCGGCACCCATATGTAGTATTGGACTCCCCGGCCCCGAAGCCGGAGAACACAGCGAAAAGACTTGAAGGGGACACGTCGACATGGCGATCACGGTTTACACGAAGCCCTCCTGCGTGCAGTGCAACGCGACCTACCGCGCACTGGACTCGAAGGGCATCGAATACGAAGTCCTGGACGTCTCCGAAGACGCCGCAGCGCTCGAGCACGTGAAGTCGCTCGGCTACCTGCAGGCGCCGGTCGTCGTCACCGACGAGGACCACTGGTCGGGCTTCCGTCCCGACAAGATCGACGAGCTCGCCTCGCGCCTGGCCTGAATCCGGACCGTGGCGCGGCGCTCCGGCGCGGCGCCCGATCGGCGGGCGGACGGCGGCAACCTGAGGGGAGATGATGTGCTCACGGCGACGCACGCACCTCTGCTGGTCTATTTCTCCAGCGTCTCGGGCAACACCGCCCGCTTCATCGACAAACTCGGGATGCGGGCTGTGCGCATCCCCCTCCTCCCCTCGGATGAGCCGATCGAGGTGTCCGAGCCCTTCGTCCTGGTCACGCCGACCTACGGCGGCGGGCAAGGGCGGGGCGAGGAGAAGGGCGCTGTTCCCAAGCAGGTGATCCGGTTCCTCAACGACGAGGGAAACCGTCGGCTCCTGCGCGGAGTGATCTCCGCAGGCAATACCAACTTCGGCGAGGCGTACTGCCTCGCCGGTGACATCATCAGCCGCAAGTGCAACGTGCCGCACCTGTATCGGCTGGAACTCTTCGGCACGCCAGATGACGTCGATCGCGTGAGCGAAGGACTGGAGCGATGGTGGAATCAACACTGACGGACATGGAATTCAAGACCGAGGCGCGCTTCGAGGGCATGGACTACCACGCACTCAACGCGATGCTCAATCTGTACGGGCCGGACGGCAAGATCCAGTTCGACGCTGACAAGCGGGCGGCGCGGGAGTTCTTCCTGCAGCACGTCAACCAGAACACGGTCTTCTTCCAC
The DNA here is from genome assembly GCF_024623595.1 of Microbacterium sp. zg.Y1084. Lineage (NCBI taxonomy): Bacteria > Bacillati > Actinomycetota > Actinomycetes > Micrococcales > Microbacteriaceae > Microbacterium > Microbacterium sp. zg.Y1084. Next base: position 728,096 of record NZ_JANJGV010000003.1, read on the forward strand.
TCCCTCAAGGAGAAGCTCGACTACCTCGTCGAGAAGGAGTACTACGAGCCGGCCGTGCTCGAGAAGTACTCGATGGAGTTCATCCAGGAGCTGCACGACTTCGCCTACAGCAAGAAGTTCCGCTTCGCGACGTTCCTCGGAGCGTTCAAGTACTACACCAGCTACACGCTGAAGACCTTCGACGGCAAGCGCTACCTCGAGCGGTTCGAGGACCGTGTCGTCATGACGGCGCTGGGCCTGGCCGACGGCGACGAGAAGCTCGCGACCGAGCTGGTCGACGAGATCATCTCGGGTCGCTTCCAGCCGGCCACCCCGACCTTCCTCAACACCGGCAAGGCGCAGCGCGGCGAACTCGTGTCGTGCTTCCTGCTGCGCATCGAGGACAACATGGAGTCGATCGCCCGCGGCATCAACTCCGCCCTGCAGCTGTCCAAGCGCGGCGGCGGCGTGGCCCTGCTGCTGTCGAACATCCGCGAGGCCGGTGCCCCGATCAAGCAGATCGAGAACCAGTCCAGCGGCATCATCCCCGTGATGAAGCTGCTCGAAGACAGCTTCAGCTACGCCAACCAGCTCGGCGCGCGTCAGGGCGCCGGCGCGGTGTACCTCTCGGCTCACCACCCCGACATCCTGCGGTTCCTCGACACCAAGCGTGAGAACGCCGACGAGAAGATCCGCATCAAGACGCTGTCGCTGGGTGTCGTCATCCCCGACATCACCTTCGAGCTCGCCAAGAACGACGAGGACATGTACCTGTTCTCGCCGTACGACGTCGAGAAGGTCTACGGTGTGCCGTTCGGCGACATCTCGGTCACCGAGAAGTACCGCGAGATGGTCGACGACGAGCGCATCAAGAAGACGAAGATCAACGCGCGCGAGTTCTTCCAGACCCTCGCCGAGATCCAGTTCGAGTCGGGCTACCCGTACATCATGTTCGAGGACACGGTGAACAAGGCCAACCCGATCAAGGGCCGGATCAACATGTCCAACCTCTGCTCGGAGATCCTGCAGGTCAACACCCCGACCACCTACAACGAGGACCTCTCGTACAAGGAGATCGGCAAGGACATCTCCTGCAACCTCGGCTCGATGAACATCGCCCTGGCGATGGACGGCGGCGACCTCGGCAAGACCGTCGAGGCCAGCATCCGTGCTCTCACCGCGGTCAGCGACCAGAGCCACATCCGTTCGGTGCGCTCCATCGAGGACGGCAACGACCGGTCGCACGCGATCGGCCTCGGGCAGATGAACCTGCACGGCTACCTCGCCCGCGAACACGTGCACTACGGCTCCGAAGAGGGCCTGGACTTCACGAACATCTACTTCTACACGGTGCTGTTCCACGCGCTGCGCGCCTCGAACCTCATCGCGATCGAGCGTGGCACGGCGTTCGAGGGCTTCGCCGACTCGACCTATGCGTCGGGGGAGTTCTTCGACAAGTACATCGAACAGGAGTGGGTGCCGCAGACCGAGAAGGTCGCGCAGCTGTTCGCGGGCATCCCGATCCCGACGCAGGACGACTGGCGCGCGCTCAAGGCATCCATCCAGAAGCACGGCATCTACAACCAGAACCTGCAGGCGGTGCCGCCGACCGGCTCGATCTCGTACATCAACAACTCGACGTCGTCGATCCACCCGATCGCGTCGAAGATCGAGATCCGCAAGGAAGGCAAGCTCGGCCGCGTCTACTACCCGGCACCGTTCATGACGAACGAGAACCTGGAGTACTACCAGGACGCGTACGAGATCGGCTACGAGAAGGTCATCGACACGTATGCCGCCGCCACGCAGCACGTGGATCAGGGTCTGTCGCTGACGCTGTTCTTCAAGGACACCGCCACGACGCGTGACATCAACAAGGCCCAGATCTACGCATGGCGCAAGGGCATCAAGACCATCTACTACATCCGTCTGCGTCAGCTCGCGCTCGAGGGCACGGACATGACCGAGTGCGTCTCCTGCATGCTGTGACCTCGGTCGCCGCACACACATACGAGACGCGCTGAAGAAAGACATCGACATGACCGAAAAACTGCCGCTGCTGGACCACGTCCAGGCCATCAACTGGAACCGCATCGAGGACGACAAGGACCTCGAGGTCTGGAACCGCCTGGTGAACAACTTCTGGCTGCCCGAGAAGGTGCCGCTGTCCAACGACATCCAGTCGTGGAACACGCTCACCCCCGAGGAGCAGACGCTCACCATGCGGGTGTTCACGGGCCTCACGCTGCTGGACACCATCCAGGGCACCGTCGGCGCCGTCTCGCTGATCCCGGATGCGCTGACCCCGCACGAGGAGGCCGTCTACACGAACATCGCGTTCATGGAGTCGGTGCACGCGAAGAGCTACTCGTCGATCTTCTCGACGCTGTGCTCGACGAAGGAGATCGACGAGGCGTTCCGCTGGTCGGTCGAGAACCCGAACCTTCAGAAGAAGGCTCACATCGTCATGGACTACTACCGTGGCGACGAGCCGCTCAAGCGCAAGGTGGCATCCACCCTGCTCGAGAGCTTCCTGTTCTACTCGGGCTTCTACCTGCCGATGCACTGGTCGAGCCGCGCGAAGCTCACCAACACCGCCGACCTCATCCGCCTCATCATCCGCGATGAGGCCGTGCACGGGTACTACATCGGGTACAAGTTCCAGAAGGGGCTCGAGACCGTTACGCAGGCCGAGCGCGACGAGATCAAGGACTACACGTTCTCGCTGCTGTACGAGCTGTACGACAACGAGGTGCAGTACACGCAGGATCTCTACGACGGCGTCGGCCTCACCGAGGACGTCAAGAAGTTCCTGCACTACAACGCCAACAAGGCGCTGATGAACCTCGGCTACGAGGCGATGTTCCCGGCGACGACCACGAACGTGAACCCGGCGATCCTGTCGGCCCTGTCGCCGAACGCCGACGAGAACCACGACTTCTTCTCGGGGTCGGGCTCGTCGTACGTCATCGGCAAGGCCGAGGCCACCGCGGACGAGGACTGGGACTTCTAGAAGTTCCTGTGCGGCGTCACGGTAGTTGGCACATCACACCCTTGAAGTTGGCACGCGTCAAACTACTTGGCACAGATTGCGCAGTTGGCACATGAAACGACTGGACTCGCGCCGACCGGTTCCACAGGAGCGATCCTGTGGCTAACCGGCGGCGCGAGTCGCCGTCTGAGCTGACACCGTCGTGGCCGGACGCGCCGTCGTCGGATCCAGCGGGGGAGACGGCCCGGCAGTTCGTGCTTAATCTTCGATGCGGGCTGGGTGAGCGAAGCGTCCGCGCGGTCGCAGAGCAGGCCGGCCTCGATGAGGCGACGGTCCGCCGCGTGCTGTCGGGCGCTGCATGGCCAGACCTACGCACGGTGGCTCGTCTGGAAGACGCACTTGGGGTGCGCCTTTACCCGAAGTAGAGACCGGAATCTGGGGATGCGGCTGACATTGGAGGTTTGGAAGACGGCTTCATCGAGCGTGCAGGCACCTCCCGCCTGCGTTTCGCCGGGTTCACGGCCCCGACCCGCGGTTATGTGTCGGAGGCGGCGCGTAACGTGGACATGAAAACTCAACAGAAGACCCCGACTCACTGAGCGGGGCTCAAGCAGGTCGGGGCCGGAATGTCTTGGTAGGACGATTCGACCCTAGGCGCTAGTGAGCGCACGAGCAAGTCGGCATTCTGCCGATCTCGTCACCTGCCTCCTCACGCCGGAGATACCGGCACACAGAGTCGTAAGGAGGCTCCTGGGTATGAACGAGTATCCGACTATCGAGAAGGTGATCAACGACGCGCGAGCGCGCATCGAGGTCACGAAGGCTGAGATCGACGAGGCGCGGAAGCGTCGGACCGCTATCGTCGCAGCGCTGAAGAAAGAGTTCGTTGGCTCGCGCCACTACTTCAACGGCAGCGTCGCTCACGGCGACGCACTAACGCCGCTGACCGACGTCGACCTCGGCGTCGTGATCCCGAACCCCGGCGGCGTCTACGGGCCTGGGAATAGGGGCCTGGTGAACTGCAGGAGCGCGCCGCCGCCGCCATCCGACGCGAACTAGCCTCGGAGTACGGCGATCTGCGAGTCGAGTTCCGTGGCCGGAAGCGGTCGATCCTGGTCCGCTTCCGGGATCCCATCCGCGAGGGCCTCCCGGACTTCACCGCCGACGTGATCACCGCTATCGACTACCCGAACGGGCCGGGTCTCTACATTCCCCGTTTCAACTCCTGGGACCGCTCCGCACCCGAGACGCACACGAGGCTCATCACGGAGGCGAACGAGGTCACCAAGTCCGTGTACGCGCGCACGGTCCGCCTGCTCAAGCACTGGAACCGACAAAACGGCCAGGCGCTCTGCTCGTGGAATATCAAGGCGCTCGCCCTCTTCAGCGTGACGTCGCAGGTGGCCCTGATCACTTCGATGCGCGACTGGTTTAGTTACGCCATCGGGGAACTCAAGAAGGGCGAGACTGCAGATCCAGCCAAGGTCGCCGTCAAGCCCATCAAGCTGAACGCGCCACCCACCGAGGTGATCAAGAAGCTCGAGGACTCGCTAGCGAAGCTGGACAAGGCCATCCTTTACGACCTGGCTGGCTATCCAGTGCTGGCGCAGAAGGAACTCGCTGACCTGTTCAACGACTCCGAGATGCTGCCGGCACCGTCGCGCGACGCCGTCCTTCGAGAAGGCGTCCGTTTCCACAACGCGCCCCAGGGAAAGCCTTCGAGCGCGTTCGGCGCACCGGTGCTCGCGAGTTCGGCGGCGTTGGCGACGGCGGCCGCTCCCGCGGCGGCCGTCACACCGGTCCGGTCGTGGGCCCCGTGAGTGACTGCGCGGGTCTTCCGCGTGCGTTGCCTGAGGACCCGACCCGGCTCTGGAGGCCGTGGGTGGGGAGCGACATCGCGTGGGTCATGGCTTTCGAAGCACGTGCGCGCCGTCGTTACGGGGCTGCTATGCGACGCTCGGAGCATCCCGGTCGGCTTGTGTACGTGCTCGATCTTCCAGTCATCGGGCGGGATGAGCCCGTGCCGGTGCGTGTCGAGCTACATAGGGATCCCGGCTACGAGACATACGGACTCAACCCGGTGGAATATCCGAGGGTGGTCGCCGATGAGGGAGCCCGTTCGCCCCACCGTATGCCGGACGACAGTCTCTGCCTGTACTATCCCGGCGACCCCGCCGCTCGTCGCTGGACAGCAGACCAAGGGTTGGACGAACTCTTGAATCTCACCGCACGTCACCTCCTTGCCGAGGACTACTGGCGAGAGAACGACGAGGTTTGGCCCTTCGATGAGGCGGCCCATGGCTATCGGGGACCGGTGTGAAGGAACTGCGCGGGTTCGTCGATTTCGACTTCTGGGCTAGCGAACCTGGAGCCATAATCATCGCTGGGTTTCTAGCGGCGGCTGTAGCCGTCGTCGGCTATGCCTGGCAGCAACGTCAGTCTCGCGCGGACGCGCGAGCAGTGATGTACAGCGAGGCACTGCGAGCCGTCGAGGACTACGCTGAGGCGCCGTTCCTTGTCCGCCGGCGCAGCGGGAGGGAAGCGCGAGCCGCCGTCACAGGGCAGATTAGTGAGATCCAATCACGGTTACGGCTCTACGGTGCGCTCCTGGAGATCTCCGCCCACGAGAAGATCTCGACGGCATTTGAGGATTTAGTTCAGGCCGCCCGCACTCAAGCCGGCAAGGCAATGTCGGAGGCCTGGCGGGCGCCAAGGATCCGACGCGATGCAGATGTGCCGGGTCACAGGCCATATGACCGTGGGGAGATCGACCGCGCCCGTGCCGCATACCTCAGCGTGATTCGGCGCCACGACCGCATCGCTTCCCGCCATGTGAAGTGAGTACATCCAGGCGGATCGCCAGCCAGGCGGGGGAGGAAACCCTAGCGCTCCGAGCCGCCAGATGGGGCGAACCGCTCGACAACAGACCGCTGCGGAACCGCCACGAGGCTAGCCTGACAAATTTATCAACCTGAATCGGCCTGGCTTTCGTTCCTATTGGGAGCTTTGTCCGGCAGGGGCCGGCTGGGCTGATTCGAGGTCAGCGTAGTACGCCTGCTCGACCTCGGCGGGGGTGCGCATGTCGAGCTCGCCGTGGAG
>NZ_JANJGV010000004.1:0-177567 GCF_024623595.1 Microbacterium sp. zg.Y1084
CTCCACGGCGAGCTCGACATGCGCACCCCCGCCGAGGTCGAGCAGGCGTACTACGCTGACCTCGAATCAGCCCAGCCGGCCCCTGCCGGACAAAGCTCCCAATAGGAACGAAAGCCAGGCCGATTCACCTGGGGTTGGAGTCAGCCGCTACCGCGTACTTCGATCGAGCGCTCAAGCTGGGCGCGCACCCTCTCGGGTATTGGGAGATTCGTCGTCTCTGGCTCCAGCAGGGGCCAGATGATCCGAGTCTTGTCCCCGCAGATATCCATCACCCTCTCGTCCAGGCACGCAATCTGGAACTCTCCGGTGACCTCGATAGAGCAGCGGCAGCAATTCGTTACTGGAACCCGTCGACCGCCGTCGAATCGGTCACTCGCGGAGTGCTCCTGGCAAGGATTGCTCTGCATGCGAACGAGTTCGACCGCGCAATTGACCTTGCCCTGCCGCTCGCAAGAGAGCAGGGGTCTCCAGCGGGCGCTCTGATCGCTGCACGCGCCCTCATCGCTCGCGACACCACCAGCGACGGTTCACCGGTTCACTCGGCAGATCTTTCTGACGCCCTGGAGCTCTTGTTGGAGACGCGAGATGCGCAGCGCGTTTGGGGCTACGACACAAGCGCGGTGGTGGTGCTTGCAGTGACCGCTGCGCGACTGCTGAATGACCCCACGCGCGCTATGGCGCTAGCGACTCCACCCCCCGACGGTGAGGCAACTGAGATTGAAGCTGCCGCCCCGTCGGTTCGCGCAATCTACGCGCTCATGAGTGCAGAGAACGGAGTCCTGGAACCCGCGCGACTGCTTCTCGAACAAGAGGGCATCGCGCCTTCCCTCGTCCTGCAGTTGAAGGGTGCCGTCGCAGCGGCAGACGGCGACTCAGAGGCTGCCATCCACTATCTCAGTGAGGCACTCGAGCTTGTTGAGGAGTGGGACCAGAAGGGGCAATTGGCCGTCAAGTTGGCGACGATGGGCTACCTACATCCGTTCGTGGGTGATCAACTTCAAGTCGGCAACGAAGAGTTCGCGGCAGAACTGAAACTGATTGCCGAGGCGTTCGGCGACGCCCCTGGTGCGCTGCAGCGACTGCGAGCCGCCGCCCACTCCTCGGCGAGGCTCAGCATGATCTTGAGTCAGCTCTATGAGGCCCGTGGGGATACAGCAAATCAACTCCGCGCCCTCACCGCGGCGGCCGAGCGACTGAACGACGCAAACCTCTGGCTCGTTGCAGCCGGCATAGCTCGCCGCACCGGTTCAGATGCTGATGCGGTTGACTATGCCGAGCACGCACGAAGCAGCGCACCACAGGCCTGGGGTGCACACGAACAAGCACTCATGATCCTCATCGAGTCCTACGCAGCGCTCCGCGAGTGGGATGAGGCCACGACGCACGCGGCACTCCTCGTCAAGGCGAGGCCCGAGGATGAGACAGCGATCTGGACTCTTATCACTTGCCAGTATCACGCCGGGGAGCTGGCCGCGGCCCTGGGGACGTGGATTACCGTCGCCCGAAAGCAGCGTCCCCATCGTCGGGAGCACGTAACGGTCTGGCTTGGGCTCTGCCAGGAATTCGGGGAGGCAATCGCGTCCGCCGAGGACTTCGTTGCTGTAGCTGCGCAATTCCCAGACGACGAAGAGATCCGGCGCTTCATCGTCGGGCTCGTTCTGTTGCCGGCGGCCGACGGCGGAGGATCCCAGGATGCCGATGGCCTAGCCGGTGGTGAGCGGTCTGAGCTCGACGCCACCGGTGTACTCAATCAAGACAATCCTGGTCGCGCCGATGGCGGTAAGGCAGACCCAGATGACCCGCGCGCCACGCTGATACGCGACTACTTTCGCGACTTTCCCGACGGGCAAATTCGACAGTTCACAGTTGATCTCGAAGAGGACGCAGTCGGTCTACTCGATCAGATTGCCGCTCACGTAGGCGAGCGGCCGGACACCTCGGAGTTCGATGGGCAAATCTTCTCGGGCGCATTCCCACTTGGCGTAATCTCACTCACGCACGGAGCGACGTACAGCGAGGCGGTTGTCTCCCATGCGTCTGGAGTGCGATTTGCCCGCGGTGACGCCGAGAACGACCGCGCGTCCGCACTGGAGTCGCTCGACGGGCGACCCGTCCTCGACACCACGGCGGCTTTCGCGCTCAGCGCCCTCCCGAGCCCTTCGCGCACACTCTTGATGGCGCCCTTCGCACGATTGACGGTCGCGGCGGAGCAGTTCCGAGACGCCGTCCAAGGACTGCAAGCGGTGAATCGCTTCGGCCACGCTGGTCCGAACATCGGTCAATGGAAGGGCCCCGTTGCACTACGGGGTCACTCGGCACCGGCAAATGGCAACCGCTCCGATCGCGCAAGAATCGCGGCGCTCGTAGGATTTATGCGACCGCTACCTCGCGCCTCGCGCGTGGCCGGATTTCCGGCGCAAGACGCAGAGGACCGATTCGAAGACGCTGCGTGGTTCGCAGCTGTGGCGGTCGCAGCTGATGAAGCGCCGCTCTGGTCGGATGATCGAGCGCTAAATCTCATCGCGGCACACTTCGGCGTCGTCACGTTCACGACACTGGGTCTCGTGGATGCGCTCGAGAGCGAGTCGAGGATTAGCACGTCCGATGCACGTGACATCCGGGCGCTACTGGTCGCAGAACGATACGTCGGGATCCCCTTTGAGCCGGACCTCTACCAGTTGGCCCTCGACTCGCACCCTGCCGCAAGTGTTGACCTCGCCTCGGTCATCGAGTGTCTCGATGGCGTCTCTGCCGATAACGTCATCCGCTGGATGCTGACTCAGGCCCCATCGCTCCTCGGAGACGGCCATCTTCTCGAGCTGTGGATGTCAGCATGTGTTCGATACCTCGTTCGTGTCTCTCCAGATGAAGTGTCGACGACGGCGAATCTGCGGTTGCTTTCTTCGCGGATCGCGCGCTCGATTTGGGTCGTGCCGTCCTCCTTCGGGTTCATCGATCGAGGTTTCATGGATGGTCTTGATGGGGCGGTCCTAGACCCGCTGGCAGATGGAATCGATCGAGCGTTCCAACTCCTGGCGACGAGGGACCGCGGAATGGCCACGCGTTGGCTGTTCGACTTGCTCGCTGGTGTAGATCCCCTCCGACGACCTGTCTACTTGGGCATACTGCTTCGGCCCTGAGCTTTAATCCCGTTCCTCGCAGGCTACGTTTCATGACGATTGGCTTGCGGTGTCTGCGGTGCGCGGAAACCGGTCGCCATTCGCGCGGAAGAAGCTGACTGATGCGCAAGGAAGTCGACGTGCCGAGCGGTGCGCGTTTGACCCGTCCGCTTCGATTCCCGACGACGGGACCCTGAACGCACACACGCGCTCATCGTTGAGTTCACCTGGGCGGCTGGCACCCACTGAACCAGCGCAAATGGGAAGTGCTCGCAAACCACGCTCGGGACGCTGCTATCTCGGCGTGGAACCGCAACGCGACTCAACTACCCGAAATGTCCATATGGACATCGCGTGGACATTTCACCCGCGAAATGGACAATTTCAAAAAAAACCTACAGCAAGCGCCGTCCGCTACACCGGCGCCATGTCGGTGAAGCGGGAAAAGTGACCCTGGAAGGCGATCTCGATCGTCGCGGTCGGGCCGTTACGGTGCTTCGCGACGATGAGGTCGGCCTCGCCGGGGCGGGTGTCCTTGTCGTACACCGAATCGCGGTGCAGCAGCATGACCATGTCGGCGTCCTGCTCGATCGAGCCGGACTCGCGCAGGTCGCTGACCTGCGGGCGCTTGTCGGTGCGCTGCTCCGAACCACGGTTCAGCTGCGACAGCGCGATCACGGGCACCTGCAGCTCCTTGGCGAGCAGCTTGAGCGCACGCGAGAACTCGCTGACCTCCTGCTGGCGCGACTCGACCTTCTTGCCGCTGGTCATCAGCTGCAGGTAGTCGATGATCACCATGCGCAGGCCGACGCGCTGCTTGAGGCGACGGCACTTGGCGCGGATCTCGACCAGCGTCATGTTGGGGCTGTCGTCGATGTAGAGCGGCGCGTCGTTGATGCGGCCGCGGGTGGCGGCGATGGTGGTCCAGTCACGGGAATCCAAGGTGCCCTTGCGCATGTTCTGCAGCGGCACGGCCCCCTCGGCGCTCATGAGACGCATGGCGATCTCGCTGCGCCCCATTTCGAGCGAGAAGAAGATCGTGGGCATGTTGTGCTTGATCGCCGCGGAGCGGGCGAAGTCGAGCGCGAGCGTGGACTTTCCCATGGCGGGACGGGCGGCGACGACGATCATCTGGCCACCGTGCAGACCGTTGGTGAGCTCGTCGAGCTGCGCGAACCCCGTGGGGATGCCGGTCATCGACCCGTCGCGACCTCGCGCGGCCTCGATCTCATCGATGGCCGAGGTGACGGCCGTCTCGAGAGGCACGTAGTCCTCGGCGGCTTCGGCACCGGTGACCGCGTAGATCTCGGCCTGCGCGTTGTTGACCAGCTCGACGGCCTCGCCCTGGCCGGAGTAGCCCATCTGCACGATGCGGGTGCCGGCTTCGACGAGTCGGCGCAGCAGCGCCCGCTCGGAGACGATCGAGGCGTAGTAGCCGGCGTTGGCGGCCGTCGGCACGATCGAGGTCAGAGAGTGCAGGTAGTCGGCACCGCCGGCGCGCTGGAGCTCGCCGGTCTTGATCAGCTCGTCGGTGACCGCCACGACATCGGTGGGCTCACCGTGGGAATACAGGCTGAGGATCGCCTCGAAGATGAGCTCGTGCTTGGGCACGTAGAAGTCGGCGCCGCGGAGGGTCTCGATGACGTCGGCGACGGCATCCTTCGACAGCAGCATGCCCCCCAGCGCGCTCTGCTCCGCGAGGATGTCGTGCGGCGGGGTGCGCTCGTTGTCACGGCGGCCGCCGAGCCGTTCGTCGGAGATGTCAGCGATCGACACGCGTGCGTACCTCCGTCGATTCGGGTCTGTCGGGGTGGGACGATCTCACGCTAGACACGGCCACCGACACCTGCAACCAAGCCTGTGGATAACTCTGTGGAGAGTCTGCGCGAAACGCCGCCCACCCTGTGCACAATCCCTGTGGAAAACGCCCGGGATCCGCAAAAAGCACAGATGCGTTTTCCGGGACGACCAGGGAATAATTCCTCCACAGCCTGTGGATGGGATTGTGGTTGAAGTGGATGTTGAAGGTTGGGGACGGAGCCGTACGTTATGCACAGTTCGGAGGATCCCGCCACCCGGTGAAACGACGGATGCCGCGGACCTGAGGTCCACGGCATCCGTGTCGTTCACACGCCCCAGGGGGCGCTTCACCGCCCTTACTTGGCGGCGACCACCTGCAGGGTGATCACGGCGGTGAGGTCGTCACGCAGGCGGATCGTCGCCTCGTGCTCGCCCACAGCCTTGATCGGCGAGGTGATGTGGATCTTGCGCTTGTCCAGGTCGCCCAGACCGGCGGCCTTGACCGCGTCCGCGACGTCACCGGTCTTGACCGAACCGAAGAGGCGACCCTCGTTGCCGGCCTTGACGGCCAGACGAACCTTGGTCGACTCGAGCGAGTTCTTCAGGGCCACGGCCTCTTCGTGGTCGTGGATCGCGCGCGACTCGCGGGCGGCGCGGATGGACGCCACCTGCTTCTCGCCACCGCGGGTCCACGCCACTGCGAAGCCCTGGGGGATGAGGTAGTTGCGGGCGAACCCGTTCTTGACCTCGATCACGTCGCCGGCGCTTCCGAGCCCGGCGACCTCATTCGTGAGAATCAGCTTTGCCATGTCGGGACCCCTTAACGGCCAGCGCCGGCGTAAGGCAGGAGCGCCATTTCACGGGCGTTCTTGATCGCCTTGGCGATCAGACGCTGCTCCTGCACCGAGACACCGGTGATACGGCGGGCGCGGATCTTCCCACGCTCCGAGATGAACTTGCGAAGAGTGGCGACGTCCTTGTAATCAATGACGCCGACACGGATCGCCTTCGCGGGAGCAGCGTTCTTCGCGCCCTTCCGCGGCTTGCGGCGGTCGCCGCTCGACTTTCCAGCCATGGTTTTTCCTTAGAGAGAGTTGGTTGATCCGAGAGATCAGAACGGAGTGTCGTCGCCGTAAGCGCCGGGGGCGCTCCAGGCGTCGGGGCTCGCCGAACCCGGCGTGGCCCACGGCTCGTCGGCGACCTGGGGGCGGGACTGCTGCCCGCCACCGCCGCCGCCGGCGTTTCCGCCACCACCGCTGCTGCTGGTGCGCGTCACCTGAGCGGTGGCGTATCGCAGCGAGGGACCGATCTCGTCGACCTCGAGTTCGATGGAGACCCGGTTCTGGCCCTCACGGTCCTGGTAGGACCGCTGCTTGAGCCGGCCGGTCGCGATGACCCGCATGCCCTTGGTGAGGGAACCGGCCACGTGCTCGGCGAAATCCCGCCAGACACTCGCGCGGAGGAACAGCGCTTCGCCGTCCTTCCACTCGTTGGCCTGACGGTCGAAGGTGCGCGGCGTCGACGCGATCGTGAAGTTCGCGACGGGCAGCCCGCTCTGCGTGTAACGCAGCTCGGGGTCTGCCGTGAGGTTTCCCACAACGGTGATGATCGTCTCGCCGGCCATCGTCGTTACGCCTTCGCAGCCTTCGCGGGCGCGGCAGCCTTGCGGGCGGCCTTCGCGTCGGAACGCTCCTTCTCGGCGGCGACCATGGCCATGGCCTCTTCAGCGCGGAGGATCTTGGTGCGCATGATCTGCTCGTTCAGCTTCAGCTGACGGTCGAGCTCCTGCGCGGACTCGCTGGTCGCGGTGAAGTTGACGACGGCGTAGACGCCCTCGGTCTTCTTCTGGATCTCGTATGCGAGACGGCGGCGACCCCAGATGTCGACGTTGTCGACAGTGCCACCACCGTTGGTGATGACCTTGAGGAACTTCTCAAGGTTCGTGGCGACAAGGCGCTCGTCGATCTCGGGGTTGAGGATCACCATCAGTTCGTACTGGTGGATGTGCGTCACTGACCCACCTCCTTCGGACTAGAACGGCTCCCGGGCATTTCCCGGAAGCAGGAGGGTGTGTGCACGTGCCCGTTCTCACACGCACAGGGGCGCGACAGACGGGCAACCACGACAGTCTAGCGGACGGGGGCGCGTCCTCGACAATCCGCGGTTCCCGGTAGCGTGACGGCATGCAGCGCACCGCCGACGACGCGAACCGGAGAATCCCGCGATGAGCGCGCGATTCGATCCCCGCCCCCTCACGGATCCGGCTGACCGTGGGGCGATCGCGGCGCACAGGCGGCACCTCTCGGCGACCGGTCGGATATCGGGGAGCCCGAACGTCCAGACGATCGCCGCCCTCGTCGTCGTGGGTGTGTTCGGGTTCAGCATCGTCGGCTCGATGGGCAGCATGTTCGTCGGCTTCGCCTCTGTCGGGGGCGGAGTGTTCGGGCTCCTCGCCTTCGTGCCGGTGCTGTTCATCGTGGTCGTCGCCGCCGTGGTCGCCGTGGTGGTGGTGCGCTCCCTGCGCGGGCAGGGAGAGCGCGCCTACCGCCTCGACCGCTTCGCCGCCGCCAACGGCATGACCTGGCATCCGGAGCTCAAGACCCCGCCCCTGCCCGGGATGATCTTCCACCAGGGACGCAGCCGGGTGGCGTCCGACCTGGTGCGGGGGGAGCACCCGCGCTTCGTGGAGTTCGCGAACTACCGGTACACGACCGGGTCGGGCAAGAACAGCACCACCCACCGCTGGGGCTACATCGCCATCAAGCTGTCGACCCCGCTGCCGCACATCGTGCTGGATGCCGTCGGCAACAACGGCCTGTTCGGCTCGAACCTGCCCGCCAGCTTCGACAAGGATCAGCTGCTCAGCCTGGAGGGCGACTTCGACCGCTACTTCCGGCTCTACTGCCCGCAGGGCTACGAGCGGGACGCGCTCTACCTGTTCACGCCCGACATCATGGCGCGGCTCATCGACAGCGCCGCGGAGCTCGACGTCGAGATCGTCGACGACTGGCTCTTCCTCTACGCCCGGCGTGACTTCTGCACGCTCGACCCCCGCATGTGGGCGTGGCTGTTCTCTGTCGTGGGCGCGATGCTCGACAAGCTGGCCCAGTGGGAGCGCTGGCGCGACGACCGGCTGGCGACCGCGGCGTCGCTGCCGGCCGCTGCGGCACCCACCCCGGCGGGGGCGGCGCCCGCGGCCCAGGCCGCCGTCGGCGGGGCCGAGACCCTGCCGTTCACTCCGCCGACCGAGTCCCTGCGCCCGCCGGCCGGGGTCGCGCAGCAGGGACGGCGCCTGCAACAGCGCGTGCCGTGGGGCGCCATCATCGTGGCCGGGGTGTTCCTGGTGCTGTGGCTGGGTATGCAGACCGGCATGTTCGGCCTGTTCGGCCTGCTGAGTCGCTGACCCGGTGCCCGGCCGCATGAGCGACCCGACGGCATCCACGCCCTTCGACCCGGGAGCCTTGACCGAGCGCGTGAAACGCGCTGACGTGCGTGCGTTCGCGAGAGAGCTGCGCGCGTCGGGCCGCGCCGAGAACGCGGTGGTGTCGAGCATCGTCGCCGTCGTGCTGGTCGTGGTGTTCTCCGCGGGCATGATGGTGATCGGGACGCTGTCCGATGCGCGATCGCTCGCCTCGGGCCTCTCTGCCCTGTCCGAACTCGGCCCCTTCGTCATGGTGCTCCTGGCCGGAGGCCTGGCCTACCTGGTCTCGGTGCTCATCTCGCAGTCGCGTGCGGCCACGCGTCGGTACCGGCTCGACCGCTTCGCCCGTGCGAACGGGATGCGCTACCTGCCGCAGGTGCGCAGCACGGCGCTGCCGGGGATGATCTTCGGGGTCGGCTCCTACCGCGAGAGCTTCGACGTGGTGCGCGCCGAGAGGCCGCGCCGTGTCGAGTTCGCGAACTACGTCTACACGACCGGCTCCGGCAAGCATCGCCGGACCCACCGCTGGGGGTACGTCGCGGTGAAGATCGACAACCGGCTCCCCCACATCGTGCTGGATGCGACCGGCAACAACAGCCTGTTCGGCTCCAACCTGCCCACGTTGTACAAGAAGGAGCAGCGGCTCAGCCTCGAGGGCGACTTCGACCGCTACTTCGCGCTCTACTGCCCCGAGGGGTACGAGCGGGACGCCCTGTACCTGTTCACCCCCGACGTCATGGCGAGGTTCATCGACAACGCGGCAGAACTCGACGTCGAGATCGTGGATGACTGGCTGCTCATGTACACCAAGCGCAAGGTGAGCACGACCGACCCGGCCACCTGGGAGTGGCTCTTCGGGGCGGTCGACGCCGTGCTCGACAAGCTCGGGCAGTGGGAGCGTTGGCGTGATGAGCGGCTGGTCGTCGGCGGCGGCGGCGGGCGCAGCGGCGGCGGGCGCGCGGCATACGCCGGCGCGCGCGGCGACAGGACCGCGGCATCCCGGCCCGTGACCTCACCCCCGGGGCTGCGGCGCCCCCCTCGCGGGGTGGCCCCGGAGGGCCGCCGCCTCGCGACGCGCTTCCCGTGGCTGATCTCCGGGCTGGTCCTCGCGGCGCTGGCGCTCACGTGGCTGCTGGACCTCCCGTAGCCGTTCGCGCTCCGCGCCCGCTGCCCGATCGCTGAGACTGCATCCGGCGGGTGAGACCGTGGGTGACAACCGCTGTCTCAGTCGCCAGATGCAGTCTCACGGCGTCGGCACCGGCGTCGGCACCGGCTGACGGACTACGCCGGGGCGAGGCCGAAGTGGGCGAGCTCGGGGCCGGTGAGCATGCGGGAGCGCACGATGAACCGCATCCCTGTCGGGGATTCGACCGAGAACCCCGCGCCCCGACCCGGCACCACGTCGATGGTCAGGTGGGTGTACTTCCAGTACTCGAACTGCGCCTCGGAGATGAACACCTCGATCGGGTCGTCCCGTCCGACCTCGAGCGAGGCGAGGTGCACATCGCTCGGCCCGGTGAGGAACATCCCGACCGGAAAGCACATCGGCGCGCTGCCGTCGCAGCATCCGCCCGACTGATGGAACATCAGCGGCCCGTGCTGCGCCGTCAGGTCGCGCAGCAGGGCGGCCGCGGCATCCGTCACGGCCACCCTGCTGAACGTGGTCTCCATCTCAGAAGAAGCCCATCGGGCCTTCGGCGTAGGACACCAGCAGGTTCTTGGTCTGCTGGTAGTGGTCCAGCATCTTCAGGTGGTTCTCCCGCCCGATGCCCGACTGCTTGTACCCGCCGAATGCGGCGTGCGCCGGGTACTGGTGGTAGGTGTTGGTCCACACCCGGCCGGCCTCGATGGCCCGCCCCGCCCGGTAGGCGATGTCGCCCGTGCGGCTCCACACCCCGGCCCCCAGACCGTAGAGGGAGTCGTTGGCGATCGAGATGCCGTCGTCGAAGTCGTCGAAGCTCGTCACCGAGAGCACCGGCCCGAAGATCTCCTCCTGGAAGATGCGCATGTCGTTGCTGCCCTCGAACACGGTCGGCGCGACGTAGTAGCCGCCCGTGAGGTCGCCGCCGAGGTCGACGCGCTCCCCGCCGGTGAGCAGCTTCGCTCCGCCCTGCGTGCCGATGTCGATGTACGACAGGATCTTCTCGAGCTGGTCGTTCGAGGCCTGCGCGCCGATCATCGTCTCGGGGTCGAGGGGGTTCCCCTGCCGCACCTTCGCGACGCGCTCGAGGCCGTCAGCGAGGAACGAGTCGTAGATCGACCGCTGGATGAGCGCGCGTGACGGGCAGGTGCAGACCTCGCCCTGGTTGAGCGCGAACATCGTGAAACCCTCGAGTGCCTTGTCGTAGTACGGGTCGTCGGTCACGCGCGCGACATCCTCGAAGAAGATGTTCGGGCTCTTGCCACCGAGCTCGAGCGTCACGGGGATGAGGTTCTGCGACGCGTACTGCATGATGAGCCGGCCGGTCGTGGTCTCGCCGGTGAACGCGATCTTGCGAATGCGCTTGTGCGACGCCAGCGGCGCACCGGCCTCGATGCCGAACCCGTTGACGATGTTCACGACGCCCGCCGGCAGCAGGTCGCCGATGATCTCGAAGAGGAACAGGATGGATGCCGGCGTCTGCTCGGCCGGCTTCAGCACCACGCAATTGCCCGCGGCCAGGGCGGGGGCAAGCTTCCACGTGGCCATGAGGATGGGGAAGTTCCACGGGATGATCTGCCCGACCACGCCCAGGGGCTCCTGGAAGTGGTACGCCACGGTGTTCTCGTCGAGCTGGCTGAGCGAGCCCTCCTGCGCGCGCAGCACCCCGGCGAAGTAGCGGAAGTGATCCACGGCGAGCGGGATGTCGGCGGCGAGCGTCTCGCGGATCGGCTTGCCGTTCTCCCACGTCTCGGCGACCGCGATCCTCTCGAGGTTCTCCTCGATGCGGTCGGCGATCTTGTTGAGGATGATCGCCCGCTCGGCGGGGCTGGTGCGACGCCAGTCGGCGAACGCCTTCCAGGCGACGTCGACGGCACGGTCGATGTCCTCGACGGTGCCGCGGGCGACCTCGGTGAAGGGCTTCCCCGTCACCGGGGTGATGTCCTCGAAGTACTCCCCCTTGATCGGGTCGACCCACTCGCCCCCGATGTAGTGCCCGTAGCGGGAGCGGTACTCGGCCAGCGAGCCGTGCTCACCGGGTGCGGCGTAGACGCTCGAGACGCCCTCTTCGACGATCGTCATGTCTGTCTCCTTCGACTGTCCATGGGTGGTGTGCTGCGCGGGCGCGACGACCCTGCTGCTGCCGGGCACGCTACGCCCGACGACGTTGCATCGGGTTGCGCGCGCTCACGCCTCGAGAACGGCGAGGCGGGCGACGACAGCCGAGCGGCGCGGCGAGCGCGGCGGCAGCATCGCGAGGCACAGCCGCAGCAGCTCGACGTCGTGCTCCCCCTCGGCCGTGTCGGCGAAGGCCAGCAGCACATCCACGCTCGCCTCGCCCACCAGCGACTCGCGCAGCGTGGCACGCAGCGAGTCACGGAGCGCCTCGACGCCCGGGGCGACCGAGTCGGGCAGGACGGGACCCGGATACGCCGACAGCGCGACGCGGTGCGCTCCGCGGTCGAGCAGCGACACCACGTGCTGCACGTCCGTCTCCAGCGGCGCGGGCAGACGATAGGGGCGGGATGCCGGGACGAGGTGCGGCGCGATGCGCTCGAGCACCCGGCGCAGGCGCACCATCTCGGGTCGCAGCGTCTCCGTCGACGGCATTCCGTAGACGAGCTCGCTGAGGGCCTCCGCCGTGAGCCCTTCGCGATGGCTGGCGAGCATGAGCAGGATCTCGGCGTGGCGGGCGCTCAGCTCGACGACGGTCTGGGTGCCGTCGGCGCCCGCTTCCAGCAGCGCACGGTCTCGACCGAGCACCCGCAGGGTGGCGCGGGTCGTCGCACGCGGTCGTGGAGGGCGCCGCCGGGGAGCCTCGGCGCGGGCCCGCAGGCGGGCGACCATCAGCTCCCCCTCGATCGCGCGAGCCGTCGCATCGACCAGCAGCTGTGCCTGGGGCGTCGCGGCCTCGGCGCGGCCGGTCACGTCGATCACGCCCAGCAGACGGCGCGTCTCGGGGTCGTGCACGGGCGCGGCAGTGCACGACCAGGGCTGCACGAACCGGTTGAAGTGCTCCGCCTCGCGGATCTGCACGTGCGCGTCGAGGGCCAGGGCGGTGCCCGGCGCCGAGGTGCCGACGGCATCCTCCGACCAGTTGGCGCCGGCGATGAAGCCCATGTCGCCGGTGAGCGTGCGCACGCCGCGGTCGCCTTCGACCCAGAGCAGGCGGCCGGCCGCGTCGCCGACGGCGACGACGACGCCCGCCTCGTCGGGCGAGCCGGGGAGCAGGAGCGAGCGCACCATCTGCATCACGCCGGCGAGAGGATGCCCACGACGGTATACGTCCAGTTCGGCGTCGGAGAGATCGAGGCGGGGCAGCTGCTCGGCTCCCACCGCGGATGCCAGCGAGCGACGCCAGGACTCTCGCACGAGAGGGCGCACATCGGCGAGACGCGGGTCGGAGAGGTTCCCGGCGAGCAGCTCCTCGTGCGCGCGTTCGACGATGAGGCGGGAGGTCGCGGGTGAGACCTCGCGGCGCGTAGACCACGACGACATGCGCGCTCCGATCATCGGTGAGGGAGCTGGTGCCGATCAGTGTAGGTGCGCCGTGACGGCCGGTCGAGGGCTGTGTCGTGCGCCCCGCGTGAGCCGCCGCCGGCGGCCCGCCCGTTCGCTGAGACCGCATCTGCCGACTGAGACTGTGGGTGACGACCGCGGTCTCACCCGCCAGGTGCAGTCTCACGGTTCTGGGCCGGCGGCGGACCGGCGCGCGGGCCGGCGGCGGGCCGCCGGGCGGGCGCCGGGAGCGCGGGTCAGCCGCGGGCGGCCCACCAGGCGCGCAGGCGCTGCTCGGCCTCGGCCTCGTCGACGACGCCCTCGTCGAGGCGCACGTCCAGCAGGAACCGGTACGCCTCGCCGACGACGGGCCCGGGCGGGATGCCGAGGATCTCCTGGATCCGGTTGCCGTCGAGCGCCGGGCGCATCGACTGCAGCTGCTCCTGCTCGGCGAGCTCGGCGATGCGACGCTCGATGTCGTCGTACGCCGAGCGCAGCCGCGCGGCCTTGCGCTTGTTGCGGGTGGTGACGTCGGCGCGGGTGAGGATGTGCAGCCGGTCGAGCTCGTCGCCGGCATCCCGCACGTACCGCCGCACCGCGGAGTCGGTCCACGCGCCCTCGGAGTAGCCGAAGAACCGCAGGTGCAGCTCGATCAGCCGCGTCACGGCGCCGATGGTGTCGGAGTCGAAGCGCAGCGCCTGCAGCCGCTTGCGGGCCAGACGCGCGCCCTTGATGTCGTGGTGGTGGAAGGTCACCCCGCCGCCGGGTTCGAGGCGCCGCGTGGCGGGCTTGCCGATGTCGTGCAGCAAGGCGGCCACGCGCAGCGGCACGTCGGGTGCGGCATCCGGCGTGCGCTCGCCCTCGAGCTCGATGGCCTGGCGCAGCACGGTGAGTGAGTGCTCGTAGACGTCCTTGTGGTGATGGTGCTCGTCCACCTCGAGCCGCAGCGCGGGCACCTCGGGGAGGAACTTCTCCATCAGCCCGGTCTCGACGAGCAGGCGGATGCCGCGCACCGGGTCGTCGGCCTGCAGGAGCTTCACGAACTCGCCCTGGATGCGCTCGGGGCTCACGATCGACAGCGTGTCGGCGCGCTCGGTCATCGCCGCCACGGTCGCCGGCTCGACGTCGAACCCGAGCTGGGCGCTGAAGCGCGCGGCGCGCAGCATGCGCAGCGGGTCGTCGCCGAAGCTCACCGCGGGGTCGATGGGGGTGCGCAGGATGCCGGTGACGAGATCTTCCACGCCCCCCGACGGGTCGACGAGGGTCGGCCCGGGAAGGCGCAGCGCCATCGCGTTGACGGTGAAGTCGCGCCGCGACAGGTCGCCTTCGAGGTCGTCCCCGAACGCGACGACGGGCTTGCGCGTGGTGCCGTCGTACTCGTCGGCACGGTACGTGGTGATCTCCACCTGCTCACCGCGCACGCGCGCGCCGATGGTGCCGAACTCCCGGCCGATGTCCCACTGCGCCGTCGAGACGGGCGTGACGATGCGCAGGATGTCGTCGGGGCGGGCGTTCGTGGTGAAGTCGAGGTCGTTGGTCGACCGTCCCAGCAGCGCGTCGCGCACCGGCCCGCCCACCAGCGCCAGCTCGAAACCGGCAGCGGCGAAGGCCCGCGCGAGGGTGTCGACGACCGGCGACGCGGCGAGCGCGCCGATGCGGGCGAGGCCCTCGGCCATGTTGAGCATGGGTTCGAGCCTACCGAGCGGTCCTGCGCGCACGTCTCGACAACCGCTCAGGCGAACTGCAGGAACTGTGTGAACAGCAACTCACGCACGCGAGGGAGAAGGTCGGCGCGCAATTCGGCGGCATCCACCTCGAGCAGCTGCGCGATCGCGTCGACGAGCACTCCGACCGGCAGGTCGCCGTCGCAGGCGCCCACGAGACCGGCCAGCGCCGGGTCGACCTCGAGCACGCGCGCGAAGGCGCCACCCTGGCGCAGCTCGATGACGCTGGGGTCCTCCGCACCGGGCAGGTGGTGCCGTGCCTCCGTGACGTCGGGGGCGACCTGCAGCACACACGCCGCCAGCGCGGCGTCGTCCAGCCCGGCCAGGCGGTCGTGGACGGCCAGCGCCGCCGTGAGGTGCGGGCCCAGCGCCCCGCCGACCGGCTGCGTCACGCGCTCATAGCGCGCGAGCGTGGGTGCCGAGCCCCCCGCCCGCCGCAGCAGGACGTACCCGAAGCCCACCGCCGTGACGCCCCGCTCGGCGAAGTCGTCGAGCCACGCCCCCAGCAGGCGCTGCGCGTCGGGCGAGCCGGGAGGCGTGCCGCCGTCGCGGGTCCACAGCTCCGCGTAGGCGAGCGGGTCGAGCACCTCGCGCTCGAGAACCCAGGCATCCAGCGGCACGGCGGATGCCGCGACCCACTGCCGCACCCGGTCCAGCCCGTCTTCTCCGTCGCGGTACTCCCAGTTGCCCAGCAGCTGGGCGACCCCACCGGGCGCGAGGTGCGCACCCACGCCACTGACGACCTCGGCCACGAGGGCGTCGCCGACGAGCCCGCCGTCGCGGTACTCGTATGCGGGCACCCCCTCGCTGCGCGGCGTGATGACGAACGGCGGATTGGACACGACCCGGTCGAACTGCTCGCCCGCAACCGGCTCGAACAGGCTCCCCCGCCGCTCCTCGATGCCGTCGAACCCGTTCACCAGGGAGTTCAGGCGGGTGAAGTGCAGCGCCCGTTGCGACACATCCGTCGCCACGACGAGGTCGGCGTCGCGTCGCGCGCGCAGCGCCTGGATGCCGCAGCCGGTGCCGATGTCGAGCACGCGGCCGACGTGGCCGGGCAGCTGCAGGCCAGCGAGCGTCAGCGACGCCCCGCCCACTCCCAGCACGTGGTCCTCAGGGAGCGGTCCGCCCAGTGCCGCCTCGTCGAGATCGCTCGCGATCCACCAGTGGGCATCGCCGGCGTCGTCGCCGAACTCCTGCGGCCTGATCACCGCGCGGGGCACGACGTCACCGGCATCCGTCATCGCCAGTCCGAGAGCGACCAGGCCGGCTGCGCCCGTCTGCGGCAGCGCCGCGTCGACGACCGCCACCGGCTGACGCAGCCCGAGGACGAGCAGCCGGGCCAGCACCGCGAGCGCGTCGGACCGGCCCGCGAGCGCCCGTTCGGCCGGCAGCCGCAACCCACGGGCGATGGCCCCGTCGGCGGCCTCGCCCCAGGCGTCGCGCAGTGCGTCGGCGGTGAACCCCGCGGTGGCGAGGTCGGTGCCGAGAGCGCGGCAGAGGGCGGGATCCGGAGTGCAGGGCATCCCTTCATTCAACCCTGCTTCGGGCGGATCGCCCCGCCGTTCGGGAAGCTCGGAGGGCTCCCGGCCTAGAATCGGCTGATCGTGCGGTCATGAATCGCACCCGAACCGAAACCCGCCATGACCGACATCTCCGCATCGCGCCGCCCGTGGCATGCCGCACTGCTGACCGCGCTGCTGGTCGTGCTGACGCTGGCGCCCGGGCTCACCGCCGGCGCGACGACGGAGGATTCGGATGAGACGCGCGGCACCGCTGCGCTGCACCTGACCCTGTCACCGGTGGGCAACGGGGTCGTGCGGCCCGGTGACGCGCTCTCGGTGTCGGTGACCATCTCGAACGAGAGCCCCCTCGACACCCCGCCCGCCGACATCGGCCTGGAGCTCGGCGCGACGCCGCTGGCGGACCGTGCGGCGCTGGCGTCGTGGCTGGGCGGCGACGGCAGCGGCTACGACCTGACCGCCGTCGGCTCGGCCGTCTCCGATCCGGTGGATGCCGGCGGCCGCGGCACCACCGGCATCCTCGTCGCCGCCGACGATCCGCAACTGGCCGGCCGGGCCCCCGGCGTGTACCCGCTGCGGGCCACCGCGACGAACGCGACGGGAACCCTGGTGTCCACGAGCGTCATGGTCGTGCCCGACGACGCCGCCGGCGGCGCCGGTGTGGGCGTGGTGGTGCCCATCACCGCGCCGGCGACCGAAAGCGGGCTGCTCACGGCCGATGACCTGCTCGCCCTCACCGCACCCGACGGCGAACTGACCGCTCAGCTCGAGGCGGTCGCCGGCAGCAGCGCCATCCTCGCGATCGACCCCGCCGTGCCCGCCGCGGTGCGTGCCCTCGGTTCCAGCGCTCCCCCCGCGGTGACGCGGTGGCTGCAGCGGCTCGAGGAGCTGCCCAACGACCGGTTCGCCCTGCAGTTCGGCGACGCGGACATCGCCGCCCAACTCGACGCCGGCCTGCCCGCGCCCCTGCAGCCCACCACACTGCAGCCCTACCTGGCCGCGGCGGACTTCGTGCCGGCTGCCACTCCTGGCCAGACGCCGACACCGACTCCCACGCCCACCCCCACCGAGGCGGTGGTCCCCGCGCCCGCGCGCGTCTCCCCCGGAGCGACGACGCCGGGAGCGGCCGCTTCCCCCGAGGAGACGGCCACCCCCACGCCCACCCCCACTCCGACGCCCGAGCCCACACCGACCCCCGAACCCGAGCCCGGACAGCCGGTGTATCCGACGCTCGAGGAACTGCTGTCGGTCGACGCGACGCGCGACAACGTGTTCTGGCCCTTCGGCGGCACCGCCGGGGCGGGCGTCGTCGACGCGCTGGGAGCCCTCCGCGGCGACGCCGACGACACCGCGAGCCTCACGCTCGTCCCGTCGGCCACGACCGCGCAGGGGGCGCGCACCGCCACGGTGCCGGCCCGCGGCAGCGCCGGAGCGGCATCCGTGCTCGTCTACGACTCGGCGATCTCCGCCGCCCTGCGCGCCGCCTCGCTCCGCGACGAGACCACCCTGCGCGGTGCCGCGTTGGCCGAGGCCACGGCGCACCTGTCGTTCGCACTGCGTGAGACGGGCGGAAAGCCTCTGCTCGTCACCCTCGACCGCGCCGACGGTCGCTCCCGCGTGGGGCTGTCCACGGCACTGGCCACGGTGGGTGCGGCCCCGGGGGCGACCCCTGTCCGCCTCGACGCGCTCGTCGCCGCCGAACCGACGGCCGTGAGCATCGCAGAGGCGACGGCCGACGAGGCTCGCGTGGCAGCGGTGACCGAGCTGCAGGCCGAAGAGGCGTCGCTCGTCGCGTTCTCCACCGTGCTGACCGATGCCACGGTGCTCACGGCTCCGGAGCGGGCCGAAGTGCTGCAGCTGCTCGGCGGTGGCTGGCTGTCCGACGCGGAAGCGTGGCGGCAGGCCCTCGTCGCGCACCGCGAGGCGACCGCCGCCACCCTGGGCGCCGTCAGCATCCCGCAGCTGACCGACATCAACCTCGTGGGCAAGAACGTGCCGCTGCGCATCTGGGTGCGCAACAGCCTGCCGTGGCCGGTGGATGTGATGCTCATCGCGCAGCCGGGAGACGCCAGAATCCTCGTGCAGCGAGGAACCCCCGTGCAGGCGGAGCCCAACAGCAACACCCGCGTGGAGATCCCGGTGGAGGCACACGTCGGAAACGGCGAGGTCGACATCCGGTTCGAGCTGCTCTCCCCCACCGGCGTCCCCATCGGCCAGCCGCAGAACGCCACCGTGATGGTGCGAGCGGACTGGGAGATCATCGGCATCGGCGCCCTCGTCACCGTCGTGGGCGGGCTGCTCACGATCGGCCTCATCCGCACCGTGCGACGGCGGCGTGCGGGGGCGGCGGAGGACGACGTCGAGAAGGATGCCACGGCAGACATGGATGCCGCCGACGTATCGAAGACGGCGGGCGACGACCCGCAGAGCGGAGCCTCATGAGCATCGGCCGGGCGAGCGTCATGATCGGCGCCGGAACGCTCGTCTCGCGGGTGACGGGGCTGCTGCGACAGATCGTGCTCGTCACGGCGATCGGCACTGCGATGGCAGGCGATGCCTTCGTGGTGGCGAACCAACTCCCCAACGCGATCTTCCTCATCGTCTCGATGGGCATCCTCACCGGCGTCATCGTGCCGCAGATCGTCGCCGCGGGCCGCAGCGACGACGGCGGCGAGGCGTTCATCTCGAAGCTGATCACCTTGGGTGCGGTGGTGCTGCTGGCGATCACCGTGATCGCGGTCGCGTGCGCGCCGCTGCTGGTCTCGCTCTACGGCGGTGGCTTCGCACCCGAGCAGCACGCCCTCGCCACGGTCTTCGCCTACTGGTGCCTGCCGCAGATCTTCTTCTACGGCCTCTATGCGCTGCTGGGTGAGACCCTCAACGCGCGGCGCGTCTTCGGCCCGTACACGTGGTCCCCGGTGATCAACAACATCGTGTCGATCATCGGCTTCGGCGCCTTCATCCTGCTCTACGGCACGACGAACTCCATCGAGGGCTGGGATGCCGCGATGATCGCGCTCATCGCCGGCACCGCGACGCTCGGCATCGTGCTGCAGGCGGTCGTCCTGCTGCTGTTCTGGCGCCGCACCGGCCTGCACCTGCGGCCCCACTTCCACTGGCGCGGCATGGGCCTCGGGGTCATCGGGCGCCTCGCCAGCTGGACGTTCCTCATGGTGCTCGTCGGGCAGCTGAGCGCCCTCGTGCAGTCCGCAGTGCTGTCGGTCGCCTCGCGCGAAGCTGCCGCCGCGAACATGGTCACCGGCAACGCGAACCTCATCTTCATGCTGCCGTACTCGATCATCGTGCTCTCGATCGGCATCCCCTACTTCACGCAACTGAGCGAGCACGCCGCCGACGGCCGCATCGACGACATGCGGCGCGACATCGACACCAGCATCCGCTCGATCGGCGTGCTCATCGTCGGCGCCGCCGCCGCGATCGCGGCCGCCGCTGTGCCCGTCTCCCGGATCTTCACCAACGACGCCCCCACCGCCGTCGAAGGCGCCCTGGTGCTCGGCGGCTACCTCGTGGGACTCATCCCCATCGCGGTGCTGTTCACCATCCAGCGGTCGTTCTACGCCCTCGGCGACACCCGCACGCCCTTCGTCTTCTCGCTCGTGCAGGCCGTCATCGTCGCCGTCACGGCGCTGCTGGCATCCACCCTGCCCGCCGGGCTCACGGCGGCGGGCATCGCGCTCGGACAGTCGATCGCCCTCACCGTCGCCCTCGTCATGGCGGCGGCGCTGCTGCGACGCAAGATCGGCCGACTCGCAGCGGGGAGCTGGCTGCCCGCGCTCGGCAGGTTCGTGCTCGCGGCCGTCCCCGCAGGCGCGGCCGGCTGGCTGGTCTACTTCGCCGTCGGCGCGCAGGACAGCTGGATGGTCGCCGACAAGCTCCAGGGCGCCCTCGGGACCATGCTCATCGGCGCCGTCGTCGCCGCGGTCTACGTGGGCATGCTCGCCCTGCTGCGGGCGCCCGAGCTGCAGGTGGCCCTCGGCCTCGTGCGCCGCGTGCTGCCCGGCAAGCGCTGACTCCGCGCCGCGCGGCGCCGCCGAGGGCGGCTGGAATGCCCCGCGGTTAGCATGTGTTGAAGACAGGAGCGGACGGCCCCTCGTCCGCCGTCGAAGGAGCAGCACACGTGCGTCAGGTCATCATCATCGGTTCGGGTCCCGCCGGCTACACCGCCGCCATCTACGCGGCCCGCGCCAACCTCGAGCCGCTGGTCATCGCGAGCTCCGTCGAAGTCGGCGGCGAGCTCATGAACACCACCGAGGTCGAGAACTTCCCCGGCTTCCCCGAGGCCATCATGGGCCCGGACCTCATGGCGAAGATGCAGGAGCAGGCCGAGCGCTTCGGCGCAGAGGTGCTGTACCAGGACGTCGTGTCGCTGGATCTGGACGGCGACGTCAAGACGGTCACGTTGGGCAACGGCGAGACGCATCAGGCGTACTCCGTGATCTACGCGACCGGGTCCGCCTACCGCAAGCTCGGCGTGCCCGGCGAGGAGCGTCTCTCCGGCCGCGGGGTGTCGTGGTGCGCCACCTGCGACGGCTTCTTCTTCCGTGAGCGCACGATCGCCGTCGTCGGCGGCGGCGACTCCGCCATGGAGGAGGCGACCTTCCTCACGAAGTTCGCCTCGAAGGTGTACATCATCCACCGCAAGGACACTCTGCGCGCGTCGAAGATCATGCAGGAGCGCGCCTTCGCGAACGAGAAGATCGAGTTCATCTGGAACAGCGAGGTCGCCGACATCCTCGGCGACGAGGCCGTCAACGGCGTCGTGCTGCGCTCCACCACCGACGGCACCACCCGCGAGCTGCCGCTGGACGGTCTGTTCGTCGCCATCGGCAACGACCCGCGCACCCACCTCGTGCACGACAAGCTCGAGCTGACCGCTGAGGGGACCATCTGGGTCGACGGACGCACCTCGCGCACCTCGGTGCCCGGCGTGTTCGCCGCCGGCGACGTCATCGACCCGACCTACCGCCAGGCCGTCACGGCTGCCGCCAGTGGCACGGTGGCCGCCCTCGACGTGGAGCACTACCTCGCCGCCCGCGGTGAGGCGGCCCTGCCGGAGAGCGACGTCGCGCAGATCGATGGACTGCCGGATGCCGCCACGGTCGGCGCCTGAGGAACAATCCCCTCCGCTCCGGCGTTGCCTCCACTGACAGACTTCCGAAGGAGATCATCATGACAGCCCAGGCCACCACCTCGTCCAACTGGCAGCAGGACGTCCTCGACGCCGACGGCCCCGTGCTCGTCGACTTCTGGGCGGAATGGTGCGGCCCGTGCCGCATGGTCTCGCCGATCCTCGACGAGATCCAGTCCGAGCACCCGGGCAAGATCACGATCCTCAAGCTCAACGTCGACGAGAACCCGGATCTTGCGATGAAGTACCAGATCACCTCGATCCCGGCGATGAAGGTCTTCCGCAAGGGCGAGGTCGAGAAGACGATCATCGGCGCCAAGCCGAAGTTCGCCCTCGAGCAGGACCTCGCCGCCTACATCGGCTGAGACACCACACGAAACCCCCGGTCGGATCTTTTTCTGACCGGGGGTTTCGTCGTCTCTGGGCTCTCTGCTGCGCAGCGCGGCGGTCAGGATGCCTGTACGCGCACCGTGGCATCCCACCGTCGGTACGGCTCCGAGCCGAGCAGACGCCACACCGCCGTGGTGAGCGACGGGTAGTCGATCGCGATCTGGCGCAGCACGCGGTAGTTGCGCGCCTCGGTGGGGCGGGTGCCGCCGTCTGCCGCGATGTTCTCAGCGCGGAGAATCAGCACGACCAGCTCATCGACGCTCGGCAGGTCCTCCATGAAGTCCCAGGGATCCTCGCCGGCGCGCAGCCGCTCATGGATGAGCACCGAGAGCTCGTCCGCCGCCTCGGCGCGCAGCACTTCGACGCTGGCGCGGCGAGGTACAGAGCGGTCGGAGTCGGTCATGTATCCAGCCTACGCTCGGCTGGAGACACCGGGCTCACGTCGTGCCGAACTCCGTCTCCCCGATCTCGGCGAGGATGCGATTGAGGTCCTGAATGGTCGCGAAATCGATCACGACCTGGCCTTTTCTTGCGGAGATGTTGATCTTGACACGGGTGTTGAGGCGATCGGCCAGGCGCTCCGCCACCTCGTCGAGGTGAGCGCGGCGCGCCCCGGCCTTGGGCGCCGGGCGACGCGATCTCCCGGCATCCAGGCTCTTGGCGGCAGCTTCCGCCGCGCGCACCGAGAGGTCCTCGTTGACGATCTTGTCGGCGAGGCGCTGCATGGCGTCGGCATCGTCGAGCGACAGGACGGCGCGGGCGTGACCGGCGCTGAGCACCCCGGCCGCGACGCGCTGCTGCACGGGCACCGGCAGCTTCAGCAGACGGATGGTGTTGCTGATCTGCGGACGAGAGCGCCCGATGCGGGTGGCCAGCTCCTCCTGCGTGATGCCGAAGTCCTCCAGCAGCTGCTGGTAGGCGGAGGCCTCTTCGAGCGGGTTCAGCTGCGCACGGTGGAGGTTCTCCAGCAGCGCATCGCGCAGCAGGTGCTCGTCGTCGGTGTCCCGTACGATCGCCGGGATCGACGTGAGGCCGGCTTCGCGGGATGCGCGGGTGCGCCGCTCCCCCATGATCAGCTCGTACTTGCCCTCGGCGTTGGTGCGCACGACGACGGGCTGCAGCACGCCGAACTGGCGCACGCTGTGGACGAGCTCAGCGAGGTCGTCGGTGTCGAAGTGCGTGCGGGGCTGGCGCGGGTTGGGGACGATGTCGCTCGGGTTGATCTCGATCAGGCGGGTGCCCGGGATCGCCACGAGTTCGACCGCGTCGTCCGCCGCGGTCGGTGCGGGTGCAGACGGAGCCTCCTCCCTTGATGCCTCGGTGGTCGCGGCGGAGGTGTCCGCGCCCTTCGGTGTGACACCGGCATCCTTCGCCTCATAGGCGGCGGACCGTGAGGCCGTCGACGGCATGGCTCCACTCGGGAAGAAGACGTCGACCGGACGGGCTTCCGATGACTCCGCGGTCGGGATGAGCGCCCCGATGCCTCGACCGAGACCAGTTCTCTTCGCCATCAGGCTGTTCCTTCGTTCTCGTGTGTTTCGCCGCGTCGGATGATCTCCACGGCTGCTTCCCGGTAGGCCACCGCGCCGGCGGAGTGCCCATCGTAGGCGATGACCGTCTGCCCGAAGCTCGGCGCCTCGGACACCCGCACGGAGCGTGGGATGACGGTGTCGAGCACCTGCTCGGCGAAGTGTGCGCGGACCTCTTCGGCCACCTGCTGCGCGAGCCGGGTGCGTCCGTCGTACATCGTGAGCAGGATGGTCGAGACGGTCAGCCGCGGGTTCAGGTGCTTCTGGATCATGCGCACGCTGCCGAGCAGCTGGCTCAGTCCCTCCAGCGCGTAGTACTCGCACTGGATGGGGATCATCACCTCATCCGCGGCGGTGAAGGCGTTGATGGTCAGCAGCCCCAGAGACGGCGGGCAGTCGATGATGACGAAATCGAGCGGCTGGTCGACGTCTGAGAGATAGGTCTCGAGGGCGGTCTTCAGCCGGTGCTCGCGGGCGACCTGCGAGACGAGTTCGATCTCCGCGCCGGCGAGATGAATGGTGCTCGGCGCACAGAAGAGGTTCGGGGACTCAGGGCTCTGCTGCACGATGTCCGCGATGGGGAAATCGTCGATCAGCACGTCATAGACGCTCGGCACGTCCGCCGTGTGCGGGACGCCGAGGGCCGTGGACGCGTTGCCCTGCGGATCGAGGTCTATCACCAGCACGCGAGCGCCGACGGATGCCAGTGCAGCGGCCACATTCACCGCGGTCGTGGTCTTGCCGACCCCGCCCTTCTGGTTCGAGACGGTGATGATGCGGGTCTTCCCGGGAAGTCGCACATCGACGCTCTCCAGCGCGCGGCGCCGCGCGCTGAGGTCGGCGAGTTCCCGCGCGAGCGGTGCGTCATCGAGGGAGAAGGCTGCCGAGTCGGCGGCATCCTCGGGTTGTTTCACGTGAAACATCCTTCCGTTTTCGCTCGACGAGACACTCTCTCCACCCTACGCGACACCACCCCCACTCCCCGCCGACGTCGCCGGATGCACGCTGATATCGGACGCCACCCGCGCACGCGCGCGGGTGATGCGCGGCGATGGCTCCGTTCCCCCGCGCGTTGGTCGCGTCGCCTCGCTCACCCCCGGCGGTGCGGCCCGGCGCCGACGTGACGGAACCACTGCGTCCGCGCCACCTCTGGGCATCTCAGAGGGCGCACCGGAGCTGAGTGAGGTCTCGCCGCGGTCGTGCACCGCATCGAGGGACGATGCGATTGCTGGGCCACCTGTCGCCGCGAGCACGAAGGCCGGGCCGCGCCGATCGAGACAGCCGCCCCTGGGTTCACCGCGTCGCATTGTGCACAACAGACACGGGCGCGCCCGCCTGATCACGCCGGCCCTGCGACCCACAGGGCCGAAACGTCGGCGATCGATGCGCCGACCTCGACGCATGTCACCTCCGCGATGCCGCGGCCATCTCCGCTGCCGCGACCGAGCCACAGAGCACCCGCCACTCACCTCACGCGAACTCTCCGACCACCCCTGTCCCCTTGCCCCCGTGGGGACCGCCCGCGCATCTGACCCCGTCGGATCACGGAAGCCAGGAGGGAAAGGCAGCGAGTGGGCGTCTTGGTTTCACGTGAAACACCCGCGCGCCATCCCGGGTGGCAGCGCGGCCGGAGCGGGCAGTGCGCGACCCGTCCCGGATCGTTTCACGTGAAACGCTGGGCCTCGTGCAGTAGGGCTGGACGCATGACCGGGGCACAGACGGCGCTTCGGTCCGGGGACGGAGCTATCGCGAGGCTGGCTTCTCCCGCCTGACGCCGGAGTGCTGGAGCAGAGCGACAGAGCTGCCGATACCGCAACCGATACAGACGGCTGGGTGGCCAGGGAGCCCCGTCCCTATCGCGCGGTCGCGGACGCTCCATGCCGTATGCCTGTCGCGATTCCCATGAAGCCGGCTGCCGCCCCCGCCCTCCGCCGTAGATGAGTCGCGACGGGTGACCTCGTCGCGACTCTCCTCCTCACGCGTCAGAGCGCACGCGGAGGAGCGCCGGCCTTGTCCGTGACGGTCGCGAAAGCCTCCGTACCCACCTATCCGCGTATGGCCGGCACGCGCTGAGCCGCGTGACGGATGAGTTCGCCATCAGCAATGTGCCTCGTCGCCCGCACATCACGTGAGCGAGATGGCGGTTGAGGCGGTGCCGTGCATCCGATGTTTCGCGTGAAACGGGGTGGACGATCAGCGCGTTTCCACATCAACTCGGCATTCGGGCAGCGCACACGCACGGCTTCGGCGCCCACACAGACGTTCGCCGGGCACCGGCACGCGGATCCGGAAGCACCACTCCCCCGCCGCGTCGCTCAGACGGCGGAGGGGTCGGGGTTGCACACACGAGCCGTGCCGCTCTGCAGCATGAGCGGATGTTTCACGTGAAACGGCTGCGCCGCCCGACCGCGCTGAGTCAGCGACAGGCTGACGAACGGGGGCACGGGGCGCTGTCGACGCGCGCCCGATCCATCCTCGGAGCCATGATTCGCGCGTCACCGGTCTGCAGGACCGAGTTCCGTCCGCTCCCGGCGTGCACGACATCGCGACCACGCCGCTCCTCTCGCGCGCCGCAGCACGCGCACAGCACACCGCACGCTCCGTTTCACGTGAAACGCCCTGCCAGGAGCGTGCACTGGTCCCGAGATGAAAGGCCGGTATGACTCACGCACTGACGCCCCAATGGAATCCACCACCGGCGAGCGGCCCGAGCACCCCCGACAACCTCAGTGCGCCCGCGCGCCCCTCAAGCTCGAACCGTCGCGTCGGGTGCCCACGCAGCGACCGGTGTGCAACCGGACTCACGCATGGGACGCACGCTCGATTCTCGGCAGGCCAATCCCCGCCGGTTCGCGTGATCTGCCATGCACGGCGCGGTGATGTTTCACGTGAAACGTCGCGTACGGGGGAGGAGCGTGGGTCCCCAGGGGAGGGAACACAACGCGGAGGCGAGGCGGAAGAGTCGAGCACGAAGAACCTCCGTGACCACGGCCTGCCCCCCCCGGGGGGGCTGGCGAGCCTTCACAGGGGCGTCGCTCACTGACCGTCACGTGCCCCCGCGGCCTGAAGTGAAAAGCGTGCTCGTTTCACGTGAAACATCACGTGAGTGCCGTCGCCTTTCAGCAGGGCCGCGCCGCCTTCGCGGGTGGGGTGAGGTCGCTCCCCCGCCCACGGGCCTCTCGGATGATTCGGCACCACTGCGCAGAGTCGACGAGCATCGGTGCACGCCACCCGTCCGCGCCCCACCCCAACACCGACTCGCGGCGCGTGTCCACGCACACGTCGTCACCGACGTCGTCCGTCGAACGCGCCGCTGCCAGGACGTCAGCGCCCGGCGCACGCGATCCGTCGGGCACGTACTTCGCAGGCGCGGGTCACCCGGCTGAACTCCCATCCCTCACCCCCGCGCGGGCTGACGTACACGACCGCGACACCGAAGGGGGTCGTTCTGCGGCGAATCTGCGCTCGAGTGGGCTGAAAACCGACCTGCCGCGCATCGCCGGATCGCCCGGAGAATCGCTCTCACACAACTGAAATCGGGCTACATCTGCCGCTCGAACGGGCTCGCGTACCGATGAGGCGAGCGGAGCTCGGCCGGAATCCCCCGTCGAGGAAACCCGGATGGGCTCAGTGAGTCATCGACTCGGCGCGCGAATCACATCATGCGATGCACAACCGGGTTCCCCGGCGCCCAACGCGAACCGACGTCAGCGCACCGTTGCGCGAATGACCCGTGTGGGTTCGTCGACGAGACCCTCGCCCACCGGCTCGACGCGGACATCGCTCAGCTTGTACTTGCGGATGACCTTGTCCGCCGCCGCGATCTCATTCGCGGCGTTCGCACCCTTGAGCAGAATGAGTTCGCCGCCGTCTCGCACCAGCGGAGCCGTCAGCGGAACGAGGGTCCGCAGGGCGCTCACCGCGCGTGCCGTAACGGCATCCAGCACCGGGCCGCGCTTCCAATCCCCTGCTCGACCGCGCACGACCTCGACGTTGTCCAAGCCGAGGGCATCCACCTGCTCGTTGAGCCACACCACCCGGCGCTCCATCGGCTCGATCAGCACCCATTCCACGTCGGGTCGAGCGATCGCGAGCACGATTCCGGGCAGGCCCGCGCCCGAACCCACGTCGCCGACGCGCCCGCTGAACAGCGGCGCAGCCACGGCGCTGTTCAGAATGTGCCGGCTCCACAGACGCGGCAGCTCGAGCGGGCCGATGAGACCCCGCTCCTCGCCGTGCTGCGCCAGCGCGTCAGCAAAAGAACGCGCAAGGTCAACGCGGTCACCGAAGATATCGGCGGTGACCTGGGGTTCCTCTTCGAGGTTGTTCACGCGCGGCGAATGACGGTGTGTCGTTCCGCACCCTCGCCGTACGACTCCGAGACGAGGCCGCGCGCCGACACCACATCGTGCACGAGCTTGCGCTCGTAGCTCGACATCGCCGGCAGAGACGCCTGCGACGCTCCCTCATCCAGCCGGGCGATCGCGACATCGACGAGCTTCTCCAGCTCACGCTGACGCTGCTCGCGGGAGCCCCCGACGTCGAGGATCAGCCGCGAGAACCGACCGGTGCGGTTCTGCACGGCCAGACGCGTCAGCTCCTGCAGCGCCTGCACGGTGTCGGGATGACTCAGACGCGAGAGCGACGAGGAGTCTTCGGCTTCCACCGACACGTACGCCCGTCCCGCGCGCACATCCAAGGCGAGATCGCCGTCGATGTCAGCGATGTCCAGCAGCTCCTCGAGGTAGTCGGCGGCGATGTCGCCTTCCTGTTCGAGCTGCTCGACAGTGGCATCCGCGGATTCAGGCGTGAGGGTCATGTCGATGTTCCTTCGTAGCTCAGGACTTCTTCGGCGGCGCGGGCGGCGTCGTTCCGGGGCGGCCATCGGTGCCCTTTCCGTCCATGCCGGCGGCACCACCCTTCGGCGGCTGCTTCTTCGGTGCTGCCGGCGGCGTCTTGCCCGCGGGCTTCTCGCCGGCACCACCGGAGCCTTCTTTGCCGGCCGGCTTACCGGCATTGCCGGCGGCCTTCGGCGGCTGCTTCTTCTTCGCGCGCTGCTTGCCCATCGGCTGCTGACGCTTCGGTGCGGCGGCGCGAGCACGCTCCGCCTCCTCCGCCAGGCGGCGCTGCTCCTCCTGGTACTTCTCCAGCGGAATCACGCGGCCCTTGGCATCCAGTGCCTTGCCCTTGCGCGCCAGACGCTCCTCGCGCTGCTTCGCAGCGTCGGAACCCGGGGTCGGGAGGTTGCGGATCACGACGAACTGCTGCGCCATCGTCCAGAGGTTCGAGGTGAACCAGTACATGACCACGCCGAGCGGGAAGAAGACACCCGAGAAGATGAATGCCAGCGGCAGGACGTACAGCATGATCTTCTGCATCTGGTACGCCTGGCCGGTTTTGGCCTCGGGCGACAGGTTCTTCGAGATGATCTGCAGCTGAGTGATGAACTGCGACGCGATCATGAGCACGACGAGGATGACGAGGATGATGACCGTGGCCGTCTGACCCTCGTTGATCGCATCGATCATGTTCGTGTGCAGCGGCGCGACATCGAACAGCTGGGCGTCGTAGAACTGCTTCGTCAGCTCGGTGTTGAGCAGTCCCACACCACCGACGCCCCACTCGGCGTGCTTCTTGACGTCGCTGAGCGTGTAGAACATGCCCAGCAGAATCGGCATCTGCACCAGCAGCGGCAGGCAACTCGACACCGGTGTCGTGCCGTGCTTCTTGTACAGGGCCATCGTCTCGCGGCTCATGGCCTCGCGAGAGAGCTGGTCCTTCTTGCCGCGGTACTTCTCCTGGACTTTACGCAGTTCAGGAGCGATTTCCATCATCTTGCGCTGGCTCTTGATCTGCCGCACGAAGAGCGGGATCAGCGCCGAGCGCACGACGATCACGAGACCGATGATCGAGAGCACCCACGTGGCACCCGCGGCCGCGGGCATGCCCACCGCGGTGAACAGCCAGTGCCAGAACACCAGGATGAGCTCGACGAGCCACTTGAAGGGCCACATCAGCGTGCTGAAGAGGTCGAATCCCTCACCCGGCGGCGGTGTCGTCGGGGTGGGCACCACCGGGATGGGGGTGGCAGCGAAGAGATCCAGCACGGATCAGTCCTTTCCGGAGGGCACGACGAAGCCGTGCCGGGTCAGCTCGTGACGGAAGCGTGGGTTCGGCGGGACGTCGTCGATTCCGCCGGCGGCCCAGGGATGGCACCGCCCCAGACGTGCGGCGGTGAGCACAGTGCCCTTCGCCAGGCCGTGCTGCTGCACGGCACCCACCGCGTACGCCGAGCACGAGGGGTAGTACTTGCAGACATCGCCGTACAGGTGCGAGATCGTCGCCCGATAGCTGTGCAACAGGGCGAGCCCGAGGTTGCGGGGGACGAGTGGAAGGCCGCGCCACACCTGGGTGGGTTCGAGCGTCGCCTCACCCACCGAGGCCATGGGGAGCGTGGACGTGCTCATGCTGCGGCCCGCTTGGCGAGGCAGCGCCGGACGTCTCCGCGCAGCTGGTCGTACGGAGCGGTGGCCGCGCTGGGCAGGGCGCGGATGACGATGTCGGCACCGGATGCCACGTCGTCGACCACCTCTGCGCACACGGCCTTCAGCCGTCGGCGCACGGTGTTGCGCACGACGGCGCCGCCGACCTGCTTGCTGACGATGAAACCGAATCGCGGCGCACGGTCACCGACGGGACCCATGACGTAGGTGACGGTGTGGGATCCCCCACACCGTCTCCCGCCACGGACGACCGCTCGGTACTCGACGCCGCGTGTGAGGCGGTTCAGCCTCGAAAGCACAGCTTGCGTCAGGCGGAGAGCTCGGTGCGCCCCTTGGCGCGACGAGCGGCGAGGATGCCACGACCGGCGCGGGTGCGCATGCGGGCGCGGAAGCCGTGCTTCTTGGCGCGGCGACGGTTGTTGGGCTGGAAAGTGCGCTTGCTCATGAGGATCACTCCGGATCGGCGGTCACCGGAACGCTGGGACCGGGGACGCGGGTACAGGGGACTGCCCGAACGGGCATACGTCAACCGATTAAGGGTACGTCGCCACGCCCGAGAACTCAAACCGGCCAGGAGGGGCACACTTTATCCACCGACCGGGCGCTCGCCTGGCAATGACACGCACCCGCGCCGTACAGTGGATTTGGTTGAGGCGCGCACCGTGATTAGCGTTGCAGCCGCACGTTATCCACAGGCCCGCCCTCCGAGTGCGGCGGATGCCACCGCGCATCGATCCCCGGAGTCGCAATGTCACAGCCCGAGCTACCAGACGTCCCGGTCTGGAGAGCCGTGCTCGACGAACTCACCCACGACGAGCGCGTCACCCCGCAGCTGCAGGGGTTCCTCAGCCTCGCCGTGGCCCAGGGCGTCATGGGTGGAACGCTGTATCTCGACGTGCCCAATGAGCTCACCGCGGCACAGTTCAACAAGCGGCTTCGTGCTCCGATCCTCGAAGCGCTGACGCGCGCCGATGCCGAACCTGCTGCCAGCGCCTTCCGCGTCGTGGTCAACCCTGAACTCGCCGATGCGCACCTGAACGCACCGGTGTCGCAGATCTCGGTCGCCGCGCCGCCTGCCCCGCTCGTCGCGCGCAACCCCGTTCTGGAGGAGCCGGAGCCGATCGCCCCGCCCTCGCGCAACGACACCCGGCTGAACCCGAAGTACACCTTCGACAACTTCGTCATCGGTCAGTCCAACCGCTTCGCACACGCCGCCGCGGTGGCCGTGGCCGAGGCGCCGGCGAAGGCCTACAACCCGCTGTTCATCTATGGCGACTCGGGACTGGGCAAGACCCACCTGCTGCATGCCATCGGCGAGTATGGACTCAGCCTCTACCCCGGCATCCGAGTGCGGTACGTGTCGAGCGAAGAGTTCACGAACGACTTCATCAACTCGATCGCCAACAACCGCGGCGCCGCGTTCCAGGCGCGCTATCGCGAGGTCGACATCCTGCTCATCGACGACATCCAGTTCTTGCAGGGTCGCGCCGAGACGCAGGAAGCCTTCTTCCACACGTTCAACACGCTGCACGACCATGACAAGCAGGTCGTGATCACGAGCGACGTTCCGCCTCGTCACCTCACCGGGTTCGAGGACCGCATGCGCAGCCGGTTCGAGTGGGGCCTGATCACCGACGTGCAGGCGCCCGACCTCGAGACCCGCATCGCGATCCTGCGCAAGAAGGCCCAGTCCGAGCGACTGCTGGTTCCGGACGAGGTCCTCGAGTACATCGCGACGAAGGTCTCCTCGAACATCCGCGAGCTCGAAGGCGCACTGATCCGCGTCTCCGCGTTCGCAAGCCTCAACCGCTCGCCGCTCGATATCGCGCTGGCACAGACCGTGCTGCGCGACATCGTCGACCACGATGACGCCAACGTGGTCTCGCCCACCGACATCATCACGGCCACCGCGCAGTACTTCCGCCTGTCCGTCGACGACCTCTATGGCTCGAGCAGGTCGCAGGCCGTCGCCACCGCGCGACAGATCGCCATGTATCTGTGCCGAGAGCGCACCAGCCTGTCGCTGCCGAAGATCGGCCAGCTGTTCGGCAACCGCGACCACACCACGGTCATGTACGCCTACAAGAAGATCAGCGAGCTCATGAAGGAGCGTCGCTCGATCTACAACCAGGTGTCCGAGATCACGACGCAACTGGGGCGCAACGGGCGCTGACGCCCGGCTGAAGCCCACGCCCGGAGGCCGCTCGACGGTCCCGTCTTCTCCGCGCGCCTTCCGTACGCGTCGGCGCCGTTGGCCACCCTCGCCGGCACCCCTGCCGCTCGTCGTCGGGCCGTCGGGTCCCCACCGGCGCACATCCACGTCCCTGCACGACGCGCGTCGACGTCCCTCCTCGGCCCCACCGGCGCCCGTCGATACCGCCACCGGCGGACCATGCCCTCGGCGGCATGGTCCGAACCGCGAATATTCGCGATCGCGCCGCTTGACATGCCCCCGACAAGGCCCCAACATGCCGTTCTGCACAGTGTGGAAAACCTGTGGATAAATGTGAGACGCGCCGGGCAGATTGTGAGTCGATCGTGCCGACCTGTGGACGACGAGAGTTTTCTGTCATTCGCCGCAGACCCGCGTAATCACGCTCATCCGCAGCTTTTTCACAAGTCACACGCGTGTAGTTCCCCTGTCTCGACTGCGATCGGCGAAGTTATCCACAGTTTCCACAGCTGTTAACAAGATGACAGAACCATCTCAATGAAATCTCCGGTCCATCACCGTGACCGGCGAGGGCCGCCACTTCCGGGCTTGCGCAGCGAGGGCACTAGCATGGGAGGCCCTACCCGCCGTCAAGGGAGCACCAGTGAAGTTCCACGTCAATCGCGATGTGTTCAGCGAGGCCGTGTCGTTCGTCGTGAAGCTTCTGCCGCAGCGCAATCCGCAGCCGATCCTGGCCGGCGTGCTGATCGAAGCCACGGAAACGGGCCTGTCCCTGTCGGCGTTCGACTACGAGGCCTCGGCCCGCACGACCATCGAGGCGACCGTCGACGAGCCCGGCACGATCCTGGTGCACGGTCGTCTGCTGGCGGATATCGCGAGCAAGCTCCCCAACGCCCCGATCCAGATGAGTCTCGAGGAAGACGGCGGCATCCTGCTGACGTGCGGCTCGGCCCGCTTCACGCTGTCGTCGATGCCGGTGCAGGAGTACCCCGCGATCCCCGAGGTCTCGGGCGAGTCCGGCCTGGTGCCCTCCGATGACTTCGCCACCGCCATCGCCCAGGTGGCCTTCGCGGCATCCCGCGACGACGTCACCCCGGTGCTCACCGGTGTGCAGCTCGAGGTCTCCGGCACGCAGCTGAGCCTGGTCGCCACCGACCGCTACCGGGTCGCGCTTCGCGAGCTGCCGTGGGACGGCGGCTCCGCCGCGAGCGACGAAGCCACCACCGCGCTCGTCCCTGCCCGCACGCTCACCGAGGTCGGCAAGACCTTCGCCCACTCCGGCGACATCTCGATCGCCTTCTCGGGATCCGGCGATCGCGAGATCATCGCCTTCACCGCCGGCAACAAGACGGTCACCTCGCTGCTGATCAAGGGCAATTTCCCGCCCGTGCGTCGCCTGTTCCCCGAGCAGACCGAGCACCACGCCGTCGTCAACACCGCCGAGCTGGTCGAGGCCGTCCGCCGTGTCTCGCTCGTGCTCGACCGCTCGGCGCCGCTGCGGTTCACCTTCACCGCCGAAGGCGTGTCCATGGACGCATCCGGCACCGAGCAGGCTCGCGCCACCGAGTCGGTGGATGCCACGCTCGTCGGCGACGACGTGACACTGGGTCTGAACCCGCAGTACCTGATCGAGGCGCTCGGCGCCGTGCGCAGCGAGTTCACACGCATCACCTTCACCTCCAGCGACAACGCCAACAAGCTCAGCCCGGTGCTGATCACGGCGCAGACGTCGGTCGACAAGGGCGGCGAGAACTCGTTCAAGTACCTGCTGCAGCCCAACCTCCTGCTGCGCTGAGTCGGCCGGCAGCCGCACAGCGGCCGAGTCGACTGTCAGAGCCGCGAACTAAGGTGATTCGGTGATCGTCGAGCAGCTCAGCCTCGTGGACTTCCGCAACTATGCGGCCGCCGACGTCGCGCTGTCGGCGGGCGCGAACGTCTTCGTCGGACGCAACGGGCAGGGCAAGACGAATCTGGTCGAGGCCATCGCGTTCTTCGCCACCCTGGGATCGCATCGCGTCTCCAACGACGCGCCGATGGTGCGGCACGGCGCGGATGCCGCGATCGTGCGGGCCCGCCTCGCGCATGGCGAGCGACGGGTGCAGCTCGAAGCGCAGGTGAACCGGCAGGGATCGAACAAGGCGAGGGTGAACGGCTCGCCGGTCAAGCCCGCCGAACTCCCGCGCTACGCGCAGGTGGTGCTGTTCGCCCCCGAAGACCTGCAGATCGTCCGGGGCGATCCTTCGGCACGGCGGCGATTCGCCGATCAGCTGTTGACGCAGCGCACGCCGCGCATGGCCGGCGTTCTGGCCGACTACGACCGCGTGCTCAAGCAGCGCAATGCCCTGCTGAAGTCCGCGCGCGCCCGGGGTGTGCGCGGCGACGCCCTCACGACCCTCGATGTGTGGGACGACAAGCTCGTCACGCTTGGCACTCAGGTGATCCGCGCGAGGCTCGCCCTGGCAACCGAGCTTACGGGCCCCCTCACCACCTCGTACGAGGCCATCGCAGGGGCGGACCACCGTCCCGAGCTGGTGTGGGCGCTGTCCGTCGACGGCGCCGACCCCGAGGAGGATGCCGCGTCGGCGGCCACCGCGGCCGATGCCACCGCGGTGGAGGCCCTCTTCCGCACCGCGCTGGCGACCCGACGCTCGGCCGAGCTCGAACGCGGACTCACGCTGACCGGACCCCACCGCGACGACCTGCTGATGCGGGTGCGCGGCCTGCCGGTGAAGGGCTACGCGTCGCATGGCGAGTCCTGGTCGGTCGCCCTCGCCCTGCGACTGGCTTCGGCCGACCTCCTGCGTGCCGAATCACGCCTGGGCGATCCGGTGCTCATCCTCGACGATGTGTTCGCGGAACTCGACGCCGACCGGCGCACGCGACTGGCCGCACTGGTGGCCGGCTACGAGCAGGTCGTCGTCACCGCCGCGGTCGAGGCCGATGTGCCCGACGCGCTGCGCGCCCGCACAGTGCGGGTGGAGGCCGGCCGCATTCTGGAGCCCATCGATGATTGAGCCGGACCGCGTTCCCGAGACGATCGCCACCTACATGCGGCTGCGTGGCCTCGAGCCGGTGCACCGCGTCTCCCGCAAGCGTCGTCGCCGACCCGTCGACGACGAGAACGCGCCGTTCGCGCCGGGACGCGATCCCCACGGACTGGGCGATGTCATGGCAGACCTCACCCGTGCCTCCGGATGGAACTCGCAGCTCGCGCGCGAAGACCTCGTGCTGCAGTGGGAACAGGTCGCCGGCGCGGAGACCGCCCAGCACGCCTCGCCCGTCGCTCTCGGCGACGGGGTGCTGACCGTGCAGTGCGACTCGACGGCCTGGGCGCGCCAGCTCACCCTGATGCGAGCGACGATCGTGTCGGAGATCGTCCGACGCTTCCCGGAAGCGGGTGTCACGAGCATCCGGTTCATCGGGCCGGACGTCCCCTCTTGGAAATGGGGTCGCAGAGCGATTCCAGGGCGCGGTCCTCGCGATACCTACGGGTGACCCACGATCTGCACTGTTCCGATCGATTTCAGCGCGCCACAGGGGCATTCAGAGGCAGATCGGCGGCCGAAACCCGATAGACTGGACCCTCACGCACGATCGATGTGGAGCGCTCGAAACATATGACGTCTCAGAATCCCGACAGCGTTTCCGAAGAACACCACTCGCGGACCGCGCCGGCCGCGAACAGCGAGTACGGTGCCGACGAGATCCAGGTGCTCGAGGGACTCGAAGCGGTCCGCAAGCGTCCCGGAATGTACATCGGCTCGACCGGTGAGCGTGGTCTGCACCACCTGGTCTACGAGATCGTCGA
The DNA here is from genome assembly GCF_024623595.1 of Microbacterium sp. zg.Y1084. Taxonomy (NCBI): domain Bacteria; kingdom Bacillati; phylum Actinomycetota; class Actinomycetes; order Micrococcales; family Microbacteriaceae; genus Microbacterium; species Microbacterium sp. zg.Y1084. Next base: position 35,779 of record NZ_JANJGV010000004.1, read on the forward strand.
CAACTCCGTCGATGAGGCGCTGGCCGGGTACTGCGACACCATCCACGTCACGATCCTCGCCGACGGCGGTCTGCGCGTGGTCGACAACGGCCGCGGCATCCCCGTGGACATGCATCGCTCCGAGGGCAAGTCCACCGTCGAGGTCGTGCTGACCGTGCTGCACGCCGGCGGCAAGTTCGGCGGCGGCGGATACGCCGTGTCGGGTGGTCTGCACGGGGTGGGTTCGTCCGTGGTCAACGCGCTGTCGAGCCGCCTCGAGGTCGAGGTCAAGCGTCAGGGCTACGCCTGGCGTCAGACCTACCGCGACGGCGGCGTGCCCCAGGCCCCGCTGGCCCGCGCCGAGGAGACGAACGAGACCGGGACGACCATCGAGTTCTGGCCCGACGACACCATCTTCGAGACCGTGCAGTTCGATTACGACACGCTGCGCACCCGCTTCCAGCAGACCGCGTTCCTGAACAAGGGACTGCGCATCACACTGCGCGACGAGCGTCCGGATTCCGTGTACACCGTGGATCTGCCCGACGGTTCATCCGAGGAGCAGCAGCCCCACGACGACTTCCACTACGAGCGCGGCCTGGTCGACTATGTCGAGTACCTCAACAAGGTGCGCAAGGCCGAGGTCGTCAACGACGAGATCATCGAGATCGAGTCGGAGGACACCGTGCGCCACATCGCGCTGGAACTCGCCATGCAGTGGACCACGAGTTACACCGAGAACGTCTACACCTTCGCCAACACCATCAACACGCACGAGGGCGGCACCCACGAAGAGGGCTTCCGTGCCGCGCTGACCACGCTGGTCAACCGGTACGCCCGCGAGAAGGGCATGCTCAAGGAGAAGGACGACAACCTCACCGGTGAGGACATCCGCGAGGGTCTCACCGCGGTCATCTCGGTGAAGCTGTCTGAGCCGCAGTTCGAGGGGCAGACCAAGACGAAGCTCGGCAACACCGAGGCGAAGGCGTTCGTGCAGAAGGTCGTGGGCGACAAGCTCACCGACTGGCTCGATCGCAACCCTGGACAGGCCAAGCGCGTCATCGGCAAGGCGATCGATGCGGCCACGGCGCGTCTGGCTGCCCGCAAGGCCCGCGAGACGGCGCGACGCAAGAGCGTCTTCGAGTCGGCATCCATGCCCGACAAGCTCAAGGACTGCACCAGCAAGGATCCCTCGATCAGCGAGATCTTCCTCGTCGAGGGGGACTCGGCCGGCGGCTCGGCCGTGAGCGGCCGCGACCCTGAGCGTCAGGCGATCCTGTCGCTGCGCGGCAAGATCCTCAACGTCGAGAAGGCGCGGCTCGACCGGGCGCTGGGCAACGCCGAGATCCAGGCGATGATCTCCGCCTTCGGCACCGGCATCGGCGAGGACTTCTCGGTGGAGAAGGCCAGGTATCACAAGATCGTGCTGATGGCGGATGCCGATGTCGACGGTCAGCACATCACGACGCTGCTGCTGACGCTGCTCTTCCGTTACATGCGCGGGCTCATCGAGGCGGGCTTCGTCTACCTCGCCCAGCCGCCGCTGTATCGACTCAAGTGGACGAACTCCGACCACGAGTACGTCTACAGCGACCGTGAGCGAGATGCGCTGCTGACGGAGGGCGTCGCCGCCGGCAAGCGCATCCCCAAGGACAACGGCGTGCAGCGCTACAAGGGTCTGGGCGAGATGAACGCCAAGGAGCTGTGGGAGACCACCATGGACCCGGAGACCCGCACGCTGCGCCAGGTGACCATCGATGACGCCGCCGCAGCGGACGAGATCTTCTCGGTGCTGATGGGCGAGGACGTCGAGGCGCGCCGCGGGTTCATCCAGCGCAACGCCAAGGACGTGCGCTTCCTGGACATCTGACGTGGTCTCGACGCGGCCGTGCTCTGCACGCCGCGATCGACCAGCGGACCGAGATCACCGGACTGAGAGAACAGAATGACTGACGACAAGCGCCCGGCCCCGATCGACGGGTACGAGCACGGCAACATCGACCAGGTCGACCTCCAGGTCGAGATGCAGCGGAGCTACCTCGACTACGCCATGAGCGTCATCGTGGGGCGCGCGCTGCCCGACGTGCGCGATGGGCTCAAGCCGGTGCACCGCCGCGTGATCTACGGCATGTACGACGGCGGCTACCGCCCCGACAAGGCCTACTCCAAGTGCGCGCGCGTCGTCGGCGAGGTGATGGGTCAGTACCACCCGCACGGTGACAGCGCCATCTACGACGCGCTCGTGCGCCTCGTGCAGCCGTGGTCGCTGCGCTATCCGCTGGCCGACGGGCAGGGCAACTTCGGGTCGCCCGGCAACATGGGCGCCGCCGCTCCGCGATACACCGAGACCAAGATGGCCCAGCTCGCGCTGGAGATGGTCCGCGACATCAACGAAGAGACCGTCGACTTCGAGGACAACTACGACGGCCGCACCCAGGAGCCCTCGGTGCTGCCGGCGCGGTTCCCGAACCTGCTCGTCAACGGCTCGGTCGGCATCGCAGTCGGCATGGCCACCAACATCCCCCCGCACAACCTGCGCGAGGTCGCCGACGGTGCGCTGTGGGCCCTGGAGAACCCGGATGCCACACGTGAGGAGCTGCTCGAAGCGCTCATGCAGCGCATCCCCGGCCCCGACTTCCCCACCGGCGCGCAGATCCTCGGCACCCGCGGCATCCGCGAAGCCCAGCGCACCGGCCGCGGCTCGATCACGATGCGCGCCGTCGTCAGCGTCGAGGAGCTGCAGGGACGCACCTGCCTCGTCGTCACCGAGCTGCCGTATCAGGTCAACCCCGACAACGTCGCGGCGAAGATCCGCGACCTCGCCCGTGACGGCAAGCTGAGCGGCATCGCCGACATCCGGGATGAGACCTCCGACCGCACCGGGCAGCGCCTCGTGATCGTGCTCAAGCGCGACGCGGTCGCGAAGGTCGTGCTGAACAACCTCTACAAGCACACGCAGCTGCAGGAGAACTTCGGCGCCAACATGCTGGCGATCGTCGACGGCGTGCCCCGCACGCTGCCGCTGGACGGCTTCGTGTCGTACTGGATCGAGCACCAGGTCGAGGTCATCGTCCGTCGCACGCGCTACCGCCTGCGCGAGGCCGAAGACCGCATGCACATCCTGCGCGGCTACCTGAAGGCGCTCGACGCCCTCGATGACGTGATCGCGCTGATCCGCCGCTCGCCGACGGTCGACGAGGCCCGCGAGGGTCTGAAGGTGCTGCTGGAGATCGACGACCAGCAGGCGGATGCCATCCTGTCGATGCAGCTGCGTCGACTGGCCGCCCTGGAACGGCAGAAGATCGTCGACGAGGCCACCGAGCTCGAGACGAAGATCGCCGACTACAACAGCATCCTCGCCAGCCCGCTGCGCCAGCGCGAGATCATCCGGGACGAGCTCACCGGGATCGTCGAGAAGTTCGGCGACGAGCGGCGCACGCACATCCTGCACGGATTCGACGGCGACATGTCGATCGAGGACCTCATCCCCGAGGAGGAGATGGTCGTCACCGTCACCCGCGCCGGCTACATCAAGCGCACGCGCAGCGACAACTATCGCTCGCAGCACCGCGGCGGCAAGGGCGTGAAGGGTGCGCAGCTGCGCGCCGATGACGTCGTGGAGCACTTCTTCGTCACCACGACCCACCACTGGCTGCTGTTCTTCACCAACAAGGGCCGGGTGTACCGGTCGAAGGGCTATGAGGTGCCCGAGGCCGGGCGCGATGCCAAGGGCCAGCATGTGGCGAACCTGCTCGCGCTGCAGCCGGATGAGGAGATCGCCCAGATCCTCGACATCCGCGACTACGCCGCGGCGAACTATCTCGTGCTCGCCACCCGCGGTGGTCTCGTCAAGAAGACCCGCCTGACCGAGTACGACACCAACCGCCAGGGCGGCATCATCGCGATTCGCCTGCGCGAGGACGATGAGGTGGTCAGCGCGCTGCTGGTGGACGAGACGGATGACATCCTGCTCATCTCCCGCCACGGCATGTCGTTGCGCTTCACCGCCACCGACGAGTCGCTGCGCCCGATGGGGCGCTCCACCGAGGGCGTGAAGGGCATGTCGTTCCGCGGTGACGACAGCCTGCTGTCGGCATCGGTGGCCCATGACGACGGATACGTCTTCGTCGTCACCGAGGGCGGCTACGCCAAGCGCACCGCGATCGGTGAATACCGCGTGCAGGGACGTGGCGGAATCGGCATCAAGGTGGCCAAGCTCAACGAGGACCGCGGTGACCTCGCCGGCGGCCTGATCGTGGGTGAGGAGGACGAGGTCCTCGTGGTTCTTGCCAGCGGCAAGGTGGTACGCTCTGCCGTGGCCGAGGTGCCCGCCAAGGGTCGTGACACCATGGGTGTCGTCTTCGCCCGGCCGGACGAGGACGACCGCATCCTCGCCATCGCACGCAACGGTGAGCGCGGACTGGCTGAAGCCGCTGAGGCCGCCGCCGAACCCGACGCTCCGGCGGCCGAACCCGCGAGCGGGTCCACGTCCCCCGAGATCCCGGAAGAGAGTACTGACGCATGAGCACGGTAGCCGACAAGCTGGCGAAGAAGTCCTCCAGCAGACCCAGCTCCAAGCAGGTGCGGCTGCGCCTGGTCTACGTGGACTTCTGGTCCGCGGTGAAGCTGTCGTTCCTGGCGGCTGTGGCCCTGGCGATCGTCACGGTCGTGTCGATCTTCCTGGTGTACATGGTGCTCGAGGCGACCACCCTGCTGGCCAAGGTCGATGAGCTGTTCGTCGCCTTCACCGACGGCACCGTGTCGCTGACGTCGTTCATCGGGCTCCCGCAGGTGATGGCCTTCGCCGCGATCATCGCGATCCTGAACCTCATCGTCGTGACCGTCATGGGAGCCGTGGTGGCCGGCATCTACAACCTCATGGTCAAGATCACCGGCGGCCTGCTCGTCGGATTCACCTCCAACTGACGCGCCCGGGCGCGACTCGGTTTCGTGAAACCGGGTCGCGTCGGGTAAAGTCTTGGAGGTTGCCGATGAGAAATCGCGGCAGACGGGGCTATAGCTCAGGCGGTTAGAGCGCTTCACTGATAATGAAGAGGTCCCAGGTTCAAGTCCTGGTAGCCCCACAACACAGCCCCGGGGCCTTAGCTCAGTTGGTAGAGCGCCTGCTTTGCAAGCAGGATGTCAGGAGTTCGAATCTCCTAGGCTCCACAGTCGGACAGAACCCCGGAATCCCCGTGATTCCGGGGTTCTCTGCATCAGTGCGTGCGGGGCGGGCGACACCGGCCGTTCTCAGCGCCAGGAGCGTTCCGCCAAAGACGACCCGTCGCAGCTTCCCGCACAGCCCACCCCCGCCGTGTGAGCGGCGACTCACACGGCCGATCGAGAGATGCTCGATCCCCCGCGGCGGCTGCCCTGCTCTCGCGCCGGTAGAGTCACGGGATGGAGTTGCGCGTCGCGGCCTACGCCGTCATCACCGACGATGAGGAGCGGCTGCTGCTGGCGCACTGGAACGACAAGGGCCGTTCGGGGTGGACCATGCCCGGTGGCGGGATGGAGCCGGGGGAGGACCCCGTGCAGACCGTGCGTCGGGAGGTGCGGGAGGAGACCGGCTACCGGGTCGAGGTCGGCGACCTGCTCGGCATCCACTCCCGTGTGATCCCGGTGGGCAGACGGCTGACCGAGGCCACGGAGCCGCTGCACACGCTGCGCATCGTCTACCGCGCGCGGGTGACCGGCGGCCGGTTGCGCGATGAGGTCGACGGCTCCACCGACCGGGCCGAGTGGTTCGATCTCGCCGGCGTGGGGCTGCTGCAGCGGGTCAAGCTCGTCGACATCGCCCTGAAGATGGCGGGTCTCAGTTGAGGGATGCCGGCTCTTCGGCGGAGATGTCGGCCACAGTGGCCCCGTAGGCGGCGATGAGGGCGTCGGCGTCGACGAACAGGCTGTACCCGGGCGCACCGGCGCCCATCGCGATGCGCGTGCCGACGATGCGCTCGTCGGCATACACGGGCCAGTCCACGGTGCTGCCGATCGGCACGATGGTGCCGCGTTCATAACCGGTGGCTGCCAGCGCGTCGTCCGCGTCGGGCAGGCGCAGCTTGTTCACGCCCACGACCGCGCGCAGCTTCGGCCAGGAGATCACCCGGTCCCCGGGGACGAGTGCGAACAGGTAGCTGCCGTCGCTGCGCTTGACCACGAGCGTCTTCACGATGTCGCGTGGTTGCAGCCCCAGCAGGGCCGCGGCCTCGGCGAGGCTCCGCGCTGCCGGACGCTCCCGGAAAGACACCTCGAGCCCGCGCGCCTGTGCGGCGTCGCGGGCTCGAGAAAGTGCGTCGGGTTCGACGGTCACGCGTCGGGGGCGCTCAGCGGGTCGTCCGCCACCCACAGCTCGTCGTCGGCGCGCAGCGTCTGCCACGCGGCGTAGATGACGCCGGCAGCGGCGGCGGCACCCAGGATGAGGGCGATGACGCTGCCGGCACCCATGCGCTTCTTCGGCTCGGGCGCGACGACGGAGATCTTCTTGGCGATCTTCTTCGCGGCGTCCTTTCCGTACTTGTCGGCTTTCTTGGAGTACTTCGCCACATCGGGGGCGGCGAACCCACGGCCGGCGGCCACACGGGCACGCGTGTCGTTCGCGGCATCCCACACCGACATCGCGGAGCCGACGACGGCGCCCGCGGCCGGGACGACCTTGTCGTTCAGCACCGTGCGGGAGACCTTGGCGGCCTTCGTGACGTACGGTGCGGCGTAGTGGCTGTAGGTGTCGTTGATGACGGGCATGACCCGCTCACGGTTGTAGTGGCCGAGCTGACGCCCGGCTTCCTTTGCGACGTTGGCCGCTTCACCGACGAGCACCTGCTGCGTTTCCCACAGCGTGTTGGCCTGCTTCTGGAGCTTGCGGAGTTCCTTCTTGCGCTTGCGGCTGAGGCTCACGAGGTGGCCCTCCCTTATCGCTCGGAGACGTTTCTCCTTATCTTGCCAGACCTGTCCAGGCGCGGGAGGGGTTGCGCATAACTCTGCGAGAATGTTAGGTATGGCACTCCCCACCGCGGTCGCGACCCTGCACACCAACCACGGCGACATCGTCGTCAATCTCTTCGGAGACCACGCACCCCGCACGGTGCAGAACTTCATCGGACTGGCCGACGGCACCGGAGCGTGGACGGACCCCGCCACCGGCAAGCCGGGCGAAGGCCCGCTCTACACCGACGTGATCTTCCACCGCATCATCCCCGGCTTCATGATCCAGGGCGGCGACCCGCTCGGTCAGGGCGTCGGCGGCCCCGGCTACACCTTCGACGACGAGATCCACCCCGAGCTGACCTTCAGCGCGCCGTACCTGCTGGCAATGGCCAACGCCGGACTGCGCCGCAACGCCATCACCGGCAAGGTCGAAGGCACCAACGGGTCGCAGTTCTTCATCACGACCGACCCCACCCCGTGGCTCAACGGCAAGCACACCATCTTCGGCGAGGTCGCCGACGACGCCTCGCGCGCGGTCGTCGACGCCATCGCGAAGGTCCCGACCGGTGCGGGCGACCGTCCGATCGAGCCCGTCGTGATCTCGTCGATCGACGTCGCCGCCGTCTGACGATCGGCTGAGTCCGAGCGTGGCCTCCGCGGACTTCCGCACCAATCCGGAGAACTTCTGCTACCGGCATCCCGATCGGCAGAGCTTCGTGCTGTGCCAGCGGTGCCTGCGCACGATCTGCCCGGAATGCCAGACGCAGATGCCCGTCGGGGTGATCTGCCCGGAGTGCCTGCGCGATCAGCAGCAGGCCGCGAAGGTCACGCGGATGCCACGGCGTCGCGGGTCGGTGCGCGCGCGCGCCGCCGACTCGCGGCCCCTGGTGACGTACGCGATCGTCATCGTGACGTCGCTGACCTACCTCGTCACCCTGATCCCCGGGATCGGCAACATCGTCCAGGGGTACCTGGCCTTCAACAGCGCGTTCCTGTTCCCCGGCATCGGGTTCCAGCCCTGGCGGCTGCTGACGGTCACCCTCGTGCACGCGAGCCTCTGGCACGTCGCACTGAACATGCTGGCGCTGTGGGCGCTCGGTCGCAGCCTCGAGCCGCTGCTCGGGCGCGTGCGGTTCCTGGCGCTCTACCTGCTGAGCGCCCTGGGCGGTTCGGTGCTGGTGTCGCTGCTGGCGCCCGGAACCTGGGTCGTCGGAGCCTCGGGCGCCGTGTGGGGACTGCTCGGGGCCATGTTCGTGATCGGCCGGCATCTCGGGGTCAACGTCACGGCCATCGCCGTGCTGCTGGGGCTGAACCTGGTGATCACCTTCCTGCCGGGATCGAACATCTCCTGGCAGGCGCACATCGGCGGCGGGCTGGTCGGAGCCCTGGTGGCGTACATCTTCGCGCGCACGCGGGCGCGTGCACAGCAGCGCACGCAGATGTGGCTGCTCATCGGCGTCGCGGTCGGGTTGCTCGCGCTGCTCGTCGTGCCGGTTCTCGTCTACGGGTGAAAGTTATCCACAGATTCATCCCCAGCCTGGGGATGAATCACACCGGTGTAATTCACAGGTGGGGAAGACGGTGTGGAGGGATCGCTCAGCGCCAGCGGGTCGTCATCAGAAAGCCCACGAAGGCGATGCCGAAACCGATGACCAGATTCCACGAGCCGAGTCCCGGGATGGGCAACTGCGAGCTGCTCAAGTAGAAGACGAGCACCCAGACGAGACCGATGAGCATGAGCCCGAACATGATCGGCTTGAACCACACGGGGTTGGGGGCGGTGCCCTCAGGGCGCTCGGAAACCGGGTCGTCGCGCTTGTCGCTAGGTGCCATGGCCGTAAGTTTAGCCTTGTGCGCACTCATAGCATGTCTCGTTAGGATCCTCCGGTGACATCGATACCCCCAACCCTCGGCATGCGCACGCGCAGTGCGGCGCCGTCGCGCCGGCCGTCGGCATGGGGAGTGCTCGGCGAAGTCCTCATCACCTTCGGTGTCATCGTGCTGCTGTACGTGGCCTGGCAGATGTGGATCGGGGACGCGATCATCAGCACCCAGCGCCAGGCCGAGGCGCGTGAGGTCACCGAGCAGTGGGCCAGCGCACCCGTCGATCCCGTGCCGGATGCCGCGGAGCCGGCAGCCGAGCCCATCGTGGCCGAGCCGGTCGGCGAAGGCGAGGTCTTCGCGACGCTGCACATCCCGCGCTTCGGCGACGACTGGATCTTCCCCATCGCCGAAGGTGTGAGCAAGACTCAGGTGCTCGACCCCATCGGCGTCGGGCACTATCCGGGCACGCCCATGCCCGGGGCGATGGGCAACGTCGCCCTCGCCGCCCACCGCTACACGCATGGCGCGCCGTTCGAGAACGTGCCGTCGCTGCAGGTGGGAGATGCCATCGTCCTCGAGACCGCCGACGGCTGGTACACGTACCGGTACCGCAACATGGAGTACGTGCGTCCCGACGAGGTCTCCGTGCTCGCGCCGGTGCCGCAGAACCCTGGCGCGGCCGCCGACGGGCGCTACCTCACCCTCACCACCTGCAGCCCGATGTGGTCCACCCAGGAGCGCATCGCCGCCTACGCCGTGTTCGAATCGTTCACCCCTCGCGCCGCGGGCGAACCCGACGCGCTGACCTCGGCCGAAGGAGCCTGATGTACGCAGCACTGTGGCGGGCACTGCCCGGTCCGTGGTGGATCCGCACCATCATCCTGCTGCTTCTCGCAGCCGGCATCCTCTACGGGCTCTTCTTCTACGTCTTCCCCTGGGTGGGGGCGCTCCTCAACTCCGAGGACGTCGTCGTCGGATGATGCGAGGCCGGGTGCTCGTGGTCGACAACCATGACAGCTTCGTGCACACCCTCGTGGGCTACCTCGACGAACTGGGGGCCATGGCATCCCTCGTCGAGGCCGACGCGATCGATGACGCCGACGCGACACTGGCGGGGTTCGACGGCGTGATGATCTCACCCGGGCCGGGCACGCCCGCGCGCGCGGGGGCGTCGATCGCGGTCGTGCACGCCGCCGCCGCGACAGGATTGCCGCTGCTGGGCGTGTGCCTCGGGCACCAAGCCCTCGCCGAGGCGTTCGGGGCGAGCGTCGCCACGGCGCCCGAGTTGATGCACGGCATGACGAGCCGTGTGCACCACGACGGCAGCGCGCTGTACGCCGGGCTTCCGGACCCGTTCACCGCCGGGAGATACCATTCCCTCGCCGTCGTGCCCGAGACGCTGACCCCCGAACTGGTCGTCACCAGCCGCACCCCGGAGGGCGTGGTGATGGGCCTGTCGCATCGCTCGCTGCCGCTCCAGGGTGTGCAGTTCCACCCGGAGAGCGTGCTGACCGAGGGCGGCTACCGGCTGCTGGGCAACTGGCTTGAGCTCGTCGGCGTGACGGATGCCGCGCGGCGCGGCGCCGGTCTGCACCCCCACCGCGGAGCGGTCGTCTAGGACCCGGAGCAGTAGACGAGCGTGACGGTGGAGTGGATCGGCACGTCACCGGGGGCGAGCGACTGCGAGAGCACGACGGGACCACCCGGAGCAGCCGGGCACTCCGGGTTCTCCTCGGTCAGCACCGTCAGCTGCTTGTCGTCCGCCTCGAGCTCGCGCGTGGCGGCCTCGACGGTGTAACCGGCGACATCGATCAGCGTGACCTGGCCGGTCGCCACCTCCAGGTTGACGGCGGTGCCCTCGGGGACCTCGGCGCCCTCCTCCTGCGACGCCGACAGCACCGTGCCCGCGGCAGCGGCGGGATCGTTGCGCATGGTGGCGCTGCCCAGTCGCAGCCCGGCCGATTTGAGCGCCTCATCGGCTGCCGCGCGGTTGAGGCCGACCAGGCGGGGCACGGCCGTCGTCTCCACCCCGGTCGAGACGAAGACGTCGATCTTCTCGCCGATGGCGACGGATGTCCCCGACGCGGGGGAGACGCGGATGACGTTGCCCGCGGCCACCGTGTCGCTCGGCTCCTCCAGGCGAGTCGGCTCGAGGTCCTCGTCGAGCAGCAGCTGCTCCGCGCGCTCGTAGGCCATGTCCGTCACATTCGGCACGATGCGCGCGTTGCTCGGCACTCCGGTGCCGGGCTGGATGCTGACCACCCAGAACACCAGCGATGCCAGCAGCGCGATCAGCAGCACCACGCCGGCCCAGATCCATGCGGCGGGCGGGCCCGACTGCGTGCGCGTCATCGTGGTGTCGGTGGTCAGCTGGCGCAGCGAACGCGCGGTGTCCTGGGCCTGCCGGGGGTCGGGGCCGTAGAGCTGCGACGTCAGCGCGCCGACCTGGCGCTTCGAGGGCGTGCGGCCGTCGACGGCGCTGTCCAGCGCCTCACGGAACGCGGCGGCATCCTGGAATCGCTGGAAGGGATCCTTGGCGAGGGCCCGCAGCACGACGGCGTCGAGGGCTCGCGGCACCGTGGGGTTGACCTCGCTGGGCGGGACGGGCGTCTCGCTGACGTGCTGGTAGGCCACAGCGACCGGGCTCTCCCCGCGGAAGGGCTGCCGGCCGGTGAGCAGCTCGTACAGCACGACGCCGGTGGAGTACACGTCGGCCCGCGCATCGACCGGCTCGCCCTTGGCCTGCTCGGGGGAGAAGTACGCGGCGGTGCCGAGGATGGCGGTGGTGTCGGCCACCGTGGACGATGAGTCGGACACTGCGCGCGCGATGCCGAAGTCCATCACCTTCACCTGGCCGGAGTCGGTGACCATGACGTTGCCGGGCTTGATGTCGCGGTGCACGACACCGGCACGATGGGAGTACTCCAGCGCTTCGAGGATGCCGTCGACGTACCGCACGGCGGTGTCGGCTGCCAGCGGGCCCGCCGCGACGAGGTCTTTGAGCAGCTCGCCGTCGACCAGCTCCATCACGATGTACGGCACCGGGTGCACGGAGCCGTCGGGGTCGGTCTCCGCATCCTCGCCCGCGTCGTAGACGCGCACGATCGTGGGATTCGACATGCGCGATGCCGCCTGCGCCTCGAGGCGGAAACGCGTGCGGAACGCACTGTCCTCGGCGAGATCGCGCTTGAGGATCTTGATCGCCACCGGCCTGCCGAGGGTGAGGTCGTAGCCGCGGTACACCCGAGCCATCCCGCCGCGCCCGATGGGCTCATCGACGCGGTATCGTCCCGAAAGAACGCGCGGCTCAGCCGACACGGTCACCCCCTTGCTCGAACAACCAGCCTAGTCGGTGTGCTCCGCTCGACCTGAGCGGAGCACAGCCGATCACGGCCCGTCGTTCTGCGCGCCCTCGGTCGGCTCGGGCGTCGGAGCCGGCTCAGGCTCAGGCGGTGCGGTGATGAGCGCCGCGGCCTCGCCGGAGGCGCCGGTCGTGCGCTCACCGGCGCTGCCGCCGCTGCAGGTCACGGTGTAGGTGACGATGACCGATTGCCCGGCCGCTCCGGTGATCTGCAGCGGCGCGGAGCGCTCGCTGCTGCCGAAGGCCGAGGACGACTGCCCGTTGGGGAAGACGCCGTTGGTCGCGGTGAGGTTGTACGAGCTGACGCTGCCCTGACCGGACGGGCAGGAGTACCCGGGCCAGGTCACCTGCACGGTCGTGCCGGTCTCCACCGGGCTCGACAGCGTGGGTGCGCCGGGGTTCTCCAGGGCGACCTGGCCGCCGTAGTAGATGAGCTGCACGACCGTGCCCAGCGGCAGGTTGCCGGTGGTGGGGACGCGGTAGATCAGGCCCTGGCTCGCCTCGTTGGGGGCGGGGTCGCCCTCCACGCAGTCCGCTCCGAGGCCGAGTTCCTGCAGCACGGCAGAGGCCTGTTCGCAGGTGAGTCCCTCGAGGTCACCGGCGCTCACGGCGACGGTCTCGGGGGTCGACGGTGTCGCTGACGGGCTCGGCGCGCGGCTCGGGGTGGACGAGTTCGTCGGCGAAGGGGTCGGCTCGGGCTGCTGGTTGGACAGCAGTGCCCACACGGTGCCGCCCAGCACGAGCAGCAGCAGCACGATCAGGCCGATCAGCGGCCAGGTCCAGCGGTTGCGCTTGGGCTTGGGCTTGTCCGTCACGCCCTCGACAGCCGCGTCGTCGCCGGTGGCCGCCATCGTGGCGGTCGCCGGCAGCAGCCGCGTGGCATCCTGCGTGCTCAGCCCGGGGGTGAGCAGCTGGGTGACCTCGTCGACGGCGACGCCCCCGGCGATGGCCGGCACGGCAGCGACGGCGGCAGTGAGGTCGCCGCGCCGCAGCGCGGTGGCGGCGCGGGCGACGGCCGACGCCGTGGCGGGCCGGTCGTCGGGCTTCTTGGCGATCATCGCCATCACGAGGTTCTGCACCGGCAGCGGCACCGACTCGGGAAGGGGCGGTGCCTGCTCGTTGATCTGCGCCATCGCGATGGCGACCTGCGACTCACCCGTGAACGGGCGCTTGCCCGCCAGGCACTCGTACGCGACGATGCCGAGCGAGTAGATGTCGGTGGCGGGGGATGCCGGGTGACCCGATGCCTGCTCGGGGGAGAGGTACTGCACCGTGCCCATGACCTGACCGGTGGCGGTCAAGGGCACCTGGTCGGCGATGCGCGCGATGCCGAAGTCGGTGATCTTGACGCGGCCATCAGGGGTGATCAGCAGGTTTCCGGGCTTGATGTCGCGGTGCACGAGGCCGGCCGCGTGGGCGGCCTGCAGAGCGAGCGACGTCTGAGCGACGATGTCGAGCGTCTTGTCGGGCGAGAGCGATCCCTCGCGCTCGAGGATCGTCGACAGAGCCTCGCCGGGGACGAGCTCCATCACGAGGAAGGCGCTGCCGTTCTCCTCGCCGTAGTCGAACACGCTGGCGATGCCCTCGTGGTTGACGAGTGCGGCGTGACGGGCCTCGGCGCGGAAGCGCTCGAGGAACCCGGGGTCGCCCATGTACTCGTCTTTGAGGATCTTGATGGCGACGGTGCGGCCGATGACGTGGTCGGTCGCCTCCCACACCTCGCCCATGCCGCCGATCGCGATCCGCGAGTCCAGCTCGTATCGGCCGCCGAAGGTCACTCCCTGCGTCGGTCTCATCTGCTCAGCACCGCCTCCATGACCTTTGCCGCGATCGGAGCCGCGATCCTGTTGCTGCTGCCAGACTGGCCCAGTCCGCCGCCGTTCTCGACCACGACGGCCACGGCGACCCGAGGGTCGTCGGCCGGAGCGAAACCTGTGAACCACAACGTGTAGGGATCGTCCACCCCGTTCTCCGCGGTACCGGTCTTCCCGGCGACGTCTACGCCGTCTATTGTTGCACCGCTTGCGATGCCCGTTTGGACATTCGCCACCATCATCCTCGTCATGGATGCCGCTACTTCCTCCGAGACGGCACGGCCGTACTCGGTGTCGTCGAATGACTGCTGCTGGGTGAAGTCCGCAGCGATGATCGCCTCGACCATCCGGGGGTTCATCACGACGCCCTGATGGGCGATTCCGGCGGACACCATCGCCATCTGCAGGGGAGTGGCCCGCACGTCTCCCTGGCCGAAGCCGGACAGTGCCGTCTGCGCGTCGTCGAGGACCGTGGGGTAGACCGAGGGGGTCGACTCCAGCGGCATGGTGAAGGAGGAATCGAAGCCGAACTTCTCCGCCTCGTCGCGGATGACGTCGTCGCCGAGCCGCACGGCGAGCTCGGCGAACGGGATGTTGCAGCTCAGCCGCAGCGCGTCGGCGATGGTGACCTCCTCGCCGGGGCCGCAGGTGCCGCCGCCGGCGTTGCGCACGATGCTCGAGGACTGCGGGAGCGTGTAGGCGGCCGGGTTGGGGAGCGTGGACTGGGCCGTCCATTCACCCGTCGACAGCGCAGCCGACGCCACGACCAGTTTGAAGGTCGAACCCGGGGGGTTGAGCCGGCCGGCGATCGCACGGTTGTCGAGGGGCTGCAGCGGGTCGTCGAGCAGCGCGGCCTCGGTCGCCTCGACCGCCGCGGCGTCGTGGACGGCGAGGAGGTTCGTGTCGTAGCTGGGGCTCGAGACCATCGCCAGGATGCGTCCGGTGGCGGGCTCGATCGCCACGACCGCGCCCTGCAGGTCGCCGAGGGCCTCGAAGGCCGCCCGCTGCGCGGCGGCGTCGAGGGTGAGCACGACGTTCGACCCGCGCGGCTGCTGACCGCTGATGATCTGCTCGATGCGGGCGAGGAACTGCGAGTCGGCGGTGCCGCTGAGCTCCTGGTTCATCGCGCGCTCCATGCCGGTGGCCGAGCCCAGCACGGGGTTGATGAAGCCGGTGACCGGAGCCCACATGTACGGATCGGTGTAGACCCGCTGCCAGCTGTAGAGGTCGTCGGTCGGCACCGACGCCGCGATCGCGGCACCGCTGGCGATGATCGCGCCGCGCTGCACCTCGAAGGTGTCGTACAGGGCACGTCGGTTGAGCGGGTTGGCGCTGAGGTCGTCGGCCTGCACCACCTGGATGACGCTCGTCGAGACGAACAGCGCCAGGAACATGGCGAGCACCAGCATCGACAGCCGTCGCAGTTCTTTGGTCATCGGATCACCTCGCTGAGGGCGCTGGAGACCACTGGCCGGTCCCTGAGCCGCGCCGCAGGCGCGTGTCGAAGGGTGGTCATCCGATCACCACCCGGGGTCGGCTGCGCACGGCATCCGAGATGCGCAGCAGCAGGGCCACGATGATCCAGTTCGCCACGAGTGACGATCCGCCCGCTGCGAGGAACGGGGTGGTCAGTCCGGTCAGCGGAATGATGCGGGTGACGCCGCCCACCATGATGAACACCTGCAGCGCGAGGGTGAACGACAGTCCGGTGGCGAGCAGCTTGCCGAAGTCGTCCTGCCCGGCCAGCCCGATGCGGATGCCGCGGCTGGTGAACACCATGTACAGGCAGAGGATCGCGAAGACGCCGATGAGCCCGAGCTCCTCACCGAGGCTGGGGAAGATGTAGTCGCTCTGCGACAGCGGGGTCATCCACGGCCGGCCCTGACCGAGACCCGTGCCGACCAGGCCGCCCTGTGCCAGGCCGAAGATGCCGTTGGCGAGCTGGAAGGTGCCGGCGCCGGCCTCGTACAGCTCGGGGTCGAAGGCGTTCAGCCAGTTCTCGAACCGGCCGCCGACGTAGGGCAGCACGCGGGATGCCAGGAAAGCGCCGACCGCGGCGAGGATCAACCCGATGAGGACCCAGCTCGTCTTGCCCGTCGCGACGTACAGCATGGCGACGAACATGCCGAAGATGAGCAGGCCGGTGCCGAGGTCCCGCTGCAGCACGATGATGCCGAGCGACGCCAGCCAGATCACCAGCAGCGGCCCGAGCTCCCGGGCGCGGGGCCAGGTCATGCCGAGCACCCTCGTGCCCACCGAGGTGAGGGACTCCCGCGTGCGCACGAGGTAGCCGGCGAAGAAGATCGCCAGGGCGATCTTGGCCAGCTCGCCAGGCTGGAAGGAGAAGATGCCCAGGCTCACCCAGACGTCCGCGTTGGCGTCGGCACCCAGTCCGGGCACGATCGGCAGGAGCATCAGCAGGATGCCGAGCAGCCCGAACAGGTAGGTGTACCGGAACAGCACCCGGTAGTTGCGCAGCGCGAGGACGACGGCGATCGCCCCGAGGACGGCGATCGCCGTCCACGCCAGCTGCCGGTTGGACGTCGCGCCCCAGCCCGTGCTGTCGAAGTACAGATCGATGCGGTAGATCATCGCGATGCCGAGGCCAGTGAGCACGGTGGCGATCGGCACGACGAAGGGGTCGGCGTCGCGGGCGACCAGGCGCAGCACGATGTGCAGCGCGAGGACGAGCACGGTCAGTCCGCCGCAGTAGAGGAGGAAGCTCGGGTCGAGTGCGTCGTTCGCGCCCAACTGCACGAGCGCCACGGCGGCGGTGTTGACGATGAAGGCGAAGATCAGCAGTCCGAGTTCGCGATTGCGCTGGGTCTGCGGCATCCGGAGCTTGCGCAGCGCCTTGATGACGGCGGTGTCGGTCTTCACATCGGCGGGAGCGGTCATGGCATCTCCTCCGCCGTGTCGCGCAGCTGTGTGACGATGCGGCGGGCGTCGTCCAGCGAACCGGCCGAGATCGTCTGCTCGACGCTGTCGCGCACGAACGCGGGCAGATCGGCCAGCTCGATGCCGGTGTCGCGGTAGGGGGTCGACAGCGACAGCGGGCCGATCGTCTGCTGGATGCCGCGGTAGATCACCACCGTGTCGTCGTCCGCGCCGACGTAGAACCGCGTCTGCGTCCAGGAGTACCCCGCGAACAGGCCGCCGGCGAGCAGCACGAGAACGCCGACCGTCGCGAGAACCCACCAGATGCGGCGGCTGCGGGCGCGGCGGCGATCCTCTTCGATGAGTTCTTCGAGGAACTCGGCGGCCGGCTCGAAGTGCGTGGGTTCGTTGGCAGCCTGCCGGCCGGTGTGCAGCCAGCCCGCTCGCGCGGGACGGACGGCGGGGACCTCGATGCCCGTCGGATTGGATGCGGAGCCGACGACGGTGGGGGTGCCGAGGAAGACGGGGTGCTGCCCGCCCACGTCGACGAGCACGATCGTGACGTTGTCGGGGGCTCCGCCGTCCAGCGCCTGGCGCAGCAGCACGTCGGCGGTGCGCCCCGGGGGCAGACCCTGGCCGAGGGCCTTCGCGGTGTGGGCCTCATCGACGACGCCCGACAGTCCGTCCGAGCACAGCAGCCAGCGGTCGCCGGGCTGGGTCGGCATGATGAAGGTGTCGAGCTCGGGGTCGGCGTCCATGTCGCCGAGCACGCGCATGAGCACCGAGCGACGGGGGTGGAAGCGGGCCTCCTCGGGCGTGATGCGGCCGGAGTCGACCAGGCGCTGCACGAAGGTGTGATCGGTCGTGATCTGGGTGAGCGTGTCGTCGCGGTAGAGGTAGACGCGGGAATCGCCGATGTGGGCGAGCACGGCGTAGTCGTCCACCATGATGAGGGCGCTGAGGGTGGTCCCCATGCCCGCGAGCTCCGGCTTGGCCTTGACCGTCTCGATCAGCTGCGTCGCGGTGTCGGCGACGGCGTCGCGCAGTGCGAGCTCGGCATCCGAGGGGGAGTCGTACGTGCGGTCCAGCTCGGCCAGGCGGGTGATCGCGATGCTCGAGGCCACGTCACCGCCGGCGTGACCGCCCATGCCGTCCGCGACGGCGAACAGGTTCGACCCGGCGTAGCCGGAGTCCTGGTTGTTGGAGCGCACCTTGCCGGTGTGCGAGATCGCAACGCTCGAACCCTGGAAGACCATGTGCCGACGTACCGCTTACTTCCGCAGCTCGAAGGTCGTCGCGCCCACCTTGATGGGAGCGCCGACCTTGATCGCCACCGGCGAGGCCACGCGCTGGCCGTCGTGCCAGGTGCCGTTGGTCGAATCGAGGTCCTGGATCATCCACTGATCCCCCCACAGCACGAGGCGTGCGTGGTGGCTGGAGGTGTAGTCGTCGCGGATCACCAGACCCGATTCGCTGGACCGGCCGATGGTGAGCGGCTCGGTGCCGAGGGGCAGCTCGAGCCCGGTCTTCGGGCCGCTGGTGATCACGATGCGGCTGACGGTGCCGGTCGTGGCGGGTCCGCCGGACCGCGGCGCCGGTGCGGCTGCGGGACGCCCCACCGGCGCGGTGGCTGCAGCGGGGGCGCTGGCGGCGGGAGCCGCGGCGGCGGGGGTGGGCTCGGGGAGCTTGCGCACCTTCACGCCGAACAGGTCGGCGCGCAGGGAGTAGACCACCGCGAAGACGAAGAACCACAGCAGAACCAGGAAGCCGATGCGCAGCAGCAGCAGGGTCAGCTCACTCACCGGAGCCTCCTCGCACGTCGAAGCGGCGGGTGGTGTCGTCCGGCCGGGTGGCGGGACGCGGCGGCTGAGCCTGCGCCACGACACGGAAGACGATGTCGGTGCGTCCGATGGTGACGGTCGAGTCCGGCGGAAGCGGCGCCTCGGTGATGCGGCTGCCGTCGAGCTTGGTGCCGTTGGTGGAGCCGAGGTCGCGCACCATGGCGCGCTCGCCATCCCAGAGGATCTCCACGTGCTTGCGGCTGGTGCCAGCGTCGGCGATGGTGATGTCGGCGTCGCTGCCGCGGCCGATGACGGTGCGGCCCTTGGTCAGCGGATGCCGCGTGCCGTTGATGTCGACCACGCCACGCCATGCCACGGTGCCCTGGGCGCTCTGCGAGTCGACCCGCAGGGTGCCGGTGGTCAGGCCGGGGTCGGCTGTGACGTTGATGGTCACGGGTCCGGCGAAGGAATAGCCCTGCGCGCGGGCGTGGCCGGTGACGAGGGTGTTCAGTTCATCGCCGAGCGTGGGGCCGAGGGCCTGCATGCGGGACTCGTCACTGGGCGCCAGGCGCACCGTGAAGCTGTTGGGCGCGAGAATGCGGTCGCGGCTGACGACCGCGGCCTTGGTGTCGAGTTCGGCGCGCAGTGCCGAAGCGATCTCGACAGGCTGTACGCCGCTGCGGAAGGTCTTTGCGAAGGCGCCGTTGACGGCGCGTTCGAGCCCCTTCTCGAAGCTGTCTAGTAGTCCCACACGACTCCTCAGGCAGGCAGACCGGTCGCTTCATGCTAGTTGCAACCGCTGGGAGATCGTGCGCACACCGGTGGTGATCCCCGGAATTCCGCGGTTCGCGGGGGCGTGGACAGGGCGATTCCGGCCTCTTCGCGCCCTCATCGCGGGTGGATGCGTGCGAAGCGCACCCACGGATCGTGATATTCTCGGAAAGTTGAGTCCGCGCATGCGCGGCTCGCGCGAGTGGCGGAATAGGTAGACGCGCTGGCTTCAGGTGCCAGTGCCCGTAAGGGCGTGGGGGTTCAAGTCCCCCCTCGCGCACGACAGGGGTCTGTTCGGAAATACAGACCCGATGTGTTTGGAAATGCACGGAAGATCCGGCCGGAGCGGTTGCTCCGGCCGGATTCTTCGTTTTCGGGGTACTGGGTGGGGTGGCGCCGCGATCTCCGCAGCTCCGGTTCCCCCCTGAACCAACACGAGTAGCCCCTTTCGGGGCCGTTCACGGAATGTTCGGTTCTTGCGAGGCGGACTCTAATCGTCGCGGCCGGCCGCTAGTCGGTTCGACTGCTCGAGTGCTCCTTGGGCTTGTCGGAGCTGATGGAGCTGTCGTACTGGGCCTTGAGGAAGCTGACGATTCGTCGCAGGTTCGACACGGCGAAAGCTGCAGCTGCGCAGAGGGCCTGGTAGGCATAGCCGCGGGGGCGGCGCTTCTCCGGGTTGCCGAGGTCGGTTGCGGCGTCGGACTTCACATACTGGTTGTTGGACTCGACGTGACTGCGCAGGCCGTACCAGCGCTTCCACTCATCGCTCTTGTGCTCGAAGGCCTGGAGGTTCTTGACGATGCGGAGGCTGACTTCGTCTTCGGGGCGTAGCTGGAAGGTGCGCTTCTTGATGACTGGCTTGACCAACTCGTTGGTGGCGGGGTCGAAGCAGAGCACCCTGGACAGGTCCGGGTACGTGTACCGGTGAGTTCCGTCGCTGTGGGGCCATCCATGCTTGACCATGGCGTACGGCTCACGCGCTTTGATGCGCTTCTCGTAGGTGTCGCGGTCGATGAGGCCCGCTTTGTAGTCGGTGCGCGCGGTCACGAGGTCGCGGGGCATCCATTTGACGTAGAGGTAGCCGCCGACCTGGATGACGTCCTCGATGGCACCCTGTTTGCCGGAGAAGCGGTCTTTGTAGTCGAAGACCGTCCGGAAGCCCATGCGGGCGAGGTGCTCCTGGAACCGGTGCGGCTTCGACCCGTTATAGGCGCGGTCAGCAATGAGGTAACCGCGCTGAGAGAAGACTTTCCTGTGCTCGGTGACTGCGATGCGCGGGCCGTGCTTGATGCGTCCGGGCTGGTGCACTGTCATCCCCGTCGTCAGAACGGGCATGCTGCGGGGCTGGCCCGGCTCGTTCGGGAGCGTGACGACGGTCTCGACCTCCCAGCCAGCCTTGTCCTTCTTCGCGCCTTGGCCTTCGTGGCGTCCGCCGCGCTTGTAGCGTCCGCTCATCGCGTCGAGGTTGAGTCGGGCTAGATGCCCGTTGGTGCGGTTGGGGTTTGCTTCTCCCACAACCTCCAGGAAGGTGGCATCGATGGCGACGTTGCCCTTATAGCTTGCGGCGATGTCCTTGGGGAGACGGCGCACTGTGGCGTGGAGGAGTCGGTTCATCACCTCGTCCATGCGGTCGCGGGCGTCCTGCGAGTAATCCGCGACGGCTCGCTGGTACTCCTCAGGGTCGGCGGTGCGGTTTCGGGGGACGTCCCAGGGCTCAAGCAGGGTGAGCATGCGGTTCATTGCTCGCCAATAGCGTTCGTACCATCCGCGACGGGTCAGACGCGTCGTCGGTAGACCGAGGTACGCGCGGGTCTCCGGCGTGGTCTGCGCGAACAGGGTCTTCGCGATGGCTCGGTAACGCTGGTCTCCGGCGTCCATGTGCATGATGAACAGCACGAGCACCGTGCGGAAGGACATCGTCGCCTTCCGGCCCGCCTTCGATTTCCGTCGCGACTCACTCCATTGCTCAAGCCGTTCGATGACACCAGACTCGTCGACGATGCGACCGAACAACTGCACGTGTTCCAGGTTTGTGTGCGCGGAGTGTCGCACGACCTCGTAGTCCTCATGGGTGAATCCGAACGCTTCGACCATCAGCCGGTCGAACCGCTCGCGTGCCGCCGCCGCCGCGGCCTCCTTCGCTGCGCCGGTCATGACTGGCTCTCCGCGCGGAGGACGTGACGGAAGTCGGTGTCGTCGAGACGGTCGATGAATTCCAGGTAGAGGTGCAGGTGCTGCATCTTCTCGACGCCGGCGGCGCGGAACAGCTCCTTCATGGGGACGCCGGCGCGGAGGTGTTGAACGAGCCAGGTGGCGCGGAGGCGGTCGGCGCGCGGCGGATTACCGTGGCTGCGCTCGGTGAACACGGACGTGAGGTTGTGGGTGCTCTTTCGGGTCAGCGGCCCCCACAGCCTCTCACCGTCGGGCCGGCGCTTGAGGAGGGCGCGCATCCACTCCTCCCACTGGGCCAGCAGGGGCACGTCGCGAGGCTGGTCGCCGCCGACCGAGACGAGAATGCCCTCGTCGTCGGCCGTGATGTCCGACGGGTAGATGAGGGGGATTTCGCCGGGGCGGATGCCAGCCCCGGCGCACAGGACGAGCATGACCATTGCCCGGTCGCGGCTTTGGTCGGTGAGCTGGTTCGTCGCCCAGGTCCGGAACTCGTCCATCTCCTTCGGGCTGTAGGGTGCGGCGGTCGTGCGCTTGGAGAGGGGAGTGACCTTCTCGGGGTGCTCGTGCGGGAGCAAGACCTCGCTGATGCGCATGAGGTGAGCGCGGTAGTTGCGGCGGGTGCCTTCGGCACGGTCCTGGTTGGCGGTCGTGGAATAGATGTCGATGGCACGCACTGACCAGAGGACTCGGGCGTCCAGTGGCCAGCCCATGTCTCGGACGCACCAGGTCACGTACCGGGTCACACTCGCAAGGAGCAGCTTCACGGCGTACGCGGTGTGCGGAGCAGCGATGGTGACCGCATCGCGGATGAAGGGCTCGAGCTCCGGACTCGTGTTCTGGTCGAGCGGCAGGCCTTCCTGGGTCACGGCGTCCAGGGCTTCCGCCGGGAGCGCGGCGTATGCCGACTTCGCCAGCGCACGCTTGAGCTCGCGGGGAGGGTTTTCCATGCGATAGGAGCCCAGGTACTCCGCGAGCATTTCGGAATGGACGCGGGCGTGGCTGTTGTCACCCCAGCGGGTGACCCGGTTGGTGTAGATGGGGGCGTGAGCGTCGGCTGATGTCTTTTGCATGGTGCCCCCATGCACCCGGCCCGTGTGCCGACAGGTGATGTGGGCAAGATTTCTGCGAAGAGGGGCGAAATTCCTGCGTATACTGGATGAAGCGCTCGTGCTTCTGCCTCGCGGGCCGATGTAGAACACGGGGGCTTCGTGATGGCGTATCGAACCGGCATGAACTTCGAGCCGAGGTCGATGATCAAGGACAAGCATGCGTTCGGCCGGTCACAGATGAGTCTTGATCCAGCCGAAGGGGTAGATGAGGAAGACCATCGGTACCGGTCAGCAATCCTCCAGCACCGCATCGCAACGACGGCAAGGGACCTCATACAGGTTCGGTACGGGAGTATCGAGAGGTTCGCTGAGGCCCACCACCACATCCCAGGAATGAGTCTCGATCGCATCCGACGGATGCTTCGAGGGGAGACCACGATCACCTTCGCCGACTTCGCGCTCTTCGCAGTCGAGTTGCCCTTCGTCGCTAAGACAGCCAGTCGGGTCATCGAGACCTGGCCGTCTCCAGAGCGCAGGCAGTAGCCAATCACGGGCAAGGCATGCAGCAGGACTGTAATTGCGTCACTGCCGCTGTCACGCTGCCCAGCGGGCGAGCGTGCGAGGGCACGCGCAGGCTTGAGCGGGTGCGCTTCAGCCGACGGCGCATAATGCCACCTCCGGGTTGACATGCCGTCACCGTAGGGGGCGTGTCTCGCGGGGGCATCCAACTCCTGCTCACATGACGACCGTGCCCTGACTCCGGGTTCCCTTGGGACCGCGCATGGGGAGGGTGTGAGTGAACATCATCGTTATGACAAGTTCGGCCTCCCTCCCCGCTGGAGGGTCCGCTTCGAGCGCATCGAGGCGAGGAGCCATGAACTGGGGCGGCTCCCACGACGAAGCGACGACGTCGAGCCCGCCGACGTCGCGTGGATTGCCGATCAACGACGCGCAACGTCGCTGACGTCCGCCCAGGTCCGCGCCCTTAAGTCCCTACCGGGCTGGGAGGAGGCCACGAGAGAGGGGGCGTGGGACCTACGCGCGGACGAGCTCCGCGAGTTCATCCGACAGGAGCGACGTCCCCCGCGGGTCCGAAGCGACGATGAACGAGAGCGTGCCCTAGCCCACTGGTACTCGCGTCAGCGGAGAGCGCTGGCCCGAGGGGAGCTTTCGGAGCTTCGGGCCGCCGCGCTCACGTACGCCCTCCGTACCGCACGCTGACGTCGTCCCCACCCGTCTCGCACGGCTGGTACGGCGGAGAGAAGGATGGCTCCGAGGGCTGATGACGTCGTCGCAGCCCGTCACAGCACGACGCGATCGCGCCGCGTCGCCACTCGATGATTCACATGTCCCGCGCCAGCTCTAGGAGGCGTTCGGGCTCGGCCAGGTGGTCGACAAAGCGGATCGAACGTCTCGAGGATGACCGTCCGAGGTGGTTTGTGCTCAGAGCCAGCCGTGGTCGTCGATGAGCGTGAGAACATCACCGGGATCACGGCCCTGCTCGAGCCATTCGCGCGGAGTCAGTCCGCCCAAAGACTCGTCCGGGCTCCTCATGATGTGGTCGATGTCGAGCGGATGCGCATCCGATGGGAACGCGGCGAGGACTTCACGCAGCGCCGGCAGCAGCGAACGGTCTTCACGCAATTGCCACACCGGGTATACGAGGCGCCCGTTGGAGAGCCGCGCCGACGCGACCTTGCCGCAGGCGGCGAGTCGACGGAGCCGCCCGGGCGGGACATCGAGGCCGGAGGCCATGGCTCGTGTGCCGGGCCATCGCCGTAGCTCGGCTTCGAGGCGGGCGGCGCTGACCCTCAGCCAGTTCCTATCCGCTTGCAGGGCCGGGTGATCCGAGTCGGACGTGATCGTGATCCCAGCTTGACGAAGAAAGTGCTCCTCCGCGCCGGTGAGCTGTTCGTCGAGCACCACGACTTGCGAGACGGTGGCGCTCGGCTCCTTATCGAACCCGCTCATGTCCACCCAGCTCGACGCTCTCGCCCTGGCGGGGGTCGCGGAGTCCTTTCGCTTCTTCTTCGGCACAGCGTCTCCTTTCAATGGCCGCGGCAGATCAGAGGGGGAAGCGATGCACTCGTCATCAGCGTGCCGTCCTTGAAAGCGCCGTGGTTCGTCTGCCATCACCTTCCTTGAGTCGGGTGCACAGCGGGCGACGCCCTCGCTCGCCTTGCTGGCGCTACGGCTTCGCCGCCCGTGTCGATCAGACGAACGCGTAGTAAGGGATCGGTGGGTCATCTGGTGGTTGGCGTCGGCGGCGGGCGAGTTCGCGACGCCACGCGCGACGGAGGTCTTCTTGTCCCGCCGCCGTGCTGGCAAGCGCAAGCCACGCGTCGACCGCGTCTGCGTCCGTCTGGGTGATGCCGGTCACGGGGTTGATACGGTGCGTGCTGGTCAGTGCTCGCGGTGTGTGGTGTTGCCGAAGCGTTTCCTCGCGGGGGTGGTCGTCGACCCAGATCACGGGCCGGCCGCGGGTATCCGCGCCGATGCTTCGGGCCTTCCAACTGGCGGAGGTGTCATAGGGGATCGTGGGGACCCCGGGCGTGCCGGGAAGGTGAGGGAGGCCGAGTGGCTCGGTGAAGTAGGTGTTGGCGTACGGCCCCCATGTCGTCGCCCATCGCACGTCAACACCGCGGTCAAGAAGTGATCTGATCCATCGGACTGCGTACGCGGAGAAGTAGTCGGTCTCGGTGTTGGTGCCGTCTCGTTCCCAATGCGGCAATGAGTGGAACAGCCGGGGGTAGGCGTCGCGTCGCACCGTGATCTCGTGGCTGATCACTTCCACGCCACCCGCTTCGGGCCGTGGGATGCGGACGACGCCGTCCATGTCCAGTGCGACTACGGGACGGAGAAAGTCAGGCTTCACCGGTTTGCTCCTCGTGCTCCGGAGCATTGCTGCGCGTCGCGCGGACCGGCATCATCCGGTGGACTCTCCCCGGCGCCGTCGTCTGTGCTTGGCTGTCACCTTCCTGCGGCTGGTGGCGCCCGCGGTGCTCGTGCTCGTCGTTCGGTAACTCGCCGAGGACTGGTCGCGCCGGCGGAAGGTGGAGGTCAAACTCGTCGAGGGCATCGAGCAGCTCCTCGCGGTCACTACCTGCAGATGGGTCAGGCCGCTGATGTAGAAGAGCAGGTCCATCTGGGCCGGTCGCGTGGAGTCCAGGTCGCCGAGGACCTGTCGCGTTTCGGCGATGGCGTCCGCGAGCCTCTCTCCCGGGTCTGTGCGCCGGGCGAGCGGGTCATCCGAGGACTCCGCGCCGGGTTCACTCATCTGTGGCCTCGGTCACCCGTGCCGCGTCGGTGGAATCGGCATCGGCGAGGGCCGCGAGCAGTTCGCCGAGGACGGCCTCGAGGAACCGCAGCTGGCTGGAGGAGAAGGCGGCGTCCCGCTCGATGACTGGGAATGCGGAGAGATTGAGAAGTGCTCGCTCGGCCTCGTCGATGGCGCTATGAAGCCGCGTTCCCGGAGCGTTCTCGGGAAGTGAATGCTCGAGCTCAGCGAGTATCAGCGAGATCTTCGCGGCTGCGCTCTCCGGGTCACTCGCCCATGCTGTGGCGGTGTGCTGTGCGTCCAGGAGCACCTCCTGGAGGTGACCGGCGTGCAGCATGTCGATGCGCCGCCAAGCGGGCCGTGCGGGTGGGCTCGGCGGGGCGTGGGTCAGCCACTGCGCCCACATGAGCGGGCTGTCGAAACCAGCGTGAAGAACGCGCAGCACGTACTCCAAGCCATCGGGAGCCTGACCGCTCCGGACTTGTAGGGCCGGGAAGAGCTGGACGCCATCCGAACTGGTGAAGGAGAGGAGACGCAATTCGTCGGCCGCTTCATCGACCTCCTGGAGGGACGTGCCGAGGGCACGCGCGATGCTCTCCCGCGTGTAGCACTGGCCGATAACCGCGGCCCAGGGACCCGCGTTCGTAAAACGTGCGGACTCCGTCTTCGAGAGCTCGAGATGCTCCTCGCACAAGGTCGCGGACGCCGCACTGAGATTGCGCATCAGTCCCGGGCGACCGCACTGCTCACAGGTTTGGACGGCCTCGGCCTCCGCAAAGCGGAGCGTCGCCTGGAACGCTGCCTCAAGCGCGGGGATGTCCTGGGTAGCGTCAATCAGGAGCCGACCGTCGACTCGGCGGATCCGTCGCAGGCGGTATCGCGGGTTGAGCGCGGCAAGCCGGTTGTCCAGCCGAAGCACGAGCGGCCACCACCCGTCGCTGATTTCGGCGCGTTGCGGCCTCGCTTCCTCGAACCGCTCCGCGAGGCGCCCTTCCTCGTTACGTCGCTCGTCACTCATCTGCCACCGTCACGTCACTCGTATCCCAGACTCGACGCGCCCTGCGCCGCCGCGTGGATCTCACGGAGGGAAGGAACGGTCATCGTCAGACTGGCCAGGTCGAGAAATGCGAGGTGTCCTTCTCCCCCGTCGCGGTTAAGGCTCGCCACCCGACGGCCGTCCGCAGTCTTGCCGCCCCCGGCGACATGCATGTGCCCGTGCGCGAGCAACGGGGGCCGGACCGCGTCCCAGACGCGGGTGACCCTGCGTCGCGACTCGGTCGACGCTGCCAACGCAGCGGCCGGCCAGCTCGGCGGGTCCTCATGAAGAATGCGGTTCACGGCCCGCACAGGAGTGCCCTCGGGTGACTCATGGGTGAGGAGCAGATCCGCGGAGCCGCCTGCCACCGCGGCCTCGACATGGCCTTCGGTGATCGCTTCATCCGGCCACCAGTCGACTCCTTCCCGGCGCCAAGCCCGATCCACCGACGATGCACCGCCAAGCGAAAGCACTTCACGCCCACCGATGCTCATGCGGAACGGGCGGGCCAGGATCCACGTGGCCGCCGAGACGCGAATCGCCCGACCCGGGTGAGCCTCCATCAGAGGCGTGAGACGGTTCCACGGCTCATGGTTCCCGGTCGTCACGAGCACTCGCTCGATGCCGGTCCGCTGGAAGAGCGCATCCGTCCGCTCTGCATCCATCCACCAGTCCCCGAGCTGAAGAATCGTCCTCACATCCGGGGCCAACACCGGGATCGCGGACACGACGGTCCGCAACCAGGACGCGTTCCCGTGCCAGTCGCCACACACAGCGACACGCTCATCGTCCAGATCGAACCGAGCAACACTCTCCCATGGCCGCACGCGCGCCCCTCCCGGCATCCACGAACACGTTGCTCCGAGCATGGAGTAGAGGTCGGACACTCAACACGCGGGATCATCCATCAAGTGCGAACACGGTGACTTCGTGCCTCAAGCTGTTCAACGAGCACGCTCGGGCCTCTGCGAGCGACTCCCGAGCACCCAACGGGGCGGGGTGCCCGGAGCCGATTGCTCAGCGTTGCAGAGATCGGCGCTCGATCGCGTCGAGAACGTCTTGCTCGGTGAGCGCGGTGTCGAACTTCTCCACTAGGAGCGCCTTCACGTAGGTCCGGCTGAGCCTGATGGCGAGGTCTGGCAGCTCACGCAGAGGCTCGTCGGTAATCGGGCGGCCAAGAATGGGCGCGTATGGGACCAGCTCAGTCTCCGCGCACCCGAGCAGCACTTCCAGCAGTAGGTCGTAGGCCTCGGCGAGGTCGATGCCCTGCAGGGAGAACTGCGTCCGCCGCGCCCACTCGCTCAGGAACGCGTCGTTCGCGGCGACCTCGGTCCACCGCGCCGCGTTCCGGACGTGGAGGATGAGTTCACCGAAGCACACCCGCGGCGTCTCTTCTGCGATGGCGTCGGTGGCGCACCAGAAAGCGCTCTCAAGCGTGGCGGCGTAGGGCGCGTTGAAGTCAATCTCGTTCGACAAAGTTCTCGTCCTCCTGTGTGGCGCCGCCGTATGCAGCGCGTTCACTACCCGCTATGCGCGAGTGTGGCGAACGCCTGGAACACCAGATGGATCTCGTCGATGGCGGGCGGCGAATGCGCACGTCGCGGGCGGGTGCCGCGCTTAACCTGTCGCCTAACTTGCTGGGCGAGCTGAACTAGGTCAGATGACCCTGTCCGGCCGATCAGCGAGTTTGAGGCGGGCGCAGGGGAGGATGGATCGAACTAGTGTCTGGGGCCCTCCCTAGCCTGGTCGCCGGTGCGGCGTGGAGTTTTAGGCGCGCCTGGCACCGGTCAAGTAGACGACGAGAGAAGATTAGGGCGATGCAAGAGCTGGCGAAGATCATTCCGCTCCCTCCAAACCGGGCGTCTGTCGAAGGCGGGCGCCTCAAGCGGACCCCAGCGAACGCGGCTCTGAACCCGGTCGCGACGCCGCAAACCTTCTTCACCGAGGGCGATCTCCCCGAAGCTGCGTACTACTCCGACGACCGCTCGATGATCTTCAAGGGCGACGTCCGGACCGAGCTGCAACGCCTCATCGACGCGGGCATCAAGGTGGATTCCATCGTCACCTCGCCGCCGTACTACGGCCAGCGGGACTATGGCGAGGACGGCCAGATGGGCCTTGAGGAGCACCCGCGTCAGTTCATCGATGGACTCGTCGAGGTGTTCGATCTCTGCGGACAAGTGCTGAAAGACACCGGCTCGCTGTGGGTCAACATCGGAGACACCTACTGGAGCGGTAAGGGCGCCCACAAGAGTGGCGAGGTCAAGCAGGGTGCCCGGCGATTTGGGCTGCGCCCGCAGGATCGCCCTGGCGACGGCTTATGGGCGCGTCCGAAGCAACTCCTCCTCATTCCACACCGGCTGGCCATCGCGCTGCAGGACGACGGCTGGCTCGTCCGCAACGACAACGTCTGGGTGAAGCCGAACCCTATTCCCGACCAGGTACGCGACCGCTCGTCCATGTCGCATGAGTACGTGTTCCACCTGACCAAGAACCGTTGGTACTACTACGACCGCCATCTTGTCGGACGGAAGATGCCGTCGGGAAGTATCCTTCCGCCGCTGGACACATGGATCACGAACCCCGCGCGTGGACGGTCGTTCCATAAGGCGACATTCTCCGAGGATCTCGTCCGCACGCCAATCCTGGCAACGACGCCGCCTGGAGGTGTCGTACTCGATCCCTTCAATGGTTCGGGTACGACCATGGCGTTTGCACGTCGGCACGGCTTCCGTTCAATCGGCATTGACATCAGCGAGGAGTACTGCGACATCGCCGCCGATAGGCTGAAGGCCCTTAAGGACCATGACGACGAGGAGGCTTAGTGGCACTGTTCCTGTCACCAGACCTCATAAAGCACGCTGTCGATCGCTTGCGTGCCTCCCGCGCACAGCCCAAGCTCCTCGACTACCTGATCTTCCGGCGTGCTCTGGTCAACTCGGGCGGACCCAGCGCTCAAGTCGTCACGGGGATGGCGTCGCAGCCCTTCCAGCAGGCGATTCGGGAGTGGGCACGTGTTCGACCGGACACGAGGCCGGCACCGCACTTCTTCAATCCTTTCGGGAGTGCCAGCGCGACCGACAATGGATTCCGGTCGGACAAGTACCCGTCGAACGGCCCTTCTGACACCGCATCGGGATGGGCAGCATCGCTCGCGTCACCTCCCTTCGTGGCGGTGGCGGGGAGTTCCCCGCGGGCGTTCACCTTCGTTGCGATTCCGGGTAGCGAGCTTGAGAAGGCCTTCCTCCGAGCTGAGGGCGCTGATCCCGACAAGAACAAGAAACCGCGTCTTGCTGACACTGCCATCTGGTGGCTGCGGGATCGCGACCTCGAAACGCTCGGTCTCACGGACCAGGCGGAACCGTCGGACCTCATCGCTACGCTCAGGAGCGAGGTCGGTCTCTCGAACGCTGAGGAGTCGGCGCTCTTCGACCCGACGCTGATCTAGGCCACGAACGAATCGGAACTGCTCAGGATGACTCCTCTCTCGCTAGTGTCCGACGTGGCCGACGTCGATGATTACCTCCCCGCGGCACCGGCTGCTGCCACGCCGGCAAGTCAGCCCGTCGCGACGGCCAGCACGGTCGCGTTGAGCACCGTGGATATCCAGGCAGTTCTTGACTACATCGAAGCGCGGGGGTTCCACTTCGCACCATGGCAGGTCGCGTCGTACATCACGGCGATCCGCACCAAGCCGTTTGTCATCCTCGCCGGCGTCTCGGGCACCGGTAAGAGCGCACTCCCGCGTCTGGTCGCCGATGCAACCGGCGCCGTCGCGACAACCGTCCCGGTGCGCCCTGACTGGAACGACAGCAGTGAGCTGCTTGGGTACAAGAACCTGAGGAGCGACTTCGAGCCCGGCCATCTTCTGCAGTTCGCGCGCGAAGCTGCCGCGAACCCGGACACGCAGTACTTCTTCCTGCTCGATGAGATGAACATCGCTCGTCCCGAGTACTACTTCGCAGAGGTGCTGTCTCGTATCGAGGAAGCCGGCGTTCTGCTCGACGGCGTACCCGCGACGCCTCTCAAGCAAGATGCTGGCGACGAGTGGGGGCAGGTCGTCATCCCCAGCAACCTTGCCATCGTGGGCTCTGTCAACATGGATGAGACGACCTTTGGGTTCTCGCGGAAAGTCCTCGACCGAGCCTTCGTCATCGAGTTCTCGGAAATCGACCTCAGTCTGATCGGGGGCGGCGGCGCGGCGCCGGCACCTCAGCAGTGGCACTCGGACGCCTGGCGTCGAGAGGGCGCGACACTTGCCGGCCATCCGCGCAGCAGTGAGCCGAGTGTCGTGCGGGTTATCGAGACGCTCACAGAACTCAACGACCTGCTCCAGCCCGCGCAGCTGCACTTTGGATACCGCGTCCGCGACGAGATCGCCATGTTCGTTCTGGCGGCCGAGCAACAGCCTGACCAATTCGAGTCGGCCGAGGGTGGCCAGATCGATCCGCTGGACCTGGCGATCTCGATGAAGGTGCTGCCGCGCATTCAGGGCTCCGGTCCCACGATTTCGAATCTGCTGAAGCAGCTCGGCGAGTGGGCGCAACCCAGCGGTGGTGCCGCCTCGGCCTTTCCTGTGTGCGCTCAGCGCATCGACCTCATGCAGCGCAGGCTCGTCGAAACCGGCTTCACGAATTACTGGACGTAGTCGTCGTGGCGCAGCTTGCCGGCCTCGAAACCGACGCGCTGGTCGTTGAGATCAACGGGTCGGCGGAGTTTCCGGCGGCGCTTCAGTCTCGCCAGGCCCTGGCGATCACACCGCATTTCGCGGCGACCCTCAACGGCTCCCCGGTCGAGACTGCGGCCACGCCCGTGCTGTTCGAGGAACGCAACTACGAGCTCATCGTCCGCAGCAAGATCCCCGGCGTGCAGCCGGTGAGCGTGTTTCGTGACCCAACCCTCATCGTCCAGCGCACCGTCGTCACCGAGGCGAACGTACTGGCGCTCACGGTGCGATTCCGGGGGCAGGTCGGGCGGACCGACTTCTCATTTCGCGCCGGTGAAGAGACGCTCGTCATCGAGGCTGAGGTGTTCCCCTCGAAGATCGACTACGTCGAGGATTACGAGGAGCTTCTGGAAGGTGTCGCCGCGGTTCGCCGCACCCTCATCCTCGAGTACCTGCGCGGGACCTATCGGCAGGCGAGAGCGAATCGCGACGAGACCGGCTCGGGTATTGAGTGGTTGACCTTGCTGCGCATCCACCTTGGTGCGCTCAACGCGGCGATCCAATACATCACCTCATCGGCACGACGAACACTGGTGCGCGAAGACGCGGTCACGCCCGTGCACCGCGTCCGTGGCTCCAGCGCAGGCGCGACGCGCGCGGTCGTGCGCGGACTCGGATTCGGAGACTTCCAAGACGTTCCGGGTATTGGGCCGGTGCGCTCGCAGATTCAGGTGTCCCGCGCCTTCGAGTCGCTCGACACGTTTGAGCACCGCTGGATCCGGTCGCGCCTGAAGTTTGTGCATGCTCGGCTGCTCGAGCTCGAATCTGAGCAGGCAGCGCGGGTGCGACGCTCGGTCGAGCGGACCGGTAAGCGGCCACCGCGTCTCGACGCGGAGCTTTCGGAGATCCGCGAGCTTAAGGAGTTCGTTGGGCAGTTCTTGCTCTCGCCGGTCATCTCATCCGCCACCATTGACGTACCAGCGTCCGCGACTTCGTTGCAGCTTCAGAGCGCTATCGGGTACAGCCAGGCGTACCGCGTGCTGTCCGTGCTCAGCGCTGCGTTGGCCGGCGACGACGGCACCCACCAGTACTCAACGTCCGACCTCAACGATCTGTACGAGACGTGGTGTTTCCTCAAGGTGGCCCAAGTGACGGCCGAACTACTCGGCACCGAGGTGGACTTCTCGGAGTTGATACCGACGGACAGTGCGGGCTTGCGCTTCATGCTCCGCAAGGGACTCGCGCGCTCGGTGAAGCTCCCCGGCAAGTTCGTACAGGCGGCGCTTGCCTACAACCCTGCGTTCGACGTCCCGACTGGCATCCAAAAGCCCGACATCGTGCTTCGTGTCGTGGCGCCGGGTGGTGTGGACGTCATGATCGTGCTCGACGCCAAGTACCGCATCGATGGGTCGGCCGAGTATATCAAGCAGTTCGGCGCCGCGGGCGCACCCATCGACGCGGTCAATCAGCTCCACCGCTACCGTGATGCCATCCAAGTGCTCGATGACGAGAACGAGCCGATCCGGCCAGTCGTTGCCGGCGTGGCGCTGTTTCCTTGGCCGGCGCCAGCGACCGGCTACAAACTGCGCGATGCCGCCGATGAGGTTGGCATCGGCGCACTCCCTCTGCTGCCTGGCAACGACGAGGACCTCCGCACCTGGCTGACCAGCCTCTTCGAGTCGCTTGGCTTGACTGTCGTAGACGGCCGAGACCGTCACCTCCGCTTGGTGGGGTGAGTCGCCGCGAGGTGCTCGTGCCAGAGGGCTTCGCTCTCTTCCTGTCTGAGGTAGCGCAGTTGAAGTTCGCGAATACCTCGAGCCTGCTCGATGCCGGGAGCCCAGGCGAGTGCGGTCTGCAGGAAGCGCTCAAGGTCGACACGCGTAGCGAGCTTCGGGTTGGCGAGCTGGCGACGGTACGCATCGAAGACGGGGCCAGCACCCAAGTCGAGCGGATGGTGCACGAGCAGGAGCGTGGCCGGCAAGGTTGCTCCAAGATCAACCTGCAGGGTGCGTGCGCCGAGCGCGTGGCAGCGCACAAGCTGGCTCACCGACCCGTCGGTGAAGGTGTGGTCGGGGGATTTCCAGAGGTGGGTAGATTCTGCAAGGTCGCAGTACCGAGGACTCTCCGAGAGCGGCAGCCTTCGACTGCTGAACCGGTCCGTGTACTTGAGTTCGAGGACGAGGCCCTCGATGCCACCCTCCGCTGCAAGCTTCATGAAGACATCAACCCGTGTCATGTCTCCGAGGTACTGACTGCGCTTTGGCGGGGCGAACTCAACCGCGACGTCGAGCACCTCAGTCAGATCGGGCCGTGTAAGCACGCCGCGAAGCACTTCGAGCAGCCAGCCCTGATCGTCGGCGAGTGGTCCGAAGAGGTTCATGAGTAGCGCTTGGCTTGAGGTCATGTGGCTGGTCATCCGGACGGGATCGACGCCCCATCCCAGCGTCCGACGCTTCACGAACATCGCCTTGGCCTCGGGTGAGGTGAAGTTCCTGCCGGCTGCGGCGGCTGCCACCGGAAGGATGCTGCCGAGGGGTCGTCCCATAGGGGTCTTGCCCCAGCCAGGAACACCAAGCTGGACTGCCCGGTACCAGGACTGATGGAAGCGGGCGCGGCGGGCGTGCCTCGGTTCCGACAACCGAGGCTGATCCCCCAGAGCGCTCAGCGAGACCGGGCTGGGCGGGGTGGTCTCAAGCATCCGTCCACGCTATCTCCCGGTCCGTAACCGAACGCCCCAGGCAACTGGGAATCCGCGTCAGTCATGTCGCGAAGTGCGGGGCAGGATGGAGATGTGGGAGATGGACTGTTTGAACTCGATGACTCCGCTGACCAGGGCGCCGCAGCAACGCCCGCTCTGATGAGCCTCGTTCAGCGCGAGACGATCCGCGATCTTTTCGCGAGGATCGGCGTGACGGGTGCTCGCGAGCAATTCGACATGGTGGCCGAACTCACCGGCGTGCAGATCTCCTCAGTCGCGCAGCTTGAGGCCGACAAGGCGAATCTGCTCATTCACATGTTGAGCGGACGCGCTTCTCGCGCGCACCGCATGAACACGGGCAACTCGTGGGCTGACCGCGATGAGGACACTTGGATTGATCGGTTGTAGCTGTAGGCCGCATTCTCCGCGATCGATAGGCTGACGCAGGTGTAGCCCGGGGATCTGCGTGCTGTCCAGGCTACGAGGCTTTGCTGGTGGCGAAAGGCGGCGCTGATGCACCTTCTCTACGTGGTTGACTTCGATGCCGAGGCGGTGCACGACGGGAATTCGGCTTTCGCGCTCCTCTCGGAGCATGTGGCCAGCTGGCTAAGCCGAGGATCCGCGGTTATCGTCGGGGTGTCCGATCTGCTTCAGTCGGGAAAGCTCACACTGCCGCCTGTCGAGCTGGGCTCGTTGGTCGTCTCGGATCGGCTGGCGGTGTGGGAGTCAATTGGCGTCGGCTCCGATCGAGCACTACGAGTGTCGGTGCAGCAGCCGCTCGAGTCTGGGGTCGAACTCACGACACGCGTCACTCTCAGCGAGGTTGCCGGTCACGTGAGCTTTCGCGTCGGTATCAGCAGGGAGTACCTGGGCGGCGCACTTACACCCGTCCGGGCAACGAGCGTCTACCAGCCGGGCATCGTAGGTGCGGTTGCTCGGGACGAAGCGTTGCGAGTGAGCATTGGTGGTCAGCGGATTGACGCACGCTTCCAGATGGTTCGCGGCTTGGACGAGGTTGCCGCATTGGCGACAGCTCTGAAGTCCCCGTCGCGCCTTCCAATCCTTCTCGTCCACAACAGCTCGGCGGAGATCCGCGACGCCGCGTACGCCGCAGCCGGCAAGCTGATCGGCCTGACGCGGGTGGTCACCCTGAACTACTCGACACGGGATGCGTTGCAGGCATCCATCCCTGGGCTGCAGGTCCCCTTCGGCGGGGCCCGGCTTGTTTGGTCCGACCTCGCGGCGCCAGGCGTCGATGTGACGGCAGCACAGGTGGAGGTGGCAGCCGACCGTGAAGTCCTGCGCAATCGCCTCATGCCACGCCTCGCGCCCGTAGCCGCACTTACGCGCGGCGTCGACGAAGGGTGGCGCCGCGCACGCCAGGCTGTTCAGCGCGCAGCTCGCGCGGATGCCGACGCACGTGTTCGCCTCGCTCAGCAGGCCGCCGATATCGGTGCCGAACGCGACGCGTTGCTGGAAAAGGTCGGTGTGCTTGAGGGGGAGGTTGCCGAGGCGCAGGAACTGGCTGAATCGTATGCAAACGACGTCCAAGGGCTCAAGACGCGCGCCGATGCAGCGGAGGGTCTGCAGGTGGAGCTGGAGTACTGGAAAGGGCTCCACCTCGGTCAATTCAAGACCGGGGAGGAAGCCGAGGATGAGGATGACCCGTGGCTTCGCATCAAGCCGCTCGTAGCGTCGGCAGACCCGAGACCAACGTTCTTGGCACTCACGGATGCGAGCGGCTCCAGCATCGTCTTCACCGAGGCGGCGGAGCGATCTTGGAGGAAGATCGCATATCCCGACCCGGCTGACATGACGCAGACCTTGGCCGCACTCGCGCGTGCCGCAAAGAAGCTTTACGGCGACGATCCCGGAGCGATCGGTCACATCGACGATTGGTTCAAGTTGAACTTCGGCCTGAACGTCTCGACTGCTGACGACACCATCGAGAAGAGCAAGGCGATGCGCTACTTCGACTTCGAGGGCAAGCGGCACGATCAGGTGCCGCATGTGAAGGTCCGCGACGCCGTGAAGCCCAATGAGGTGGGTCGGATTCACTTCGCGTTCGACAAGGACGGGCGCCGCCTTATCGTCAACCACGTGGCGCTCAAGCTGTACGGTCGGTAGCCCAGAATCGGCGTCACCCAGTTCATGCGGCGCGACGCACGTCGACTCTGGGCTTCGAGACGTTGCGCTCCGTGCCCTCGGAGAAGCAACATGTTGGGCGATCCGTTCATGCGACAGCCCAGCCGCTCGCAGCTAGCGGGTGAGTTAGACCTGTTCCGCGTCGCATTAGGGCAGAGGCTGAGGCACCCCTACGGCTTGGTGGGGCGACGGGCTCAACGATCTGCGGAAAATGGCGAAATCTACCTGTACGAAGGTGCCGTCGCGCAGATAGAGATGTGGGACGCGGGCTCGCTGGAAATCTGGCACACCCCCTACTCTGACCCCATGGGGAAGAAGAACGAGGCCTACGTGCTCAGGCTCTGTGATGAGGTGCTGGGGTCACCAGGCAGGCGCGAGCACACCTTCGACTGGCTCAGGGGTGACCCGTCGCCAAAGACAGGCAATCGAAAGCCGCTGCCGGTCGACGCTTACTGGCCGCGGCTGAAGCTGGTGGTCGAGTTCCACGAAAAGCAGCACAGCGAAGCCGTCAAGCACTTCGACAAGCCGGACGTGATGACCGTCTCTGGGGTGCATCGTGGGGAGCAACGTCGCATCTACGACGACCGGCGCAGGGAACTGATTCCCGCGCACGGCCTCTCCCTTGTCATTCTCCCGATGAGCGATTTCTCCGTTCGCGGAGGCCTCATCGTGCCCGATCACGCCGCGAACCTCGAGGTCGTTCGCAAGGCACTCGCTGCTTTCGTTTGAGGTTGCTGAGCATGTTAGCCCGCGTCACTTTGCGAGGTTCCGTTCGGCGATGTTGACGCGCCGTGCTCGTCGAATCGTGTCACTCTGGGGCGTCCTTTTGTAGCGAGCGTTGGCGGGCTATGACCGCACTCTATCGCCGGATGTGCCCTGGCCCTTTGCGGGCTCTGGTGCGGTCGGTCAATGAGTCCTGCTTGAGCCAGGGCGGACGGGATGGAAGTGAGGCCGTTCGCGCCCCGCGGCGCATCGCCCGCCGTTCGGTTCCCCACCCACTTGCTTCCCGACTCGCGGTTGGTAGGCGTCATGATGCCCTTCTCGGCTGAATTCGACATCGTCTACGAGACGATCCAGCTTGCCGCGAAGGACGCTGACATGACCTGCGTTCGAGCTGACGATATCTGGCTCGATAACCACGTAATGGATGACGTCCTATCGATCCTGTGGCGATCCCGAGTGGTAATCGCTGACTTGACCGGGTGGAACGCGAACGTCTTCTACGAGGCTGGCCTGGATCATGCTCTTCCACGCGACACGATCCTGCTCACACAGAACGCTGCAGATGTGCCGTTCGACCTGGAATCAATCCGCTACCTCCGCTACGGGGTCGGGATGCAGGAGCGCCGCGATCTTCGCCGCCAACTCGCGCAGCGACTCCGGACCCTCACTTCCCCGTCGTCGTAGGGCAGCGGTGACCGTCTCTACACGGGCGACTAGGGCCACGGAATCCGCTCAGGCAACTAGTCCACCTGTCGGGCGATGAAGTCCGCCATCCCAGGAACCGTGAATGCTACAACTCCATGATCTGGGGCGTAGATCAGGCCCTTGTGGATGAGTTGGGCGCGCGTCGGCCCAAGCGAGTTGATGGTCGCTTCCATGCGGCTCGCCACCTCGCTAGAACCGACGCCGGCGTCTCCCTCAGGGCACATCGCCCGCATGTAGCGCTTCTCCTTCGCGGTTGCTCGGTCCCAACGCGCGCGGAAGAATCCGTTATCCAGTAGTTGTTGGCCCTTGGCGACGCCGAGAGTCGCGTCTTGGAGTGTGATTACCGTTCCGTTTGCACAGTTCCACGCTTCCTGACCGAACTGCTGAAGGAAGTAGGGATAGCGACCTGATGCCTCGACCACGTGCGCGAGCGCGGACGACTCCCATTCCACGTCGGCGTCTCGGGCAGGCTTAGCAAGCGCTTCTTCTGCATCCTGCTCGTCCAGCCGTTCGATGTGGCTGTACTGGAAGCGCTCGGAGTACGACTTAGCTTCAGCGAACGTCTGCGGAAGGCTGGGCAGGCCAGCGAACGCAAACAACACGGGCCAGTTGTCCTGCGCGGCCGCCTGCGTTACAGAGGCCATTGTTGTGAGTTCTTCCTCAGCGAGCTCCTGGGCCTCGTCGATCAGAACAGCGAGCCCGATGCCATCGTCGCGAGCTGCGAGTGAGACGTCCTTAATGATCTTGCGGAGATCGGTGTCGAGGATGCCACTGTCGGCGCCGCCACCCGGCGTGCCGGACAGGTCCACGCCGAAGGTCCAGGTACCGGTCGCATCGTAAGAGGCCTTGAAGGAGAGGGCTGTCTTCAGCGCCTTAAGGAAGCGGGCTCCCGCGTTGGGGCGCACGAGGTCTGAGAGGGGCTCATAGAGCGCCTCCCCCAAGAGCATGCGAAGCGACTTGTTCGCAGAGCCCGAGCCCCTAGATGAACCAGCCTCCAGCTGAGCCGTCATCCAGCCGCGGGCTTCGGCGTCGTGGCGCAGTTGCGTGAGGAGGACGGTCTTTCCGACGCCGCGAAGTCCGTAGAGCACGAACGGCTGGTCCGTCACCGAGCGTTCGGCGCGCTCCAACGCAACGTGCCAGGACTTGATAGTCGCATCGCGGCCGACTAAAGCCGCCGGCTTCCGGCCTGCACCCGGAACGTAAGGGTTTCGCACTGGATCCACGCTGATTCCTAACCATATCTAGTCCCGTATACGAAAATCGTATACATCAGTAGAAACTGTTACACGTAACCTACCGGCAGGACCCGCGCCGGGGGCGGCAGGCTGAGGCATTCGTGGGTGCCCGTGGGGGAGCTCTGACGCCGCTTAACAATCGCTCGGTCTAGGAGGCTGGGCTAACCCCGTCCGTGTTGCGCTCGTGCCAGGTTTCGGCAACGAACTGTGCCGCGGCGACCGTAGCGTTGAACACCAACCGGGCATGCTGGCGATGGCCTGCGACAACGCGAGCGCCAGCCCCGCCTCCGTGATGGCCAAACCCGACACGGCCTCTATGGAAGGCACGCTCTGGTCGGCAGTGGGCAAGCCGCTTACCGGCTAGACCGGTTCGATCAGTCGCGCGAGTTGAGGTGCTGTCCGTACTCCTCCGCCGACTGGAGCAGTTCCC
Organism: Microbacterium sp. zg.Y1084; assembly: GCF_024623595.1. Taxonomy (NCBI): domain Bacteria; kingdom Bacillati; phylum Actinomycetota; class Actinomycetes; order Micrococcales; family Microbacteriaceae; genus Microbacterium; species Microbacterium sp. zg.Y1084. Next base: position 75,246 of record NZ_JANJGV010000004.1, read on the forward strand.
ACTCTTCAACGAAGCTGTCCCATTCGCGCAGGTGAGGGCGATGGCGTTCGCTTCCGTTCGTGCAGACGACGTCATCGTGCCAGTCTTCGTTGAACGTTGGATCGAGGAAGCAAGACCAGCCGCTGATACCGAGTTCCTCCCTAGCCCGGTCGAACGACTCTTCCATCGCGTGGTCGATCTCGGTGCCGGAGGGGGGCTCTTCCGGGACGTACGAATTGCTCTCAAGATGCTCTTCGTACCCCGGCTGCGGTCCCCCGTCATAGTCGCCGAACCTCGCATTACCTGCCCCGGAGCAGCCCGCAAGGAGCAGCCCAACAACGCCCGAGTGCTGTCGCCGAGACCCCGCCCCCGGCTTCGAATCATCGCGCCCCCAAGAAGATGTGTAGTTGACGTCACGATATCGCGGCCTTTCAACACTTCGGGGCCCCTGCCGTCGGGTTGAGGATTCTCCATCTGACCTGCATGTTGTAAGAAGCAGGGCACTAGCGTGTAACCGGGTCCTCGGGGCGGGTGTGACGCCCTTGAGTTTCCGGGCGTCCCAGGATTACCGAACACACCCACGACAGTGCGACGAACGGCCGGAGAGTGATCTCCGGCCGTTTCGCGTTTCTGTGGCACGTCGTAGCGCTGACCTGGGGGCGGTCGCAACCGTTGACAAGGCTGGGAGGTCCCTGACAGCGTGGCGGGCGAAACGGATGCCCCAACTCCGTTTGATCGAGGGAGATCGAGAGTATGCGGAGAAAGCCGATCGCGCTGACGCTGGGCGTGTCCTTGCTTCTGTCCACGTGTGTCCTCACCGGCCAGGGTGCCGCGGCCACAGAAAGGGTGGCCGCTGATCGTCTGGTGCCCGACGTCGGCTACGACCTGTCGGTCACCGAGGACGAGCGCGACATCGTGCACGCCGAGGTCGAGGCGTGGGCGGGCCTCGTGAGCGACGCCCGCGTCGGCGACGGGAGTTACGACCCGCTCACCCTGGTCGGCGCCATGCTCGACGGCTCGAGCTACGACTCGATCTCGCGCGGTGGCACGGCGGCGACGCGGTATCCCTTCCCCGTCAGCAACACGCCGGCCAACCAGTACGAGTACGACCGCAAGGTCGCCAAGCTCGCGTGGGTCGTCAGGCTCGCCCAGGACCTCGGCTTCCCGGTCGTCGTCCAGCGGCAAGCCGACAAGTACGTCTACGTCGAGATCGGCGACCCGGAGGCGCCCGAGATGATCATGGCGCTGAGCCACCTCGACTCGCCGACGGCATCCGTCTCCGCCGCCCAGCTCGAGCGCTGGCGGGATGCCGATGGCAACCTCGGCACCGAGGGCGCCTACCACGCGCCCTATATCAAGGACGGCTGGATCTACGGAGCCGGCATCCAGGACGACAGCGGCCCCACGCTGGCCACGCTGCTCGCTGCGAAGGCGCTGATGGAGGCCGGCCTGCCGATGGACCGGCGCATCCGCATCGCGATGGGCATCTACGAGGACGGCGGCCCCGGCACCCCCACGGCGGCCGACACTGCGACGTTCCAGTCCATCCCGTACAACGCGAACCCCAGCTTCTACGACAACTGGGCGTACAAGAACCTCAATCGCGAGGAGATGCCGATCGCGGCCTACACGTCCGACTCGCGCTTCCCCGTCATCGTCGGCAACTCCGGCTCGGTCACCCCCTCGGTCTCGATGGATCTGTCGGCCGACACCGGCCGCGCGTTCCGGCTGACGGAGGCGACAGCGGGAGTGACCCTGCGTGAGGGCGATCCGACGCTGAAGGACATCGCCTACGGCAGCACCACCCAGATCGCGTCCCGTGCGATCTTCACCCTCGACGTGACGGGCGCCACCCCCGCCGAGCGCGAGCGATTCGTCGCGGCCGTCACCTCCGCCGCCACCGCCCGCGGCTGGCTGCCTGCCGCGGCGGGCACCACGCCCAAGGTGCAGACCGCCCTCACCGGGGACGTGCTCACCATCGAGGTCAACACCGACGTGGCGATGGAGATGCCGACCCCGCAGTACGGCAAGAACGCCGTGGTGTGGGGCATGTCATTGCTCTCCGAGGGACTCGGCGCACTCGGCGTCACGGCTGAGGACATGCAGCTGAAGAAGGCCGCCGAGGGCATCACCGACCTGTTCTTCCGCGACGGCGTGGAGGGGGAGGCCTACATCGGCGCCTACATGGGCATCCCGGCCGATCTGCTGCGCAACCCGAGCAACGGTGTCCCGAATCTGACGTTCGCGCTCATGGCCAACATCAACTCCGAGACGCCACGAAGCTTCTACACGGCGGACTCCGGCAGTCTCCGCATGCCGCTGTACGTGCGCAGCATGCATGTCACCGCGGATGACGCCAGCCGCGCCACCGCGGCGGTCACCGAAGCGTTCGAGTCGCGGGGGTTCGCGATCGGGGCACTCGGAGCACCCATCGGCGCGGGACTGTACGTCACCCACGACAACCCGCTGACCGCGCTGCAGTTCGGCAGCTATCAGGCCTCGATCGACCACGATCCGGCGGAGTTCGCCGACCCGTACGCCCTGCGGGACATCGTCTACCCGCAGGGGACGACCGGCGGCACCCTGGCCAGCAACTTCCGCAACAAGATGACCGCATTCGGTGCGGTCATCCCCGGCAACGAGCGCTGGTGGCACACCGCCAATGAGCGGATGCGCCTGGACTCGGCCGTGCAGATGACCAAGATGATGGCCGACGGGATGCTGGAGATGGCTCGCTACTCCGGGCCCGCCGGTGCGCAGTTCATGTGGGCCGACATCCCTGGCATGAACGCGGATCGCGCCGACCTCGATCTGCTCGACGTGACCATCGGCACCTACGAGGACGCATCGTCCGCGGTCGGCGCGGGCGCGCTCGGCGACCAGGCACTGCTCGGGGCCACCGCCTTCACCATCCCGATGTGGGAGCGGCGCGGCAACAACGCGCCGACCGCGGCGGCGTTCGCCCTGGGCCACGCGCCGGGCGGCGTGTACCTGCCGCTGGACGACCCGGAGCTGCTGGCATCCACCTACGTTGCACCGATGCGTCTGGAGTTCAAGGTGGAACGCCCCGCCCACATGTCGGATGAGGCCTGGCAGACCTTCGTCGACGGCGGCTACGGCGATTTCGCCTTCAACGTGCTCGTCGGCGACGGCGTGGTGCCGCTGGCCGTGCCCGAAGGCCAGCGTGCAGACCAGTACTTCTCGTCGCGCGTCTCGGCCACGAACGCCGACGCGGTCTACCTGTCCGTCAACCTCGCGATCGCCGACGCCCCCTACGCGGGTGTGCAGGCGGTCCTGGCCGATTCGAAGACCGACCTCTACACCGTCAATCCCACCTTCCTCGAGACGAACGCCGATCCGTTCCCCGAGCGCGGAGCCGTCGAACAGCGCGGGTTCTTCCTGCTCGGCGACGGTGTGAAGAACGCGGAGTTCTCCTCTCCCGACGCGGTCTACGTCACGGTCGACAACGCGGTCGTCGATGCTGAGCCGTCGGCAGTGGTCACGAAGCTGCCGGGCAAGACGAATGAACTGACCATCACGGTCGCCGAGACGCGCGTCGACGGATCCGACTCCTCCGTCACCGCGACGTTCACCATCTCCAACAACGCCGCCGGCACGTACACCGTGGGCGAGCACCGGGTGTACGTCGAGACGAAGGGCAACACCCAGGTGCGGAAGATCTCCATCGTGGAGTGAGGCGGGGCGGTGGGCTCCGAGCGGAGCCCGCCGTCTCAGACCCCGTCGAGGACGGGCGGCAGCGAGTACAGGCGCTCGCCGGGGCCGAGGCCCTCCGCGCGTTCCGCTGACACGTCGGCGAAGCCGTTGTGCTCGGCGACGGCCGCGGCGGCCGCGTCGCCGGCGTTCACGATGGCGAAGAGCGGTCGGATCGGCTCGAGTGAGATCAGCAGACGCAGGGCCTCGGTGGCGACGCCGCGACCGCGCGCCGAAGGGCTGATCCAGACGTTCACGAAGCGGTCGTCGCCCGCCGGCCCCGCCACCGCCGTGCCGACGAAGTCGCCGTCTTCGGTCACGGTGAACAGAGTGGTGTCCGCGGACGCGAGATCGGCCGCCATCGCCTGGTCGAATCGGGCGCGGTCCTCGTCGCTCGGCGCCGGCGCGGATGCCGGATCGGCGTCGCCGCGCCACATCATCTCGAACACGGCGTCGAGGTCGTCATCGCCCATCGGTTGCAGCGCCACATGTCCCATCCGTTCACGCTACCGGTGTCGCCGGAGGCACATGCAACGGTTTCGTCACTGTCGAAATAAGGGGGCTGACGCGGCGAGTCTCTTTCGTTAGCGTATGGATCGTCGGGGCGACCGCTTCGGCATCCTCAGCACGAAGGCAGTTCATGGCTACGCAGGGCACCGTCAAGTGGTTCAACTCCGAGAAGGGCTTCGGCTTCATCGCTCCCGACGAAGGCGGCGCTGACGTCTTCGCTCACTACACCGCCATCCAGGCCGGCGGATACCGCTCGCTGGAGGAGAACCAGCGGGTCGAGTTCGAAGTCGCGCAGGGCCCCAAGGGCCTGCAGGCGGAGAACATCCGCCCCATCTGATCGATCAGTCGCCCTCGCCGCGCACGAGTACGAGCCCGGCGTCGGCGAACTGGCGCAGGGACGCGTCCGGGAGGAATGCCCGGACGAGTCCCGCGCCGATCCTCGGCAGGTCGCTCTCATCGCGGTAGAGCAGGTGGAGCGTGTCGTAGCGAGGGTGGAACTTCTCCTTGAAGCGGTGCAGCGAACGGAAGCCGTACACCGGCTCCAGAGACTGGGCCAGCCGCTCGCTGAGCGCGGCGATGACCCCGGCCCCCGGCGGGTAGTGGTGCGTCAGCGGAGCACCGGACAGCGACATCAGCTGCGCGCCCTCCGCGGAGAACTGCAGCGCGCTGGAGCCGATGAGGTACTCCATCACGGGCACGAAGCCGCCCTCGCGCCGCCGCATGAGGTCGAGGGTCCAGCCGGTGACCGTGCCGCCGGCGCCGTACACGGGCAGCCATGACAGGAACCCGTCGACATCGCCGTCGGGGGAGATCGCCAGGGCCAGCCGCACTTCGGGATCGCGCGCCTCATCGAGGGTGCCCAGGGTGAAGCCCATCTCGGGCAGGTCCTTCCCCCCGACCCATGACTGGGAGATCACCCGCAGCTGCGCCTGCACGCCCCAGCTCTCGTCGATCAGGCGGGTGAGGCGGAAGGTCATGCCCTCGCGCCGGGCTCGGTTGAGGGAGGTGCGCACCGGCTTCCAGGCGTTGCCGCCGAACTGCAGGCCGGGCAGGTCGACGATCGTGTCATCGGCGACGACCAGGCTGCGCCAGCCGGCCGGAGCCGCCTGGCGGGTCGCGTCGGAGGCGCCGAACCAGCAGGGCACGATGCCCGCGCGCTCGGATGCCGCGGCGAACTCCCACACCGATCCCGCCCGCCCGTCGGCGGGGCCCAAGGGGTCGGCGAGGGCGATGGCGACCCCGGCGTGGCGCTGATAGGCGACGATGCCGGTGGTGGTGCGCAGATACGACATGTCCTTCCACGTCGTCATCCACGACAGCGTCCCGCCCCCATGGGCCCGCAGCAGGAGCGCGGCATCCTCGGCGGTCGGCTCAGGGTCGGTGCCGATCGTCGCGTGGCGCCCCGCGCGGAACGCCGCCCGCGACCAGACCAAGTACGCGAGGAAGATCGCCCAGACCCCCGCCTCGGCGACAAGCGGTGCCGGGTCGCCGCCGAACGCGTCGTCGGGCACGCCCGGCACCCGCACGCCGACCCCGACCACGATCGACCACGCGATGTTCACCGCGGCGAGCACGATGCTCACGATCCACGCCCACCGGCGCCCGCGCCGCAGTCCGTGCGCCACCACCATGAGCAACACGACGTCGACGACGACGTTGACCAGCGGTGACGACGCAGCGTCGCTCCCTCCGAAAGGGCCGCTCGTGGGGGCGATGAAGGAGAGCACCTCCGCCGTCGCGATCGCGAGGGCGGTCGTGAACCCCAGGAACCGGCGTTCCCGCAGGGTGGTGCGCCACGCGGCGAGAGGGCGCTGCACCACCAGCACGAGCAGAACCGCGAACGCATGCACGACGTCGGCGAGTGTCGCCCAGAACAGCAGCAGCACGGCGCAAGCGCCGATGACGACGAACCACACCCGCTCGCGCCAGGGCGAGCGCATGGCCGATGCCGAGGCCGCGATGCAGGCCATCGTCCCGCCAGACGGGCCGACGTCGAGCGACGCCGCCTGCGCGGCGGCCCACGGCCACGGCCACGCCAGTGACGCCGCGGCGATGAAGCCGATCATCGCGAGCACCCCTACGAGCTGGCCTGCGGTGAACCAGCTCAGCGCGATCCGGGAACCCCGGCGAAACTCCAAGAAGGCCACGCCGGCGAAGCCGGACACCACGATGACGTAGAGCCACGGCGGGTCGCTGAAGAAAGTGCCCGTGAGGGGCGTCCACCACCGCCCGTCGGCGAACGCGGGGACGCCGTAGGCCACCTGGTCCCAGAGGGGGGACCGCGACAGCGGACGCCACAGCGCCTGGGACCCCACCGCGCAGACCAGCAGCAGAACCACGAGGCTCAGAGCGACCGGGAGCCGTCTGGCCACTCGCGGCAGCAGACGTCGTGACGCGGTGCCCTCGGTCATGAGGACACCCTAGGCGTGCGACCCGGGCAGCCGCAGGGTCGTCGCGGGATTCGCGTGGCGGATCAGCGTGCCAGGCGGGCGTACGCCGCCAGCGCCTCGGCATCCTCGGCGTGCCGGATCGCCCGGCGGGCGGCATCCAGCGCGGAGACCGGGTCCTGAGACTGCCGGGCCGCGGCCATCTCCCGCTGAGCGGCGTCGAGGCGCACGCGGGCGTCTGCTCCCGCGCCGGCGGCCGCGCCCTCCGCCCGGGCGAGGGCGCCTCGTGCTGCGGCGAGGGTGCCCGGCAGAGCCGAGCGCGCACCGCGCAGACGCTGCTGGGCGGTGCGGGCGTCGCCGAGGGCGAGATCCAGTCGGCCGCGCAGGCGGGCCAGCTCCGCAACCGTCGCCGTCGGTCGGCGCGCGGCGTCGGATTCCAGCGCGGCGACGCCGTCGGCCACCGCTCGCAGTTCGGCGCTCAGCCGCTCGGCGTCGGCGGGCTCCAGGTCGTCGCGCGTGCGACCCGCCTGCGCGATGGCGGTGCGGGCGGCCTCGAACTCCTGCGGCACCGCGAGGGCGGCATCCGTGACGAGCCGGTAGGCCTCATCGAGACTGCGGGAGGCGGTCTCCGCCCGGCGCAGTTCCCGCTGCGCGGCGGTGAGCTCCGGCAGCGCGCTGCGCGTGGGGTCGGCGGCACTCAGCCGTGCCGCGGCGATGCGGGTCTCCGCGGCGGCGAGGGCGGCGGATGCCGTGCGCGCGGCGGCATCCGCGTCACGCCACTCGGCGGCGTCATAGCGACTCGACAGGTCGGCCACGAGGGTCCCGGGATCCCCGAGCTCGGTGCGCAGGCGTGCGAGACGGTGGGTGGCGGCGTCGACCTGCGCGCTCGCCGATCCGTGCGCCCGCACCCACTCGTCGTGCACGGCCCTGGCCTGCGTCACGGCCGCCAGAGCGCCGTCGACACGGGCGCGGATGCGGGCGGCCGTGCGCCGCGCCTCGGTCGGGTGCGCGACATCGAGGTCGCGGAACGCCTCGAACGCCTGGTCGCGCACGTGCTGCGCCGTCATGCGCGCGCGGCGCAGCGACGGGGGAGCGGCGCCGTCGTAGAGGGCGCCCGACAGCTCCACCTCGAGGTCGAGCTCGGCAACGGCGTCGTCGAGCTGCACCAGCGCCGAGCCGGCGCGCGTGCGCTCGGCGTCGGCCGCCGCGCGGGCGCGCGGTCCTCGACCGGCCCGCCGGAGCGCCCAGAGGCCCGCAGCCACGAGCAGGGCGGTGACCCCGAACACGACGAGGGCCGGGATGATCCAGCCCGCGGCGCCCTCCGGGTCGACGCTCATCCGGCGGAATCCTCCACCAGCAGCAGCGCCCGCAGCTGTGCGACCGAGTCGACGACGGCCGATGCCCCCTCGGCCTCATGAGGCCAGCTGAACCCCCAGCGCACGAAGATGACCGGCACATCGTGCTCCGCTCCCCCCTCGACGTCGTGATGACGGTCGCCGATCAGCACGGGGCGGCTGGTGTCCGCGCCCGCCGCTCGCAGGCGCCGCAGCGACTCGGCGACGATGTCCGCCTTGGCGCTGAGGGTGCGCTCGTCGGCGGTCGCGCCGACGATGGCGGCGAGGTGGGGGGAGAGCTCGAAGTGCTCCATCAGAGCGAGCACCTGGATCTCGGGTTTCGAGCTCGCCGTCGCCTGCGCGATGCCGGCCGCGGCCAGGTCCGCCATGAGGTCGGCGATGCCGGGGTACAGCCGAGCGTCGCGGGTGTACCCGTCGGCCTTGCCCAGCCTGCGGTAGAAGGCGACCGCCTCGGCGGACTGCTCCGGGGTCATCCCCACGTTGGTCTGGAACGACTCGAACATCGGCGGGCCGATCCAGTGCACCAGCTCGGCGCGGGTGGGTGCGGGCTTGCCGTAGTGCTCGAGCGTCAGGGCGAGGCGGCGGAGGATCCCCACCGAGGCATCGACGACCGTGCCGTCGACGTCCCAGAGGACGCAGGTGAAGGGGGACCGCAGCGGCATCCCCCCACCCTAATCCGCCCCCTGCCGCAGCGGGACGGGGATCGGGTCAGAACAGGCGGGGCGCGCCGGAGTCGATGCCCTTCATCTCGTCGTAGTCCAGCGTCACGCAGCGGATGCCGCGATCGGCGGCGAGCACCCGCGCCTGCGGCTTGATCTCCTGGGCGGCGAAGACGCCGGTGACCGGCGCGAGGTGCGGGTCGCGGCCCAGCAGCTCGAGGTAGCGGGTGAGCTGCTCGACGCCGTCGATGTCGCCGCGGCGCTTGACCTCGACCGCGACGGTGCCGCCGGCGGGATCGCGCAGCAGCAGATCGACCGGGCCGATGGCGGTGGGGAACTCGCGGCGCACGAGCGTCAGACCTTCGCCGATCACCCCCACCTGCTCCGCCAGCAGGCGCTGCAGGTCGGCCTCGACGCCGTCCTTCACGAGGCCCGGGTCCACCCCGAGCTCATGCGATGAGTCGTGCAGCACCTCGTAGATGCGCACCACCAGCGAGTCGCCGGTCTTGGCGTGCGTCACCCGCCACTGCTCGACGACCTGCTCCTCGAGCTCCTCGGCGACCGCCGGGGTCTCGACCGTGAGGGAGCAGGGTGGGCTCATCCAGTTGAGGGGTTTGTACGACCCCCCATCGGAGTGCACCAGCAGACTGCCGTCGCCCTTGTGGACGAGCAGGCGCGTCGCAGTGGGCAGGTGCGCGTTGAGGCGCCCCGCGTAATCGACGGAACAGCGGGCGATGACCAGACGCACCCGACGAGCCTACCCGTGCTCCCCGGTGCGACCCGCACCGACGGCGGCACCGGCGGGCGGTCGAGCCGACGACGACGCGAATCCCGACGCCGCCACGAGCGCCACGACCACGAACAGCGTGTTCAGCAGGCCGATCCGGTCGCTGATGAAGCCGAGCACGGGTGGACCGCACAGGAAGGCGACGTACCCGATCGTGGCGGCGGCGCTCACGCGGGCAGCGGCCTTGGCGGGGTCGTCGGCGGCCGCTGACATGCCCAGAGGGAAGCCGAGCGAGGCGCCCATGCCCCAGAGGGCGGCGCCGACGAACACGAGGGGCAGGTTGGGCGCGAGGATGAACAGCAGGATGCCGGCGGTGGCCGTCACCGCGAGCACGCGCAGCACCCCCACCCGGCCGAATCGGTCCACCAGGGGGCCACCGAGCACCCGGACGACGGTCATCGCGACGGAGAACACCATCAGTGCCGCGGCGCCCAGCGCCTGCCCGCCGCCGTGGTCCTCGCTCACGCCGAGCGCGAGCCAGTCGTTGGCGCCCCCCTCAGCGAAGGCCATGCCGAGCATCACGACGCCCAGGGCGTAGGTGCGGGGCTCCCGCCAGGCCGAGAGCGCGAGGGCGAGGCGCGCACGCCAGCCCTCCCGGGGCGTGTCCGGATCGGTCTGCGGGGCGTCGGCGCCGAGGTGGGTGGGTACGTTGGCATGGGCGACGAAGGCCACCACGAGGATCACCACCGCCACGATCGCGGTGTGGGTGAACACGTCGATGCGCAGGGTCGCGGCGAGGGCGCCCAGGCCGGCGCCGAGCACCGTGCCCACGCTGAAGAAGGCGTGGAACAGCGGAAGCAGCGTCTTGGAGGACTGCGTCTCGATCGCGGCGCCGTCGACGTTCATCATCACGTCGACGGATCCGTTGCCGAAGCCGAAGAGCACGAGGCCGATGAGCACGAGCGCGATCGACGGGACGAGATTGGTGCCGATGCCGATCAGGGCGACGCCGCCGGCGAAGACGATCATCGCGCCGAGCATGCCGGTGCGCGTGCCGAAGCGGGCGATCACCACCGACGACGCCGAGAGGCCCAGGATCGAGGCGACCCCCATGCCCAGCAGCAGCAGCCCGATGTCGCTGTTCTCGATGCCGAGGTCGGCTTTGATCGACGGAACGCGCGACGCCCAGGTCGCGATGCTCAGCCCGCTGGCGGCGAAGATCGCGAAGATGGCGGTGCGCCAGCGCACGAACGGGGAGCGGGCGAGGTCGATGGTCACCGAGTCAGCGTAGCGAATCGATTCGACGGCGAAATCGCGCAGGCTACGATCGGGAGGTCATGAGCACACGCCGCGCAACGATCGCCGACGTCGCCCGCACCGCGGGGGTCTCGCCGTCGACCGCGTCCGTCGTGTTCAGCGGCAAGACCCCCGTCACGGATGCCACTCGGACGCGCGTGCTCGATGCCGCCGCCGCCCTCGGGTACACCGGGCCCGACCCGCGCGCGGCGTCGCTGCGGCTGGGGCGCTCGGGCATCGTGGGAGTGGTGTTCATCGGGCACCTCGGCGCCGCGTTCGTCGATCCCGTGGTGCGGGCGATGATGGACGGCCTTGCCGAAGCGGTCGCGCCGGTGGATGCCGCCCTGCTGCTGCTGCGCGACAGCGCGGGCGCCGCTGCGCAGGGCGCGCGGGCGACCACCGCCCCGATCGACGCGGCCGTGCTGGTGGGCTGCACCCCCGCCATGGCGGAGTCCCTCGCGATGCTGCGCGCCCGCGGCGTCCCGGTCGTGGTGATCGAGGGCGACGCCGGGCCGGACGTGCCTCGGGTCCTCCTCGACAACAGGGAGGCGCAGCGGACCCTCGCCGAGCGGGTGCGCGCGCTCGGCCACACCGAGGCGGCCATCGTCACCCTTCCGACGCATCGCGGCGGCGTGCCGGGGTGGATCGACCCCGACCGGCAGGGGCAGATCGCCATCGACGTGGTGCGCGACCGGCTGGCGGGTGCGCGGGAGGTCTACCCGCACGCCGCGGTGTTCGCCGCCGAGGCGAGCTCGATCGATGCCGGGCTCGCCGCCGGCCGTGCGATCCTGGCCGATCCGGCGACGCGCCCCACCGCGGTGCTCGCGCAGAGCGACCTGCTCGCGGCGGGTGTCGTGCGCGCCGCGGAGGAGCTGGGACTCACCGTGCCGGGCGATGTCAGTGTGACGGGCTTCGACGGCATCGATGTGGACGGTCTCGCGCCGTTCGTGCTCACCACCATGGTGCAGCCCGCGGCCGAAAAGGGCCGAGCGGCCGGTGCGGCCGTGATGGCCATGCTCGACGGTGAAGAGGCCCCGTCGGTGTGCTTCCGGAGTGTGTACCGCGAGGGGAATACGACCGCTCCGCGCCGCTGATCGGGCCGCCGGCGACCGGGAGCACTTCTTCGCCCCCGTAGAATGGATCCGATCCTGAACGCCCGTGCCTTTGGCTGCGACCCCTGAGGAGGCCGCGTATGCTGCTCCTCCTCGGCGCGTTCGCGGTCCTCCCGCTGACGTTGCCGTGGCTGGTCGGCCGCATCGGCGCCCGCGCGTTCTACGTCGCCGCGATCCTCCCTCTGGTGGCGTTCGCGCACACCCTGACGCTGGCTCCCGACGTGTTCGGCGGGCGCACCCCGTTCGAGACGTTCTCGTGGATTCCGGCGCTGGACATCTCGGTGTCCATGCGCATGGACACCCTCGGGTGGGTCATGGCCCTGGTCGTCACCGGGGTCGGCGCGCTCGTGATGATCTACTGCCGCTGGTACTTCGACGGCAAGCGTGACGGCGTCGGACAGTTCTGCGCAGTGCTGCTGGCCTTCGCCGGCGCGATGTACGGCCTCGTCCTCACCGACGACATCGTCGTGCTCGTGATGCTCTGGGAGGTCACCAGCGTCCTGTCCTACCTGCTCATCGGCTTCTACCATCGGCGCGGCGCCAGCCGCCGTGCCGCACTGCAGGCGCTCCTCGTGACCACCCTCGGCGGTCTCGTCATGCTGATCGGCGTCGTGCTGATGGTGGTCGCGACCGGGACGACGAGTCTCTCCGGCATCCTGGCGCTCGCCCCGACGGGTCCGGTGATCGACGCCGCGCTGGTGCTCATGCTCGTCGGCGCCCTCAGCAAGTCGGCGATCTTCCCCTTCCATTTCTGGCTGCCCGGCGCCATGGCCGCACCCACCCCGGTGAGTGCGTACCTGCACGCGGCGGCCATGGTGAAAGCCGGCATCTACCTCATCGCACGTCTGGCCCCGGTGTTCGCCCTCGCAGCGCCCTGGCGCCCGATCGTGATCGGGCTCGGCATCCTGACCATGCTGATCGGCGGACTGCAGGCCCTGCGCGAGTCGGACCTCAAGCGCGTTCTCGCCTTCGGCACCGTCAGTCAGCTCGGCATGCTCACCGCCGTCCTGGGCTACGGCACGCGCGATGCGGCGCTGGCGGGCCTGGCGCTGCTGATCAGCCACGCGCTGTTCAAGTCGGCCCTCTTCCTCGTGGTCGGCGTCATCGACCGCCAGCTGTCCACCCGAGACATCGCGGAGCTGTCGGGAGTCGGGCGCCAGGCGCCGACTCTGGCGGCGTTCTCGATCATCGCCGTCGCCTCGATGGCGGGCGTCATCCCGACCATCGGCTTCGTCGCCAAGGAAGCAGCCCTCACCGCCTTCCTCCACGAGGGGCTGGGTGGCCAGGTGTGGGCGTGGGTCGGTCTCGTCGGTTTGGTTCTCGGTTCCATTCTGACCGCGGCATACGGCATCCGATTCGTCTGGGGCGCGTTCTGGACCAAGAAGGATGCCATCGGCGAGCCCATGCCGCGAACGGAATGGCCAGACCCGCCGATTGGATTCCTCGGCGCCCCCGTCGTGCTGGCCGGCCTCACACTGGTCGCGGGACTGGCCGCCCCGCTCATGGACAGCGCGCTGGCGACCTACGCCGACACGGCGCCCGTCGCGAGCCCGGGGGTGACGGCGCCCGATCACGTGTACCACCTCGCCCTCTGGCACGGCCTGGAGCCGGCCCTGTTCCTCTCGCTCGGATCGATCGCCGTCGGCGCCGTGCTCTTCTGGCTCGTCATCCGGTTCCGCGCACCCAAGCGGCTGCTCCCTTTCACCGCCGCCGACGCGTACAACGCGGTGCTGCGCGGGATCGCCCGGATGGCCGTGTTCACGGTGACCGTGACCCAGCGAGGATCGCTTCCGGTGTACGTGGGCACGATCTTCGTGGTGCTGGTCGCCGCGGAGGGCACGGCGCTGCTGGCGTCCCCGCAGTGGCGCATCAGCCTCGATGCCTGGCAGTCACCGACACAGCTGCTCGTCGCGCCGGTCATGATCATCGCCGGCATCGTCGCCGTGCGCGCCCGCAAGCGCTACACCGGCGTCGTGCTCGTGTCGGTCACCGGGCTCGGCATGGTGACCCTCTTCGCCACGAGCGGCGCCCCCGACCTCGCCCTCACGCAGGTGCTGGTCGAGACGGTCACCCTCGTCGCCTTCGCGCTCGTGCTGCGCCGCATCCCCGCCCGCCTGGGCGAGCACAACGCCTCGGTGCTCCCCGTGGCGCGCGCCGTGCTGGCCGTCGCGGTGGGCGTCACCATGGCCGCCGTCGCCGTCGTCGCGACCGGCGCCCGGGTGGCAGAGCCGATCTCGGCGGTGTTCCCCGAGCTCGCCTACGAGCTCGGTCACGGCAAGAACGTCGTCAACGTCACCCTCGTCGACCTGCGCGGCTGGGACACGATGGGCGAGCTCTCGGTGCTGATCCTCGCGGCCACCGGTGTGGCATCCCTCGTCTTCGTCACGCATCGCGCCGACACGTTGTCGCGCGCGGTCTCGCCGCTGCCCAACCTCGCGGTGCGCACGCGCCGGCCGCTCGTCGAGACCGACGAGGGACCGCGGCCGCAGACGGCGGACAACCGGGGTGCCCCGCGCACGTGGCTCGTGGGCGGGCAGCGGGTGCGGCCCGAGAACCGCTCGATCATGCTCGAAGTGATCGTGCGCATCCTCTTCCACACGATCATGCTCGTGTCGATCTACCTACTGTTCGCCGGGCACAACCTGCCCGGTGGCGGCTTCGCCGGTGGTCTGGTCGCCGGTATGGGCCTCGTCATGCGCTACGTCGCCGGCGGCCGCTACGAACTCGGCGCGGCCGCGCCCACCGATGCCGGGCGCCTGCTCGGCGTGGGCATGGCGCTGGCGGTCGGCACCGCCGTCGTGCCGCTGCTCTTCGGTGAGGCGCCGCTGACGAGCACGTTCTGGGAAGCGAAGCTGCCCGTGCTCGGCCACGTCGAGTTCGTGACCTCGACGATCTTCGATGTCGGCGTGTACCTCGTGGTCATCGGTCTGGTGCTCGACGTGCTGCGCAGCCTCGGCGCGGAGGTCGACCGGCAGACGCAGGAGCTGCGGGAGAAGGGGGTGCTGTCGTCATGACCGTCTCCTTCACCCTCGTCATCATCATGGGCGCTCTGTTCGCCGCCGGGGTGTATGCGATGCTCGAGCGCAGCCTCACCCGTGTGCTCATCGGCTTCCTGCTGCTGGGCAACGCGGCGAACCTGTTCCTGCTCATCGTCATGGGCCGGCCGGGCACGGCCCCGTTCTTCGGGGCCGCCGATGCCGAGCAGATGAGCGACCCGCTGCCGCAGGCGCTCACCTTGACGGCCATCGTCATCACCTTCGCCGTCTCGGCCTTCCTCCTCGCCCTCATCTACCGCTCCTGGCAGCTCGGCCAGGCCGACACCGTCGAGGACGACGAAGAGGACGTCGCCGTGCGAGAGCGCAGCGCCACCGATGAGGACTCGATGGACGACGAGGTCGACGAGGAGGACGACGACGCGACGACGGACTTCGTCGGCGTCGAGACCGCACCCATCACGGTGCTGCACGCGAAGGACGTCCCCGGCTTGCGCGACGACGCCCCCACCGATCGCCCGGCCCGCGGAGGTGACCGATGAGCGCCCTCGTGCCCCTGCTGGTCGCCCTGCCGCTGCTCGGTGCCGCCGTCGCGCTCATCGCGGGGCGCCACCGCCGCACCCAGGTCGCGGTCTCCACCCTCACGCTGACGCTGGTGTGCATCATCGCCGCCGTGCTGCTGGTCGCCGTGGACTCCTCGGACCTCCCCATCGCCGTATCGGTGGGCGGATGGCCGATCCCCTTCGGCATCGTGCTGTACGTCGACCGCCTCGCGGCGCTGCTGGTGATGGTCTCGAGCATCGTTCTGCTCGCCGTGCTGCTGTTCTCGGTGGGACAGGGCGCGGCCGACGGCGATGACGAGACCCCGGTGTCGATCTTCCACCCGTCGTACCTGATCCTCGCGGCCGGTATCTTCAACGCCTTCATCGCCGGTGACCTGTTCAACCTCTACGTCGGGTTCGAGATCCTGCTGGTCGCCTCGTACGTGCTGATCACGCTGGGCGGCACCGAGTCGCGCATCCGCACGGGCGTGGTCTACATCGTCGTCTCGCTGGTGTCGTCGATCCTCTTCCTCTCCGCCATCGCCGCGATCTACGGAGCGCTGGGCACGGTGAACATGGCGCAGCTGTCGCAGCGGATGGGGGAGCTGCCGCAGGAGACCCAGCTGGTGCTGCACCTGCTGCTGCTCGTCGCCTTCAGCATCAAGGCCGCCATCTTCCCGCTGTCGTTCTGGCTGCCGGACTCCTACCCGACCGCGCCCGCGCCGGTGACGGCGGTGTTCGCGGGCCTGCTGACCAAGGTCGGCGTCTACGCGATGATCCGCACCGAGACGCAGATCTTCCGCGACAACGACGTCAACACCCTCCTGCTCATCGTCGCGCTGGCCACGATGATCGTGGGGGTGCTGGGTGCCGTCGCGCAGGCGGAGTTGAAGCGCATCCTCTCGTTCACCCTCGTCAGCCACATCGGCTACATGGTGTTCGGGCTCGCGATCGCGACCCCCGCCGCGATCGGCGCGACCGTGTACTACACGGTCCACCACATCGTCGTGCAGACGACGCTCTTCCTCGCGGTGGGACTGGTGGAGCGCCGGGCGGGGTCCACATCGATCCTCAAGGTGCGCGGACTCATGCGCGCCGCCCCACTGCTGGCGGTGCTCTACTTCATCCCCGCGATCAACCTGGGCGGGCTCCCGCCGTTCTCCGGGTTCATCGGCAAGTTCGCGCTGTTCGACGCCGCGGCATCCGTCGGCACCCCGCTCATGATCGTCCTGATCGTCGGCGGCATCATCACCAGCCTGCTCACGCTGTACGCCCTGATGCGCGCCTGGAACCTGTCGTTCTGGCGCGAGGACGAAGACGACCACGCCGAGGCCGAGACCGAGGATCGCCTGTCGTATCTCGGCGGCGCCCCCGCGGCCGCCGCGCAGACGCGCCGACGTGTGATCCCGCGCATCATGACCGCCGCGACGACGGGCATGGTCGTGCTCACCGTCTCGCTGACGGTGTTCGCCGGACCGCTCTATGACGTGTGCACGCGCATCGGCGCGTCTCTCATGGACCCGGTGACCCTCGTGCAGCTCGAGGAGGGGACGCAGCGATGAGTCCCCACCGGTCCACCGTCCTCACCCAGCTGTGGCGACAGCTGCCCTTCTTCGTCTGGCTGATCGCCCTGTGGATGCTGCTGTGGGGCCAATTCACGCCGCTGGCGTTCGTCACCGGGCTGGCCGTGGCGGTCTTCGTCACCCGGGTGTTCCGCCTGCCGCCGGTGGAGCTGTCGGGCCGCGTGAACCTCTGGTACGGCCTGGTGTTCCTGCTGACGTTCTTCGGCGCCGTCGTGCGCGGCTCGCTGCTCGTGGCGTGGCAGGTCGTCGACCCGCGACGCTACCCCGGCACCGCCATCATCGCGGTGCCGCTGCGCACCGACGACGACCTGATCATGACGCACGTCGGAGTGACCGCCTCCCTCATCCCGGGGTCGCTGGTGGTCGAGGCCGACCGTGACCGCCGCATCCTCTACCTCCACGTCATCGGCGTGGACAGCGAAGCCGATGTGGTCAAGCAGCGCACCGCCATCCAGGGCTGGGAGGCGCGCATCGTGCGCGCCGTGGGATCGCGGGCGCAGCTGGAGAAGATCCGCGCGGCGGGCGTGACGTCGCCGCAGCAGGGAGGCACGCCGGTATGAACCTGCTGCTGGTGCTCATCTACGGGGTCTTCGCCGTCTCCGGCGTGCTGACCCTGTGGCGCATCATCATCGGCCCGTCGATCCTCGACCGGGCGGTGGCGTCGGACGTGCTGCTGACGCTCGTGATGTGCCTGCTGGGCGCCGACATGGCGATCAACCATCACACCCGCACCCTGCCGGTGCTGCTGATCATCGCCGCCGTCGGCGTCTTCGGCTCCATCTCGATCGCGCGGTTCGTCGCGAGAAGGGACAACACCGACCGATGAACGCCGTGCTGGATGTGCTCTCGATGGTGCTGATCCTCCTGGGCGCGCTGCTGTGCCTGACCGCAGCGGTGGGCCTGCTGCGGTTCCACGACGTGCCGTCGCGACTGCACGCGGCGACGAAGCCACAGGTTCTCGGTCTCATCCTCATCTGCCTGGCTGTGGCGCTGTCGGCGCGCTCCTGGGCGGTCGTGGCGTTCCTCGTCGCGATCGTGCTGGTGCAGCTGGCCACCGCACCGCTGTCGGCGCACATGGTCGGCCGCGCCGCCTACCGCAACGGCACGCTCGACAGGCGCTCGCTCTTCACCGACGAGCTGGCCGAGTCTCGCGAGACGCCGCCCGCCGCCGGCGGCTGAGCCGTCGCCCTCGCGCGCGTCCGGCGGGGGCCGGTCACAGCGCGTGCAGCTGCCTCAACGTGCCCACGACATCCCGATGCCAGCGTCGCGCCGCCGGGAGGACCCCGGTGAACATCGGGGTGTCATGGGTGACGCCCAGGTACTGCACCACGCTGGCCGGCACTCCGGCTGCGCGCAGCTTCGCGCCGTACGCGGCGCCGTCGCTGCGCAGCGGGTCGTACTGCGCCGTCAGGATCACCGCGTCCGGCAGCCCTTCATGCGAGGGCGCGCGCATCGGCGATGCGAGCGGGTCGCGGGCATCGCCGTGCTCGCCGAGATACGTCCTGGCGATGGAGCGCATCTCCCGTGTCGCCACGATGCTGGGGATGCCGAGCGCGCGCGTCGCACCCAGATCCACGTACCGGCCGGTCAGATCGGTGACGGGAACCTCGAGAAGCTGCAGCCCGATCGGCAGGTGCGTGCGGTCGCGGTTGGCGATCGTCAGTGCCGCAGCGATCGACCCGCCCGCCGACGTGCCCGCCACGCCCATGCGCCGTCCGTCCACACCGAGGGACGCCGCGTTCTCGTGCAGCCACAGCAGGGCCGCGTGGGCCTGCTCGACCTGTGTGGGGAAGCGGTGTTCCGGCGCGAGCGCGTAGTCGACGGCGGCCATGACGACCCCGGCATCCGCGGCGCGCCGGCGGTTGGCGGCATCCGTCGTCGGATAGTCGATGCCCCCGATGCGGAAGGCGCCACCGAAGAAGGTCAGCCACACCGGCAGAGCCTGTCCCTCCGCGACGTCGGGGTAGTACAGGCGCACCTTGACCGAGGGGAACCCCCGCACCGGCACGATGTGCTCCGCGGTGCGCAGGTCGGGACCGGGCGTGCCGATCGCCTGGAGCTCCTTGCGGTCCCAGGCCAGCGCGGCCCGGCGATGCCGCTCGCGCGCGCTGCGGGGGTGGGAGACACCCGGTTGCGCGGATGCCGCCTCGCGCGCGGCCGCCCGCGGGTGGGCGGTCACGCCGCCGTCGGCGAGCGGACCACCGCCGGCGGCAGCGGTCGCCCCGGGCACCGCAGTCACGGCATCCGGTGCGGGGCGCCGGTGCCCGGACGACGCGCGCGGCAGCACGGCCTCGCGGATCTCCGCCCACCACCGGTTCCACCGCGCCCGGTAGGACTTCAGGGTGCTCTTGATGAGGTACCGACGATGCGTGCGCAGCCGCTCCGCGAAGTACGGGTCCAGTGGCATGCGATCTCCTCGAAACGGGGTTGGATTCTCTTGAGCGGCGGCGCCGGTCAGCAGCCCAACGCGTGCGGCATGTAGACCCGAGCATGCCCGGCGCCCCGCGCGCAACCCCTTCATCCCGGTTGCTCCGCCGTAGTTGGGTGGAAGCATGAGCAGGCGATCGATCCGTTCCGCATCCCGCGCCACGTCCGTCCGGCGCGCCGGCCCCTTCGCCGCGGGTTCGCGCCGCGGGTGCACGGCGTGACCGCCGCGTCTCCCGCCGCGCCGGTGCGCGTGAGCGTGGTCGTCCCGGTCTTCCGTCCCGGTGCCGGCTTCGACGATCTCATCGCCTCGCTGGATCGTCAGACGCTGCAGCCGCACGAGTTCGAAGTGCTGCTGTGCGACGACGGGTCGGGCCAGCCGACGCAGGCGCGACTGGCGGAGGTCGCCCGCACCCGCCCGCACGTGCGCGTGCTCACCCTGCCGCACAGCGGATGGCCGGGTGCGCCGCGCAACGCCGGCGTGGATGCCGCACGGGGAACGTACGTGCAGTTCGTCGACCAGGACGACTGGCTGTTCGACGGGGCGCTCGAGGATCTCTGCGATTACGCCGACCGCTACGACTCGGATGTCATCATCGGCAAGGAAGTGGGGATCGGCCGGCGGATGCCACGGCAGATCTTCCGCGATGACATCCCGCGCGCGGTGCTGGGCAAGGATCCCATCCTCGAGGTGCTCACGCCTCACAAGATGTTCCGCACGTCGTTCCTGCGCGCGCACGGCATCCGCTTTCCCGAAGGGCGCGTGCGGCTGGAGGATCACCTCTTCGTCATGCAGGCGTACTTCGCCGCCGCCACCATCTCCGTCCTGGCGAGCCGCCCCTGCTACGCGTGGGTGAAGAACGATGAGAGCGCCAGCGCATCGCGCATCGACCCGGTGACATACTTCCCCCACCTGGAGACGGTGCTCGATCTCGTCGAGGCGAACACCGAACCCGGCCGGCAGCGGGACACCCTGCTGCGCCACTGGTATCGCGGCAAGATCCTGAACCGGCTCGAAGGCCGGCGGTTCGTGCGCTATCCGCCCGAGTACCGCGAGGAATTCCTCGACGTGGTGACGCCCATCAGCCGCGCGCGCTTCGGCCCCGGCGTGGACGCCGGGCTGGCCTTCCCGCTGCGGGTGCGTTCCGCGCTGCTGCGCGAAGACCGGCGCGAAGACCTGCTGCGCTTCGCCGAGTTCGAGGCGGGCATCGGATGCCGGGCGGAGATCACCGCGGCCAAATGGACGCCGCGCGGTGCGCTGCGGCTCGACGTGCGCGTGCGCTTCGATGCCGGACCGGGGGAGGCGCCGGTGTTCGGGCCGGCGACCGCGCGGGACGCCGTCGCCGCGGGCGGGGCAGAGGCGACGATGTCGGGCGCCCAGGGGTCGGACGCGGTGGCTGCGACGCCGCGCGGTGCGGTGTGGCATCCGCCGGCCGGCCTCGGCGCCGATTTCCTCCCGGTCGAGACGCGGGATGCCGCGCGTGACCTCAAGCGCGACCGTGTCGACCTGGTGCTGCGCGACGAGGCCGAGGGTCAGGAGTACGCCATCCCGGGCACCGGCCGGCTGACGGCGGGCCGGGCGCGAGTCACGATCGATCCCATCAGCATCTTCACGCGGCGCGATCGCACCCGCGGCGGGTCGCTCGTCGCCGACGTGCGGCACGCGGGGTGGTCGTTCCGTACGCCGCTGCGCGCCGAGCCCGGAGTGCTCGCCGCGCTTCGCCGCCCGCCCTTCCTCGCCGGGTCGCTCTGGCGGCTGACGGAGGGGCCGGACGGAACGGTGGAACTGATCCGCGACGGTCGGTCGGTGGGGCGCGTCCGCGATCTCGCGGCCCGCGCGGTGCGCCGCGCGCGGTCGCTCGCGCGCCGGGTGGTCCGGCGGCTGCCGATCCGGCGCTGAGACGCGGCCTGCGGCGACGTCGCGCACCCTCACTCGGCGTCGAGGTCGCTCCCTCGGCGTCGCGCATCCCGGCTCGGGGCCAGGGATGGGGCGTCGGGGAGACGGAAGGTGTGGCGCAGTGCCGAGCGGGCGGCGTACCAGCCGGAGAGGCCGTGCACTCCGGGGCCGGGCACCGTCGACGCACCGCAGAGGTACACCCCCGGCATCGGGGTGCGCCACGGGTCCGTCGACAGCACCGGGCGACGCAGCAGCTGTGGCAGCGTCGCGGCGCCGGCGCTGATGTCGCCGTCGATGTAGTTCGGGTTCTCCTCCGGCAGCTGCGCCGCCGTCACGCTGCGGCTGTCGAGGATGAGGTCGCGGAAGCCGGGTGCCGACCGCTCGATGGTGCGGATGATCGCCTCCCGCTGGTCCACCGTCGAGCCCGCGGGCACGTGCGTGTACGTCCACAGCGTCTGCGCGCCCGCCGGGGCACGCGTGTCATCCAGCACGGAGGGCTGCGAGACCAGCACGTACGGTTCGGCGGCATGGCGCCCCTGCGCGACGTCGTTCTCGGCCCTGGCGATGTCCGCCCGCGTCCCGCCCAGGTGCACCGTGCCCGCCAGGCCCACGCGAGGATCCGCCCAGGGCACGGGGCCCGACAGCGCGAAGTCCACCTTCGCGGCGGCGTTGCCGTACCGGAACGACCGCAGCGCCCGCCGGTAGCGGGAGGGGAGGGACCCCTGCGCCAGGTGCAGCAGCGCCCGCGGCGTGACGTCGAGCAGCGTCGCCCGTGCCCGGGGCAGCTCCTGCAGCGACGTGACCTCGTGGTCGGTGACCACTTCGCCGCCGTGGGCGACGAGGTCGGCGATGAGGGCGTCGATGATCGTCTGGCTTCCGCCTCGGGGGATCGGCCACCCGCCCGCGTGCGCATGCGCCTGCAGCGCCAAGCCGGCACCGGCTCCGACCACCGACGGCTGCCGCACGATGGCGTGGGCGGAGACTCCGGTGATCATCGCCGGGGCCACCTCGTCGGCGAAGCCGGCATTCCACGCCGGTGACCCCTGTGCCAGCGCCCGAAGTCCGAAGAGCACGGCGGTGAGCGGATGCCGCGGCACCCCGATGAGGTTCGATCCGGTGAACTGGGCGACCTCCAGCGAGCGGGCCGCGAGGGGGCCGATCAGCCGCCGGTAGGCCGCACCGTCGCGGCCGAGCTCCGCCGCCGTGCGTTCGAGGTCGCGGTAGGCGATGCCGGCGCGGCCCGGCAACGGGTGGGCGAAGGACACCTCGGGGGTGAGCAGCTCGATGCGCTGCGCCAGCCCGAACGCGCGGAAGAAGGGCGAAGCGAGGGCGAGGGGGTGCACCGCGGAGCAGCCGTCGTGCCGGAATCCGGGCAGGGTCAGCTCCTGCGTGCGCGAACCGCCGCCGGCCTGCGCCGCGCGCTCGTAGACCCGCACCGCCAGTCCGGCCCTGGCCAAGGTGACGGCCGCCGCGAGGCCGTTGGGTCCGGAGCCGACCACGACGGCATCGAGCATGCTCATCCGGAACTGTCCGTGCGCGCCGCGGAGCGGTCGGCATCGGCCTGGTCGCCGGCGGCATCCTGCCCGGTGTCATCCGCGCGCTCATCGCCGGCAGCCGCGCCGGCGGCGTCGCCCGAGGGGACATCCACGGACGCGGGGTCGTGCGCCCCGCGCTCGGCCTCATCGGCGGAGGCCGTGTCCTCCCGGGCCTCCCGCCCGGGGGTGGCTTCGGAGGATGCCGGGACATCGGGTCGCAGAGTCGGCGCACCCTCTTCGCGCTCGCGTCGACGGCCCTCCGCGAGGAACGCCAATCGCCGCAGGGTCTCGCGGTTGCGCAGGCGCATCAGCGGTGCCCACAGCGCCCGCGGCACCGCGAGCGTCGGGCCGGCGACGGGCTCCTCGCCGATGCGCACCACGCAGCCCTGGGGGTGCTCACGCACTTCGATCGCGACGACGGCGCGGCCGATCGGCCCGCCCTTCGCCCGCAGACGCACGCGCTGCGGCGGCGACCACTCCACGACCTCGGTCTCGTCGTCGATCAGCACGGGCCAGGCGCCGAACGAGTGGTGGATCTTCGAGCCCTGCCGCGGCCATTCGGGCGCCACCGCGCGCATGCGCGCGGCTCCCACCACCCACACCGGATACAGCCAGCCGTCCGAGAGCGTCGCGAACACGTCGTCGGGCGTGCTGCGCATCACTCGTGCGATTCCGGAGGTCATGCGGGGATCCCTTCGTCGGTCTCGATGCCCCGATCGTAGGCGGCGGCCGCGGCCGGTGCCCGGGGGTTGCGCGCCGCGCGTGCACCTGCTCCGCCGCGCCGTTGCGCGGGCGCGATGCCCTCCGCTGCGCCTCAGCCCGCGGGGACGAGACGCAGCGTGTGCGTCGCCGCCTCCCGCACCGCCTCGTCGCTGAACGCCCACGGCGTCATCTCGGCGCGCTGCCAGGTCTCGGTCTGGTCGGTGTAGTTCGGGTGGAAGGCGTGGCCGCTGGTGCCGGTCAGGTGGTTCCACCGGGAGCCGTCGAGGTCGGCGAGGTCGATCACCATGCGCATCGACGGCACGGTCACCGTCTCGAACGAGCCGCTGCCGAGCACCCACCCGCTCGCATCCACGACCGACGTGCCGCCGCCCACCGGGTACGGCCCACGGTTGAACAGCCACTCGATGGGCGCGATGCCCGACGAGCCGAACGTGTCGCTGGTGAGGGTGAGGGCGTGCAGCGTCCCCCACTGCCACCGCGTCGGGTCCTCGCCCTGCAGTTCGGTGAGTCGGGCGGCGGCGTCCGCGGCGGAGCGCTCCAGCATCTCGCGCTGACCGTCGACGTCGAGCCCGGTGTTGGTCCACCAGGGGTCGGACGGCTCGTCCAGCAGCGTGTCGACCACGAGGAACATGCGCGCCTGGCTGCCTGCCGGAATGGCCGTGTCGCGCTCGCGCACGAACATGTTGGCGACGAGCTCGTCCCACAGCACGTTGGCATACGCCGCGGCGGCCGAGTCGGCGCTGTTCTGCGCGTCCCAGTCCGACAGCAGGGCGAGGGCGGCATCCGTCTGCGCATCGCCGGTGGTGATGTCCGCATAGACACCGGCGAGGCGCTTGCCCATCCAGAACTGCCTGTCGGCCTGGATGTCGCGCATGTCGTCGACGGTCAGCGGGCCCGCCGCCGCGGCGCTCTCGATGAGGTCGACGATGCGGGCGGCGCGCCAGCCGTAGTCCCAGTCGTTGGTGAGCAGGTACGGATAGCCCTCGCCGACCACGGCGTTGTTGGCCGTGACGATGTAGCCCTCCTCGGGGTTGTAGACCACCGGGAGCTCGTCGAACGGGATCATGCCCTGCCAGTCGTAGGCGGAGTCCCAGCCCGGCTGAGGCAGCGACCCGTCGCCGGTCCCGCGCACGGGCTGACGGCCCGGCGTCTGGTAGCCGATGTTGCCCTCGCGGTCGGCGTAGACGAGGTTCTGGGCCGGCACATCGAACAGCTTCGCCGCGGCGCGGAAGTCGGTGAAATCGGTGGCGCGGTCCAGCGCGAAGATGGATGCTGCGGTCGCCCCGGGCTGCAGCGCCGTCCACTGCAGACTCACCGCGTACTCGCCGCCGGCGGGCGTCGGGGCGGCATCGCCCGTGATGGCGGGGTCCTCGGCGATCTCGGTGAACTCGCCCGACAGCCCCGACACGATCGGCCCGTGCACGGTGGAGCGGATCTCCAGCTCCACCGGGTCGCCGCCGGCCACCTCGACCATCTCGGTGCGCGTCTCCAGTGGGACGAGTGCGCCGTCGCGCCAGTACTCGTCGCCCTCGACGCGCTCGACGTACAGATCGGTGACGTCGCTGGTGAGGTTCGTGAACCCCCACGCGATGTCGCGGTTGTGGCCGATGATGATGCCCGGCACGCCCGAGAAGCCGAACCCGGTGACGTCGTAGGGGCACGCCTCCGACACCGTGCGACAGCGCAGGTGGCTCTGGTGCCAGACGCTCGGCAGCGACGCGCCCAGGTGCGGATCGTTGGCCAGAAGCGGCATCCCGGTCTCGGTCAGGGCGCCGGAGACGACCCAGGAGTTGGAGCCGACGCCCTCGCCCGCGCCGCCGAGCAGCGCAGAGGCGGCTTCGACCACGCTCTCGACCTCGACCCAGTCGATCGACGCGGCCGCCGATGATGCGGGCTCGCGGTCGGTGGGCTGCTGCGCGCTCGCCGTCGTGGTGCTTCCGGCTCCCGCGGCATCCGGTTCTGCCGCTGCCGGGGCGTCGGCGGTGATCAGCGGGACGATCACCGGGTTGCGCTCGAACGGGTACTCGGGGAACAGCTGCGCAACCTCCTCGGGGGAGTGGTCCCGCGCCATCAGCGCGCGGTCCGCCTCGACCTCGACGTTGCTCCGCAGGTCCCACGCCATCGCCTTGAGCCACGCGATCGAGTCCACCGCCGTCCACGGTTCGATCGAGTAGTCGGGGTTCTGCAGTCCCAGCACGGCGTACTCGAACGATGCGTCGGCGCCGTCGTTGTCATCGAGGAAGGCGTTGACGCCGGCGGCGTAGGCGTCGTACCCGGCGCGGGTCTCGTCGTCGAGCGCCTGCTCCTCCTGCGCGGCCAGCTCGTGCCAGCCGAGGGTGCGCAGGAACAGGTCGGTGGGCAGCTGGCTCTCGCCGAACAGCTCGGCCAAGCGTCCCGCCGTCAGGTGCCGGCGGAAGTCCATCTCCCAGAAGCGGTCCTGGGCGTGCACGTACCCCTGCGCGAAGAACAGGTCCTCGGGGGTCTCGGCGACGATCGTGGGGATGCCGAGCTCGTCGCGCAGCACCTCGACCTCGCCGCCGAGACCGGTCACCTCGACGGTGCCCGACAGCTGCGGGAACGAGCGCTGGATCGTGAAGACCACGGTGGCGGCGACGATGAGGGCGACGACGACGACCGCGGACACGAGGCCGTAGACCGTCATTCCGATGATGCGTCCGACCCGGCGGCGCGGCTTCCGACCCTCATCCCCGGTCGCGTCGGGTGCGTGCGGGTCCTCCGCTGCGGCCGTGGTGGTATCGCGTGTCGCCATCGAGCATCCTCAGTCCCACCGTGCTCACCATCGCGCACGGGTGTCAGCATGCTATCCCGCGCAGCGGGACACGTCGGCGCATGCCGGGGGTCGGGATGCCGGTGCGGCTTGCTCCCGCCCGGTCAGCGGCGGATCAGTCGGCGCCGAAGTCGAACGACGCCGACTCGGAGGCCTCGTCGACCGCGTCGAGATCGCGGCGGTCGTCTGCGGCGCCGTCGGCGGTGATCTCCTGAGCCCCGCCCTTCTCCAGCGTGCCGACGAGCTCGCCCGTCGCCCCGCCGATGAGGCCCAGGCCGGCGTACTGCTCGAGGCGCGAGCGGGAGTCGGCGATGTCGAGGTTGCGCATCGTGAGCTGCCCGATGCGATCGGTGGGCCCGAAGGCGGAGTCGCCGACGCGCTCCATCGACAGCTTCTCGGGGTGGTACGACAGCGTCGGGCCGGTGGTGTCGAGCACCGTGTAGTCCTCGCCGCGGCGCAGCCGCAGCGTGACCGAGCCGGTCACGGCCGATCCGACCCAGCGCTGGATCGACTCGCGCAGCATCAGCGACTGCGGCTCGAGCCAGCGGCCCTCGTACATCAGCCGGCCGAGGCGCCGGCCCTGCTCGTGGTAGGTGGCGAGGGTGTCCTCGTTGAGGATGGCGTTCACGAGGCGCTCGTAGGCGGTGAACAGCAGGGCCATGCCGGGGGCTTCGTAGATGCCGCGCGACTTCGCCTCGATGATGCGGTTCTCGATCTGGTCGCTCATGCCCAGGCCGTGGCGGCCGCCGATGCGGTTGGCCTCGAACACCAGCTCCACCGGGTCGGCGTACTCGACGCCGTTGAGCGCGACGGGACGACCGGCCTCGAAGGTGACGGTGACGTCCTCGGTGTCGATCTGCACTGCGGGGTCCCAGAAGCGCACGCCCATGATGGGCTCGACGGTCTCGAGCGACACGTTGAGGTGCTCCAGCGTCTTGGCCTCGTGGGTGGCGCCCCAGATGTTGGCATC
This sequence comes from Microbacterium sp. zg.Y1084, assembly GCF_024623595.1. Taxonomy (NCBI): domain Bacteria; kingdom Bacillati; phylum Actinomycetota; class Actinomycetes; order Micrococcales; family Microbacteriaceae; genus Microbacterium; species Microbacterium sp. zg.Y1084. Next base: position 102,437 of record NZ_JANJGV010000004.1, read on the forward strand.
CGTCGAGTACGCCTTCTCGGCGGAGTCGCGGTAGGGGAAGCCGTGGGCGACGAGCCATTCGCTCATCTCGGTGCGGCCGCCCAGCTCCGTGACGAAGTCGGCGTCGAGCCAGGGCTTGTAGATGCGCAGGCTCGGGTTGGCGAGCAGGCCGTAGCGGTAGAACCGCTCGATGTCGTTGCCCTTGTAGGTGGAGCCGTCGCCCCAGATGTCGACGCCGTCCTCCTTCATGGCGCGCACCAGCAGCGTGCCGGTGACGGCACGGCCCAGCGGCGTGGTGTTGAAGTAGGTGCGCCCGCCGCTGCGGATGTGGAAGGCGCCGCAGGCCAGGGCGACGAGGCCCTCTTCGACCAGCGCCGTCTTGCAGTCGACCAGGCGGGCGACCTCGGCGCCGTACTCGAGGGCGCGGCCGGGGATGGCCTCGATGTCGGTCTCGTCGGGCTGGCCGAGGTCTCCGGTGTAGGTGCAGGGCACGGCGCCCTTGTCACGCATCCAGGCGACGGCGACGGACGTGTCGAGTCCTCCGGAGAAGGCGATGCCGACGCGTTCGCCGACGGGCAGGGACTGAAGGACCTTCGACATGGAGTCCAGTCTACCGAGCGCGGCGATGCCGCCTGAGCCGGGGCGTCAGCCGATGACGACGTCGGTGATGGTCACCGGGGTGGCCGGCGGTCCGTCGGGAGCCCCGCCCTCGGCGCCGCCGGCGGCGATCTGCTGGACGACCTCCAGGCCCGCGGCATCCATCTGTCCGAACACCGTGTAGTTCGGCGGCAGCTGGGTGTCCTCGTAGACGAGGAAGAACTGCGAGCCGTTGGTGTCGGGTCCGGCGTTGGCCATGGCGACGGTGCCGGCGGGATAGGTCTCGGTGCCGTCGAGCTCGTCGGCGTAGCTGTAGCCGGGGCCGCCGCGGCCGGTGCCGCTGGGGTCACCGCACTGCAGCACGAAGATGCCGGAGGTCGTGAGGCGGTGGCAGGTGGAGTCGTCGTAGTAGCCCTGCTCGGCCAGCGCGACGAAGCTGCCCACGGTGCACGGGGTGCGGTCCGCGTCGAGGGTGACGGCGATGGGCCCCGCGGAGGTCTCGAGGGTGGCGGACACGTCGCCCGCGACGGTCGGTTCCGCCGGCGGGGCTTCGACGTCGCGCACGGCGCCGGCGGCCTCGGTGTAGACGCACGTGGCCGCGTCGGCGCCCGCCGTGGGGGTGGGTTCTGCGATGGCGTCGGTGTCGTCGGCGCCCGCGCACCCGGCGAGCACGAGCAGGGAGGCGGCGAGCAGCGGCAGGGCGAGCAGACGGGAGCGCATGGGTCTCAGCGTACGGCGGGGCCGCCGCCCGCTCCACGCCGACGGCCCCGCTCAGGGGTGAGCGGGGCCGTCGGGCGTGCGGAGGAGGCGGGTGTCAGCCCACGACGGGGACGACCAGGCCGCCCCACTGCTCGACCTCGAAGTCGGCGGTCTCCTGCGACGTGAGCAGCTCGTAGAGCGCCTCGATGCGGGGGTCGTCGACGAGGTCGGGGCGGGTCGCCAGCACGTTGTAGTACGGGCTCGACTCGCCCTCGAGCAGGATCGCCTGGTCGCCGGTGAGGCCGGCCGGCAGGGCGAACGAGATGGTGACGAACGCGGCATCCACGTCGGGCAGTGCCTGCGGCAGCGTGGCGTTCTCGATCTCGGTGAAGCGGAAGTCTCGCGGGTTGGCGGTGATGCCGCTGAGGTCGACGACGTCGTCGGTGACCTCGATGAGCCCTTCGTCGGCGAGGAGCTTCAGCGCACGCCCCTCATTGGTGGGGTCGTTCGGGATGGCGATGGTCGCGCCGTCCTCGAGCTCGTCGAGGCTGTCGACCTTGTCGGAGTAGAAGGCGGCACTGGGCAGGTAGGCCTGCCCGACGCTGACGAGATCGGAGCCGGTGGCCTCATTGAAGGTCTCGAGGAACGTGGAGTTCTGGAAGAGGTTCGCGTCGATCGAGCCGTCGGCCAGCGCCGTGTTGGGCGTGTTGTAGTCGGTGAACGGCACGAACTCGATCGTCAGTCCCACCTCGGCGGCGCCGTTCTCGGCGATGTGCTGCAGGATGTCGCCGGCCGGGGTCTGCAGGGCGCCGACCTTGATCGTGCCGAGACCGTCGGATGCCGCGGTGTCGCTGTCGGCGGACGTGCCGCCGGCGCAGGCGGTGAGAACGAGGGCTGCGGCGGCGACGGCTGCCAGCAGCGGGATGCGGGGGGTGCGGGACATGGGGGTGGTTCCTCTCGGGCGTTCAGACGGCGGCGACGCGGGGGCGGCGCGGACGGGACGGACTGCGGCGGGCGAGGCGGCGGGCGCCCCAGCTGGCCAGCGACTGCAGCGCCATGACGATGGCGAAGATGATGACGATGACGGCGACGATGTGGATCCAGCTGTACTGCTGGTAGCCGTAGCGGATCGCGACGTCGCCGAGCCCGCCGCCGGCGACCGTGCCGACCATGGCGGAGAAGTTGATGATCGAGGTGACGGTCGTCGACAGGCCGAGCAGCATCGGGGCTGCGGCCTCGGGCAGCAGCACCTTCGTCACCAGCTCCCAGCGGCTCGCGCCCAGCGACGAGGCGACCTCGAGCAGGCCGGGATCGACCTCCTTGATCGCGATCTCGACCATGCGGGCGAAGAACGGGATCGCCACCATCGACAGCGGGACGATGGCAGCGGTCGGGCCGATGAACGTTCCCACGATGAGGCGCGTGACCGGGATGAGCGCCACCATCAGGATGATGAACGGTACCGAGCGGCCGAGGTTCACCACGAAGTCCAGCAGCCGGTTGACCACGACAGCGGCGGTGCGCGAGCCGAACAGGCGGTCGAGGAATCGTCCTTCCTCGGTGCCGACGAGGACCACACCCAGCGGCAGGCCGACGATCACCGTGACCGCCAGCGCGACCCCGACCATGTACAGCGTCTGACCCGTGGCGACCCACAGGACCTGCAGCAGCTGATCGTTCATACGAGCACGCCTTCCTGAAGCACGTCGACGAGCAGTTCCTGCCCGCGCAGGTCGGCGATGACGGCCGCCGCGGCGGTGGCGGGGATCTCCAAGCGCGTGCGGCCGGCCTGGGTGCCGCCGATCTGCTCGATCAGCGCGCCGAGGATCGACACGTCCACGTCGTGATCGCGGGCCAGGCGCGCGATCACGGGGCGGTCGGCGGTGCCGCCGGCGAAGGTGATGTCGATGACAGTGGCATCCGGCGCCACGGTCGGGGGGATCGGGCCGAGGGGGAACAGCTGGGCGGTCAGTCGCGATGCGGGGGTGCGGATGAGGTCCACCAGCCGCCCGCTTTCGACGACGCGGCCGGCCTCGATGAGGGCGGCCGAGTGGCACACCGCCTTCACGACGTCCATCTCGTGGGTGATCAGCAGCACCGTGAGACCGAGCTCCGCGTTGATCTTGCGGTACAGGTCGAGGATCGACGCGGTGGTCTCGGGGTCGAGGGCGCTGGTGGCTTCGTCGGACAGCAGCACCGACGGGTTGGCGGCGAGGGCGCGGGCGATGCCGACGCGCTGCTGCTGTCCGCCGGAGAGCTCGTGCACCGAGGCGTCGCCGCGGTGGCCGAGGCCGACGAGGTCGAGCATCTCCTGGGCGCGGGCGCGCCGCTGGGCGCGCGGGGTGCCGTCGAGTTCGAGGGCGAGTTCGACGTTGCCGCGCACGCTGCGGCTGCCGAGCAGGTTGAAGCGCTGGAAGACCATGCCGATCCGCCGACGGGCGGCCCGCAGGTCGGCATCGCGCAGCGCGGTCAGCTCGGTTCCGTCGACGGCCACGGTCCCGGCATCCGGGCGCTCGAGCAGGTTGACGATGCGGGCGAGGGTGCTCTTGCCGGCGCCGCTCTGCCCGACGATCCCGAAGACCTCGCCGCTGGGGATCCGCAGCGATACGTCGTCGACCGCGACGAGGTCGCCGAAGCGCTTCGTGACGTGTTCGAGGGTGATCATGCGCTGTCTCCGGCCTTGTCCGAGGCCCGCATCGCCGGGCGGCGGCGAAGGGGCCGGATTCGATCCAATCGGGCGCGGCGGCGGGCCGAAAATCGCGTTACGCCCCGTGTCGGTCCGCTGCCGGCCGGGGGCGCGGCGGTGGGGGTCGATAGGATGGGTTCTCACCGTCCACTAACGGGGGAGCAGCCATGCCAGGCATCGTGATCGTCGGCGTCCAATGGGGAGACGAGGGCAAGGGCAAGGCCACTGACCTCCTCGGGGAGCGCACCGACTGGGTCGTCAAGTTCAACGGCGGCAACAACGCCGGCCACACCGTCGTCATCGGCGACGAGAAGTACGCCCTGCACCTGCTGCCCAGCGGCATCCTGTCACCGGGCGTCAACGCGGTCATCGGCAACGGCGTCGTCGTGGACCTCGAGGTGCTGTTCGCCGAGCTCGAAGCGCTGCAGGCCCGCGGGCTCGACACGTCCCGGCTGCGGGTGAGCGCCAACGCGCACATCATCACCCAGTACCACCGCACCCTCGACAAGGTCACCGAGCGCTTCCTCGGCAAGCGCCAGATCGGCACCACCGGCCGCGGCATCGGGCCGGCATACGCCGACAAGATCAACCGTGTCGGCATCCGCGCGCAGGACCTGTTCGACGAGAACATCCTGCGGCAGAAGGTGGAGGGCGCCCTCGACCAGAAGAACCATCTGCTGGTGAAGGTGTTCAACCGCCGCGCGATCACGGTCGACGAGATCGTCGACGACCTGCTGTCGTATGCCGAGCGGCTGCGCCCCATGGTGAGCGACACCGGTCTGCTGCTGAACAACGCGCTCGACGCGGGCGACGTCGTCGTCTTCGAGGGCGGCCAGGCCACCATGCTCGACGTCGACCACGGCACCTACCCGTTCGTGACGTCGTCGTCGGCGACGGCCGGCGGTGCCGCCACCGGCTCCGGCGTCGGCCCGAACCGTCTGGACCGCATCGTCGGGATCGTGAAGGCCTACACGACGCGCGTGGGGTCGGGTCCGTTCCCCACCGAGCTGTTCGACGAGCAGGGCGAGTGGCTGCGCTCGCGCGGCTTCGAGTTCGGCACCACGACCGGCCGCCCGCGCCGCGTCGGCTGGTACGACGCTCCCATCACCCGGTACGCCACCCGCATCAACGGCATCACCGACCTGGTGCTGACGAAGCTCGACATCCTCACCGGACTCGACCGCATCCCGGTCTGCGTCGCGTACGACGTCGACGGGCGCCGGTTCGACGAGGTGCCGGTGAACCAGTCGGACTTCCACCACGCCAAGCCGGTGCTCGAGTACATGCCGGGCTGGAGCGAGGACATCTCGACCGCCCGCACCTTCGAGGATCTGCCGCAGGCCGCGCAGGACTACGTGCTCGCGCTCGAGGCCATGAGCGGCACGCGCATCTCGGTCATCGGCGTGGGGCCCGCCCGCGACGCGGTGATCGTGCGCCACGACCTCGTCGACTGATGCGGTTCCTCGTCGGCGGGTACACGGCCGACATGCGGGGCGAGGCCCGCGGTGTCGGCGTGCTGCGCGCCGGTGAGGCGGATTCCGCCTCGGCCGGGGGCCCGCTCGCGTTCGAGGGCGAGGCGGTGGATGCCGCCGGGTCGCCGTCGTGGCTCACGTGGCATCCCGCATTTCCCGTCGTCTATGCGGCGATGGAGGGGGCGGGCACCGTGCAGGCGTTCCGTCGCTCGGGCGCCACGGGGCTCGTGCGGCACGGGGCTCCCCTCGCAGTCGGCGAGGCGCCGTGTCATGTGGCGGTCGCGCCCGACGGGTCCTCGCTCATCGCCAGCTGCTGGGGTGATGGACGGGTCGTGCGCGTGCGACTCGACGCCGACGGCCGCCCGGAAGGTGGCGGGGCCATCGCGGCAGCGGCCGCCGCGCGGGATCCGTATGCCGACGGCGGAATGGGCATGGCGCTCGGGGTGCCGCGGGGGACGTCGGCGACACTCGTGCCGGGTGTGCCCGGTGTGCACGGTGTGCCGGGTGCGTCGGCGGATGCCGCGGACGAGGACGAGCAGCGGGATCTGGCCGCTGCGGCGCGCGCGCTGCGCGAGGTCGCCGGGGCGGAGTTCTCGCATCTCGTGCCCGATTATGCGATGCCCGACGACTCGGCGCTCGGCGCGCATGGTCTCGGCGACGTCGCAGGTGCTCGCGGAGCGCTCACCGATGCCGACCGCTCGCCGGAGCGCGAGGGCGAGCCGGGCGGAGAGGCTGCCCGCACGTCGCGCGCGCATCAGGCGCTGTTCCTTCCGCGGGGAGTGCTGGCTGCGACCGACATGGGGCTCGACCTCGTGCGGTTCTGGCGTGCGACCGAGGGTGGCGGGTCGCGGGCGCTGCCCGACGTGGTGCTGCCTCGGGGCAGTGGGCCGCGCCACATGGTCTGGCATCCGAGCGGTCACCTCTATGTCGTCACCGAGCTGTCGCGAGAGGTGTTCGTGCTCGCCCCCGACGCCTCGGGTGCGTGGCGTCTTGTGTCGGGCGGGCCGTTGTCGCCGGCAACCCTGGCCTCGGATACCGCGGCCGAGGTCTGCCTCTCGCGGGATGGGCAGTTCGTGTACGCGGGCGTCCGTGGGAGTGACACCCTCGCCGTGCTGCGCGTGCGCGGCGACGGGTCGGAGCTCGTGCCGGTCGCCCTCGCGGATGCCGGCGTTGCCGGTCCCCGCCATCACACCATCGTGCTCGACACGCTGCTCGTGGCCGGGCAGGCGTCGGGCGAGGTCGCCGGGCTGACGCTCGATGTGCGCACGGGGGTGCCCGGCCGGGCGCGGGTGCGCACGGCGGTGCCGACGCCGACCTGTCTCGTGCCCCTGCGCTGACGCTCGATCACTCTCCGCCCGCCCCCCGCGCCCGCCGCCCGCGCCCGCCGCCCGCCGCCCGCCGCCCGCGCGCGGCGCCGGTGCTCGCTGCGCCCGAAAGGTCGAGCATCGCTCGATTTCTCATGTGAGTTCCCGCCCACACATGTCGGGTGGACCCGCGCCGGCGCGGGTCTGGCGAGGGTCGCTCTCGGTGCACTGCGGCGCGCCGCAGATGGGGGGCGTCGCTGTCCCCGACGCCGTGCATGCCCGACCACTGCCGAACTCACGGACGACGCGACGGAGCACGCCCGTCGTGGTCATGTGAGTTCCTGCTCACACGCATGTTGGCGACGCGAGCAGGCTGTCGACAGGCGCCAGCATCGTGTGAGCGGCAACTCACATGAGAAATCGAGACGATGTCTGCGGTCCGCGGTCCGCGGTCTGCGGTCTGCGGTCTGCGGTCTGCGGGCGGTGGGCGGGAGCGGGAGGCGGCGCGGGCGCTATTGGAGCTTCGCGTCCTGCCGCGGGATCCACACCTGTTTGATGATCAGCAGGATCGACGCCGTCACGGGGATCGCGATGAGGGCGCCGAGCAGGCCCAGCAGCGTCCCGCCGACCAGCGCGCCGATGACCACGAGCGCCCCCGGCACCGAGATCGCCCGATTCATGACACGCGGGGTGAGGACATATGCTTCGATCTGCATGTAGAGGAGATAGCCGATTCCGAAGACCAAGGCCGCCAGCGGGCTCGAGAACAGGGCGAGCCCCGTCGCGAGCACCCAGTAGGCCACGGGTCCCACGAGCGGGATGATCGTGAGGAAGAACGCGATGACGGTCATCAGCGCCGGGAACGGCAGCCCGAGCAACAGGTGCAGGATCAGCGCCACGACCGAATTGAAGAACGCCAGGATCACCATGCCCATCAGGTAGGCGCCGATCGACTCGGTGATCTCGTCGGTCAGGCCGGCCACCTTGCTGCGGCTGCGTGCGGGGGTGAGTCGCACGAACGACCGCTTCATCGTGTCGAGCGAGGCGAGGAAGTACAGCGACAGCACCAGCACGATCACGACGCCCGAGATCGTCGTGGCGATCGAGACCCCGACCTGCAGCACCCCGCCGCCGATGGAAGCGAGGTTGGACGGGTTCGTGATGAAGTTCTGCACGTCGGTGACGAGCGTGCCGATCTGGTCGCTGAATCGAGCCGTGAGCCACGCGTAGACGTCGGACTTCTGGAAGTCGGAGAACAGTGAGGGCACGCTGTCGACGAACTGCTTCACCTGAGAGGCGACGGTCGGGATGACCACCCACAGCAGGCCCGCGATGACCAGCGCGAACCCGGCGAACACGATGACGATGCCCCAGGCGCGCGGCACCTTGCGGTGCTCCAGCCACCTCACGATCGGGTTGAGGCCCAGAGCCGCGAACAGCGCGAAGGCGACGTAGATGAGAATCGTCGACAGGTTCGAGATCGCCAACCCCAGCAGGAACGCCGTGAGGCCGCCCAGGGTGAGGAGGAACCCGAGCGCGAAGGGGCTCGACACGTTCATCGAGCGCCGCCCCGGGTCTGCGTCGGCGCGTGGCGTGACCGCGCTGTTCGCGACGGGCGGGTTGGCGGGGGCGTCGCTCATGGGGACACTCTAGGGGCGGTCGACCGGTCGTGGCAGGGGACGCCCGGTGCCACGCTGCGGGGCCGGCGCTGCCCCGCCGGTAGGGTCGAACGAGGAGGATGCCATGACCGACGAAGACCCCACGACGACGCTGACGCGCCTGCGCAGCAGCATCGACAACATCGACGCCGCACTCATCTTCATGCTCGCCGAGCGCTTCCGCTGCACGAAGCAGGTCGGCATCCTCAAGGCCGAGCATGGGATGCCGGCATCCGACCCCTCCCGCGAGGAGCAGCAGGTCGCCCGGCTGCGCCGCCTGGCCGAAGAGGCCGACCTCGACCCCGAGTTCGCCCAGAAGTGGTTCACGTTCGTCGTGGCCGAGGTCATCCGCCACCACGCCGCCGCCGCCGACGAGCGGTGATCGCAGCCGGCCGCGACGGGCGCCGGAACGGCGAACGCCCCGAGCCGAAGCCCGGGGCGTCCGACGCGCCGATCAAGCGTCAAGGCACCGCGCGGCGAAGCGTGCGCCAGGAGATCACGGCCAGCACCGCGATGAGGGCGACGCCCCACAGGGCCAGCCCCAGCGCCCCCTGCGCGACGAACCACTCGGCGAACGCGCCCCAGGACTGCGTCTGCGTGATCAGCCAGGCCAGGGCCACCAGCGCGAGAGCCAGTGCGACCAGCACCACGGTGAGCCACAGGTTGCCGAACCGCTTGTAGATCGTCGCGCCCCAGAAGCCACACACGAAGAACAGCAGCGCCAGCACGAAGAACACGAACCCCGCGGCGAGAGGTCCCGCCTCCCACACCCACGGCAGGTAGAAGAAGTACCCGTTCATGCCCCACCCGTCGGTGGCCTGCTCGAGCAGCCCGCCGACCACGAACACCAGACCCAGCAGAGCGGAGGTGAGCACCGCGGTGAGCACGGTGCCGGCGTAGAACTCCCGCCGGGTCACACTCATCGCCTGCGAGAACGGGAACGTGAGGGTCAGAGCCTGAATGCCGACCACCCCGAAGTACCACAGCGGCGCCTGCGCGCCACCCCCGTACTTCGGGCCTGCCACACCGGCGTACTCCAGGATCCCGTAGATGGCCAGCGTGATCACCAGGGAGCCCGCCAGCACAAGGAGCGGCACCCAGATGTAGGTCAGCCGGTTCACCAGCTGCATCCGGACGACATTGATGGTGCGGCTCATTGCAGTGCTCCTTCGTCGATCGGCGTCGACGCCGATGCCGCCGTATCCGCGGCGTGCTGGGTGACGCGCACGATCAGCTGCTGCAGCGACACGGCGCCCACATCCAGCCCCTGTGCTGCCAGAGCCGCACGCTCGGCGTCGGTGAGGGTGCCGAGCACCGTGACACTCGACACGCGGCCCAGGCTCTCCCGGTGGATCACCTCGCGGCCCGCGACGAACGCCTCGACCGCTGCCGTGTTCCCCACGATCGTGGCCGCACGGTCGCGCACGGCGTCAGTCGACTCGTCCATGATGATCCTGCCTCGATCGATCACCAGCACCCGCTCGATCAGATTCGCCACCTCGTCGATCAGATGGCTGGACAGGATCACCGTGCGCGGGTGCTCGGTGTAGTCCTCGAGCAGCCGGTCGTAGAAGATCTGGCGCGCGACGGCATCCAGGCCCAGGTAGGGCTCGTCGAAGAACGTGATCTCCGCACGCGCGGCGAGCCCGATGATCACTCCGACGGCGGAAAGCTGACCGCGGGAGAGCTTCTTGATCCGCGTCTTCAGCGGCAGCTGGAAGTCCTCGATGAGGCGCTCGGCGAACTCCTGGTCCCAGTTCGGGAAGAACAGGCGGGCGGTGTCGAACGCGTGCTTGGGCAGCGCGTCGTCGGGGTACTTCTGGCCCTCACGGACGAAGCACATGCGCTGCAGGACGCCCGCGTTCTCGTAGGGATCCTCGCCGAAGATGCGCACCTCGCCGGACGTGGCGAAGTTCTGCGCGGTGAGGATCGACATGACCGTCGTCTTGCCCGCGCCGTTGCGGCCGAGGAGACCGTAGATGGTGTCCTTCTCAATCTCGAAGCTCACGTCGTCTACCGCGAGTGTCTCGCGGTAGCGCTTCGTGAGGTTCTGCACCTCGATGACGGGAGTCATCGTGCCGTCCCTTCTCCTGTGGTGGTGTACCTGCGCTGGATGAGCGCGGTGAGGTCGTCGGCGCCGAGGCCCAGAGCGCGGGCTTCGGCCAGCAGCGGATCGATGTAGCGGTCGGCGAAGGCCGCGCGGCGCTCGCCGCGCAACTGCTCGCGCGCCCCCGGGGCGACGAACATGCCGATGCCGCGGCGCTTGTAGAGCACGCCCTTGTCCACGAGCATGTTCACTCCTTTCGCCGCCGTGGCGGGGTTGATGCGGTGGAACGCAGCGAGCTCATTGGTCGATGGCACCTGGCCCTCTTCCGGAAGGCTGCCGTCGACGATGGCATCCTCGATGCTCTCGGCGATCTGCAGGAAGATGGCCCTGCCGTCTTCGATCACGGTGCTCCGTCCGCTGGTTCATTACTTGACTAATTAACCATGCAACGGGTGAGCGGCCAATGTCAAGCCCTTCTGTGAGGCGGTTTTGCGAACGCTGTGGACGCCCCGATACGGTGGAGGAGGACCATGAGGTCCGCGAGACCAGTCCGCGGTCGCCCCCCTTCGCCCGATCGGGACGGGCGAGCGTATGGTCGGCGGTCTGGGCCGCGCACCCGATGTGCGCGTCGCCGGAGCGCCTCGGTCGGTCGCCAGACGGCGGCGCGAGCCCGGGGTGCCGATGACCGTCACCCGGGCGTGACCGATGCGGCCGCGTGCGGCCGCCGAGGTGACCACGTGACCGCTGCTGCCCCCGCTGTCGAAGCGAAGAACCTGTTCAAGGTGTTCGGCCGCAACCCGAAGGATGCCGTCAAGCGGCTGCGTGCGGGACAGAGCCGCACCGACGTGGCCGACGCCGGAACCGCCGCGGTCATCGACGCGAGCTTCACCGTGCAGCCGGGCGAGATCTTCGTGATCATGGGCCTGTCCGGCTCCGGCAAGTCCACGATCATCCGCATGCTCAACGGCCTGCTGGAGCCGACCGCCGGCGAGGTGCTCGTGCAGGGGCGCAGCGTCACCGGCGCATCGGCCGGGGAGCTGCGCGGCATCCGCCGGCAGTCGATCTCGATGGTGTTCCAGCACTTCGCGCTGCTGCCGCACCGCACCGTGATCGACAACGCCGCCTACGCGCTCGAGATTCAGGGGGTCGCCAAAGCCGAGCGGCGTCGCCGCGCGCAGGAGATCCTCGACAAGGTCGGCCTCGCCGACCGCGCCGAGGCCATGCCCGACGAGCTGTCGGGCGGCATGCGGCAGCGCGTGGGCCTCGCCCGCGCCCTCACCGCCGGCACCGACATCCTGCTGATGGACGAGGCGTTCTCGGCCCTGGACCCGCTCATCCGGCGTGAGATGCAGGAGCAGCTGGTCGAGCTGCAGCGCGAGCTCGGCCGCACGATCGTCTTCATCACCCACGACCTCAACGAGGCGATGTTCCTCGGCGACCGCATCGCCGTCATGCGCGATGGGCGCATCGTGCAGAACGGCACGCCGGAGGAGATCCTGACCGACCCCGCGAACGACTACGTCGCGCAATTCGTGCAGGACGTCGACCGTGCCCGGGTGCTCACGGCATCCGCCGTCATGGAGCCCGCGCACGCCACCACGCCCCTCAGCGCCGGACTGCGCGGCGCGCTGCGCTCGCTGCGCGAACTGCAGGCCGGATCCGTGTTCGTGACCGAGAACCGGCGGCTGCTCGGCGTCGTCAGCGATCGCCGCGTGATCCGGGCGATCAAGGCCGGCGAAACCGACCTGCGCGCGATCGTCGACGCCTCGGTGCCGACCGTCTCGCCCGACGACCCCCTGACCGACGTCGTCGAACGCGCTGTCGAGACCACCGTGCCGGTGCCCGTCGTCGACGACGCCGGGCGCCTGGTGGGCCTCATCCCGCGTGTGACGCTGCTGGCCGCGCTGGGTAACGTGCCGGCGACGACCCAGGCGCTGCCGGTCATCGAGCCCGCCCCGTCGGTGCCGCAGGCCGACCTCGTGGCCTCGCTGGCCGAGCTGGGCCAGGCCGAAGCGGATGCCGCGGCGGAGGCCGATGCCGCCGACCTCGCCGCCGCGGCGAAGGGGGCAGACCGATGATCGACCTGCGCCTTCCCCTCGGCGAGATCGCCGAGACCTTCGTCCGCTGGCTCATCGACACGTTCGGGTGGCTCTTCAACGGGCTGCGCTCCCTGTTCCTCGCCGTCTACGACGCGCTGGAGTGGACGCTGCAGACCCCGCCGTTCTGGGCTGTGATCATCGTGCTGGCGGCGCTCGCCTTCTGGGCGAAGGGCCCGTGGCTGGCCGCCGGCACCACCGTGGGGCTGCTCGTCATCGTCGGCGTCGACCAGTGGGACAACGCGATGCAGTCGCTCGCCCTCGTCATCGTCGCGTCGGTGATCGCGCTGGCCCTCGGCATACCGCTGGGCATCTGGGCCGCCCGCAGCGACACGGTCTCGACCGTGGTGCGACCGGTGCTGGACTTCCTGCAGACCATGCCCGCGTTCGTGTACCTCATCCCCGCGCTCATGCTCTTCCGCGTCGGCGTCGTGCCCGGCATCGTCGCGACGATCCTGTTCGCCCTCGCCCCCGGCGTGCGTCTGACCGAGCTCGGCATCCGCGGCGTCGACCGCGAGGTCGTCGAGGCCGGCCATGCCTTCGGCGCGTCGCCCGGCCGCATCCTGCGGCAGATTCAGCTGCCCCTGGCGCTGCCGAGCATCATGGCCGGCGTCAACCAGGTGATCATGCTGAGCCTGTCGATGGTGGTCATCGCCGGCATGGTCGGCGCGCGCGGCCTGGGCGGCGACGTGGTGCAGAGCCTGCAGAAGATCGACATCGCCCTCGGCGTCGAAGCCGGACTCTCGGTCGTGATCATCGCGATGATCCTCGACCGCATGACCTCCGCCCTCGCCGTGCGCGGCTCGAGCCGAGGCGCGCGCACCGCGCGCACGCGGCGGCCGCTGGCCGCGGCATCCGCCTGACGCCGCCGGGCCCTGGGCCCATCCGGCCCTGAGACTTGCGAGCTCATCACTCGCGGGGGGCGCGGAGACTCCGTGCCCGACCACAACGACCGCTTCGCGCACAGCATGCGAAGGGAGAGGAAGTCACGATGACCAAGAGAAACACGATCCTGGGGGCGCTCGCGCTCACGTCGGCCGCGGCCCTGACGCTCACCGGCTGCGCCGGCGGGTCCGACAGCACCGGCTCCGAAGGGGATGCCGCAGCAGACCGCCCCATCACGATCGCCGTCTTCAACGGCTGGGACGAGGGCATCGCCGCGTCCGAGCTGTGGAAGGCCGTGCTCGAGGAGCAGGGCTATGAGGTCGAGCTGGAGTACGCCGACCCCGCCGCCGTGTACAACGGCATCGCCAGCGGCGACTACGACGTGACGCTGGACACCTGGCTGCCGCTGACCCACGCCGACTACATCGAGGAGTACGGCGATGACATGGTCGACCTCGGCGCCTGGAACACCGAGGCGAAGCTGACCTTCGCCGTCAACGAGGACGCGCCGATCGACTCGATCGAGGAGCTCGCCGACAACGCCGACCTGTTCGGCAGCACGATCTACGGCATCGAGTCGGGCTCGGGTCTGGCGACCGTCACCGACTCGGCCGTCATCCCCGGGTACGGGCTCGAGGGCTTCGACCACGTGACGTCGTCGACCCCGGCCATGCTGACCGAGCTCGACACCGCGACGCGGGCGGGCGAGAACATCCTCGTGACGCTGTGGCGTCCGCACTGGGCGTACGACGCCTTCCCGATCAAGGACCTCGAGGACCCGAAGGGCCTGCTCGGCGACGCCGAGGGCATCCACTCCTTCGCGTCGACGTCGTTCGAGCAGGACTTCCCCGAGGTGTTCGCGTGGCTGAGCGCCTTCGAGATGGACAGCGAGACGCTGTACTCCCTCGAGAACGTGATGTTCAACGAGAACGACAGCGACGACTACGAGTCGATCGTCGCCGACTGGATGGCGGCGAACGAGGAGTACGTCTCCTCTCTCACCACGGAGTGAGCACCCGTGGCGCGCATCCTTTCACGGGGGTGCGCGCCACGATCACTCATGGGGCGTCGGGGGCGGGGGTGGAGCCGCGCGGGAGTTCCAGCGAGACCTTCGTCTTCAGCACGTCGATCGCCTCGTCCGACAGCGCGATCAAGCCGTTGAGCTCCTCGCGCACCCGCTTGTAGGCCGTCTGCCGTTCGGACGAGCTCGCGGCCTGATCCACCGCCACCGACAGCAGCTGCTGCGCCGTCGCGAGCCGCTTGCGCTCCCCTTCGGTGAACGAGGAGTCCCGCACCCGCCGCGCCTCGCGTTCGGCCAGGTCGAAGGCGACCTCGAACTCCGTCACCGCCGCGCGGTACTCGTTCAGCTCCTCCGCCGTGACCTTCGCCTTCGCCGACGGCGGCCGCAGCCGGTCGGCGGTCTTCTTCGCCCGCAGGAACGCCGCGGTCATCGGCTCCCGCCCGTCGCTCATCGTGGGAAACGCGATGAGCTTGGCCACATCGAGTTCGTACTCCAGCCACCGCTGCGTCACCGCGTCGTGCGCGGCGAAGAGCTGCTCCACCTGGCTCGGCTCGGGTGCCGGGCGCATGATCGCGGTGGGGACGGATGCCGTCGCCACCGGCCGCGCCCGCGCCGCGGCCTGCGCAGCCTTCAGCTCGCTCTTGGCGCGCAGCACCTCGAGCCGTCGCTTGTGCCGGCGCTTCGCCGCTTGCTCCCAGGCACGCCCGAGGCCGCCGAACACGCCCGCGAGCGGAAAGGCCAGCCACCAGTAGTTGCCGAGGAAGCGGAACAGTTCGTCCACGGTGTCATGCTAGCGGGGCGTTTCGCCGCCCGACGCCGGCCGCTCCCCTCCCGGAGAAGGGCGAGGGCTGCGGGAGGGCACCGGCCAGACCGGTGCCGAGCGCGATGCCGGAGCACCCGGGGTCGCACCATGAGTCGCGCCGGTCGCGCCGGTCGCGCCGACGGCCGGCCGCGTGCCCGATCCGGTCACCCCGGGTGCCGCCGACCGACCGCCGACCCCGGGCAGGTTCGCCCGCGCGGCCCGCTGCGCATCGCGCTCGGCGGTCGCGAACGCCGCCTCCAGCGCCCGCACCGCGCGGCGATAGGCCACGAACGTCTCCGGGCTCATCCGGTCCCGCGCCGACGCCGGCCGCAGCGCATGGGCGTCGCGCTGCGCCTGCAGAAAGGCGAGGGTGTACGGATGCCGGGACTCGAGCATCTGCGGGAACGCGAGCGCCCGCGCGGCATCCGTCTCGTACTCCAGCCAGCGCGCAGTGACCGCGTCATGCTCGGCCATGAGCCGCTCGAGAGGCAGCGGGGCTGACCGCCCGGCGGCGCTGTACCCTGCCCGCACCGCCTTGACCCTGCTGCGGCTGGCACGCAGCTCCAGCATCGCCTGCTTCTCGGCCCGCTTGGCGGCCTGCAGCGCGCGACGGGCCTCGGACATCGGCGACAGCGACGCGATCCCGTCCCGCGCCTTCGCGCTCAGCACATCGGCCTGGGCTGCCCGGACGCGGGCGCGTGCCGCCTGCCGCGCGCGGAAAGCCAGCAGCTCCTCATGGCGTGCGGCGTCGAGCTCCAGCCGCCGCGCCCGCCGCCGGCCGGTCGTCAGCGCGCCGTAGCCGATTGCTCCCGCGCCTGCGGCGGCAGGGGCGATCCACCACCACGACTCCATGACCAGGAGGACGGACTCCATCACGCCATGCTAGTCGCCGTGCCAGACGGTGCGCCGAGCGCCCTGCTCAGCCGAAGAGCAGGGCGATGACGGTCGATCCGCCGCCGACGAGGATCAGCGCGCCGATCACGATCCACGCCACGATCTTCATGCGGCGCTGACGGCCCTGGCCGAACGAGCCGTAGTCGTCGTCGCTCATGCCCGGTCCTCCGTCGCCGTCGCCGCGGCCGGCTCGGCCACCGTCGCACCGAAGAGGGCCGGCAGCGTCGCCTGCGATACCGCGCGCAGGTCGCTCGCCGTCACGGTGAACACATCCTGCACCTCGAGGGCCGGCTCGTCGCCGTCGCCGGGGGCGTCGGTCACGCCGATGCGCAGCACCGGGTAGCCCCGGCCGTCGCACAGGCCGCGGAACTTCACGTCGTCCTCACGCGGCACGGTCACCACGACGCGGCCGGTCGACTCGGAGAACAGCGCGGTCGCGGCATCCACCCCGTCGCGCTCCATGATCTCCCGCAGCCACACGCGGGCGCCGACGCCGAAGCGCATGACGCCCTCGGCGAGCGTCTGGGCGAGACCGCCGCCCGAGACGTCGTGGGCGCTGGAGACCAGCGACTGCAGGGATGCCGCGTGCAGCAGGTCGGCCAGGCGCTTCTCGGCGGCGAGGTCGACCTTCGGCGGACGGCCGCCCAGGTGCCCGTGGATCGTGCCCGCCCACTGCGAGCCGCTCAGCTCGGTGGCGGTGACGCCGAGGAGGTAGATGTTCTCGCCGGCATCCTGCCAGCCGCTCGGGATGCGCCGGGCGACGTCGTCGATGATGCCGAGCACGCCCACGACCGGGGTCGGGTAGATGGGGGTGTCGCCGGTCTGGTTGTAAAACGACACGTTGCCGCCGGTGACGGGCACGCCGAGCTCGAGGCAGGCGTCGGAGAGCCCGTCGACGGTCTGCGAGAACTGCCACATGACCTCGGGGTTCTCGGGGCTGCCGAAGTTGAGGCAATCGGTCACCGCGGTGGGAACGGCGCCGGTGACGGCGACGTTGCGGTACGCCTCGGCGAGGGCGAGCTTCGCGCCTTCGTAGGGGTCGAGCTGGCAGAAGCGGCTGTTGCAGTCGGTGGCGATGGCGAAGCCCAGGCCCGACTCCTCATCGACGCGGATCATGCCGGCGTCGTCGGGGAAGCTCAGCGCGGTGTTGCCCATCACGTAGTAGTCGTACTGGTTGGTCACCCACGACGTGTCGGCGAGGTTGGGGCTCGCGACGAGCGTCAGGAACTGCCGGCGCAGCTCTTCGGGGTCGTCGGTGCGCGGCAGGGCCGAGGCGGAGTCTTCGCGGAGCGCGTCGATCCAGGTGGGGTAGGCCACGGGGCGGTCGTAGACGGGCCCGTCGACGGCGACCGTCGAGGGATCGACGTTGACGATCTCCTCGCCGTGCCAGAAGATCTGCAGCCGGCCGTCGCCGGTGACCTCGCCCAGCACGCTGGTCTCCACGTCCCACTTGCCCGTGACGGCGAGGAACGCGTCGAGCTTCTCCGGCGCGACGATCGCCATCATGCGCTCCTGGCTCTCGCTCATGAGGATCTCCTCGGGCGTGAGCGTGGGGTCGCGCAGCAGCACGTTCTCCAGATCCACGCGCATGCCCGACCCGCCGTTGGCGGCCAGCTCGCTCGTGGCGCAGGAGATGCCGGCGGCGCCGAGGTCCTGGATCGCCTCGACGAGCTCGCCCCGGTACAGCTCCAGGCAGCACTCGATGAGCACCTTCTCGGCGAAGGGGTCGCCGACCTGCACCGCGGGGCGCTTGGTGGGTCCGCCGTCGGCGAAGGTGTCGGATGCCAGGATCGAGGCTCCGCCGATGCCGTCACCGCCGGTGCGGGCGCCGAAGAGCACGACCTTGTTGCCGGGGCCGGACGCGTTGGCGAGCTTGAGGTCCTCGTGGCGCAGCACGCCGACGGCGAGGGCGTTCACGAGGGGGTTGCCCTGGTAGACGGCGTCGAAGACCGTCTCGCCGCCGATGTTCGGCAGGCCCAGGCAGTTGCCGTAGAACGAGATGCCCGACACGACGCCGTGCACGACACGGGCGGTGTCGGGGTTCTCGACGGCGCCGAAGCGCAGCTGGTCCATGACGGCGACCGGCCGCGCGCCCATCGAGATGATGTCGCGCACGATGCCGCCGACGCCGGTGGCGGCGCCCTGGAAGGGCTCGATGTAGCTGGGGTGGTTGTGGGACTCGACCTTGAAGGTCACCGCCCAGCCTTCGCCCACGTCGACGACGCCGGCGTTCTGACCCATGCCCACCATGAGGCGGGTCTTCATCTCGTCGGAGACCTTCTCGCCGAAGCGGCGCAGGTAGATCTTGCTCGACTTGTAGGAGCAGTGCTCGCTCCACATGACGGAGTACATCGCCAGCTCGCCCGAGGTGGGGCGGCGGCCGAGGATCTCGCGGATCTTCGCGTACTCGTCGGGCTTCAGCCCGAGAGCGGCGTACGGCTGCTCCCTGTCGGGGGTGGCGACCGCGTTCTCGACGGTATCGGCGACAGAGGTCGAAGAGGGCGTGGTCACGCGGCTGGACTCCAGAAGACGAGGGGATGCCGGACGGGGTCCATCCTAGTCTCCCGGTGCTTTTCCCCGGTGCCCATCGCAGCCCCCTACCCGGGCTCTGCGTAGCGTGAAGGCAAGCCCGAAAGGGACGCGAACATGAAGGAGCAGCCATGAAAGCCTGGCAGTTCACCGGAACCCATGAACCCCTCGTGCTGAACGAGGTGCCCGAGCCGACCGCGGGGCCGGGTGAGGTGCTGCTGAAGATGACGGCGGCGGGCCTCTGCCACTCCGACGTGGGGGTGCTCGGGGACGAGGGCTGGCTCTCGATGCTGGCGAAGCTGCCGATCACGCTCGGCCACGAGAACGCCGGCGTCATCGAGGCGCTGGGCGAGGGGGTGACCGGCTACGCCGTGGGAGACCGCGTCGCCGTGTGCCCGACCACGGCCGCCGGAGCGCCCGGTTACGGCTACGACGGCGGGTTCGCCGAGAAGATGGCCGTCGCCGCCGAGGCGCTCGTGCCGATCCCCGATGAGGTCGACGACGTCTACGGCGCGGCGGCGACGGATGCCGGCATGACCTCCCACGCCGCCGTCATCACCAACGGCGGGGTGAAGGCGGGAGACACCGTCGGCATCATCGGCCTGGGCGGCCTCGGCCAGATCGGCGCCCGCGTGGCGGTGCTCGCCGGTGCCACGGTGTACGTCGCCGAGGTCAACGAGGCGGTCTGGCCGCTGGCCGAGGAGATCGGCGCGGCGGGCGTCGCGGCATCCATCGCCGACTTCGACGGTGTCGTGTTCGACGTGATCGTCGACTTCGCCGGATTCGGCACGACCACCGCCCAGGCGGTCGACGCGATCCGTCGGGACGGCACCGTCGTCGTCGTGGGCATGGGGCGGCTCGAGGCGACCATCAGCACGAAGTCGCTCATCCTCAGCCAGTGCATCCTGCGGGGCTCCAACGGCGGCACCAAGGAGGACATCGCCGGCGTCTACGAGTACATGAAGACGGGGCAGCTGAAGCCGGAGGCCACGACGATCCGCTTCGACGAGATCGGCGAAGGGCTGCAGCGCCTGCACCGCGGCGAGGTGAAGGGGCGTCTGGTCGCGACGTTCGACTGAGGCTCACCCGGGGGCGGCGCAGTCGCGCCGCCCCCGGGCACTTCCCCTCGCCGTGTGAGCAGCCACATCACCGCGTGGCCGTGCTGCATCCAAACGGCGTGCTCGACCGGAATACCTTTCTGGCGCCCGACGGCTGTCGCCGAGCGTGACTCTTCTCACCGAAGGAGCAGGAAGATGAACCGGAAGCTCTCCATCGGCGTCGTGGCGATCGTCGCCGCAGCGCTCACGCTGACAGCCTCGCCGGCGTCGGCATACGGCGGCGCGAAGCCGACCGGGTCGATCGTCGATGTGGCTGTCGCCGCATCGGGCGGCGGAACACCGGACAGCAACGGCCGCGACTACGACCTGCTGGTGCAGGCGCTCGTCGCCACCGGGCTCGATGCCACCCTCGCCGACACGAGCACCACCTTCACGGTGTTCGCGCCCAACGACCAGGCTTTCCTGCGCCTCGTCACCGACCTCACCGGTGCCGCCCCGGCGTCGGAGGCCGCGGCGCTCACCACGATCACCTCGACGTTCTCGGCGGAGCAGATCTCGAACATCCTGCTGTACCACGTGGTGCCGGGCAAGAAGCTCGGACCCCTGCAGGTGCTGCTCTCGCGCAACCTGACCATGGCCAACGGCGGCACCATCCAGCCGCGGGCCACCACGCTGCGTGACGAGACCCCGTCGCTCAAGGACCCGCGTCTGGTGCTCTGGGCGATCAACATCCCGGCCACGAACGGCGTCATCCACACGATCGACCGGGTGCTGGTCCCCGCTTCCTGACCAGCGGCGGTCAGGCAGACGAGGCCGGGGGCTCACCCCCGGCCTCGTTGCGCTGCGTGGCGGTGGTGGCGGAAGAGCAGGTCTTGACGAACCAGCCGGCCGGTCGTAACGTGCAACCAAATGGTTGTACGAATGGAACTCACTGATGACGAGACCGACCGCGTCTTCCACGCGCTGGCGGCAGCCACGCGCCGTGACATCCTGCGGCGCACGCTCGAGAGCGAGCAGTCCGTCTCGGCCCTCGCGGCCGGGTACGACATGTCGTTCGCGGCAGTGCAGAAGCACGTCGCCGTGCTCGAGGCGGCCGGACTCATCATCAAGCGCGCTGAGGGCCGCGAGCGGCTGGTGCGGGCGGATCCGGACATGATCGCCCGAGCCCGCACCCTCCTGGCTGCCTACGAAGCCCTCTGGCGCGCACGCATCGATCGGCTGGACGACCTTCTGGCCGCGCCGGCCCCGCCACAGAACACGCAAGGAGGGTGACATGCCCGTCACCGAAGTCACGACCGACCCCGAAGCCCTCACGATGACCCTCATCGCCGACTTCGCCGCCCCTGTCGAGCGCCTGTGGCATGCGTTCACCGACCCGCGCGAGCTCGAGCGCTTCTGGGCTCCGCCGACGCCCTCGACGCCGTGGTCGCGATGGGCGCGATCGAGGCTTCCACGATGGCGATGAACCAGCTCGACCGGGTGCTGCTCGGTCTGCGGGAGTACGCGCAGGGCAAGGGAACGCAGGTGGAGCTGCTCGACGACGTCCACGTGCGGATCACCCGGCTGATCGAGGGCTCGCGGGACCTCGTCTGGCGCGCGCACCACGAGCCCGAGCAGGACGGCAGACCCGAGACGCGCTTCGGCTTCGAGGGCCGCACCCTGCTGTCGCAGCCGCCGCGCCGCGAGGTCACCACCGAGCGCATGATCGGCACCGAGGGCCCCGACGTCATCAACGACCTGAACCTCGACGAAGAGGACGGGGCGACGCTTCTCACGCTGCTGCTGGAGTACCCCGACCGGGCGACGCGGGACGAGATCCTCGCGACCGGCATGGCCGACGGCATGGAGGACAGCTACGCGCGACTGGAGTCGGTGCTCGCCACCGACATCCCCGTGCGCTGACGCGGCGCTGGCGTCGGGCGTGACGCCCGCCGTGGCGGACGACTCAGGCGCGGGGCAGGGCGTCCTCGAGCGCGACCCATGCGAGCATCGCGCACTTCACGCGTGCGGTGAACTTCGACACTCCCGACAGCGCCGTGGCGTCGCCGTAGACGTCTTCGTCGAGCTCCTGCTTGCCCCGCGAGCGCAGCACCTCGCGGAACCCGCCGATCAGGTCGATGGCCTCCTGCCGGCTCAGGGGGTCGCCGGCCTCGATGCGGTCGTCGACGAGGGAGGCCAGCATGGATGCCGACGCCTGCGAGATCGAGCAGCCGGCGCCCTCCCACGTCACCGAGGTGAGCGTCTCGCCGTCGTCGGACACCCGGGCGCGCAGGGTGATGTCGTCACCGCAGATCGGGTTGTGCTGGTGCGAGGTGGCGGTGCGCCCCTCCTCCGAGGCGAGCCCGCGGGCGTGCGGGTGCTTGGAGTGATCGAGGATCAGCTCCTGGTACAGCGATTCGAGGGCGCTCATGCCGTGGCTCCTTCCGCGCCGAAGTACGACCGCACGCCCGCGACGGCGTCGAGGAAGCGGTCGATGTCGTCGTCTGTCGTGAACACCGAGGCCGACGCGCGCACCGACGCGGTCAGGCCGAACCGGGCGTGCAGCGGCTTGGCGCAGTGGTGCCCGACCCGCACGGCGATGCCCCGGGCATCCAGGAACTGCCCGACGTCGTGCGCGTGCACGCCGGCGACGTCGAACGACGCCAGCCCCACCCGGTCGACGTCGGCGCCCGGGTCGCCCAGCACCCGCACGCCGTCGATGGCGTCGAGCCCGGTGAGCAGGCGCCGACCGATCTCGCGCTCGTGCGCGTGCACGGCATCCATGCCGATGCCGTCGAGGTAGCGGGCCGCCGCAGCCAGCGCGATGGCCTGCGAGACGGGCTGCGTGCCCGCCTCGAACTTCTGCGGTGCGGGCAGGAACCCCGCCTCGTCGAGGGTGACGGTGGTGACCATCGAGCCGCCGGTGAGGAACGGGGGCAGCGCCTCGAGCACCTCGGTGCGTCCGTAGAGCCCGCCGACGCCGTAGGGGCCGAGCATCTTGTGGCCCGAGAAGGCCGCGAGGTCGACGCCCAGGGCGGGCAGGTCCACGGCGAGGTGCGGCACCGACTGGCAGGCATCCATCACCGTGAGCGCGCCCACGGCACGGGCGAGCGCGACGAGATCGGCCACCGGGTTGACGATGCCGAGCACGTTCGACACGTGCGTGAACGCCACGACCTTGGTGCGCTCGCCGATGAGCGCCGCCGCGGCATCCATGTCGAGGGTGCCGTCATCGCGCACCGGGATGTGGCGCAGCACCGCGCCGGTGCGGGCGGCGAGCTCCTGCCACGGGATGAGGTTGGCGTGGTGCTCCGCCTCGGTCACGACGATCTCGTCGCCGGCGCGCAGGGCGAAGCGGGCGGATGCCGGGGCGCCCCGGCCGGCGGTGGCGTTGTCGATCGCATAGGCGACGAGGTTCAGGGCGAGGGTCGCGCCGCTGGCCCAGACGAGGTTCTCGGGCTCGGCGCCGACGAAACCGGCGACGGTCTCGCGGGCATCCTCGAACAGCTCCGTCGCCTCGGCGGCGAGGGTGTGGGCGCCGCGGTGCACGGCCGAGTTGGCGCGGGTGAGGAAGTCGATCTCGGTGTCGAGCACCACCTGCGGCTTCTGACTCGTCGCTCCGGAGTCGAGGTACACCAGCGACTCCCCGTTGACGCTCTGGTCGAGGATCGGGAAGTCCGCGCGCAACGCGGCGGCGTCGACGACCCGGGCGGGGTCGGATGCGATGGGGGCACTCACCCTTCCAGGCTACGCCGCCCAGCCTGCGCGGGGCCCGAGGTGTCCGACGGGCTCGGACCGCGCGGTGCGGACCCACCCGGCCCCGCATCTCCGGTCGTGTCGGGCGGAGCCCCCTCCGGTCGGGCGGCTCCTGGTGGGGCGCCGGGGCGCGGGCATATCCGGGTCGCCCGAAACGAGGAGATCTGCCCGAATGCGGTGGTGAGGGATGCCGGGGCGGGGGATTCCGGGGCGCGGATGCCAGGACGTGCGTCAGCCGAGGAACTCCCGCGCCGCCACCACCAGGTTCTCGACGCCGCGCTCGATGGTGGGGTGAAGCACCGGCGCGAAGAACGGCGAGTGGTTCGTGGGGATGTCCGCGTCGATCGTGCCGGCGGCGGCCGCGGCTGCATACGCCTCGGGGTCGACGCCGCCCCAGAACCAGAACACCAGCGCAGCGCCGCCGTCGCGGGCGAACCACGACACGTCCTCGCTGCCGGTGAACATGCCGGGGTCGACCACGGCGCCCTCGCCGAAGCTGCGCTCGAACGCGGAGACCAGACGGGCAGTGGCATCCGCGTCGTTGATGGTCGGCGGCAGCGTGTGGGCGATCGAGATCACCGGCGGCTCCTCTGCGCCGGACGCCTCGGCCTCGGCGCGGACGACCCGCTCGACCTTGGCCATGACGCGCTCGCGGGCCGCCTCGTCGGTGTAGCGCAGGCTCAGCTCGAGACGCGCCTCGGCGGGGATGATGTTGTTCTTCAGCCCGGCGTGGATGGCGCCGACCGTGACGACCGCCATGTCGCGCGGGTCGATCTCGCGCGACACGATCGTCTGCAGGCGCATCACCGTGGCGGCCGCCATGACGACGGGGTCGATCGTGGCGTGCGGACGCGACCCGTGGCCGCCGCGGCCGAGCAGCGTCACGCTCAGTCCATCGGACGCGGCCATCTGCGTGCCGCTGCGCACCCCGATGAGTCCCGCCGGCAGCGGGGTGAGGTGCTGGCCGAGCACGATGTCGGGGCGCGGGAAGCGGTCGAGCACGCCGTCGGAGATCATCGCACGTGAACCGGCGCCATACTCCTCGGCGGGCTGGAAGACCGCCACCACGGTGCCCGACCAGGCATCCGTCGTCGCGTGCAGCCGTTCGAGGGCGCCGAGCAGCGCGGTGACGTGCATGTCGTGGCCGCAGGCGTGCATGACCGGCACATCCTGCCCCGCGGGGTCGATGCCGCGCGCGGTGCTGGCGTAGGGCACGCCCGTGCGCTCTTCGACGGGCAGGGCGTCCATGTCGGCGCGCAGCCACACGACGGGGCCCTCGCCGTTGCGGATGACCGCCGCGACGCCGGTCTTGCCGATCCCCTCCTCGAACGGGATGCCGAGCTCCTGCAGCGTCCGTGTGACGACCCCGGCGGTGCGGGTCTCCTGGAACGAGAGCTCGGGATGCCGGTGCAGGTCGATGTACAGCGCTTCGAGGTCGATGCTCATGGCCAGAGCCTACGCGGACGGCTGCGGCTGCCCGCGACGGACGATCGCTGCCGCATCCCCGGTGCGGTCGCGCGACCGTCAGCGGGGCGTCGGCGCGCCCGTGGAGGCGCGCACCACCAGCTCGAACGGCAGGGAAGCGAGCGACCCGAAGGCCTCGGCGCCGGCAGCGCCGCCCCCGCCGCCCTCGCCCTCGGCGCGCTCGCCGAGGGCGGCGAGCACCTCTCTCGCCGCGCGCAGTCCCTGGTCGTGCGGGAACTGGTCCACCGTCGTGAGCCCGAAGAAGCCGCTCAACTCGTGGCCGTCCACACCGACGATCGACAGGTCGCCGGGCACCGACAGCCCCAGGTCGCGCGCGGCGATCAGCGCGCCGAACGCCATCTCGTCCGAGGCGGCGAAGACCGCGGTGGGCGGGGCGTCGCTCGTCAGCAGTCGCATGGCCGCCGCATGGCCGCCCTCGATCGTGAAGTCCGCCGCTGCGTGGCGGGCGGCGGCGCGGGGGATGCCGGCGGCATCCAATGCCAGCTCGAAGCCCCGCCGCCGCAGCGAGGGGATGTGCTCCCGCTCGGTGCCGTCGTCGACGTCGTGCAGGATGCCGATGTGCGCCAGCTCCCGGTGCCCCAGGTCGGCGAGGTGCGCGGTCGCGAGCTTCGCGACCGCGATGTCGTCGACCGCCAGGCTGGGGAGCTGGCGGTGCTCCGCGCCCAGGGCCACGACCGGCATGCCGAGCGCGGCGAGGCGGTCGGCCTCGGCGGTGTCCAGCGACATGGCGATGGCGATGACGCCGTCCACGCGGCGGCGGCGCAGGAACGTCTCGAACACCGCCGCACGCTCCGTGGGATCCTCGGTCAGCGCGTAGAGGGTGATGTCGTAGCCGGCGCTCTGCAGGCCCGATGCGATGCCGGCCAGCACCGTCGAGAAGTACCACCGGTCGACCACCGGCAGCAGCACGCCGATGTTGCGGGCGCGCCCCGACGCGAGGCTCGATGCCGGTGCCGACACGACGTAGCCCAGCGCCGCGGCGGTGTCGAGCACGCGCGAGCGGGTGCCGGCCGATACCTGCCCCCGCCCGCTCAGCGCGCGCGACACCGTCGCAGTGGAGACCCCCGCCGCGCGTGCCACCTCATCGATGCTCACCATGGCGTGGGGTCTCCCGTCGCGTCGATCAGACCGTGCGCAGCCACACGGTGACGTCGGCGGGCAGCATGCCGTCGGTCAGCGGCTCGCTCGCGACCAGCACGTCACCGGCGGGCAGTGCCACCGGCTCGGAGCCGATGTTCGACAGCACCGTGACGTCGCCGTTGGTGAAGGCCAGCACGTCGTCGCCGAAGCCGTCGATCCAGCGCAGCGTGCCCGCTCCCAGGCCGTGCGCGCGGCGCTCGGCGAGCAGGGTGCGGTACAGCGACAGCGTGGAGGTCGCGTCGTCGACCTGCGCAGCGCGCGCGAGGGTCGCCCACTCGGCCGGCTGCGGCAGCCACGACTGGCCGGTGGGGCTGAAGCCGTAGGCGGGGGCGTCGGCCTCCCACGGAATCGGCACGCGGCATCCGTCGCGGCCGTAGCGCTCGCCCTCGGTGCGGAACCAGGTCGGGTCCTGGCGGGCGTCGCCGGGCAGGTCGATGACCTCGGGAAGCCCGAGCTCCTCACCCTGGTAGATGTAGGCCGATCCGGGGAGGGCGAGCATGACGGCGGATGCCGCGCGCGCACGGCGCAGGCCGAGCACGGGCTCGGGCTTTCCGGGCGAGTCCGGCCCGATGCCGTGGCCCTGCGGGTTCTCGGCCGTGAGCGCGAGGCGCGAGGCGTGGCGCACCACGTCGTGGTTCGACAGCACCCAGGTGCTGGGGGCTCCCACCGCGGGGTAGGCGCGCAGCGACTCGTCGATGACGGTGCGCAGCTCGGCGGCGTCCCACGGCGTCTCGAGGTAGGCGAAGTTGAACGCCTGGTGCATCTCGTCGGGGCGTACCCACTTGGCGGTCATGTCGACCGTCGGCAGCCACGCCTCGGCGCAGAGCGCCCGGTCGCCGTCGTACTCGGCGAGCACGCGGTTCCATTCGCGGTAGATGTCGTGCACGCCCTCCTGGCCCCAGTACGGCACGTCGGCGGCGTCGCCGCCCATGGAGCCGGCCTCCGGGTCGGGGGTGTAGTCGGGCAGGCCCGGGGCCTTCACCAGGCCGTGGGCCACGTCGACGCGGAAGCCGTCGACGCCACGGTCGAGCCAGAACCGCAGGATGCGGCGGAACTCCTCGTGCACGACCGGGTTGGACCAGTCGAAGTCGGGCTGCGACGAGTCGAACAGATGTAGGTACCACTGGCCGGGGGTGCCGTCGGGCTCGGTCACCCGGGTCCAGGCCGGGCCGCCGAAGACGGACTCCCAGTTGTTCGGGGGCAGCTCGCCGTTGTCGCCCTTGCCGTCGCGGAAGATGTAGCGGGCGCGCTCGGGGCTGCCCGGCGCGGCGGCCAGCGCCTCCTGGAACCACACGTGCTGGTCGGACGAGTGGTTCGGCACCAGGTCCGCGATGATGCGGATGCCGCGGGCGTGCGCCGCCTCGATCAGGTCGTCGAAGTCGGCCAGCGTGCCGAACAGCGGGTCGACGTCGCAGTAGTCGGACACGTCGTAGCCGGCATCCTTCTGCGGGGAGCGCTGGAAGGGGCTCAGCCAGATCGCGTCGATGCCCAGCGACTTCAGGTCGTCGATGTGGGAAGTCACGCCGGGCAGGTCGCCCACGCCGTCGCCCGAGGCGTCGGCGAACGAGCGGGGGTAGATCTGGTAGATGACGGCGGTGCGCCACCACTGGGAGCCGGGGCGGGAGTCCGCAGCGGCGGCGCCGGGGAGGGTGTCGGGAAGAGTCATGACAGCATGGTACTGCAAGCGCTTGCAGTCGCGGGCCGCGAATGCGCCCCTCCCAGGAACGACGCGGGTGCCGCCGGTAGAATCGGCCGGTGATCCCCCAACCCGACACCGCCCTCGTGCGCGCCGACTCGCTCATCCGCACGATTCCCGACTACCCCCAGCCGGGGGTGCTCTTCCGTGACATCACGCCGCTGCTGGCGGATGCCGCGGCACTGCGCACCGTCGTGGATGCGTTGATCGCGCCGTTCGCGGGGGAGTTCGACGTCGTCGCCGGCATCGAGGCGCGCGGGTTCCTGCTCGCCGGCGCCATGGCCACCGTCGCCGAGGTCGGACTCATCCCCATCCGCAAGGCGGGCAAGCTGCCGCGCCCGGCGGCATCCGTCTCGTACGCGCTGGAGTACGGCACCGCCACGATCGAGGCGCACGACGACATCGCCGACGGCACGCGCGTGCTGCTGGTCGACGACGTGCTGGCCACCGGCGGAACGCTCGTCGCCGCGCACGAGCTCGTCGGCCTGCTCGGCGGCAAGGTCGTGGGCACCTCGGTGCTGATGGAGCTCGAGGGACTCGGTGGCCGCGAGGCCGTCGGCGACGTCTTCTCGGTCTTCACCGCCTGAGCCGTCGCGCTGCCCCCGCTGCTCGCCACGTGACGGGAGTAGGAGATGGGGCGGGCGTGTGCGGCGGGGCGAGGGGCGTCAGCTGCGGACGACGACGTTCGCCGGCTCCTCGCCCGCGAGCATCCGCTCGACCTGGCGTGTGATCAACGCGGCGATGCGCGGGCGCATGGCGCTCGACGCGCCGCCGACGTGCGGGCTGATCAGCACCCCCGGCGTGCCCCAGAGCGGATGCCCCTCCGGCAGCGGCTCGGGGTCGACGACGTCCAGCGCCGCCCGCAGCCGACCCGATGACACCTCGGCCACGAGCGCGTCGGTGTCGATGAGCGAGCCGCGGCCGACGTTGACCACCAGCGCGCGGTCGGGCAGCAGTGCGAGCGTGCGGGCATCGAGGATGCCGCGGGTCTCCTCCCCTCCCGGGAGGCTGAGCACGACGATCTCGGCGTCGGCCAGCAGGGCGTCGAGCTCGTCGATCGCGTGGACGGTCATGCCGTCCTCGTCGCGGGCGCTGCGCGCGACGGCGGTGAGCGCCGCCTCGAAAGGCGCCAGGCGGGCGGCGATCGCCTTGCCCACGCCGCCGTAGCCGATCAGCAGCACCCGGCGGTCGGCGAGGCTCTGTGCGAACTGCGGCTTCCAGACGCCGGCGCGGGTGTCGACGGCGAAGTCGTCGATGTGGCGCTGCGCGGCGAGGATGAGCCCGACGGCGAGCTCCGCCGTCGACGTCTCGTGCACGGTGGCGGCGTTGGCGAAGACGAGACCGGAAGGAAGCTTGTCCTCGACCCCCTCGTACCCGATCGACTGCCCCTGCACGAGGCGCGGGCCGACGCTCGCCAGCGCGTCATACGGCGTGGCCCCGTTCATGTACGGCGGCACCACGATGTCGATGTGCGCGCGCGGAGCATCGCCTGTCATGTCCCACACGACCACCTCGACCCCGTCGGGCAGCGGCTCCAGGTCGGCGGCGAGCTGCTCGGTGGGCACGCTGAGGACGAGATCGTGGATGCCGGAGGTCATGCTCCGACGATACCCACCCCTCTGAGGGGGCGGCCCGTGTGCGGGTCGCGGATCAGGCGGCGGCGCCCACCACGGCGGAGATCGCCGAGGTGAAGAAGGCCAGTCCGTCCACTCCCGACCGCATCGCCTCAGGGGCGTTCGGGCCGAACCCGGGCTCGACGGCGTGCTCGGGGTGCGGCATGAGCCCCACGACGTTGCCGCGCTCGTTGGTGATGCCGGCGATGTCGCGCAGCGACCCGTTGGGGTTCACCCCGAGGTAGCGGAAGGCCACGAGGCCCTCGCCTTCGAGCCGGTCGAGCTCCGACTCCGAGGCGATGTAGCCGCCGTCGGCGTTCTTCAGCGGGATGACGATCTCCTGCCCCGCCTCGTAGTCGCTCGTCCAGGCGGTCGACGCGTTCTCGACGCGCAGCCGCTGGTCGCGGCGGATGAACTGCTGGTGGGCGTTGCGGATCAGTCCGCCGGGCAGCAGGTGCGCCTCGACGAGCATCTGGAACCCGTTGCAGATGCCGAGCACGGGCATGCCGCGACCGGCGGCATCCTTCACCTCGGTCATGATCGGCGCGCGGGCGGCGATGGCCCCGGCGCGCAGGTAGTCGCCGTAGCTGAAGCCGCCGGGCAGCACGAGGGCGTCGACCCCTTCGAGGTCGTGCGAGCCGTGCCAGAGCGCGACGGGCTCGGCGCCGGCGAGGGCGATCGCGCGACGGGCGTCGCCGTCGTCGAGCGAGCCGGGAAAGGTGATGACGCCGACGCGCACGGTCATTCGACGACCTCGATGCCCACCACGTCCTCGATCACGGCGTTGGACAGGATGTCGTCGGCGATACGGCGCGCGGTGGCGAGAACCTCGTCGGTGACCTCGCCGTCGACGGTCAGCTCGAAGCGCTTGCCGATGCGCACGTCACCGAACCCGGCGATGCCGAGGCGGTCGAGGGCACCGGCGACGGCCTTTCCCTGCGGGTCCAGCAGCTCGGCCTTGGGCATGACGTCGACGACGATGGTGGGCATGTTCGGGCTCCGGATGTCGCGGGAAGGGTGCCGTCCCAGTCTATGGGTGCGCGCGGCCCGCCTCATCTGGCGCACGGCGAGCGCTTCGGGCGGCGGTCTCCGGGCACGTTATCCAACCGTGACAAAGAATGGGAGCGCTCCCTTTGCGTTCGTGGGAGCGATCCCATACATTGTTGGCAACCGGTGAGAGCGCTCCCACCCGGAGGGTGCGACGGCCGGGGTCCCGCACGAACCACCACCACAAAGGAGTGACACGTGAAAACACGCGCACTGCGACGCACCACCGCCCTGCTGGCCGGCGTCGCGACCACAGCAATCGTCCTCGCCGGCTGTGCCGGTGGCGGCGACGCCGCGTCGAACGACGGCGATGGCGACGCCACCGCCACCCTGACGCTCGCGACGTTCAACGACATGGGCTACTCGGACGAGCTTCTCGCGGAGTTCACCGAGGAGACCGGCATCAAGGTCGTCCACAACAAGGCGGCGACGTCCAACGACGCACGCGCGAACTTCTTCCAGAAGCTCGGCAAGGGCGGTCTCGCCGACGTCGAGGCCGTCGAGGTGGACTGGTTCACCGAGATGATGAAGTACTCCGACCTCGTCGTTCCGGTGCCCGACGACCTGAAGGGCCGCTGGCTGGACTGGAAGGAGGCCGCCGCGACCGACGCCGACGGCAACCTCGTGGCCTACGGCACCGACATGGGCCCGCAGAGCATCTGCTACCGCGCCGACCTGTTCGAGGCGGCCGGCCTTCCCACCGACCGCGCAGAGGTCGCCGAGCTGTTCCCGACCTGGGACGCGTTCTTCCAGGTGGGTTCGGAGTACGTCGAGAAGACGGGCACCCCGTTCATCGACTCGGCCAACTCGCTGCTGCAGGGCTTCGTCAACCAGCTCGAGCTCGCCTACGAGGAGCCGGACGGCACGATCATCGCCGCCGAGAACCCCGACATCCGCGCCGCCTACGACCAGGTCATCGACAACGGCCTGCCGATCTCGGCCTTCGCCGGTCAGTGGAGCGACGACTGGTACGCGGCCATGGCCGGTGGCGAGTTCGCCGCCATGCTGTGCCCGCCGTGGATGCACGGCATCATCGCCGGTGAGGCGCCCGAGGTCGAGGGCTGGGACATCGCCAACGCCTTCCCCGAGGGTGGCGGCAACTGGGGCGGCTCGTACCTCGTCGTCCCCGCCGACGGCAAGAACACCGAGGCTGCCCAGAAGCTCGCCGACTGGCTGACCGCTCCGGAGAACCAGATCAAGGCCTTCGAGAACGCCGGCACGTTCCCGAGCCAGGTCGAGGCGCAGGACAGCGACGCGGTCACCTCGTACACCAACGAGTACTTCAACGGCGCTCCCACCGGACAGATCGGCATCGACCGCGCGAACGCGATCGAGGTGTCGACCTACAAGGGTGAGAAGTACTTCCAGTACCACGACGCCCTGCAGAACGCGATCACCCGTGTCTTCGACGGTCTCGAGGACAAGGAGACCGCCTGGAACACCTGGCTGACCGAGATCAGCGGTTTCTGATCCCGGCACCAGCCCATTGATCCACGGGGTGCGGGTCGCACCGTGACCCGCACCCCGTGATCATCCGAAGACGAAAGGCGATCGTGACCGCTACTGAATCCCGCCCGCAGACGCGTGCTGCTTCCCCTGCGGCGCCGCCTCCGCGCCAGCCGCGGGTCATCTCCTTCTCGCACCGGCTGAGCCGGTGGGATCTGAAGGTTTCGCCCTACCTGTACATCTCGCCGTTCTTCATCATGTTCGCGATCGTGGGCCTCTTCCCCATCGCGTACACCGCCGTCATCTCCTTCATGGATTGGGACCTGGTCCGCAATTCCGGTGAGTTCGTCGGCTTCGACCAGTACGTCTGGATCCTCACGCAGCCGCACTTCTGGACCGCGCTGCGCAACACCTTCAGCATCTTCGTGCTCTCCAGCGTCCCGCAGCTGCTGCTGGCGATCTTCATCGCCTCCGTGCTGGACCGCAACATCCGCGCCAAGACCTTCTGGCGCATGAGCGTGCTGGTGCCCTACGTCGTCGCCCCCGTGGCGGTCGGCCTCATCTTCAACGCGATGTTCGCCGACAAGTCCGGCCTCATCAACAGCTGGCTGCAGCTGATCGGCATCTCCGCCATCCCCTGGCACGTCGAGCCCTTCTGGAGCCACGTCGCGATCGCCACGATGGTCAACTACCGCTGGGTCGGCTACAACACGCTCATCCTCCTGGCCGCCATGCAGGCCGTGAACCGGGACTTCTACGAGGCCGCGACCGTCGACGGCGCGGGCCCCATCCGGCAGTTCTTCAGCATCACGATGCCGTCGCTCAAGCCGACGCTGATCTTCGTGATCATCACCTCGACCATCGGCGGTCTGCAGATCTTCGACGAGCCCCGCGTCTTCGACCAGTTCGGTCGCGGCGGCTCGGCCCAGCAGTGGCTGACCATCACGCTGTACCTCTACGACATCGGCTGGGGGCAGTGGAACTTCGGCCGCGCCGCGGCCATGGCCTGGATCCTGTTCATCATCATCCTGGGCATCGGCTTGCTCAACCTCCTGCTCACCCGCACCCTCGTGCGAGATGAGGGCCTGCGGTCCGAGCTGAGCAAACGCGAGCAGAAACGGGCCGCGCGAGCGACCAAGAAGACGGTCAAGGAGTCCCAGCGATGAGCATCGGCACGCCCACACCCCTCGCGGTCGTCGAAGAGGGCATCCCCAACGCGGCCCAGCGCCGCCGCGGCGCGAAGACCATCCGCATCCGCGGCTCGCGGCCCGGGTTCTGGGTCTACGGCACGCTCGGCGCCGTCTTCCTCTCGGCCGTCTTCCCGCTGTACTGGTCTTTCGTCATCGGCTCGGGAGACGCCACCACGCTGCGCGGCGCCTTCCCGTGGGTGCCGCTGGGCAACTTCATCGAGAACGCCACGGCGGTGCTGAACAACCCGGCGGTGAACTTCTGGCCGGCGCTGTGGAACTCCATCTACAGCTCGTTCCTCATCGCCGCCGCCGTCGTGGTCACCTCGACCCTCGCCGGCTGGGCGTTCGCGAAGCTGCGCTTCCTCGGCGGGCCGGCGCTGCTGGTGTTCGTCGTGGCCACGATGGCCGTTCCCCAGCAGCTGGGCGTGGTGCCCCTGTACATCCTGTTCTCCGACCTCGGCTGGACCGGACAGATCGGCGCGATCATCATCCCCGCGCTCACCAGTGCTTTCGGGGTGTTCTGGATGACCCAGTACCTGCGTCAGGCGGTGCCCGACGAGCTGATCGAGGCGGCGCGCGTCGATGGTGCGTCCATGATCCGCACCTTCTGGACCGTGGGTGTGACCGCGGCCCGTCCGGCGGCAGCGATGCTGTTCCTGTTCACCTTCGTGGGGTCCTGGAACAACTTCTTCTGGCCGTTCATCGTGCTCGACCGGCAGAACCCCACCCTCCCGGTGGCGCTGTCCCTGCTGCAGTCCAACTACTTCGTCGACTACTCCGTCGTGCTCGCCGGCGTCGTGCTCGCCACGGTCCCGCTGCTGCTGCTGTTCATCTTCGCGGGCAAGCAGCTGGTCAGCGGCATCATGGCCGGCGCGGTCAAGGGCTGAGACAATGAGCACCATCTCACAGGAGGAGTCTGCCCTCATGGCATCCACTCGACCTTTCCCCGGCGACTTCCTGTTCGGCGCCGCGACGGCGGCCTACCAGATCGAGGGGGCCGCCCACGAGGGCGGACGCACCGACTCGATCTGGGATGCCTTCTGTCGCGTGCCCGGAGCGGTCATCAACGGCGACAACGGTGACGTGGCGTGCGATCACTACCACCGCTACCGCGACGACGTCGCGCTGATGAAGCGGATGGGGCTGCAGACCTACCGGTTCTCCACGTCGTGGTCGCGCGTGCGGCCCGACGGTGGCGCGCTCAACCTCGAGGGCGTCGACTTCTACAAGCGCCTCGTCGACGAACTGCTCGACGCCGACATCCTGCCGTGGCTGACGCTGTACCACTGGGACCTTCCGCAGGCGCTGCAGGAGCAGGGCGGCTGGATCAATCGTGAGACGGCCGAGCGCTTCACCGAGTACGCACTCGACATGCACGATGCCCTCGGCGACCGCGTCGCGGTGTGGACGACCCTCAACGAGCCGTGGTGCGCCTCGTTCCTCAGCTACACGGGAGGCGAGCACGCGCCCGGTCACCAGAGCGTGGCCGAGGGTCTGCTGGCATCCCACCACCTGCTGCTGGGCCACGGCATGACGGTGCGGGAGCTGCGCTCGCGCGACGCTTCGCTCGATCTGGGGATCACGCTGAACCACACCGTCGCCGACCCGGCGGACCCTGCCGACCCGCGCGACGTCGACGCCGCCCGGCGCCTCGACGGGCAGTTCAACCGGTGGTTCCTCGACCCGCTGTTCCGCGCCCAGTACCCGGCCGACATCGTCGCGGACATCCGGGAGGTGGATGCCGGCGCGGTGGCACGGTTCGAGGAGGCCGTCCGAGGTGGGGACCTCGAGACGATCTCCCAGCCGCTGGACACGCTGGGCGTGAACTACTACCACGGCGACCTCGTGTCGGCCACGCCGCCGGCCGTGCCGCCGGTCTCGGGAGCGCCGCTGAGCAGCCGGGCGACCCGCAGCCCGTACCCGGACGACCGCGACATGCACACGGTCGAGCGCGGGCTGCCGCGCACGGCGCAGAACTGGGAGGTGCAGCCCGAGGGGCTCACCCGCCTGCTGAGGCGCATCTGGGACGACTACGCCCAGGAGGCGGGCGTGGTGCTCGCGGTGACCGAGAACGGCGCGGCCTTCAACGACGCTCCCGTCGTGGAGGATGGTGCGCTGCGCGTGCCCGACGGCGACCGGGCGGCGTTCCTCGCGGCGCACCTGAACGCCACGCTCGACGCCATCGACGCCGGCGTGGCCGTGCGGGGATTCTTCTACTGGTCGCTCATGGACAACTTCGAGTGGGCCTGGGGGTACGACAAGCGCTTCGGCATCGTGCGCGTGGACTACGACACCCTCGAGCGCACGGTGAAGGACAGCGGCCGCGAGTACAGTCGGATCATCGCCGCGCGGGCGCTGGACAGCACTGCCGCGGCGGGCTGACCAGACGGCCCGGGGAGCGACATGAACACCCACACCACCCGTGAAGCGCCCGGGGCGGTGACGATCGAAGAGGTCGCCGCCGCGGCCGGCGTGTCGCGCTCCACCGTGTCGCGCGTGGTGAACGGCTCCACCGCGGTCAGCTCCTCGGCGCTGGCGGCGGTCAACCGCGCCATCGCCGAGCTGAACTACGTGCCCAACCGCGCGGCGCGCTCCCTCGCGAGCCGTCAGACGCTCGCGATCGCGCTGGTCGTTCCCGAGGACACCACCCGCTTCTTCGGCGACCCGTTCTTCGCGGCCGTGGTCTCGGGCATCAACGCGCGCATCAGTCGCTCGGACTACGTGCTCAACCTGATGATCGCGAGCGACGACCCGCGCGACAAGACGACGAGCTACGTGCGCAGCGGCGCGGTGGACGGGGCCATCGTCATCTCCCACCACACCAGCGACACGTTCATCGACCGCATCGCCGCCGCGGTGCCGGTGGTCTACGGTGGCCGCCCGGTGCGCGAGCGCGAGAACGACTACTACGTCGACGTGGACAACGTCGCGGGCGGGCGGCAGGCCACCCAGTACCTCATCGATACCGGCAGACGCCGCATCGGCACGATCGCCGGACCGCTGACCATGCCCGCGGGTGTGGACCGGCTGCGCGGGTTCCGCGAAGCACTGGCGGCGGCGGGTCTCGAGGAGGCGGTCGTGCTCGGCGGCGGCTTCACCGCCGACGGCGGCGCGGCAGCGGCCTCGCAGATGGTAGAGCAGAAGCTCGACGTCGACGCGCTCTTCATCGCCAGCGACCTCATGGCCCGCGGCGCGCTCGCGCGGCTGGGTCGCGCCGGCATCCGCGTGCCCGAGGACATCGCCATCGTCGGCTTCGACGATTCGCCGGTGGCGACCGCCGTGAGCCCGCCGTTGACGACGATGCGACAGCCGTCCCACCTGCAGGGCGAGACGATGGCGTCGATCCTGCTGGACCTGCTGGCCGGTGGTCGCCCGCGCCACGTCACGATTCTCGACACAGAGCTCGTCGTCCGCGGCTCCGCCTGACGCGGCTGGCCGCGGTCTCTCCGCCGTCGCTTTCCCGCGCCCCCGTGCCCCCGCTTCTCCGCTGAAACTGCAACTGGCGGCTGAGACTGTGGGTAATACCCGCTGTCTCAGCCGCCAGATGCAGTCTCACGGTCCGCGGAGCCCGCGCGGCGCATCGCGCGGCCCGCGGTGCGTCAGTCCTGCATGTCGCCGCCCAGCTGGCCGACGGCGGGAATGGGGCCGCCGTCGTCGGCGCCGGTGCGGCGCCACCGGGCGATCGCGTTGCCGCCGTGGTAGATCGCCAGCGCGGCGACCGTGCCGAGCACGATCGCACCGAACTGCAGCGAGCCCCAGTCCATCGTGAAGCCGGCGATGGCGATGATGAACGACACCGCCACGGTGTACTGGTTGACCGGGCGCGAGAAGTCGACGCGGTTGTCGACCCAGATCTTGATGCCGATCACGCCGATGAGGCCGTACAGCGCGGTCGTCACGCCGCCGAGCACGCCGGCGGGGATCGTGTTGAACAGGGCGCCGATCTTGGGTGAGAAGGCCAGCAGGATCGCCACGGTGCCGGCGACCCAGTACGCCGCCGTCGAGTACACGCGCGTGGCGGCCATGACGCCGATGTTCTCGCCGTAGGTCGTCGTCGCGGAGCCGCCGAAGCCGCCCGCGAGCATCGTCGCCGCGCCGTCCGCGATGAGCGCGCGGCCCGTGTGCTTGTTGATCGAGGGGTCCTCGGTCATGGTGGCGACACCGCGCACGTGGCCGACGTTCTCGGCGATCAGCACGAGCACGACGGGCAGGAACATCGGCACGAGCGCCCATGCGGCGGGGTCGGTCACCGCGGCCAGGTGGAACTCGGGCAGCCCGATCCACGCGGCCTCGTTCACCGAGGTGAAGTCGATCTGCCCGGTGAACGCCGCCACGAGGTAGCCCACGATCACGCCGAGGAAGATCGAGATGCGGCCGAGGAACCCTCGGAACAGCACGCTGAACAGCACGACGGCCACCAGGGTCACGGTCGCCAGCTCCGGCTGCAGGCGGAAGTTGTTCCACGCCGCGGGGGCGAGGTTGAACCCGATGAGCGCGACGATGGACCCGGCCACGACCGGCGGCATCAGCTTCTCGATCCAGCCGGTTCCCACCGCCTGCACCACGAAGCCGACGCCTGCCAGCAGTGCTCCGGCCACCACCACACCCACGAGCGCCTGCGTGAGCTGCTCCGGGCTCGCGAGCGGGTCACCGCCGTTGAGGGCGGTGATCGGCGCGATGAACGCGAACGACGATCCCAGGTAGCTGGGAAGGCGGTTCTTCGTGATCAGCAGGAACAGCAGCGTGCCGAGGCCCGAGAACAGCAGGGTCGTCGACACCGGGAAACCGGTGAGGATCGGCACGAGGAAGGTGGCGCCGAACATCGCCACGACGTGCTGAGCGCCGATCGCGATCGTCGCGCCCCAGCTCAATCTCTCTTCGGGCTTGACGACGGCTCCGCGTTCGACGTGACGGCCGTCACCGTGCAGGCGCCAAATGGCCATGGGACTCCTCGGGTCAAAGGACAAGGGGGAAGACGAATCCCATTATCTGGGAAAAACCTGTGAGGCCCTGCGTGTGTGACGTCAGTCGCCCGTGAGTTTCTCCAACAGTTCCCGGTAGCGGTCGGCGGTGCGCTCGACGATGTCGCCGGGCAGCGCGGGCGGCGTGCCCTGCTTGTCCCAGTTCGCCGCGAGCCAGTCGCGCACGATCTGCTTGTCGAATGACGCCATGCGCTCGGCGGGGGTGGTGCCCGATTGCCAGGCCGCGGCATCCCAGTAGCGCGACGAATCGCTGGTCAGCACTTCGTCGGCGAGCGTGAGCATGCCCTGGTCGTCGAGACCGAACTCGAACTTCGTGTCGGCGAGGATGAGGCCGTTCCGCTCGGCCGTCGCCGCGGCGCGGGCGTAGATCTCCAGCGACGTGGTCCGCAGCTCCTCGGCACGCGCGCGCCCCACCAGCTGCACGGTCTGCTCGAAGGAGATGTTCTCGTCGTGCTCGCCCATCGGCGCCTTGTAGGCGGGGGTGAAGATCGGCTCGGGCAGACGGTCGCCATCCCCGAGGCCCTGCGGCAGCGGGATGCCGCACACGGTGCCGTGCGCGCGGTACTCCGCCCAGCCCGAGCCGGTGAGGTAGCCGCGCACGACGCATTCGACGGGGAGCATGTCGAGCGAACGCACGACCATCGCGCGCCCGGCGACCGCTTCGGGTACGAGGGAGTGCGGTTCGTCGTCGTCGCCGAGCACGGCGGTCGCTGCCAGATGGTTCGGGATGCCGCGCCCGCCGTCCGCGCCGGCGAGCTGGTCGAACCACCAGAGGCTCAGGGTGGTCAGCAGCACGCCCTTGTCAGGGATGCCGGGCTCGAGCACGACGTCGAAGGCGCTGACGCGGTCGCTGGCGACGACGAGCATGCGGTCGGCCACGACCTCGTCGCTCGCCGCGGCATCGGGCACGTAGAGATCGCGCACCTTGCCGGAGTAGACGTGGCGCCAGCCGGGCAGCTCGGGGGAAGTCACCTGCCCATTATCGACGGCTCACCGCCCCCGCCCGCACCGTCCCCCTCCACCGCCTGGCGCTCGCTACGCCGACGGCTAGCCCGGTGCTTCGTCGGCCGCAGGAGTACGTTGGACCCGCGTCGACGATCTCCCGAGGGGGCGCAGGGTGAGACTTCTGCTCGCGACCGCCGGTTCCCGCGGCGATGTGGAACCGTTCATCGCACTGGGCGAAAGCGCAGCGGCGGCCGGACACCGCGTGCGCCTGGTGGTTCCCGAGGCCCTCGACGTCGCTGCCGGCGTGGACATCGTGAGCATGGGCGCGGACTTCACCCGCCTGATCCGATCGCAGGGGGCTCGCCGGCCCGGGCGCTGCGCAGCTTCCGATCAGTCGTGCAGCCGCTGATGCGACGCGTGATCGTGGAAGGGGCTCGCGCGGCACTCGAGTACCGGCCCGACCTCATCGTGTACCACCCGAAGGTCCTCTCCGCGCCCCTCGTCGCGGATGCGCTCGGAGTGCCGCACGTCCTGGTCGAAACAGTTCCCGTCCTCACCGAGACCGCCGCGTTCCCGGCCGCCGGCACGATCACTCGCAGCATCCGCCCACTCAATAGAT
Source organism: Microbacterium sp. zg.Y1084 (assembly GCF_024623595.1). Classification (NCBI taxonomy): domain Bacteria; kingdom Bacillati; phylum Actinomycetota; class Actinomycetes; order Micrococcales; family Microbacteriaceae; genus Microbacterium; species Microbacterium sp. zg.Y1084. Next base: position 142,062 of record NZ_JANJGV010000004.1, read on the forward strand.
GGACATATCGAGCCGGGCGGGCAGCGACCGCCATGTTCCGCTCAGAGCTCGCGGAGGCGCAAGCCCTCGTCGGCGGCTCACGCCGGCGTCCGTCGGAGCCGATTGCGACCCTTCTCCCTGTCAGTACCGCCATCCTCCCTCGACCCGACGATTGGCCGGAGACGGTCCACATGACGGGCCCGTGGTTGCGCGGGCGAGCCTCGGAGGATGTGAGCGCCGATGTCGCTGAGTTCATCGAAGCCGGACCCTTCGTGTACGCGGGGTTCGGCTCGATGGGCGCACCCGGGGCGGCGGCTCGGGGGCGCGTCATCATCGATTCCGCACGTGACCAGGGCTTCCGCGTACTCGTCGCCACGGGGCTCGGTGGCATCGAGGTGCCGCCGGACCGCGCAGGGGGCGACGTGCTGGTGATGCAGAGCGTGGCCCATCGGACGGTGCTGCCGCTCGCGGCGGCCGCCGTCCACCATGGGGGCATTGGCACCATCCACGCGGCGACGCTCGCCGCCGCGCCTTCGGTGATCGTTCCGTTCATCGCAGATCAGCCCTTCTGGGGTGCGCGGTTGCACGCGGCTGGACTCGCCCCCGCCCCGATCCGATCGCGGGCGTTGACCGTGCGCACGCTCCGCACCGCGCTGGATGCGCTCGACGACTATCGCGTCCGTGTCACGGAGGCCGCCAGGATCATGTCCACGGAAAACGGAACGACAGAGGCCCTCCGCATCCTGGATGCGCTCCGCTGAACCACCCGAAGGCCCGGTCAGCTGGCGAGGTCGTAGCGATGTCGCCCGCCGAGACGCCGGGTCTGCGCCGGATCGAGCCACTTCGGTGGGACGAACCACACCTTCGCCCGCGTCCCGACGCCCTCGACCTCGATCCCCCAGCCGTTGTCATGGATGCGATGGTGGCATCCGACGCAGAGGAGGATGCCGTTGCCGAGGTCGGTTGACCCGCCGTCTCGCGCCCACCATCGGATGTGATGGACGACACACCGGGCGGACGGAGCGCCGCACGAGGCGCAGCCACCGTCGCGTTCGCCCAGTGCCAGCTTCTGCGCCGCGGTGAAGAGCCGCTTGGCACGTCCCCAGTCGAGGATCTCGCTGTCGCCGCCGAGGACGCAGGGGATGATCTCCGCGTCGGCTGCGAGCCGTCGGGCGGCGGCTGCGGAGAGCGGCTGGTCGATCCCATCGATGCTCGCGGTGCCCACGCCGTCCGTCAGCGCGTCCAGGTCCATGCGCACGATGACGGTGGTCGTGGGGAGCGTCGGCAGCTGCGTGCACCCGAGCGCGTGACGGCACACGTCGGCCAGGGCATCCGCCTGCATCTGACGCACGCTGCGTCGGTCCTTCTCGGCATCGTCGGCGTGCTCATTGCGGCGGAGGACTCCGGTGACGATCCCCTCGATGGCGGCTTTCACGGGTGCCGCCGTCTCGGCATCGAGCTTCGCCGTCAGCACGACCATCCCGTCCCGCTCCTGGATCACCAGGCTGCGCTCGCCGCGTCGCTCGGTCTCACGCGGCTCGACGCCGTCGGGGTCGAGGTGGGCCTCGGCGCGGGCGAGCAGCGTTCCCAGCTGATCGGGGCGCAGGCCCGGCGCCATTTCGGCGAGCCGCTCTTCCATCGCGTCGAGGACGGCGGCGTCGGCGCGGAGCGACACGCGGTCCAGGAGGGTGATGATCGCGGATGCCGCCCACATGCCGAGCTTCCCCGATGCCACCGCGCCGGCGACGTGCGGGTGCTTGGCCGGGAGGCGCTCGCCGGCGAGCGTCATGCGGGGCGCGGTGGCCTCGCCGACCTGCACCAGGCGCACCGCGTCTGCGGTGGTCGATCCCGTCGTCGCCGAGATCAGCGCTGCGGGAGAGCGGTGACCCTGCTTCTTCGCGAGCGAGTCCTTCCCCAGCTCGGAGCGGGATTGGCGGGCGATCTCGGCGGCCACCGGGGCGAACGCGGCATCCACTCGACGGCGCAGTGCGCCGAAGGCGTCGTTCACCGCGATCAGCTCGCCCGGTGTCAGTGACCCGGGAGGCCGGTCGGCACCTGCGGCGACCAGCAGGTCGAGTGCTGCGGCGATGTCGCGGAGTCCGTTCTCCATGGCACCGAGTATAGTACATATGTACGATAACGAGAAGCGCTGTGCACATCTATCTGCGAGCGGAAGTGCGCCCCCATTCGGCTTTCGCCGCCCCCGGTGTCGGCCAGCAGGCGTAGAGTCTCCTCCGCACCGCGAGGACCGCAGAGGGAGAGGCTGACGGCGTGACCGACTCTGACACCCGCGCTCGCCGCGGCGCAGGACGTGCCACGGGCGCGCCCGCCACCGGCCCCTGGCCGGCCCTGTGGGCGCTGGTGATCGGCTTCTTCATGATCCTCGTGGACACCACGATCGTGTCGGTGGCCAACCCCGCCATCAAGGCGGCGCTGGATCCCGACACGGCGGACCTCGACAACGTCGTGTGGGTCACGAGCGCCTATCTGCTCGCCTACGCCGTGCCGCTGCTGGTGACGGGGCGCCTGGGCGACCGGTTCGGCCCGAAGAGCATCTACCTCGCCGGACTCGCGGTGTTCACCCTCGCCTCGCTCGGCTGCGGACTGTCGCCGACCCTCGGCACGCTCATCGCGTTCCGGGCGCTGCAGGGCATCGGCGCCTCGCTGATGACCCCGCAGACGATGGCTGTGATCACCCGCACCTTCCCCGCCGCCCGGCGGGGCGCGGCGATGGGCCTGTGGGGCGCGACCTCCGGTGTGGCGATGCTGGTGGGTCCGCTCGCCGGCGGCCTGCTCGTGGACGGCCTCGGGTGGGAGTGGATCTTCTTCGTCAATCTGCCCGTGGGCGTGGTCGGGTTCGTGCTCGCGTGGATGCTGGTGCCGAAGCTGCCGACGCACCCGCACCGCTTCGACATGCTGGGCGTGGTGCTCAGCGCCGTCGCCCTGTTCCTCATCGTGTTCGCCCTGCAGGAGGCGGAGCACTACGACTGGGGCGCCATCTGGGGGCCGGTGACGGTGTGGATGCTGCTGGCCGCGGGCCTGGTGGTGCTGGCGCTGTTCGTGGCTCAGCAGGCTCGCACGCGCAGCGAGGCGCTCGTGCCGATGTCGCTGTTCCGGGACCGCAACTTCTCCGTCGCCGGCATCGGCATCACGGCGGTGGGGTTCATGGCGGCGAGCATGTCGCTGCCGTTCATGTTCTTCCTGCAGCTGGCGCGCGGGCTGAGCCCGACCGATGCCGCCCTGCTGCTGGTGCCGACGGCGGTGGCGGCCGGCATCCTCTCCCCGCTGGCGGGACGTCTGCTCGACCGCACCGACCCGCGGTTCCTGCTCGTGCCGGGGATGATCGCGGTGGCATCCGCGCTCGTCTGGTACGCGTCGCTGATGACCCCCGACACCCCGACGTGGATGTTCCTCTTCCCCGCCGCCCTCATGGGGATCGGGCAGTCCGGGCTGTGGGGCCCGCTGGCGACGACCGCGACGCGCAACCTCGACCCCCGCCAGGCGGGTGCCGGCTCGGGCGTCTACAACACGATGCGCACGATCGGCTCGGTGCTGGGATCGGCCGCGATCGCTGCGGTGATGCAGGGGCGTCTGGAGGCCAACCTCCCCGGTATGGCGGGGGCGGGGCTCGGCTCAGGCGCGTTGCCGCCGGAGGCGGCGGCCGGGTTCGCGGCGGCGATGGGGCAGGCGATCCTGCTGCCGGCGGCGGTGCTCCTGCTCGGAGTGGTCGCCGTGCTGTTCCTGCGCCGGCCCGCGCCGGTGCGCGCGCCCGGAGGGACGCCCGCGCCCGCGGAAGCGCCCGCGCCCGCGCAGCGCTAGAGGCGCCCGGTGAACGGCGACGGGGCGGTGTCGGTCGTCAGCCGGAACAGCCGCACCGTGCGCCCCGAGTCCCGCTCGTACTGGCGGTAGCCCGGCCACTGCGCTTCGATCAGCGCCCACGCGGCGTCGCGCTCGTCGTCGGGGATCGGCACGGCGTGCACCCGGTACCGTCGGCCGCGGACGTCGGCTTCGGCATCCGGGTGCGCCCGCAGGTTCGCCGTCCACGCCGGATGCTGCTCCCGCGCGAAGCTCGTTCCCGCGACGATGCCACCGCCGTGCCCGTCGGGCGTGTACATCAACTGCGTCTCGCGCGGCTGCCCGCTCTTCGCGCCGGTCGTGTGCAGCACCAGCGAGGGCACCAGGATGCCGGAGACGATGAGCCGGCCCCCGGTGACCCGCTTCAGCACCCGCTCCGCCACCGGAAGCGCCTTCGGGGCGACCCGGCGGAAGGTGCGGGTGCGCGTCACCGGGGCGAGGGTGCGGCGCAGGGTCCTCACGACGATGTTGGCCATGTCACGAGCATGGCACCGCGCGCCGCCGCGGGGGTGGTGCGCTGCGCGGCGTTGCGAACGGATGCCCGTGCGCGCGCGGCCGATCCGTCGCGGGGCGTCAGTCCTCGACGGCGCGGCGGGCGATGTCCGTGCGGTGGTGCGAGCCCTCCAGGTGGATCCTGCCGAGCGCGTCATAGGCGCGCTCGCGCGCTTCGAAGAAGGTGTTGCCGAGCGCCACGACGTTGAGCACCCGGCCGCCGGTGGCGATGAGCTCGCCGTCATGCCAGGCGGTCGCCGCGTGGGCGAGGTGCACGCCCTCGACGGATGCGGCGTCGTCCAGCCCGGTCAGCACGCGCCCGGTGACCGGGGCGGCGGGGTAGCCCTCGCTGGCGAGCACGACGGTGACGGCGGCCGCTGCGGCGAAGGCCGGTGCCGGCTCGTCCTCGAGGTGACCGGAGGCTGCGGCCATGAGCAGCGACGAGAGAGGCGTGGCCAGCCGCGCGAGCACGACCTGGGTCTCCGGGTCGCCGAAGCGGGCGTTGAACTCGATGACCCTGACGCCCTGTTCGGTGAGGATCAGGCCGGCGTAGAGCAGGCCGATGAAGGGGGTGCCCTCGGCGTCGAGCTGGCGGATCACCGGCTCGGCCACCGTGCGGGTGACCTCCGCGACGAACTCGTCCTCGCCGCCGAACGCGCCCGCCAGCCACGGCAGCGGTGAGTAGGCGCCCATGCCGCCGGTGTTGGGACCGGCGTCGTCGTCGTGTGCGCGCTTGTAGTCCTGTGCCGGTGACAGCGGCACCACGCGGTCGCCGTCGGAGACGAAGAACAGCGACACCTCGGGGCCGGAGAGGAACTCCTCGACGAGCACCGCCCCGTCCGGGAGGTACTCCTCGGCGTGGGCCAGCGCGGCATCGCGGTCGTCGGTGACGATGACGCCCTTGCCTGCGGCCAGGCCGTCGGCCTTCACCACGTGCGGGGCGCCGAGCTCGGTCAGCGCCGCTTCGACCTCCGCTCGCGTGCGGGCGCGCACGGCGCGGCCGGTGGGGACCCCGGCGGCATCCATCACCCGCTTGGCGAACGTCTTCGACCCTTCGAGCTGGGCTGCGGCCTTGCCCGGGCCGAACGCCGGGATGCCGCGCTCGCGCAGCGCGTCGGCCACGCCGGCGACCAGCGGGGCCTCGGGCCCGATGACGACGAGGTCGACCGCGTTCTCGTTCGCGAACGCGGTGACCGCCCCGGCGTCGGTCGGGTCGAGGTCGACGAGTGTCGCGTCGGCGCCGATGCCGGCATTGCCGGGGGCGGCGAACAGCTCGTGCCCGGCGTCTTCGGCGCGCAGGGCGAGGATGATGGCGTGCTCGCGCGCGCCCGAACCGAGGACGAGGATCTTCACCCGGCCAGCCTAGCGAGACACCTCCCTCCCGCTCCGCCTGCCGATTCACGCCGGCGCCGCGCGCGGGTAGCGTGGCGGGATGCCGCGCAAGATCTCCACCGACGCCGGCCGTGCGGCGCTGGCCGCGCTCGCCGCCGCCGATGCCCCCTCCCGCACCGATCGCGCGACGGCGGTGCGCTATCTGCTGCAGCTGCTGGCCGAGAAGGCCCCGGGCAACAGCGTCGAGGTGCGCGTGCCGCCCTTCGGTGCCGTGCAGGTGCTCGAGGGGCCGCGGCACACCCGGGGCACCCCGCCGAACGTCGTCGAGACCGACCCCGACACGTGGGTCGCCCTCGCGACGGGCGCCGAGGCATGGGCGGATGCCGTGACGGCGGGCCGTATCCACGCCTCGGGCACGCGCGCCGACCTGTCTGCGCTGCTGCCGCTGCGCCCCTGATCCCGGCCTGGGTGCCACCGCGCGGTGAGACAATGGAGACATGACCGAGACCGCGCGCCTGCGCCGCACCCCCAAGTTCGCGGTGTTCCTCGGGTTCGGGGCGGCGCTGGGGCTGCTGGCGGCCCTGATCCTCACCTTCGCGTTCGGCGACGGTGGCGAGGTGAGCACCGACACCGGCGTGGTGTACTCCCCGATGCAGGTGTTCGGCTTCCTGGCGCTGTTCGGCGTGCCGATCGGCATCGCGCTGGGCGGCATCGTCGCCCTCGTGTTCGACCGCGTGCTGAGCGCCCGTGCCCGCGACGTGCAGATCGAGCACGAGCACATCCGCACCCAGGACTGACACCGCCGCCCGGGGCCCTCTTCAGGCCAGCTCGGCGATGATCGGGTGGATGGCGGCGTCGAAGGCCACGACATCGCCGCGCAGCCCGTCGGTGACGGCGATCGTGAGCGACCCGATCCACCAGACGCCGCGCTGCGCGAGGGGCAGCACCTGCACATTCAGTTCGAACGAGTGCGCGCGCCGGCCCACCTGCCGTTCGTGCTCGGCGATCGCCCCCGCGTAGGCGCGGTACGACACCCGGGAGCCGGTGCCGGCATCCGCCCGGTACCGCTCCTGCGCGCGTGCCGCGTAGTCCACCGCCGTCTCGGCGTGGGGGAGCATCGCGGTGCGCAGCTCGTCGAACCCCTCGGTGGGCAGCGCCACGAGGATGCCGAAGCCGTCGACGAGGTCCAGCGGCACCGGCGAGGGGTGCGCCAGCGGCTCCACCGTCAGCGCCCAGTACTCGCGCCACTGCCGCTCCAGCGCCGCCTGGCGGTCGTCGTCGCGTGGCGGGGAAAGCGTCGGCAGGTTGCGCAGCGACGGCAGCTCGGCGGGCGAGCGGATGCCGAGGAGCTGACGCACGCCGAGAGCGACGAGAACCGCCTGGCTCGCGTCTTCACGGACCACCCACTCTGGAGCCCCCCCGACCATGCGGCCATTGTAGGCGTGCGCCGTCGCGGCGGGCGGGCCGTTCCCGCGCCCCTCAGGCGGGCGCGACGCGCCGCCCCTCTCGCGCGCCGCTAGGGTTGAGCCGTGGCTTCTGCTCCCCGCGATCCTTATGCCGCCGCCGGTGTCGACACCGCCGCAGGCGACCTGGCCGTCGAACTGATGAAGGCGGCCGTCAAGCGCACCCACGGCCCGGAGGTGCAAGGCGGCGTCGGCGGATTCGCCGGCCTCTTCGACGCCTCGGCGCTCACCGGGTTCACCAAGCCCCTGCTGGCCACCAGCACGGACGGGGTGGGCACCAAGGTCGCCATCGCCCAGGCGATCGACAAGCACGACACCATCGGCATCGACCTCGTGGGCATGGTGGTCGACGACATCGTCGTCGTGGGCGCGAAGCCGCTGTTCATGACCGACTACATCGCGTGCGGCAAGGTCGTGCCCGAGCGCATCGCCGCCATCGTCCAGGGCATCGCGCGCGGGTGCGCCGAGACGGGCACGGCGCTGGTGGGCGGCGAGACCGCTGAGCACCCCGGATTGCTGGGACTGAACGACTACGACGTCGCGGGAGCGGCGACCGGCGTCGTCGAGGCGGACCGCGTGCTGGGCGCCGACCGCGTGCGTGCGGGTGACGTCGTGCTGGCGCTGGCCTCCAGCGGCCTGCACTCCAACGGCTACTCGCTGGTGCGCCACATCGTCGCGGGAGCAGGCATCGGCTACGGGGACAACGCCGCCGATTTCGGCTCCACCTGGGGTGAGGTGCTGCTCGAGCCCACACGGCTGTACACGACGCCGCTGCTGCGCCTCGCGGCGGACTTCGGCGACGCGCTCCACGCGCTCAGCCACGTCACCGGCGGCGGCATCGCGGCCAATCTCGCCCGCGTGCTGCCCGTGGGCACCTGGGTCGACGTCGACCGTGCCAGCTGGAGCCCGCCGCCGGTGTTCCGCGTGCTCGCCGACCTCGGCGACCTCGACCTCACCGAGACCGAGGGCACCTGGAACCTCGGCGTCGGCTTCGTCGCGGTGGTCTCCGCGGAGCGTGCCGATGCGGCCGCCGCTGCGCTGACGGCCGCAGGCATCCCCACGTGGCAGATCGGGGTCGTGCACGACTCCGCCCTGCCTGAGGGGCATTTCGAACAGGGCGCCAAGGGCGTCGAGGGCGGCGCTGTGCGCCTGGTCGGCTCGTACCGCGAGCAGGGAGCGAAGTAACACCCCATGTGCGGAATCGTCGGCGTCGTCGGCCACGCCCTGGTCAATCAGGACATCTACGACTCACTCCTGCTGCTGCAGCACCGAGGGCAGGACTCCACCGGTATCGCGACCGCGGAGCCCAGCGGTGTCGTGCACATGAACAAGCAGCGAGGGATGGTGCGCGAGGCGTTCCGCACCCGCGACATGCGCACCCTGCTCGGGACGATCGGTCTCGGCCACGTGCGGTACGCCACCAAGGGCACCGCCTCCAGCGAGGAGGAGGCCCAGCCGTTCTACGTCAACGCCCCCTACGGCATCGTGCTGGTGCACAACGGCAACCTCACCAACACCCGGGAGCTGTCCGAGGAGCTGTTCCGCACCGACCGGCGCCACCTCAACACCAGCTCCGACACCGAGCTGCTGGTCAATGTGCTGGCCAACGAGCTGCAGCAGACCATCCACGGCGACCGGCTCACCCCCGATGACGTGTTCACCGCCGTCACCCGCGTTCACGGGCGGGTCGAAGGCTCGTACGCGGCGATCGCCCTCATCGCCGGCTACGGCCTGCTGGCCTTCCGCGACCCGTTCGGCATCCGTCCCCTCATCCTCGGGCGCCGGAGCACCGCCGCCGGCGAGGACGAGTGGATCGTCTCGAGCGAATCGCTCGTGCTCGAGAACGGCGACTACGAGGTGGTCCGCGACGTGCGGCCGGGCGAGGCGATCTACATCGACCTCGATGGACGACTCCACTCCCGGGAGTGCGCTGCCGAGACGAAGCTCGCTCCCTGCTCGTTCGAGTACGTCTACCTCGCCCGTCCCGACTCGATCATGAACGGCATCGCGGTGTACGAATCGCGCCTGCGCATGGGGGAGCGGCTGGCCGACACGATCGCCAAGCACACTCCGGAGGGGTCGATCGACGTCGTCATGCCGATCCCGGATTCGGCCCGCCCCGCCGCCATGCAGGTCGCCCGCAAGCTGGGGCTCGAGTATCGCGAAGGCTTCTACAAGAACCGCTACGTCGGCCGGACGTTCATCATGCCGGGTCAGGCCGTGCGCAAGAAGAGTGTGCGACAGAAGCTCAACGCCATGTCGAGCGAGTTCAAGGGCAAGAACGTGCTGCTCATCGACGACTCGATCGTGCGGGGGACGACCTCGAAGGAGATCATCCAGATGGCGCGGGATGCCGGCGCCAAGACGGTCACCTTCGCCTCTGCCGCCCCTCCCGTGCGCTATCCCCACGTGTACGGCATCAACATGCCCTCCCGGCTGGAGCTCGTCGCCCACGGGCGCACGATCCCCGAGATCGCTGAAGAGCTCGGGTGCGACCGCCTCGTCTACCAGGAGGTCGAAGACCTGAAGGCCGCGATCCTGGAGGGGTCGGACCTCGACGACCTCGACATGAGCTGCTTCGACGGCCGCTACGTCACCGGCACGGTCTCGGACGAGTACCTCGCCTGGGTCGAGGACACGCAGGCCTCTTGACGCGCTCCCCGGCGGACGGCCCCTCCTTCCACCCGCCACGATCGGGCGGGGCGCTGGCCGTCGTGGGGATCGTGCTCTTCGCGTTCTCGCTGCGCAGCGCGGTGGCTTCGCTGTCGCCGCTGGTGGGCCTCATCGCGCAGGATTTCCCGCTGCCGGCTGCCGTGCTCGGTCTCATCGGGACCGTGCCGCCGGTGTGCTTCGCGGTGTTCGGTCTGCTCGCGCCGCTGTTCGAGCGTCGCTTCGGGCTGGAGAAGGTGGCGGTGGCGGCGATCTCGGTCGTCGCCCTCGGGCTGGTCACCCGGGGATTCGCGACGGGGTCTCTGACGCTCCTGGTGGCGACGGCGATGGTGTTCGCGGGGGTCGGGGTGGGCAACATCCTGCTGCCACCGCTGGTGAAGAAGTACTTCCCGCGTCGCGTCGGGCTGCTGACCACCGTCTACAGCACCACCATGGCGGTGGCGACGTTCACCCCGCCGCTCGTGGCCGTGCCACTGGCCGATCTGGCCGGGTGGCGGGTGTCGCTGGGTGCGTGGGCGGTCTTCGCCGTGGTGGCGACGCTGCCCTGGGTGCTCATGCTGCGGCGCGCCAGGGACGCAGCGCCCGTTGACGTGCCCGCGCCCACGCCCCGGCTGTTCGCGCGCCTGTGGCGACTGCCTCTGGCCTGGGCGCTGGCGGTCGCCTTCAGCGTGTCGTCGACGCTGGCGTACACGTCGTTCGGCTGGCTGCCGACGATCCTCGTCGACGTGGCCGACGTGACCCCGCGCACGGCCGGGGCGCTGCTGTCGCTGTTCGCCCTCATGGGGCTGCCGGCGTCGTTGATCGTGCCGTTGCTGGTGGCGCGCCTGCGGGCGGAGCGGGTGCTCTTCGCCGTCGCGGTGGTCGCAGGGCTGGCGGGGCTGGGCGGGCTGCTGCTCGCGCCGGCGGCCGCCCCCGTGCTCTGGGTGGCGCTGGTGGGAACCGCGCCGCTGCTGTTCCCCATGATCCTGGTGATGCTGGGGCTGCGCACGCGCAGTCACGAGACCGCCGTGGCCCTGAGCGGCTTCGTGCAGAGCATCGGCTACGCCATCGCCGCGGTCTTCCCGCTGGCGACGGGGCTGCTGCACGACGCCACCGGGTCGTGGACGCTGCCCCTGTGGGTGCTGATGGGCGCGGTCGTCGCCGCGATCCCCGCCGGCTACGTGGTCACGCGGGCGCGCACCATCGAGGACGAGTGGGAGCGCAGGTACGGTGCGTGGTGACCTGCGCTATGCCTTCTCGTCTTCGTATTCGTCTGTGTACTGGTCTGCCCACTTGTCGACGTAGTCGTTCTCGTCGTCGTCCGGGTGACCCAGTTCGCGTTCGAGCGCGGCGTAGTTCACGCTCGGGCTGAACGACTTGAGTTCCCTGGCGATCTTGGTGTGCTTCGCCTTCTGACGGCCACGCCCCATGCGAGACCCCCTCATTTGTCTGAGCCGCGGGCTAAGCGACTGAGCCCGACGTAATCACGATCCGGCAGAACACCGGGAAGAGTAGCATTCAGGATATCACGGAGCCCCGGGCCCGGCCTGAGGGGGAAGGGGCGACGACGCCATGATCGAAGAGTCCGAGACCACACCGCAGCACGCTGTGCTGGTGGGCGCGATCCCGGGGCAGCCGCCGCGGGTGGTGAAAGAGGCCGCGCAGTACGCCAAGCTGCTGGGTGCACCGCTGGTGGTCGTGCATGTCGACGTGACCCGCTTCGTCACCTACGAGGACCCCGACGGCTACGTGCACTCCGCGCCTCTCGACCTGAACATCGCCACCGGCGAGGGGGATCTCGAGGCGGTGACGGATGCCGCCACGGCGGCGTTGAAGGGGCTCGATATGCCTTTCACCGTGCGCCAGCTGGTGGGCGATCCCGCCCTGGCGATGAAGCACCTCGCCGAGCAGACCGATGCGCGACTCATCGTCGTGGGAACCCGTCGGCGCGGCATCGGCGAATCGATCCGCGAGTTCTTCACCGGATCGGTCGCCGCCCGCCTCGCCCACCGTCAGCACCGGCCGATCCTCGTCGTGCCGCTGGACGAACCGGCGCGCGACGACGAGGAGCTGTGGCCGGAGGGCTGATCAGCGCGACAGTGCGCGGGTGACCGCGGCGGCGGTCGCGTCGAGCGCCGTGGTGAGCTCGTCCACCACGGTCGCCGGCAGTGTGCCGCCGCGGGCGACGTGCACGCGCAGTTCGCTGCGCACGCGGGCGCGGAACTCCGTCAGGGCCGTATCGGCTCGGTGCAGCTCCGCGCGACTGCGGGTGCGCTCGTCGTCGACCGGAGCCTGCTTGGCGGTGGTGCGGTCGGTCTGAGCAGCGGCGGCGAGGTCGGCGCGCAGGCTGCGCATGGCCTCCCGCACGCTGCCGCGCACCTCATCGGCGATGAGGCGCACGCTGTCGTCCAGCCCCGCCTCGATGCCCTCGAGGTCGTGGGCCCGCGAGGCCACCTCGGCGCGTCCCGCTTCGGTGATGCGGTAGACCGTCTTGCGGCCATCGGCGTACTTGGTCACCAGGCCCTCCTCCTCCAGCTTCGCCAGACGCGGGTACACGGTCCCGGCGCTGGGGGTATAGGTGCCCCCGGTGCGGTCCGACAGTGCCTGGATCAGGTCGTAGCCGTGGCGAGGCGACTCGTCGAGCAGGTTCAGCAGGTAGAGGCGCAGGTCGCCGTGGGAGAAGACGGGGGGCATCACCACTGCTCCTCGGTCGCGGCCCCGCCATCGGGTCGCGCGTCCGTGACGGGTGCAGCGGCCGCGGCATCCGGTCGCTGCTCCGCGGGAGGCATGGTCGTCACGGCATCCGGCCGGGCCTCGGCGACGGGCGTCGCCGCTTCGGCGGGGGCCACCTCGGCGCGACGCAGCACGGTCACCGCGCCGGAGACGCTGTGCGCGCGCAGGTCGACGAACGAGCCGCTGAGCTCTCCGACCGAGCCGGTGTAGTTCACGCCCACGCCGCTGCCGCCGGAGTGGGTGACCCCGTCGACCATGACCGTGCCGCTGACGCTGCGGATGGCGAAGTTCGCCGGCAGTCCCGGGTCCAGTCGCACGGTGGCCGCTCCGGCGACGGTGTTGATGCTGATCGTGTCGGCCTCGCCGGTGGCATCGATCATCGTCGCCCCCGACACGGTGTCCACATCGGCCTTGCGCAGAGCGCCGGATGCCGCGATGTCACCCGAGACGCTGTTGGCGCTGAGTCCGCCGACGAGGCCCCGGATCTGCGTGTCGCCGGAGACGGCGTTCACCGACACGTCGCCGATCATGCCGTCGACGATGACGTCGCCGGAGACGGTGTTCAGGCGCGCGCCGTTCTGCAGGCCCGCCACGAGGGCGCTGGCGCTCACCACTCCGAGGGTCAGGGCGACGTCGCGCGGAACGGCGATGCTGATCTCCGCCTTGGGGCCGCCGGCGCCGAAGTTGCGGAACGACTGCAGGACGTTGTCCCAGCGCAGCTGTGCGTGGTCGATCTCCAGTGCGTCGCCCGAGGTCTCGATGCGCAGGTCCTTCACGGTGACGCCGTGCACTTCGACGCGCACGCCGGGCTCGTCGTGCCCGATCACGTCGACCTGCCCGCCGACGAGGCCGACCTTGAGGGTGCGTACGCCATCGACGTCGATCACCCGGTTCTCGCCCGGGTGGATGAGCCATTTCTCGAAGGTCATGTTTCTGCTCCTGATGGTGTGATCGAGATATATCGTGTTCGGAAGATAACACGATATATCTCGATGTGGAAGAGAGGGGGCGACGAGTGCCGCTTGACCTTTACGCAACGTCAAGATCTACGGTCGGATGGAAAGACGGGAGCAGGTCATGGAGTGGTCGATCCAGCAGGTCGCTCGGCTGACCGGGACGACGAGCCGCACCCTGCGCCATTACGACGACATCGGGCTGCTGCGGCCGACGCGGGTGGCCGCGAACGGCTACCGCCACTACGACGAAGCGGCACTCGTGCGACTCCAGCGCATTCTGCTGCTGCGCCAGCTCGGCATGGGGCTGGAGCACATCGGCGAGGCGCTCGACCGTGAGCGGTCGCCGGTGGCGGCCCTGCAGGCGCACCTTCACCGGCTCCGGCAGGAGCAGGAGCGCCTGCAACGGCAGGTGGCCGCCGTCGCATCGACCATCGAGACACTGAGAAGAGGGGAGCAGCTCATGGCACAGGACATGTTCGACGGCTTCGACCATGCGAGGTACGAGCAGGAGGTCACCGAGCGGTGGGGGGCGGCCGCCTATCAGCGCAGCGACGCGTGGTGGCGCAGCATGGGCGATGCGGAGCGCGAGAGGTGGCAGCAGGCGACCGCGCGCCTCGGCGCGGACTGGACGGATGCCGCCGCGCGCGGCATCCCCGCGGACTGCGATGAAGCGCAGTCCCTCGCCGCGCGCCATGTCGCATGGCTGACCGGGGTTCCCGGGGCACCGACGGAGCGCGACCGCATCGTCGGGTACGTGACGGGACTCGGGGAGATGTACGTCGCGGATCCCCGCTTCGCAGCGAACTATGGCGGCCAGGCCGGGGCAGAGCTCGTGCGCGACGCGCTGCGCGTGTATGCGCAGCGCGCGCTGTGACCCGCCCGAGACGGCAAGAGGGCCCGGCGCGATGCGCCGGGCCCTCTCACATGGGGTCTTTCGTTACACCCTCTTGTTGCCGCTGATGACGCGGAAGAGGAAGGCGATCAGTGCGATGACACCGACGATCAGTGCGACCCACAGCAGCCAGCTGAGGGCGGTGTTCATGCCACCGACGATGGCGAGCACGATCGCGACGACGATGATGATCAGGAGTGCGATGTTCATGGGGCTCCTTCTTCTGTACTCCCATCACCCGCCGGGGAGCGGGTGTTGGCGCGGTTCAGCGCTCGTCGATCACGCTAGCCATCCTGTGTGTCTGCTTACGACCTCTTGACTCTGCTTCGCGAGGGGTGGTAGAGCGTGCGCGCGCCCGATGTCAACCCCCTGCGCCGTTTTCCTGCACGTTCTAGCGTCGGGAGGACTGCGAGCGAGGAGGCCACGCCATGCCCCAGGGAAGAGGCTCGAACAGCCTGAAGGATCCCGACCTGTACGAGGAGCTGCGCAAGGACGGCGCGTCGAAGGAGAAGGCCGCCCGCGTGTCCAACGCAGCGGCGCGGGACGGCCGCGGCGCGGTGGGCCGTCGCGGCGGGAAGTCGGGCGACTACGAGGACTGGACGGTCGCACAGCTGCGCGTTCGCGCCAAGGAACTCGGCCTCGCCGGATACTCCGGAAAGCGCAAGGCGGAGCTGATCACCATGCTCCGCGACCACTGACCGTGCCGCGTCTGCGACGCGTGCGTCCCGGGGTGGACCCCGGCTTCCGGCGCGTGCGCGCCGGCTCCGGCCATCGCTATCTCGACACCGCCGGTCGCGCGTGCGGCGATGCCGACCGTGAGCGCATCCAGGCGCTGGTGATCCCGCCGGCATGGCGGGACGTGTGGATCAGTGCCGCGCCCAATGGGCATATCCAGGCCGTCGGGGTCGACGACGCCGGACGCACCCAGTACATCTACCACGCGGACTGGGCGCCCAAGCGGGACAAGAACAAGTACGCCCGCGCGCTGCTGCTGGCCGAGGCGCTCCCACGGGCACGTGGGCGGGTGACGGCGTCGCTGCGCCAGGACGGCCTCGACCGCGATCGCGTGCTGGCGGCCGCCTTCCGCCTTCTCGATCAGGCCGCGGTGCGCATCGGCTCGGAGCGGCATCTCGCCCGCACCGGCAACCGAGGGCTCACGACGCTGCAGCGCCGGCACGCGCGAGTGGACGCGCCGGTGATCACGCTCGACTTCCCCGGCAAGAGCGGAAAGCGGCAGGTCATCGAGCTGGAGGACCCGGATCTCGCCGACGTCATCGCGCTCCTGACGGCGGGGCGGCCGACGGCGGCGCTGCTGGCCTGGTCCCGCGGCCGGCGCCGTGTCGCGCTGACTCCCAAAGAGGTGAACGACTACGTGCGATCGCTCACCGGCGGCGACTTCACCGCGAAGGACTTCCGCACCCTGCGGGGCACGATCATCGCCGCCGACACCCTCGCACGCGTGGGGACGGTCGACACCAAGCGCGACCGCAAGCGCGCGGAGGTGCTCGCCGTCCAGCGCGCCGCGAAGGCGCTGGGGAACACGCCGTCGGTCGCGCGAGGGTCGTACATCGACCCGCGCGTGTTCTCGCGGTATCGGTCGGGGCACCTGCTGGACGCGTCGGTCTCGTCGGAGACGGCGATCCGTACGCTGATCCTGCAGACCGTTCCCTAGCCTGAGCCCGTGGCGCGGTTCTCCTGGCTGACCCTGGTCTTCGTGGTGCTCGGCGGCGCCATCGGGGTCGCCGCGCGCGCCGCTCTCGTGCTGCCGTGGGGACCGGCAGCGCACCCCCTCGCCCTTCCGCTGGTGACGGCGGCGATCAACGTCACGGGCTCCTTCGCCCTGGGGTTCGTCGTCGGCCGGCTCGGGCAGAGCCGACCGCGGCTGCGCGCGTTCCTGGGCACCGGGGTGCTCGGAGGATTCACGACCTACAGTGCGTTCGCCGTGCAGACGGTGCAGCTGTTCGGTGCGGCACCGGTGACCGGCATGCTCCTGGCCGCGGTGAGCGTGGCCTGCGGGGTGGCCGCCGCCGCGTGGGGCGTGGTCATCGGCCGGCGTCAGGCCGCGGCGCGCATCACGGAGGTGCCGGCATGAACCTCGCAGAGCTGGGCGTCCTCGCAGCGGCCGGCGGGCTGGGTGCCGGTGTGCGCTACCTGGTGGATGCCGCCGTCATGCGCGGGCGCAGCGACGCCTTCCCCCTCGGCATCCTGCTGGTCAACGTCATCGGGTCCCTTGTTCTGGGCGTGATCGTCGGGGCGGGGGCATCGTTCGCGCCCGTATGGGGCATGGTCGTGGGGGTCGGCCTGCTGGGTGGGTTCACCACCTTCAGCACCGTGAGCGTGGACTCCGCACTGATGGCGCAGCGCGGCCGCCGCGACTGGGCCGTGGTCAACCTGATCGCGACGCTGGGCACCGCCGTCGTCGCCGCGGCGATCGGCATGGTGATCGGTGGCCTGCTGCCACGGTGAGCGGCGCGCCGCGCAGTATGCCGCATGGGATACTGAACCCGATACATCCGCGTATCGGCCGCGCTCGTGGCGACCCGTCCCCCCGCATCGACATCTCGCAAAAGGCAGCCCGTGTCTCACCTCGCCGTCCTGAGCCTGAAGAACCGCGCGCTCATCGCCCTCGTGACGATCGTCGCCGCCGTGTTCGGCGGGCTGGCATTGACCAACCTCAAGCAGGAGCTCATCCCGTCGATCGAGTTCCCGGCGCTGACGGTCGTGGCGACCTACCCGGGCGCCTCGCCCGAGGTGGTGTCCAACGATGTGTCGCTCCCCATCGAGACGGCCATCCAGGGTGTGCCCGGGCTCGAATCGACCACCGCGACGAGCACGACCAACGCCTCGATCATCCAGGCGGCCTTCACCTACGGCACGGATCTGGCCACCGCTGAGCAGAAGATCACGCAGGCGATCAACCGCATCAAGGGTCAGCTGCCCGAATCCGTCGATCCGCAGGTCTTCAGCCTGTCGATCGATGATCTCCCCGTCATCCAGCTCGCCGTCACCGGGTACGACGACGAGACGTCGATCCAGCAGCTCCTGGAGTCCACGGTCATCCCCGACCTCGAGGACGTCCCCGGGGTCAACTCCGCCGAGGTGGTCGGCGGCGCCGGCCAGCGCATCACCATCACGCCCGACCAGGCGGCGCTCGCCGCAGCGGGGTTCAGCCAGCAGGCGATCAGCGACGCCCTCGACCAGAACGGCGTCCTCTTCCCCGGCGGCGGCATCACGGAGGACGACCGCACCCTGACGGTGCAGACCGGCGCGAAGATCACCTCGGTCGAGGACATCGGGGCGCTTCCGCTGGTTCCGACCGACCCTGCCCAGTTCGGCGCCGGCGTCGTCACCATCTCCGATGTCGCCACCGTCGAGGCCGACCAGGACCCGCAGACCTCGATCTCGCGCGTCGACGGCGAGCCGGCGCTCACGATCGCCGTGACGAAGCTGCCTGCCGCCAACACCGTGGACGTCTCGAAGGGCGTGCTCGCCGCGCTGCCGGACCTCGAGCAGGCACTCGACGGCGCCGCCGAGTTCACCGTGGTGTTCGACCAGGCGCCCTTCATCCAGGAATCCATCGCGGCGCTCGCCGAGGAAGGGCTCCTCGGGCTGGCGTTCGCGGTGCTCGTGATCCTGCTGTTCCTGCTCTCGGTGCGCTCGACACTGGTCACGGCGATCTCGATCCCCACCAGCGTGCTCATCACGTTCATCGGCATCCAGGCGTTCGGGTACTCGCTGAACATCCTGACCCTGGGCGCCTTGACGATCGCGATCGGTCGCGTCGTCGACGACTCCATCGTCGTGATCGAGAACATCAAGCGCCACTATGTCGGGTCCGCCGACAAGCTGCGGTCCATCCTGCTGGCCGTGCGCGAGGTGGCTGCCGCCATCACGGCATCCACCATCACCACCGTCGCGGTGTTCCTGCCCATCGCCTTCGTCGGCGACGTGACCGGTGAGCTGTTCCGGCCGTTCGCGCTGACGGTCACGATCGCGATGACGGCGTCGCTGTTCGTGTCGCTGACGATCGTTCCCGTGCTGGCCTACTGGTTCCTGCGCCCCGGCAAGGCGCTCATCGGACCCGATGGTGAGCCCATCGACCCCGAAGACCCCTCTGCGCCGCCGTCGCGGCTGCAGAAGGCGTACCTACCGGTGCTGCGGTGGACGCTGCGCCACTCGGCGGTGACCCTGCTGCTGGCCCTGCTGGTCCTCGCGGGCACGGTCGCGGCGGCGCCGTTCATGAAGACGAACTTCCTCGGCGACACCGGGCAGAACACCTTCACCGTGACGCAGGATCTCGGTCCCGCCGCCTCGCTCGACGCAAAGGACGCCGCAGCCGCCGTCGTCGAAGAGGCGCTGCTGGGCGTCGACGGCATCGAGACCGTGCAGGTGTCGATCGGCTCGAGCGGATCGGCTCTCGTCGACGCGTTCTCGGGCGGGTCGAGCGGGGCGACCTTCTCGGTCACCACCGACCCCGAGGCCGACCAGATCACCGTGCGTGAAGACGTGCTCGACACCGTCGACGGGCTGTCCGACGTCGGCACCGTCGCACTGTCCGCACAGGGCGGATTCGGGTCCAGCGACATCGAGATCGACGTCACCGCACCCGACCAGACGACACTGCAGGAGGCGACGGATGCCGTCGTCGCCTCGGTCGAAGGACGCGACGGGGTCGAGCAGGTCACCACCAACCTCGCCGCTTCGCTGCCGTACATCGCCGTCGTGGTCGACCGCGACGCCGCCGCTCAGCGCGGGCTGTCTGAAGTCGCCGTCGGCGCGCTCGTGTCGGGGACGATGCAGCCGCAGCAGATCGGGTCGGTCGAGATCGACGACACGACGCTCACGGTGTACCTGGCCGCCTCGCAGGTGCCGGCGACGCTGGAGGACCTGAAGAGTCTGCAGGTGCCGACCGCCACGGGTCCGGTGGCGCTGTCGGAGGTCGCGACGGTCGAGGAGAGCGAGGGCCCGACCTCGATCACCGCCGAGCGCGGCCAGCGCACCGCCACCGTGGTCGTCACCCCCTCGGGAGACGACCTCACCGCCGCGTCGGCCGTCGTCACCGAGGCGCTCGCCGACGCAGACCTGCCCGCTTCGGCCGACGCGAGCGTGGGCGGCGTGCTTTCTCAGCAGCAGGATGCTTTCTACCAGCTGGGCCTGGCCCTGCTGGCGGCGATCCTGATCGTCTACATCGTGATGGTGGCGACGTTCAAGTCGCTGCGCCAGCCGCTGCTGCTGCTGGTGTCCGTGCCCTTCGCGGCGACGGGCGCGATTCTGCTGCAGATCGCCACCGGGGTGCCGCTCGGCGTCGCATCGCTCATCGGCGTGCTCATGCTCATCGGCATCGTGGTGACCAACGCCATCGTGCTGGTCGACCTCGTCAACCAGTACCGCGTGAAGGGGCTTTCCGCTCACGACGCCACCATCGCCGGCGGCGCGCGACGTCTGCGTCCCATCCTCATGACCGCGCTGGCGACGATCTTCGCGCTGACGCCGATGGCGCTGGGCATCACCGGCAGCGGCGGGTTCATCTCCCAGCCGCTCGCCATCGTCGTGATCGGCGGGCTGATCTCGTCCACCGTGCTGACTCTGCTCGTGCTGCCGACGCTCTACAACCTCGTCGAAGGCGCGCGCGAGCGTCGTGAGGCCAAGCGCGCCGCGGTGCCGACCGAGGCGCCCGCGCCCGCGGTCGCCGTGGCGGTGGCCGGCGCGGCGACTGGTGGTCCGACGACGGGTGTGCCGACGACGGGTGTGCCGACGACGGGTGTGCCGCTCACGCGGCGCGAGTTGCGGGCACTCGGGTCGACGAACCCGATCGCGGTCGCCGGCGCGGCCACCGGCGGTGCGGCGACCGACCTCGACGCGCCGGCGACGCAGGAGCCGGATGCCGCTGAGCGGCCTGTCGGGGCCGTTGAGCCCGACGCTGAGGTCGACGCCGACCCGTCCGGCGATGAGTCGTCTTCTGCGGAGTCGAACTGGTTCGATGAGGCTGCCGGATCCGCTGTCTCACCCCGCGAGAGCGCTGAGTCCGGCGAGAGCGCTGAGGCCGACGAGCGCGCGGAGTCCGGCGAGCCGGAGGTCGAGGGCGTGGAGCCCGCAGCGGAGGCTGCCGAGCTGCCGCCCGAGGTGGAGTCCGGCGAACAGTCCGAGGCGGAGTGGTCCGAGCACGACGTGGCGGAGCCGGCGGAGACGGGCGAGCAGGCCGAGGCGGAGCCGAGCGAGCACGCCGCGGGACAGCCCGGCGAGCGGCACGACGCCGAATCCGGCGAGCACGCCGCGGAGGAGCCCGATGAGGGCGCCGAGGTCGAGCCCACCCACGGTCACGAATGGCAGCCCGCCGAGTTCTCCGAGGCGCAGCCTGCCGAGGGTGAGGATGGGCGGCCGGCCGAGTCCGACGCGGCGCAGCCCGCCGAGCTCTCCGACGCGGACGAGCCGTCCGAGTTCAGCGGGGCGCAGCCCGCCGAGTTCGACGAGGCTCAGCCCGCGGAGGGTGACGAGTGGCGACCCGCCGAGTCCGATGAGGCGCAACCGTCCGACATCGACGAGGCTCAGTCCGACGAGACCGATGTTGCGTCCGGTGCGGCCGAGGCCGGCGACTCCGACGCGGCGTCCGACTCATCCGAGACCCACGACGGCGGATCCGACACCCAGCGCTGACTTATGGGGTGCGGGCGGCCGTACCCCAGGACAGCTGCCACTCCTCGCCGGGGGCGAGCCGGCGCAGCCCTCTGCCCGAGTTGAAGGCGTCGGCCGGCGCCGTCATCGGCTCGATCGCCACGGCGAGCCGCTCGCCGGGGAACCGGTCGGTCGTGAACACCTGCACGTAGTCGAAGCCCGGACCGGCCCAGACCGCGAGTGAGCGGCCATCCGGTGCGGTGAGAGGGTCGCGCGGACGAGGTCGTCATCGTCGCGGCTGATCGTGCCGTACGCGGTGTCGAGGTCGAGGTCGCCGAGTCGGCGCGGGGTGCGCAGGTCGGTCGCCTCGTCGACGGGCTCTTCCGCAACCGGCAGCAGCCGCTCGTCGACGGTGAAGCGCGTCGCGGCATCCAGGTGCAGCGTCAGCCCGGCCGTGTCGGCGCCGCCGATGCAGAAGTAGGGATGGGCGCCGATGGCGACGGGTGCGTGTTCGGCCCCCAGGTTGATCACCCGGTGGGCCACCGTGAGGGAGCCTTCCGCCACGGTGTAGGTGACCTCCGTGGCGAGATGGAACGGATAGCCGATCTGCGGGTAGACGTCGGCACCGAGGGTGACGGAGTCCTTCGCATAGGCGACGGGCTGGTAGCCGGTGAAGCGCAGCAGCCCATGCGAGGCGTTGCCGGTCTTCGGTTCGCTGATCGCCAGCCGTTGCGTCGTCCCCTCGTGCACCCAGACGCCGTCGCGCACGCGATGGGTCCAGGGGGCCATGACGATGCCGGCGCCGGCGGGCGTCGGGAGGTGATCGCGGTAGCGGGGGACGAAGTCGACCCCATCGACCGAGAATGCGCGCAGCGCACCGCCCACCTGATTCACCTCGACGGTGGTGTCGCCCGCCTCCACGGTGAAGCGGCGGCCGGTCGGGTCGTAGGGAATGTGGGTGGTCATGCCGTCATGGTAGGCCGATGGGCGGTTTCCCAGCGTCGCACCCGTATACTCGTCTGGTCGGCTTCGGACACTGCGCGTGGTGCGCGTGGATGGGTTTGTGAGTCCAAGGGGCCGATGGTGGGCGTCGATCGACGTGCATGACCACTATCGATAATGGCCCCGGCCGACGGATGTCCGGGTTATACCTGCGTGCCAGCGGGTGCTGTTCTCGTGTGAAAGAGAACCCAGAAGGACATTTCCCATGCCCAAGAGCAAGAAGCCCGCAGGCGGCCGACCGGCCAAGAACTTCGAGCCCCGCTACGGCGCGAAGACCAGCTTCCAGGACCGCAAGCGTCGTCCCGGCGAGGCATCGACCGGTACCACCGGCTCGAAGAGCCCCAGCCACCGCGGCTACCGCGCCCCCGAGCAGACCACGGATGCCGCGCCCAAGCGCCGCTGGACCGCGCAGGAGAAGGTGGGTCGCGACGCGTCCCGCAGCATCCGCAGCCACTCCGAGGATCGCCCCCGTCGTTCGTTCGACGACCGTCCCGCCCGTTCGTTCGACGACCGTCCGGCCCGCTCGGCCGGCGACCGTCCCCAGCGCGACGGCTACCGCGGTGCCCAGGGCGACCGCCCGGCTCGTTCCTACGGCGACCGCCCGCAGCGTGATGACCGTCCCGCGCGTTCCTACGACGACCGCCCGAAGCGTTCGTACGGTGACCGCCCGCAGCGTGATGACCGTCCGGCCCGCTCCTACGATGAGCGTCCGGCCCGTTCGTACGGCGACCGCCCGCAGCGCGATGACCGTCCCGCCCGCTCCTACGACGAGCGCCCGGCTCGCTCGTACGGTGACCGCCCGCAGCGCGATGACCGTCCGGCCCGCTCCTACGGCGACCGCCCGGCGCGTTCGTTCGACGACCGCCCCCGTCGCGATTCCGCTGACCGTCCGGCCCGTTCGTATGGCGACCGCCCCGCGCGTTCGTTCGACCGTCCGCAGCGCGACGACCGTCCCGCCCGTTCGTATGGCGACCGCCCCGCGCGTTCGTTCGACCGTCCCCAGCGCGACGACCGTCCCGCCCGCTCGTTCAACGACCGCCCCGCGCGTTCGTTCGACGACCGCCCGCGTCGCGATTCCGGTGACCGTCCGGCTCGCTCGGACTGGAACGCCGAGTCCAAGACGAAGGCCCAGGAGGCCCACGTCGACGTCGTGCACGAGCGCCTGCAGGCCGAGGCCGTGCAGGCCGGCGAGGTCGCCGATGTGACCTTCTCGAGCCTCGGACTGGGCGACAACATCGTCCGCGTCCTGCAGGACCTCGGCGCACCGACCCCGTTCCCGATCCAGGCGGCGACCATCGCCCCGATCCTCGAGGGCAAGGACGTTCTCGCCCGCGGCCGCACCGGCTCCGGCAAGACCATCGCCTTCGGCGCTCCGCTCGTGGAGTCGCTGCTGCGCTCGCAGGCCGGCAAGCGTCGCGAGTTCGGTCGCCTGCCCAAGGCGCTCGTGCTCGCCCCGACCCGTGAGCTCGCGCTGCAGATCGACCGCACCATCCAGCCGATCGCGCGCAGCGTCGGCATCTTCACCACGCAGATCTACGGCGGTGTGCCCCAGGCGCGCCAGGTCGGCGCGCTGAAGAAGGGCGTCGACATCATCATCGGCACGCCCGGTCGCATCGAGGACCTCGTCGCACAGGGCAAGCTCGACCTCTCCGAGGTGCAGATCGTCGTGCTCGACGAGGCCGACCACATGTCGGAGCTCGGATTCCTCGAGCCGATGCAGCGCATCCTGCGCCTCGTCGCCGACGGTGCGCAGAAGCTGCTGTTCTCCGCGACACTCGACCGCGAGGTCGCCGCGCTGGTCGACGAGTTCCTCGTCGAGCCGGCCGTCTACGAGGTCGCCGGTGAAGACCAGGACTCCAGCACGATCGACCACCGCATCCTGGTGATCGACCACCGCGACAAGGCCGAGATCCTCACCTCGCTCGTGGACCGCGAGGGCAAGACCCTCGTGTTCGCCCGCACCCGCGCCTACGCGGAGATGCTCGCCGAGCAGTTCGACGACGCCGGCATCCCGGCCGTCGCGCTGCACGGTGACCTCAACCAGGCCAAGCGCACCCGCAACCTGCAGCGCCTCACCGAGGGACGCGTCAGCGTGCTCGTCGCCACCGACGTCGCCGCCCGCGGCATCCACGTCGATGACATCGACCTGGTCATCCAGGCCGACGCGCCCGACGAGTACAAGACGTACCTGCACCGCTCGGGCCGCACCGGCCGCGCGGGTCGTGCGGGCCGCGTCGTCACCCTCATCCCGCGTCAGCGCCGCCGGCGCATGACCGAGATGCTCGACCGCGCCGAGATCGAGGCTCCCTTCGACGAGGTGCGCCTTGGCGACGACCTCCTCGAGGAGATCGCCGGCCGTCAGCTGGCCGACGTCGACGCGTAAGCACGCTCCCGAAGCGCCGGTCGCCCCCACCCGGGCGGTCGGCGCTTCGTCGTTCCCGGGGCGGTCGGCGCTTCGTCGTTCCCGGCGTAGGAGATGTCGCGGGCGTAGGCGGTTCCGGCGCGGATTCGTCCTGCGCTGGTCGCATCTCCTGCGCTCGTGACGGGGCGCCGAGGGTGCCGCTCCGTGGGTGGGGTGCCGGGGTGCTCCCGCGCTGACGGGGTGCGGGGGTGCCGCTCGTGACGGGATGCCGCGGGCGCGCGTCGCCGCAGGGCGGGCCTGCCGCCGTCAGAACAGCGCCGGTGCCGCCGTCGCGGCCGCGGCCGCCCGCCCGCGAGCGGTCGTGACCACGGGGCCGGGGCGTGCGGGACGGCGGGGCTCGTCGTCCTCTTCGCCACCGGTGAGCCGGTGAAGGCGCAGCAGCGGCCGCACCCGTCGTGCGAGCCAGGTGCGGTACGCCTTCGGCGCCATCACGGATGCCCCGGGGTAGAGCCCGTGGTACGACGACACCAGCTCCGGATGCTCCCGCGCGAGCCACTGCAGGAACCAGGGCTTCACGCCGGGGCGGAGGTGCATCGCGCCCCACACCACGCGCCCGGCACCCGCGGCGGAGATGCGGCGCAGCGCATCGTCGAGCACCGCGACCGAGTCCGTGAGGTGCGGCACGATCGGCATGAGGAAGACCGTCACGCGGAACCCCGCCTCGCGGGCCGCGCGCACGGTGTCGAGCCGCGCCTGGAACGACGGCGCCCCCGGCTCGATCGCGGCACGCAGTGACTCATCGGCCACGGCGATCGACATCGCCAGCGAGACCCGCACCTGCTGGGCGGCGTCGCGCAGCAAGGGCAGGTCGCGACGGATGAGCGTGCCCTTGGTGAGCACCGAGAACGGCGTGCCCGATTCGGTGAGCGCGCCGATGATCCCCGGCATGAGCCCGTAGCGGCCTTCGGCGCGCTGATACGGGTCGGTGTTGGTGCCGAGCGCGACCGTCTCGCGCGCCCACGACCCGCGCCGCACTTCGCGCGCGAGCACATCGGCGACGTTGATCTTCACGACGATCTGCGAGTCGAAGTCGCGCCCGGCATCCATGTCGAGGTACTCGTGGGTGCCGCGCGCGAAACAGTAGACGCACGCGTGGCTGCAGCCCCGGTAGGGGTTGACCGTCCAGTCGAAGGGCATCGCCGACACCGCCGGCACGCGGTTCAGCGCGGACTTGCACTGCACCTCATGGAAGGTCATCCCCGCGAACTCGGGCGTCGTGACCGAGCGCACCAGGCCGTCGATGCGCTCCATTCCCGGAAGCGCATCGGCGTCCACCACCCCGAGCTCCTGACCCTGCCACCGCATCGTTCCATGGGAACAGATCTTCGACACTCTGTCAATGCGGCGGCGCGGCGCACCTCGAACACTCCCGCGCGGCCGATGCTGTCGGGAGCGCCGCGACGGGGGACAATGAAGGGGTGACGGACCCCCGACCGCCCGAATCGCGACGCGCGCTGCGCACGGCGCGAGGTTCGGCGCGCGGTGGAACGGCGACCGCGACGGCGACGGCCCCCGTGGCCCCGGGCCCACGGCGCCGGCGCCGAGCGGCGCGGCGACGCGGCGCCGTCGTGCTCACGCTGCTGACCGTGCTGATCGTGTGGGGAGGCGTCTCGCTCGTGACGCTGCTGTCGGGCTCCGGCGACGGCAGCGGCGACGCGCTCTCACCGACGCCCGCCGCGGCTCCCGCGCCGCGGGTGACGGCTCTTCCCGTGCCCGCGCTGACCCCGCCGCCCGTCGCGGATGCGGTCGCGGACACGCCGCCGGCGCCGGCGGCCGTCGAGGGCATCTGCGCCGAGCCGGCCGTCTCGGCGGCGCTCGAAGCCGGCGACGATGCCGCCGCGATCGCCGCCGCGGGCGGTGCCGCCGTCTTCCGCGAGGCCGTCGCCCGCGGGGCGGCGCTGTGCATCGACCTGTCCGATCCGGCGCGGCTGTGGGCCGTCGTGAACAAGCAGCGACCCTATTCCGTCCCCGATCACGTTCCGGCGTCGCTCGTGTCCGCCGGCTCCATGCAGGGCGGCAACCAGGTGATCCTCCGTGAGGACGCGGCCGCGGCGCTGCAGGCGATGGCCGATGCTGCGCGCGCGGCGGGCGCGGAGTTCGGGGTGCAGAGCGGGTACCGCTCCTTCGGCATGCAGCAGTCGATCCATGACGCGCAGGTCGCCCGGCTGGGCGCCGCCGAGGCCGAGCTGGTCAGCGCCCGGCCGGGATACAGCGAGCACCAGTCCGGCCTCGCGGCCGACGTCGTGTCGTGCGTGGACGGGTGCGGCACCCTCGACGGCCTTGCGGGCAGCGCCGCCGACCGCTGGATCCGCACGCACGCGTGGGAGTACGGCTGGATCGTGCGGTACGAGGACGGGTACGCGCCCGTCACCGGATACGCGTACGAGCCGTGGCACCTGCGCTACCTCGGCCACGACCTCGCCCGCGCCTACCATGACGGCGGATTCCACTCGCTCGAGGAGTTCTTCGAGCTCCCTCCGGCGCCGGCATACCCGGGCTAGCGTCACCCTCCAGAGTCCGGAACTCAGTTCCGCACTTCACGGCATCCGATCCCACAAACGCGCACCTCGAGACCGGCCCAGAGCCTAGACTCGGGTCATGGCGGCGCCGCCCGAGCGGGCGCAGCGTCGCACCCGGATCCACAGAAGCACGGCGGCCGCGGCGCCGACCGACACCGAAGGAGGCGCGCCATGGAGCGTGACATCTACGACGAGGACCACGAGGCATTCCGCGAGGTCGTCCGCGAGTTCATCAAGCGCTACGCGACGAACGAGAAGCGCGAGAAGTGGGATGCCGACGGCGAGATCGACCGCGAGACCATGCTCGCCGCGGGCGAATCCGGCCTCATCGGGCTGTCCGTCCCCGAGGAGTTCGGCGGCGCCGGCATGCTGCAGGACTACCGCTTCCGCACGATCGTCAACGAAGAGGTCATCGGCGCCGGCGCCGGGTCGCTCGCGGGCGCGTTCGGCATCCAGGACGATCTCGCGGTGCCCTATATCGTGCACATGGGCACGCAGGCGCAGAAGGAGAAGTGGCTGCCCCGCATGGCCACCGGCGAGGTGCTCGGCGCCCTGGCGATGACCGAGCCCGGCGCCGGCAGCGACCTGCGCGGCATCAAGACCACCGCCAAGAAGGTCGACGGCGGCTACATCGTCAACGGCGCGAAGACGTTCATCTCCTCGGGCAAGACCGCCGACATCGTGGTGACGTTCGTGAAGACCGGCGAGGGCACCCGCCCCGACGCCTTCAGCCTGCTCATCCTCGAGAACGGGATGGAGGGCTTCGACCACGGCAAGAAGCTGCACAAGATGGGCTCCCACGGCCACGACACCGCGGAACTGTCGTTCACCGATGTCTTCGTGCCCGAGGAGAACCTCATCAGTGGCACCGAGGGCCAGGGCTTCGTCCAGCTGATGATGAACCTGCCGCTCGAGCGTCTGTCGATCGGCATCGCCGCGGCATCCGCCTCGCAGGCCGCCCTGGCGTGGACGGTGGAGTACACCAAGAGCCGCGAGGCGTTCGGTGAGCGCATCATCGACTTCCAGAACACTCGCTTCAAGCTGGCGGACGTCGCCACGACCGTCGACGTCATGTGGGCGTACCTCGACAAGGCGCTCATGTCCTACAAGGAGGGCAAGCTCACCGGCGAAGAGGCCGCGAAGGTGAAGTTCTGGACCACCGACCGCGAGTGGGAGATCCTCGACACCTGCGTGCAGCTGCACGGCGGGTACGGCTACATCACCGAGTACCCCATCGCCCGGGCGTTCCTCGACGCGCGCGTGCACCGCATCTACGGCGGCACGAACGAGATCATGCGCGACATCGTCAGCCGCAAGATCGCCGGCAAGCGCTGACCTGCACCTGACGCACCCGGATGCCGCGGCCCCACCGGGGGTCGCGGCATCCGTCGTTCGCGGGGAGGTCAGCCCCGTGGCCAGAAGACGACCAGCAGCGCCCCGGTCACGATCCAGAAGGCGACGACGAAGACGGTGTCGCGGGTGCGCCAGGGCACGAGATGCCGCTCGGTGCGGTCGGGGTAGGCCCCGAAGGCGCGGGAATCCATCGCCAGCGCCACCCGCTCGGCGTGACGGATGGCCCCCGCCAGCAGCGGCACGAGGTATCCGGCACCGCGGGCGATCGCGGCGAACGGCCCGCGGCCGCCGTGCGAGCCGCGCACCCGGTGTGCCTGGCGGATCACGTCGAGCTCGTAGCGGAACCGCGGCACGAACCGGAAGGCCGCCAGCGCCGTGTAGCCCACCCGGTACGGCACGCGCAGCTGCTGAACGAGCGCGCGCACCAGGTCGGGGCCGGTGGTGGTCAAGCCGGCCATCAGTGCCAGCGCGACGATCGCGCCGAGCCGCAGCGCCGTGGCCATGCCGATCTGCAGCGCGCCGGCATAGAGCGTCCAGCTGCCCGCCTGCAGCACCGGGGCGGTGGCGGCGACCCGGTCGGCATCCACCCAGACGCTCATCCCGAAGCCGATGAGCAGGATGCCGAGGGGCACGGCGGCCAGCAGCGTCGCCGCCAGCCGCGGCGTCCAGCGGGCGCCCACAATGACGACCAGATACGACAGCACGAGGAAGGCCAGCGGTGTGGTGAGGTCACGGGCGAAGACGAGGATGGTCATCGCCGGGAGCGGGGCGAGGAACTTCGCCAGCGGGTTCAGTCCGTAGAGGAACCGTGCCGCGGGCGCGGGTGCCGCCTCGGCGTAGGGATCGGCCACCACCGTCATCGTCCGCCTCCCGGGAGGTCGGCCAGGCGCACCACGGACTGCAGGCGGGGATGCCGCGTCACCCCGCGCAGCGCCTCCCGCAGGGGCGGCGGACGCAGTCCCGCCCGCGCGAGCAGGGCCTCATCGGCGAACACCTCGGGCGTCGCTCCGGCGGCGAGCAGACGGCCGTCGCCGAGCACGACGGTGCGGTCGGCGTACTCGGTGACCAGCTGCATGTCGTGGGTGACGACGATGATCGTCGTTCCCTGGCGGTTGAGGTCGCGCAGCAGTGTCAGCAGCTCGTCGGCGCGGGCGCGGTCCTGGCCGAAGGTGGGCTCGTCCAGCACCAGCACCGGCGCCCCCGCCACGAGCGCCGTGCCCACCGACAGGCGTCGCTTCTGGCCGCCGGACAGCAGGAACGGGTGCACGTCGGCCTTGTCCGCGAGGCCGAACCGCTCGAGCAGCTCGTCGGTGCGCTCCCGCACCTGGGGCTCGGGCACCCGCTGCAGCCGCAGGCCGTGGGCGAGCTCGTCGAACACGGTGCCGGCGATGAACTGGTGCTCGGGATTCTGGAACACGAAGCCGATGCGACGGTGCAGCGTGCGGGCGTCCGCACGGCCCGGATCGATGCCGCCGACCTCCACACGCCCCCGCGGCGGGCGCACGACCCCGGCGATCGCCTGCACGAGCGTCGTCTTGCCCGCCCCGTTGGCGCCGACGACGGCGACGAACTCGCCCGCGCGCACATCGAGGTCGACGTCGTGCAGCACCTCGCGGCGCCCGCGGGCCACGGTGAGTCCGCGCACCTGCACGACGGGGGCGTTGCGGCGGCGGGCGGGGGCGGATGCCGGCGCCGCGTCATCCGCGGTCCCGGTCGGCGTGACCGGGGCGGGCTCGGCCTGCAGGGCGTCGCGCAGCTCTCCCGGCGTCAGCGGCAGGGGGTCGAGACGGTATCCCGCACGGCGCAGGCGCAGCGCCGCCAGCGTCGCGGTCGGCAGCCACACCCCCATGTCGTGGAGTTCCGCGGCGCGGGTGCGCAGCACGTCGCCGACGGGGCCGTCCACGACCGTGCCTCCCGCGGCGTCGAGCGCGACCACCCGGTCGACGAGGCCGATCGCGGCATCCAGGTTGTGCTCGATGAGCAGGATCGCCCGGTCGCCGGTCGTGGCGATATCGCCCAACGCCCGGTAGAACTCCTCGATGCCCCGCGGGTCCAGGTTGGCGGTCGGCTCGTCGAGCACCAGCAGGGGCGACTGCAGCGCCAGCGCGCACGCGATGGCCAGGCGCTGCCGGCCGCCGCCGGAGAGGTGGTCGGGGTTCTCGCCGCGACGCTCCCACAGCCCCACCCGGCGCAGCGCCTCCTCGGCGCGGGCCAGCACCTCGGGTGCCGGAAGCCGCAGGTTCTCCGGTCCGAAGGCCACCTCGTCCAGCACCGTCCCCGTCACCAGCTGGGCGTCGGGGTCCTGGAACACCATGCCCACGCGGGTCGCCAGTCGCGCGACGGGGGTGGTGCCGGCATCCTCTCCCGCCACCCGCACGCTCCCCGCCACCGCGGCAGGCACCGCCTGCGGGATCAGCCCGTTCAGCGACAGCGCGAGCGTCGACTTTCCGGAGCCGCTCGGTCCGAGCAGCAGCACCACCTCGCCGGGATCGATCGAGAGGGTCGCCGATGTCGGCGCCGACGACGCTGCGCCCGGGTAGCGCACGGCCAGGTCGCGCACCCGCAGCAGCGGCGGCGTGGGGTCGGCGCTGTCCGCCGGGACGGACGCGGCGGACTCGTCGCGGGGAGCGGAGGTCACAGGCATCCAGAGCGCAGGGGGACGGGGTCTCCCCCCACGGTAGCCCGCCCTATCTTCGCTGCCAATCGCGCACGCTCAGCGCGCGACGGCGCGGGCGACGCCCGCGTTGCGCAGGCCGCGACCGACCGCGAGCCCGGCCGCCGTCCACGCCACCGGTCCCAGCACCGACACCGAGAGGTAGGTCACCTGGGCCCACGGCGCGAGAGAGCCGAGGTCGGCGACCATCGCGACCACGAACGCCACGATGGCGCCGAGGATGACCGCCGAGATGAAGAAGCGCCAGGCCTGCCACACCCGGTAGCGGGTGGCGGCGGCGACGAGCTCCTGGATGCCGCCGAACAGCAGCGCGGTGCCGATGAACCGCAGGGCCCAGTGCGGCGCGAGCGCCGCCCCGACGAGGGCGGCCATGAGGTGGGTGAGCAGTGCCACCCACGG
The DNA here is from genome assembly GCF_024623595.1 of Microbacterium sp. zg.Y1084. Taxonomy (NCBI): domain Bacteria; kingdom Bacillati; phylum Actinomycetota; class Actinomycetes; order Micrococcales; family Microbacteriaceae; genus Microbacterium; species Microbacterium sp. zg.Y1084. The sequence goes on from NZ_JANJGV010000004.1 coordinate 173,394, forward strand.
CAGGCGCAGCGCCTCCTGCGCGATGATGCCGGGCAGCACGTGCACGCCGAGCACGACGCCGTAGATGATCGGGAACGCGGCGATGACCAGGGGCGTCAGCCAGCTTCCGACGGCGGCCATGATTCCGGTGGCGACGCCGATCGCGGCGCAGGTCAGCAGGACGCGCGTCGAAAGTCGGGAGGTCGCAGGCACCCGTCCAGGCTAGCCGTGGCACCTGCATGGCGGGCGGGAGGACGACCGGAGAAAACCGAAAGACCGGGAAGCGCCCGCTCAGAGACCCTGGGTCAGATCCGGCGCCGTCGGCGGGTCAGGCGCACCCCTGGCAGCGGCGGGGCGGGCACGCGCTCGGGGCCGTGCCCGACGACGTGCCCGAAGCGGTCGGAGTCGGCCTCCCATGCCTCGCGTGCCTCGACGATCTCCTCGTGCGAGCGGCCGACGAAGTTCCACCACATGACGATGTCGCTCTCGAACGGCTCTCCGCCCAGCAGGAACAGGGTCGCCGGTTCGTCGGCGGTGACCTGCACGCCGGAGGGCCCCGGCGGAAGGTAGAGCAGCTGCTGCGGGGCGAGCGGCACGTCGTCCTGCCCGTCGAGGTGTACGAGCGTCGTGCCGGTCACCCCTGCCAGACCGTGCTCCCACGCCGCCTCGAGCGGCAGGTGCACGCGGGTACCTGCGGGCAGGCGCACCTCCGCGCCGACGAGGGGGGTGTACACGGATGCCGGTGAGGCGGTGCCGGCGAAGCGCCCCATCACGACGGTCGCCTCGGCTCCGTCGTCGAGCGCGACGACCGGGAGCTGCTCATGCTGCTCGAACGCGGGCGACCCGTGCCGGCGCGACTCCGGCAGCGCCACCCACAGCTGCAGCGCGTCGAGGGGTGCGGGGTCGTCGCCGAGCGAGTACTCCGAATGGGCGATGCCGGCGCCGCTGGTCATGAGATCGAGCGACCCGCGGCGCACGATCACGTCGCTGCCCAGGGTGTCGCGGTGGCGCACCTCGCCGACGAGCGGCCACGTGACGGTCTGCAGGCCGATGTGCGGGTGCGGCTCGACCCGCATCACCGTCGACTGCGGTCCGAACCGGTCGAAGAAGCACCATGCCCCGATCGTGGGGAGGGCGCGCTGCGGCAGGCTCCGGTGCACCGTCATGGCCCGCAGGCCCCCCAGCGGCACCTCGCGGGCGTCGAGCATCAGCACCCCGGCGCCGGGGGCGGTGGCCGTCGCAGCGGAGGTGGGCGCGTCGGTGGGGGCGGCCTCCGCGTCCCAGCGGGTCATGAGTCCTCGGTGTCGGGGTCCGTGCTGCCGAGGTCCTCCACGAGCGGCCAGTGCACGGTGAGCCCGGGCACGTCGTTCTCCTTCAGGTAGGACGCGACGAAGGGGCACAGCGGCTCGACCTCCTCGCCACGGCCGGCGACGTCGGCCAGCGACTCGGCGACGAGGTCGGTGGCGAGACCGCGCCCGCGGAACGCCGGGTCGATCTCGGTGTGGGTGAAGCGCAGACGCCCGTGGCCGTCGGGCTCGAACTCGGCATAGCCCGCCAGCACGTCGGCGACACGGATCTCGTAGCGGTTCTCCTCGTCGTCTCGCGTGACGGACGGCGGTGTTTCGAGCAGGGCCATGGTGGCTCCTTCCGGTCGATTCGTCCCAACGTATGCGGCAGGGCCGTTGTTCCGCGAGGGTCGGGGTCTGCCGTTCATCGCGCGTCCTGTGCCGTTCGTCGCATCCTCGTGGCGCCGCCGACCGCGACAGCGGCGCCGGTTCCTACTTTGGAGGCACGCAATGTCGCGTGCCCGAAGGAGACCCGATGACCGCTCATCCCCCCACGCGCGGCGGCGCCACCGCGGCGCCGGAACCCGACGCAGACCTTCCTCCCGTCGCCGTCCCCGAAGCCGAGCTCGAGCGCGAGGCGCGCTGGACCCTCCCGAAGATCCTGATCTGGACCGCGATCGCCCTGCTGGGCGGTGTCGCCTGGGTCATGCTCGCCATCGTCCGCGGCGAGACGGTCAACGCGATCTGGTTCGTCTTCGCGGCCGTCTGCACCTACCTCATCGGCTACCGCTTCTACTCCAAGGTGATCGAGAAGCACATCACCCGCCCCGACGACCGGCGTGCGACCCCGGCGGAGTACCGGCAGGACGGCAAGGACTACGTCCCCACCGACCGTCGCGTGCTGTACGGGCACCACTTCGCCGCGATCGCCGGCGCCGGTCCCCTCGTCGGTCCCGTGCTCGCCGCGCAGATGGGGTATCTGCCCGGCACGCTGTGGATCATCGTCGGTGTCATCCTGGCCGGCGCCGTGCAGGACTACCTCGTGCTCTTCTTCTCGATGCGCCGAGGCGGCCGCACGATCGGTCAGATGGCCCGCGACGAACTGGGCCGCATCGGCGGGACCGCGGCGATCCTGGCATCCCTGCTCATCATGATCATCATCGTGGCGATCCTCGCGCTCGTCGTCGTCAACGCCCTCGGCGAGAGCCCGTGGGGCGTCTTCAGCGTCTCGATGACGATCCCGATCGCCCTGTTCATGGGCTGCTACCTGCGGTGGATCCGCCCCGGGCGCATCACCGAGATCTCGATCATCGGCTTCGTGCTGCTGATCGCGGCGATCGTCGCAGGCGGCTGGATCGCCGACACCGAGTGGGGCGCGGCGGTGTTCACGCTCGACCGCACCACCATCGCCGTCGGCATCATCATCTACGGCTTCATCGCCGCGGTGCTGCCGGTGTGGCTGCTGCTGGCGCCCCGAGACTACCTGTCGACCTTCATGAAGATCGGCGTCATCGTCATGCTGGCCGCGGCCATCGTGCTCGTGCGGCCGGAGATCACGGTGCCGGCCTTCAGCGAGTTCGCCGGCGGAGAGCTCGGACCGGTGTTCTCGGGACCGATCTTCCCGTTCCTCTTCGTCACCATCGCCTGCGGCGCCCTCTCGGGGTTCCACGCCCTCATCGCCTCGGGCACCACCCCGAAGCTCATCGAGAAGGAGCGCCAGACCCGCTTCATCGGCTACGGCGGCATGCTGATGGAGTCGTTCGTGGCGATCATGGCGCTGGTGGCGGCGATCTCCATCGACCGGGGCATCTACTTCGCCATGAACGCCTCGGCCGCGGCGACCCTCGGCACCGTCGAGGGCGCGGTCGCCTTCGTCAACGGCCTCGGGCTCTCGGGCGTGAACCTCACGCCCGAGATGCTCACGTCCACGGCCGCAGCGGTCGGTGAGGAGAGCATCATCTCCCGCACCGGTGGTGCCCCCACGCTCGCCCTGGGCCTCGCCCACATCATGCAGCAGGCCCTCGGCGGCCAGGCGCTCATGGCGTTCTGGTATCACTTCGCGATCATGTTCGAGGCGCTGTTCATCCTGACGGCGGTGGATGCCGGCACCCGCGTCGCCCGCTTCATGCTGCAGGACTCGATCGGGGTGGTCATCCCGAAGTTCCGCGATGTCTCATGGCGACCAGGAGTGTGGATCTGCACGGCGGTGATGGTCGCCGGCTGGGGCGCGATCCTCATCCTGGGCGTCACCGATCCGCTCGGCGGCATCAACACGTTCTTCCCGCTGTTCGGCATCGCCAACCAGCTGCTGGCCGCCATCGCGCTGGCGGTGGTGCTGGCCATCGTGGCCAAGCGGGGGAAGAGCTACGTGAAGTGGCTGTGGATCATCGTGCTGCCTCTGGGCTTCACGGCGGTCGTCACGATCACGGCATCGATGTACAAGATCTTCTCGCCGGTGCCTCAGGTGGGCTACTGGGCCAACAACGCCGCGTTCCGTCAGGCGCTCGCCGACGGCGAGACGTCGTTCGGCACCGCGCCGACGGTGGCGGCGATGGAGGCGGTCGTGCGCAACACGGCTGTGCAGGGAACGCTGTCGATCATCTTCGTGACGCTGGCGATCATCGTCATCGCCACCTCCGCCATCGTCACCATCAGGGCCATCCGCGCCGGCGGCGGCGCCGACCACGAGGACCCTGCCGTCCCGTCGCGCCGGTTCGCACCTGCCGGCTTCATCGCCACGAAGGCCGAGCGCGAGATCGAGAAGCAGTGGGAGCAGCTGCCGGCCGATCGGCAGCCCACGGCGAGCGGCCGTCACTGATCGGGGGGTCGGTGATGAGCCGGGGGGGGGGGGCCCCCCCGGGGGCACCGCGGGGGGTGGGGCACCCGGCGGCGGGGCGGCCCCGCGCCCC